>NZ_JAQQWS010000001.1:420423-991174 GCF_028610675.1 Alkalihalobacillus pseudalcaliphilus
CAGGTGAAACTTAAGCTGGAAGTAAATAGTCAAACCAGCTTCTAGTTGAGCCAATCGGGCCATTAGGGGCAGTAAAATAAAGGCATTAAAAAAAGCCTACTGCCCATTATGGCGGGGTCAGGTGAAACTTAAGCTGGAAGTAAATAGTCAAACCAGCTTCTAGTTGAGCCAATCGGGCCATTAGGGGCAGTAAAAAACATTAACTTTCCTCTTTGTGCTGGTTCATTTTAATAAATGATGTAAGACTGTTTTTGAACATAAGAATTTAAAGTAACCTAGCGGCCTGTTATACGGAGACTCGCGTGGGACGTAGTGGCGAAAGCTTGAGATCCAGTGGCGTAGACGATCAGCTCAGTGCCACTCGATTGTCTAAGAGTAACAACGAGCAACGGTCCGTGTTCGCAGTAACTTTCATACAAAATGCACATGGCGAAGCCCTATTCCCTTCGCCACCGACAAAATTCAAAGTAGGCTTTTGCTCTTTGGCTGATAGAATTTTGTTTAATTGCATTTTTACTTCTTTACCTGGTGTTTTTTCATTTAATACATTTATATTTTGTATGAGAAACTCGCCAACCAATAAGGCTGCACTAACCTAAGCGGAGGGAATGGGGAGGCCGACTCTTGCAGGAGGAAAGGGCAGGCTGAGATCCACTTGCGTTAGCAAGTTAGCTCAGCGCCCGCCTGCGGAAAGCGTGCCCCCTATTCCCGTAGCGATTTTCGAAGAAGAGCACATCGCCCTTAGTCCACTTTCATACAAAACAGGAGGCATTTCGATGGATATTTCAATGCAACATTATGAAGAAGCCAATAAAAAAGTCAACGATGTATATCGTGAGGTTTCATCTTTTATTGTTGGACAAGAACAAGCAAAAAAACAAGTATTTTGGTCGATGTTAGCAGGGGGACATGTATTATTAGAAGGTCTACCAGGTGTTGGTAAAACGATGCTCATTCGTACATTCGCTGATGTCCTATCCTTAACATTTTCAAGGATTCAATTCACACCAGACTTAATGCCTTCAGATATTACGGGCACGATGATGATTAATCAACATGACAAAGAACAACGCTTCCAGTTTCATGAAGGCCCTATTTTTTCACAAATCGTATTAGCTGATGAAATTAATCGTGCTACACCCAAAACCCAAAGTGCTCTTCTAGAAGCAATGGCAGAAAAGACGGTTACGGTTATGGGAGAAACAAAAAGTCTTCCCAAGCCATTTTTTGTATTAGCAACTCAAAATCCTGTTGAGCTAGAAGGAACGTATCCGTTACCAGAAGCACAAACGGACCGATTTTTATGTAAAGTGACGATGGAATATCCGACAAAAGAAGAGCTTAAAACGATTATTGAACGAACGGTTAACCAAACAGAAGTTACATTACAGGAAGTGCTTGATCAAGAAACGTTACAAAATCTACAACAGCTTGTCCAGCAGATTCTCCTATCTGATGAAGTACTAGATTATGCGATTGAGTTAATAGAAAAAACGCAACCAACCTCTGCGGCTGCTTCTGAGCAGGTAAAGCGATTTGTTCGCTATGGTGCTGGACCTCGTGGCTTACAAAGCTTAATAAGGCTCGCTAAAGCAAGAGCATTAACAGAAGGTCGATTACATGTTTCGATTGGTGACATTAAAGAAGTTTTTATCCCTGTATTGAGGCATCGTCTCTTTTTAACATTTGAAGGAGAGGCACAAGGATTTTCGTCCGATACGATTTTGGCACAAATACTGGGAGAGAACAGCGAAGTGAGTCGTTCTATATGAACAGCTTTCTCACTCCTCAACTTGAAGCAAGGCTAAAAAAAACACAATTTGTGACACGAACTAGATTAGTATCAGGACAGCAAGGAAATCGGCGTGCGACAGGATTCGGTCGCTCCTTAGATTTCTCTGATTATCGTTCGTATCATTATGGTGATGATTTAAGACAAATTGATTGGAATGTCTATGCGAGAACGAACAAGCACTATATTAAAAGATTTTTAGATGAAAAAGAAATGCAGGTTGCTATTTATATAGATTGTTCAAAATCCATGCGTTTAGATCCTTTGAAATGGCTAAAAGTACAACAAGTGACGAGTTTTCTAGCATTAATTGGTTTTGCGAACGGTGACCGAATGAGTGTCTTGCCCATTCAAGCGAAAACCAGTCCATTCTTACAAAAGAAGGGAGCTGGGTATTACCCTGTATTAAATCATTACTTACATACTTTAATGGATTTTAATCATGAAGCTTTTTTTAAGAACCTTATAAAAGTCAAACAACATCGTGCTTCTTTGCATGTTTTCCTTACAGACACATTTGAGGAAACGGATGATATCATTGAATCGATTCAACAGTTTCAATCAAAGGACCGACTTATCATTTTACAAGTGATGACAAAGGATGAAATAGAGCCAACGATTCGTGGTGATAAGAAAGTCATTGATAGTGAAACAGATTCCCATGTGAACGTAACGATTCAAAAAAAGACAATAAATAGTTATGTAGACCGATTAAATGAGCATATAGAGAGGTTACGTTATTTTTGTCAAAAGCGAGGAATTTCAATTGTTCAAATGGATGTCGATGCACCATTGGAGAGCCTTTTTGTTCAATTAAAGCAGGAACAAATTATTATGTAAACATCGCTAGCATTTAGAGATAGATAAAGTAAAGGGGGTGAGGGAGATGGGAGTTATCGCACCATGGTTTTTGACAACTAGTATTTTCCTTGTTGGTTTAATAGCTATATATATGTTTAAAAAGCAATATGAAGATCACATCGTTTCTTCTGATTTGTTTTGGCGAGAAGCATTAAATGAATGGCAAGCAACAAAATGGTGGCATCGATTGCAGCGACACCTGTTATTTTATTTGCAATTTCTTATAATCCTCTTACTTGTAATTGGACTTTCGAGACCGTATTTCGAAAATACAGAGCACATTGAAGGAGAACATATCTTTATCTTGCTGGATGGTTCTGCCTCCATGTTAGCTTATACCGAGCAAGGAAATACTAGGTTCGATGAAGCAAAAGATGAAGTGATGAATCTTTTGGAACAGGTTCATAAAGACCAATTTGTGAGCGTCTTATTAGTCGGGAATACCGCAGAGCCTATTGTCTTACAAGGTGAAAATAGCCGAATGATGAGGCAGAGTGTAGAAGAACTAACACCGAACTATGAAACGGCTAACTTTGATTATGCTTTTTCATTTGTTGAGGCAGTGGCCAAAGAACAAGATATATCTGTACATATTTACTCTGATCGATTTACGATCGAGGCTGAAGATGAGCGAACATATCCTTATTATGTGTCTAATTTTGGTGAGGAAGAGGTCGACAATATTGGTTTAGTGAACTTCGTTTTAATGGATTCAGAAGAAAAGGCTTATATAGAAGTATATAACGAAAACAACAAGTCTTTTGAGGTGCCCATTCAATTAAGAGTTGATGGAGAATTATTAGATGAACAAATGTATACCGTTGAACCGGGAGCTAGTTATCTCGAGTTAGAGAGCGTGCCTAGTGGAGAGAAGTATGAATTATCATTACTTCGTGAAGATCAATTTTCGTTAGACAATACATTTATTAGTTTTCGTTATCCTTCAGCTGAACCGACTATTTATGCGATTGGTGACTTGAGTCCTTTTGTTTTACAAACTTTAAATATTCTCCATGCTGATGTAGTATCAGCCGATAAATGGACAGATATACTTGATCCTGACCCAAATGCCGTGATTGTCACAGATTCCGATATCTTACTTGAAGAGATTAATAGGCCTATTATATTCATTGCTACCCATCAAGCCGGCCCACTTCAATATTCTAAAAAAGAAGTTTTATCACTAAAACCAGAACAATCATTTGAATCAACTTTATTTAATTTTCAAAATATCAGTGAAGTCTATATATCAGAGGCTAGACAGATAGAAAACGAGTTGGATACAGAAGTGTTAGTTAAAAGTGATGAAATTCCACTTATTGAAAAAGGACAGTTGGGACAAGTACCGTTTATTTCCATAAATTTTGACATTCATGACTCAGACTGGCCGCTTCACTATGGTTTCCCGATCTTCTTTTACCAAGCGATAGAAGAACTCGCAAATAATGAAGCGATGCTAGGTTATTTTGAACCTTCTGAGCACAGGGAAATTCGTTATCCAGACGTTGGCCAATATGACCTCATTCATGAATCTGGTAAGGTTGTAACGACGCTTTCGTCTGATCAGCGAGAATTCCAGGCCCCAAAAGAACCGGGTTATTATGAGCTCGTCCATGAACAAGACGATACCATTCGTTTACCTTTGTATGTGACATTACCAACAGATGAAAGAACCGTTCAGGCATTTCCTTCATTTGAGGGCGGTGAAACGTTGTCTGAACAAGCAAAAGAGCAATCGTTTCAAAATGACTTATTATTTTGGTTTGTGCTCCTAGCTTTCATCATACTGTTTGTTGAATGGGAGGTGTATCGTCGTGAATATCGAATTTAATCATCCATGGATGTTCCTATTTCTGGTTCTCGCTTTCTTATCTGTATTTTTCTTTGTAAGAACGATGAAAAATAAACAAAATAAAAAAGAGTTACGCTGGATTGTCAGTATTCGCTCGATCGTCTTGGCTTTACTCATCTTCGCGCTAGCTGATCCTACCCTTGTTCTTACTTCAAAGGCTGTCCAAACTGTTTTTGTTGTCGATCGTTCAGATTCGTTAAAAGGAAAAGAAAATGAAACCGAGCAATTTATTTATGATGCGGTCCAAACTAAAAAGGATGAAGATGCGTTTGCAGTCGTTTCATTTGGAGAAGAAGCTCATGTCGAAAGACTTTTAGGTGAACAGAATACATTTACTCTGAATGAACGTCAAGCGGGTAGCCATACACATATGGAGTCTGGTTTACAGCTGGCACTCAGTTTATTACCAGAAGGAAATGGTCGAATTGTTTTAATGAGTGATGGCTTGGAGACGAAAGGTGATGCCCAGCTTATATCAAGACTGGCCGAGCAGCAAGGTGTAACGATTGATACGGTTTTAGTCGAAAAGGATATGCAACAAGATATTGCGATGAGCGAACTACAAGTTAGTGAGCACGTATATTTGGGAGAACAAGCTACTATTTCTTTTCAATTAGAAAGCACACAAACTACCGAAGCACTTATACGGATTCGTGTGAATCGAGAGGTTGTGATTGAAGAGAATATACAAGTGATTGAAGGGTTGCGTACTTATCAATATCAATACGAGGCAACTGAGCCGGGTCTACAAGTCGTCGATGTAGAAATAAATGCTGAGCTTGATCAAATCCCTGAAAATAACCAGCTCACAGCGACATTTCAAGTAATCGGAGAACCAAAAATATTACTGGTAGAAGGAAAAGAGAACGCTGGACAACAATTAGCCACGGCCCTTTCAGCTACTAATTTTGGATTTGAACGTATTAGCCCTGATCAAATACCTAATAACTTAAATTATCTATTAAATTATCAAGCAATCGTTTTTGCCAATGTTTCGGGTGTTGCCGTATCTGAAGCAAAGATGGATTTGATTGAAACAGCAGTTCGACAATTTGGTGTAGGCTTTATGATGACTGGAGGGGAAGAAAGTTTCGGGTTAGGTGGTTATTTTAAAACACCTATCGAAGAAATTCTACCAGTTGAAATGGAGCTAAAAGGGGAAGAAGAATTACCTTCACTCGGAATTATGTTTGTGATTGATAAATCTGGGTCGATGATTGGTTATCGGATGGAACTAGCGAAGGAAGCAGCTGCCCGTTCTGTAGAACTACTACGAACAGATGATACTGTTGGAGTTGTTGCCTTTGATAGTGAGCCATGGCAAGTGGTCGAGACAGGTCCCGTAAATAATATTGATGATGTTGTTGAACAAATTACTTCCATTCAAGCTGATGGTGGAACAGAAATATACCGTGCTTTAGATTTTTCATATCCTCAGTTGGTGAATGAGTCATTACAAAGGAAACATATGATTTTATTAACAGACGGTGATTCTTATGGAGGTGGAGACTACCAAAGTTTGATCGAAAGTGGTTTAGAAAATGGGGTTACTTTATCAACAATTGCAGTTGGTTCTGATGCGAACCATGGCTTACTAGAAGAGTTAGCTAAATATGGAAATGGACGTTATTATTCTGTTTTTGATGAAAGTACAATACCTAGTATCCTTTCCCGTGAGACAATTATGATGACAAGGACTTATATTGAAGATGAGCCATTCTATCCTCAACTTGTTCGCGATTCTGAATGGACCCCTTTGTGGGAAAATGGAATAGCAGAAATGAATGCCTATATTGCAACAACACCAAAACAAAGGGCAGAGGTTATTTTAGAAAGTGAAAAAGAAGATCCAATTCTTGCCCGATGGCAGTATGGGTTAGGTCGGACGATAGCTTGGACATCTGATATTGAAGGAAAGTGGTCTGGTAGTTGGTCTGCTTGGTCTGAGTGGTCAACCTTTTTAAATCAACTAGTTACATGGGTCCTACCATCAACCAATGATGAGAGCTTTTTTATTCATACGAACCATCATGGCTCGCAAACAACCGTAACGATTCAGTCTGAAGATGACGCCTCCTATTTATTAGGGGCTGAATTAGTTAACGATGTCGGGGAAGATGTTCGGCACCAATTTAGAAGGATAAGTCCAAATCAATATGAATTAACGTTTGAAGGTTATGTCGGTGTCCATTATTTACAACTTATCGATCAACGGGATGAGACTCCCCTTTATCAAACGAGTATTTCGGTTCCTTATTCAGATGAATACAAACCACAAGAAGCCAATCAAGAGTGGCTGCAACAATTAAGTTCTTCTACCAATGGAGAGCATATCGAATCTGCTAATGAGGTATTTAGAGAACTCGTTTATCCAAAGGTAGAAAGACAGACGATTAATCATTGGCTTGTTTTACTTGCTTTATTATTATTTTTTATAGAAATTGTAATCCGTCGATTTGGTCTACTGAGTTGGAATAAAAAAATGACACTATCAAAAAATCTTAAAGAGAGCACCAATGAAAATCTGACGGCACTTCAAAATAAAATCAAACAAAAGCGTGAACATTCAACAAAGAAAACCGGCACATCCATAAACGATAAAGAACAGAAAACGACGACAAATAAGCAACAAGAAGATGTAGAGAAAACTAAACAACCTAAAAATAAAACGAAACAAGCAGAAGAAAAGCCAATAGAAGATAGAATGAAGAGATTACTCGATGCAAAAAATAAAAAAAGATAACGAAACGGCCAGCAGCGCCATGAGTGCCTAACATTTATACAAAACTTAAATGGTGCTGCTAACAACTCATCACAAACAAATATAAAAGTGTGGTTTGAACCTTTTAATTGATTGCCATTCATTCAATTCATTTTAGTTATTGTTCAAGAGCGATACTTATACTTAAGAGTAGCACATACACAGAGGAGCATGATTTTGGTAGTGGTAAGTAACGCTTCGCACATCAGCTTTAGATAACTTTGATACAAAACGCACATGGCGAAGCCCGGTTCACTTCGCCACCAACAAAGATGAAAGTAGTGGCGACTATTTAAACAGTGGGCCCGTTTACAACTCCATCACCATGAGGAGTCCGTACGACCAAAAAGGGATCATTGTCCTGTTAAGGTCGTATCGCAAGATGGATGACTAGCTAACTTCAAGGCATAACCTATCGCCCCTAAGTCCACCTTCATACAAAAGTCGTGTAGCCTTTTATAAGGATATACGACTTTTTTTGCGTTAACTTTGTCAGATTGTACCGATAAATTTTTTCGTGAAATCCTTATAATTAGAATGAAAATTAAGAAAAATTCATAGCAATATGTAAGGGCTTACATTATAATAAAAGATATTACTAAGATAAAAAAGGATGTGTAAACGATGGAAACGAACTACAATGATTTCTCGGTACACATGTCAAAAGAACAGCTAAACCAAATGGTATATGAAGTAATGAGTGATAACTATCGTATTTTTTGGGGTTTTAATGAAGGTAAAATGATTTTAAATATTTATAATAAAGAAGTTAATAATAAATTAACTTTTATTAAACGAACAGGTTCGATGGAATTAATTGATGTAGATGTCAAAAGCACAACAGTAGAAAAAGCCTTAAAAAAGACTACAAAAGACGTAGCCAAACATGCATTAAAGAAAAAAATAAAACGCGAGCGGCAAGTAGTCGAAGCAGAAATAGATTTGGAGCTTGAACGGTTGCAATGGTATCTCAATCAATCGGATTCCGTTTATGTGTTTAATATCAAAGCAACATTAAAAGAACTAGTAGAGGAATTAGAAGACAGTATTACTTAAATGAAAACGAACAAGTAATTCTTAATTGTATAGACGTGTAACTGTCTCTAAAGTTAATTAAATTTGATTTGATACTTTTAACCAAAACCTGTGACATTGAAACTGGATGCCATAGGTTTTTCTTATTTGTCGGCATTATACAGCCCGTGAAATTAAAATTGGACGTGAAAATCATAAACCGCAATGACCAACTCGTACCATTACACATAAGGTATACTACAAGCGAAGCAAAAGGCAGGAGAGCATACTCTTCAGACACCATTATTCTAATCAATATAAAAATAATACATGTTCATCCTAGCATCTTTCATCAATTTATTTTAGAATAAGTAACGAGAGACTCATTTCAAGGTATTTGAGAAGGAGAAGATGGAATTGACGGTATTAAGTGACCTCAGTCAACAAGAACTAGAAGAACAATTACAACAACTTGAAAAGAAATATGATCAATTTAAAGAAAAGGGACTAGCACTCGATATGTCTAGAGGAAAACCTTGTCCTGAACAACTAGATTTAACTAAAAAGATGTTAGATCTTGTTACATCTGATGACGTTTACAAAACGAACTCAGGTGTTGATATTCGAAATTATGGCGTATTAGACGGGTTAGCAGAAGCGAAAGAATTATTTGCTCCGATTTTAGGGGTAAAACCTGCAGAAGTAATTGTCGGAGGAAATTCTAGTCTGACGATGATGCACGACACGATTGCCAGAGCGATGCTTTTTGGTGTTGTGAATAGTCCTAAGCCATGGAGTCAATATGAAAAAATTAAGTTCATTTGTCCAAGTCCTGGTTATGATCGCCATTTTGCTATCTGTGAATTATTTGGTATTGAAATGATTACAGTGGATATTTTTGAAGACGGTCCAGATATGGATACGATTGAAAATTTAGTGAAAGAAGACCCAACAATTAAAGGTATTTGGTGCGTACCTAAATATAGTAATCCAATTGGCAACACTTACTCAGCCGAAGTAGTAAGGCGTTTAGCTGAGATGGAAACAAGTGCAAAGGATTTTCGTATTTTTTGGGATAATGCGTATGCGATTCATCATTTAACGGAGCAACATGATGAGCTAGTCAATATTTATGATGCATGCGAAAATGCCGGTAACGAAAACCGTGTTTTTATATTTGCTTCAACCTCTAAAGTGACGTTTCCTGGTGCAGGAGTTGCAGCAATGGCAGCAAGCCCAGAAAATGCAACCCGAACTAAAAATCAATTAGGCATTCAAACCATTGGATCGGATAAAATCAACCAGCTTCGTCATGTAAGATTTTTTGAGGAAGAAGGTTCGTTACAAGAGCACATGAAAAAGCATGCGGAAATTATTCGTCCAAAATTTGATAAAACGATTGAGTTATTTGAAAAGTTTTTGGGTGGAAAAGAGATTGCCAAATGGCTTCAACCTTCAGGTGGTTACTTTATTAGTTTAGATACTTTGGATGGATGTGCAAAAGAGGTAGTTTTATTAGCAAAAGAAGCTGGTGTTACACTAACGGGTGCAGGAGCAACCTATCCTTACGGTCAAGACCCATACGATCGTAATATTCGAATCGCTCCAACATTCCCAAGCCTAGACGAATTAGAATTGGCTATTGAGATTTTCTGCGTATGTGTAGAAATTGTTTCAATTAGAAAGTCACTAGCAGCATAATAGAACGATAATATGAAGGTAAGGGGCTTAGTAGCAGAGAATCTACTAAGCCTTTTTAGTCTGTGCGATTATATTAAATAATAAGAAGAAATGATTCAATTATAATTTCGCGTACCGTAATGATTAATCAAAAAAATATATCGTAAACCAAGAGATTGGTTTTATTTGTGGCCGTGAATGGTTAAAGGGTGCAGAAAATGAAATGATCGATTTACGTGAGACAACGTTTATCCGTTATATACAAGAAGTAGGCGACTACAAGCAGCAACATGTTTTTATTGGTCAGTTTTCAGTTGAAGACGGTTATCAGCTTATGAAAAAGGCGATAGAAACGCTCGAAGAAAATCTACCAACCGCTTTTTTTGCAAGCAGTGATGTCATGGCCATTGGCTGCCTACGAGCATTACACGAAGCGAATATTGACGTACCAGAGCGCGTAAGTATTATTGGTCTCAATGATATGTCGGTTTCTAAGTATGTATTTCCAGCGTTGAGCTCTATTAAAGTATATACCGAGATTATCGGTGAAACGGCTGTGGATACATAATGGAGAGGTTTGATGGACGTAAAGTATCAAAGATGATATTTGTTGGTACAGAACTCATTCTTCGCCAAAGTGTTAAAACCATGGAATAAAAAATAAAATTTCACGTACCATAATATTATTAAAAATTTATTAAAAAAATCCAATAAGACAAGATAAAAACGGAAGCACGACAAAGAAATGCCGGTTAGTCGTACAACGAAAATCTATTGCTGATCCATAATAGTTTTCATCTTGAGGGTTAGCTTGTATGCTTCAATTAAACAGGAGAGTATTAACTATGCCTTAAGTCAACAGTTCAAGAAGGATATCAACTATGCAGACTTCCAAACCACGGAAATACATGGCGGAACGGTAGGAAACGTATATCTAGTAACAGGGAGTGATGGAACCGCGGATGGTGAAAAGATGCCATACCGTATCGTGCTAAAAATCCAGAAAAAATGGTAGCGATACGGAGATCCAACTTCATGGAGAAGGGAATATGATCTATATACGTCCGACATGGGTACGACATTCTCTGATACCTTTCGCTGGCGTGTTATCACGCCGAGATTAATAACGATAAGAATGAATGCCAGCTGTGGCTGGATATATCGATGGCGTAACTGTTTTAGATTTGACCTGTGACATGTATGAACAGGCTGCACTAGAGTTAGAACGCTATCAAGGCAAACTGTATTTGGAGCAACCCGCTGTACTCAGGAGCCTAAACCTGAGCCATGCAGAATTCATGAAGAATACGTATTTGCGTTACCAATCATGGCCGGTCGTCTACAATTATATACGTTTAGAAGATTGTGTAATGCCACAACACTTACGAAAAATGCTCATCGACATTGATGAGCACGCAGACGAGATACTCCTACTAATGTCATCTACATTGTGTTCACTAATACATATAGGGGTAGCGTCAGGATAATGCGGATTAACAACGATAAGGAAATCCAGATATTAAAAAAGCCTAATTTCTCGGTAGTATAAGTGAGAAATTAGGCTTTAGTTACTCCCGTTAACACACCCGTTTGCTAAATTTTAAAGTTCTATAAGTCTTGGTAACATTCATCTTTCCCTTTTTCCAAAAAATAATCTTATCTGGTTTGAACATCCCGACGATAAAGAGGGATTGGATTAAAAAATTTAGAGAAACAAATAAGAATGTTATATTTATCTCTCCATTTAATGTAATACCAAACATCGTCAAGCCTGAAAACATTAATAAAAAGGTGTACAGAGCTACTTGTTTCCTAGATTCTTTAAGGTTTTACAAAAATGATTATTTCTGGATTAAATATACCGATAATGGGGTTCCGTCAGGAAAATGCGGATTTACAACGTTAAACTATTTTTTGGGAAACAAAAACCTTGCTTCCCCAACGCTAAGCAGAAGAAGCAAGGTGAGTTAATAATTTCACTTGCCAGAATCACGAGGTGGATTCACCATGTTCATGTAATTTATATCTTCCAGGGTAAACAATATTCACCTCAACCTTTACATGGCGCAGGGAATCTTGGTTTAAAACGAGTTGCTGTTTTCCTGTGGCAATGCTCTTCCATTGATGTGGATGTTTGCGATACAAAGATTCGCCCAAATTGTAAATATCTATACCCTCTTTAAAAGCAGTTTGATACGTTTTGCGGATTTGCTCCTCTATTTTTTCCTGAGCCATTTGTGTGAGTTCCTTTTCGGTAAGGTCCGTATGCAATTCATTGATCCCCGCCTTCACTTTTACTGAAATATCGAAATACGCATTGTTCAATTTCACAATAGGAGTCACTTCATATTTGGGTTTTTCTGCGATAAGAACAGCCGCAAGCTTCTCTTCGGTAAACAAATCAAGAGGTACTCGGATCGTGTGAGTACTTAGCCAGGGCATTCCCGACAAATCCTTAAGATCCATTCGTCCATAATAATTGTTTAGATCATATACTTGTACGCCTGAATATCTAAGCAGCTCTTTTGGTTTATTACTTTCCTGCCATTGACCTTTGCGAAGCGATAATTCCGGTATATAACTGGTTCTAGCCTTTTCGTTTGAGTCCAGTACAAATTGTTGCAGGCGGACCGGAGCAAGGATAGAGAACTGTCTGAAACTTTGCTCGGGATTGTGAAGAATGGATGCCTTTGGCGATAATCTAAAAAATGGAGTTGCCAGCAAGATTTCTTCAAGAGGCTCTCTTGTACTAAACAGCCAGGCCAAGTATCTTATTTCACGATAACGGTTGATCAATTCCAGCACTTCTCCGACTTTGTTTTCCTTCATCAATCTCTCGCTGAACAAGATGGCAGAGATTTGTCCCCAGTTTAAGCGCTGTTGTGATGTACTGTACAAATCATTTGCCGCCTCTGTAAACGAGGAACCTTCGCCTTTGGCCACCCAAACCGGGGGCTGCTCCGCTTTTTGCTGTCCCTCCAGCTTGGCCACTGTCGAGAAATCAAGCAATTGCACATATAAGGTGTATTGGCCATCGACATAGTCTATTCCAACAGCCGTAGCATAGTTCATGTTTTGCACTTCATATCTGCTCCAGCAACCGGTTAGGGTAAGGAGAAGGAAAAGTGCAACCATACTTTTATATCTCCTCATTTTTGCTTATCCCCTTGTCATGTAGAATCTCGTGTCTTCAACATGTCCGGTCGAGTGTTTCGCCATGGCCAAGGTAATCGGAACAAAGCGTTGGCCAAGTCTTTAAAAGGAGGTGATATTGGGGCCAAGTAAGGCAAGCTGCATGAACGCAAAGAGGCTAAATGGCTGAGCACAATAAATATTCCAAGAAAGAAGCCATAAATGCCAAGCATGGCAGACAGAATGAAAAGAAAAAAGCGTAAGATACTAATTGTTCCAGCCAATGATAAGCTCGATAAAGTTGAACCAAAGATTTGTGTAATTGCTCCGATGACAACGATACCTGGGGATAAGAATCCAGCACGAATGGCTGCATCCCCCAGGATAAGTCCTCCTACAACTGTTACCGTGGACCCGACCGCAGAAGGCAATCGGATACCAGCTTCCCGCAATATTTCTAAGAAGAGAAGTGCAATAAACATTTCAACTGCCACATCAAAAGGGATTCCCAACCGGTTAATCCCCAAAGTGGCAAGCAGATAATAGGGCAGCTGATCTTGATGATAGGAAAGAATGGCAACAAAAAATGCAGGAAGCAGTAGCGATACGGACAAACCAAGTAAACGAAGCGTTTGACCAAATGTAGTTGACAAAGCAGTAAAGTGGATATCTTCGGGTGCTTTCACAAGCAAAAATAAATTGGCAGGCGCAATCAACGCAGCCGGTGTACCATCCACAATCAACGCTACACGGCCATTTAGCATACAGTTAACGGTAAAGTCTGGTCTTCCTGTATACCCCATCAAAGGAAATAATGCTTTTGTCGGTTCCATTAATTCTTCTAGCTGAGTGGCGCTAAACGCTCCGTCAATGTGAAGATCATCTAATTTATGCTTTATATCTTGAACAATCTTAGGATCAACAATGTCACGCATGTATAGAATCGCAACGGTTGTTTTCGTGCGAACGCCTACTTTTTTCGTTTCATAAACCATGCTGGTTGATTTGATTCGTTTCCGAATTAACGCCACATTGACTCCCAGTTCCTCCACAAATCCATCCTTTGGCCCCCGTACCGAGACCTCAATACTGGATTCTTCCGGATTTCGCGCGGGTTTTTTTGAGATATCGAGGGAGAACAAGGAACGTAGGGTCGGAGTATACAAAAGCAGTTTGCCTTCAAAAATATCCGTTCGAAAGCATAATAATCATGTATGACTGAATAGGAGTAATCTTAGGCAAAAACTCACCTCAAATCCAACAATTGGAAATAGAAACATCATGAGCTATAATTCCCTCAACAACTTCGTTCTATTCATCTGATATTAAGCTAGTCCTGGCTTATATCGGCCGGACTAACTTAGAGCAAGAAAAAAATGCTAAGCCCGTCACATCAAAGACTTAGCGTATATTTTGTTCATCCAGCCTAGTTATCCATTTTGATAAAACTTTAACGTGCTCGCAGTCAAGCAACCGTTTTCCCAACGAAACTACACATTTTCAATAATAATCCTTTGTGCTGTTCTCAGGTTGCGTTTTACAGATCTCAACACATTTTCTTCTTCTGCGTAAGCACCTACTTGCACACCGTCAACAATTACACGTTTAATAGCCATATTGCTTTTCAGATTAGTCGATTTTCTCTTCAAATTAAACGCGCGTGCTAACCCATTAACATGCCCTTGGGCAACCGCTTGCCGCCAATTCGGGTCTCTTAATTTTTGGGCATCGCTTGCATGATCAATAAATCCGTTCTCCGTTAATAAAGCGGGCATTCTGGTTTCTCGCAGTACATGGAAATCGGCCTTTTTTTTACCACGGTTATGCAAGTTATTTACTTTGACAATTTCTTCATGCATAATGTCCCGAATTAACGCTGTTCTCGATGAATCAGACAAACTGTTATGAATATAATCTTCATACCCATGAGCTGAACCGTTAAATGCATTAACGTGGATGGATAGAAAATAATCTGCACCCCAAGCATTCGTATCATCTGTACGTTCTTTCAAGCTGCGCGTAATATCTGCTGTTCTACTCATTTTAATTTGCAGGCCTTCATAATGGTTTTCCAAGAGATTTCGGATGCTATGGGAAATATTTAAGGTAATTTATTTTTCCTGCATCCCATTGCCAATAGCTCCTGGGTCCACTCCCCCGTGACCAGGATCTAAATATAATTTAAACATTTTACACCACCTCGTACAAATACAATATGATCGAAGAGTAACGGAGGTATAGGAATTCGTCTGAGGTACATATAAAAATAGGTGATGATAGGCATTACATTTCATTGAATCAGATGATTTATTTTAAAGCTAAGAAATTTTCCAAATGCGAGACCATATGTATGAGCAGCAGGAATTAATGTTCCATATTTTTCGTGGGTCAGGCAAACTCTTGTTCATCTAGACAGTAGGCTGATTGATTATTGATGCTTCTTTCTTAACAAAACACCTAAGTGATTCTCTGTGCATATACTGTATCATTACTACAGGATTATGATTAAATACAACTCAATCCATACATAAAATAATCGAGGAGAGGTTAATTTTGAAAATTCCAAAGACAGCCAAAGTTAGTATCCCCTTTCCATCCGTATGGGGGATTGATGCTTCTATTGCGGGGAGATCCATTATTAGAGGTATACTTACCATTGATTCCATTGTAGACAACAAAGTAGTAGGTACAGTTAATTTTCGTGGTATACCTATTCCGATTAATGGGTATTGGGACGAAAGCGCTAAACAAATAAGTTTCGATTCACCATATGCCTCCTTTTTTGGCAACTTGACAATATTTGATGAGACCGCTATAAGCATTCGGCATTTCGTTTTAAGTGGACGGTTTATAATGAAACCTCCCTCTTTGCTGGCTGGTGAATATGGAAATTGGATTGCTACAACCTTTACACCCCGTTTGGGACCTCCCATATATACTAATGTTTTACCACCTGCTGGTGCCTTTTCAGTCTCAAGTATGCTCTTGGGACAGCAATTGTTTTAATTAGACCATGACTTTATAAAAACAACCTTCGTTTGTGATTGACTAAGGTTGTTTTTTATAAAGTGTTCTCGGAAAATACAGCCTTGCTTTAAATCTGAGTTTAGCGTATATCTCCGTTAAAATGTACTCGGAACCCTTTGATGATCGTGCCTAGTTAGATAAACAAATATTGATACTTCCTTATAGAAATAGCCTGCTTGGTTAGGTACGTTGTTTCACAATCCCCGGAAATTTTTAATATAAGTAATGAATGCTTATTTTTTTCCTTCCGATAGCTTTCTATATAAAGAAGCTCTAGATACATTTGTAATTTCACAAATTTGATTTACAGTCATATTTCCTTCTTTAAATAGCTTTACTGCATAATTCATTCCTGCGTGATTTTTATGATATTTCTTTAACCGTCCTTTAAACTTCCCTTCTTTCTTTGCGAGCTCAATTCCTTCACGCTGACGCATACGAATAAGGTCTCGCTCTAATTGGTTAACACCAGCCATTACCGTAATTAAGAATTGGCTATATGGATTATCTTCTGATAAATCTAGCCATGTATCCTTAAGTGATTTTAAGCTTGCCTTTTTATTTCGTATTAAATCAATCAATTCAAATAAATCTTGCGTACTTCGAGTGATCCGAGTTAAATCTGTAACATAAATAATGGCACCTTCCTGTAAATCCTCTAACATTTTTTGAAGTTGTTCACGATCTTTTGTGGCTCCTGAAGTTTTTTCTTCATAAATAATATCCATTCCAATTTCGTTCAATTGCCGAAATTGTCTTGAAGGATTTTGGCTAGTCAAACTGACGCGTACATAACCGATTTTCTGCAAAATTTCACCTCGTTTTTGAGACAAGTCTTATGAGACACTCTTAACTATGATTTTATCAGTCTACTATACTTGTATCAATAGAGTACACTCTATTGATATATAATTGAGCTAATAAATTGAAAAATACAGAAATGGGCTGATACTGAATGAAAATTGCTAGAGGTAGAGAATTGCTTACACCGGAACAGAGACAGGCTTTTATGCAAATTCCTGAAGATGAATGGATATTGGGGACCTACTTCACCTTTTCCAAACGTGATTTAGAAATCATTAATAAGAGAAGGAGGGAAGAAAACCGTTTAGGGTTTTCCGTTCAATTAGCTATTCTTCGGTATCCCGGTTGGCCATACACTCATATTAAAAGCATCCCAGATTCGGTTATACAATATATATCGAAACAAATCAGTGCTAGTCCATCCTCGCTTAGCTATTATCCTCAAAGGGAAAATACACTTTGGGATCATTTGAAAGAAATTCGAAGTGAATACGACTTTGTAACTTTTACCTTGAGTGAATATCGAATGACATTTAAGCACCTTCATCAATTAGCTTTGGGAAATGGTGATGCCATTCATCTACTGCATGAATGCATAGATTTTCTAAGAAAAAACAAAATCATACTGCCTGCTATCACTACACTTGAAAGAATAGTGTGGGAGGCGAGAGAAATGGCTGAAAAGAAGCTGTTTAATACAGTTAGTCAATCTCTAACAAGTGAGCAAAAAGAAAAGCTTGAAGAAATCATTACTTCGCAACATTCATCCGATTCCAATAAAACGATATTGGGTTGGTTAAAGGAACCACCGGGTCATCCTTCATCCGAAACATTTCTAAAAGTAATAGAACGACTCGAATACATACGAGGTATGGAATTAGAAACGGTACAAATTAATCATTTGCATCGCAATCGCTTGTTACAGCTATCTCGCTTAGGTTCAAGATATGAGCCTTATGCGTTCCGTGACTTTCAAGAAAATAAACGATACTCGATTTTAACCGTCTATTTATTACACCTTACTCAGGATTTAACGGATAAAGCCTTTGAAATTCATGACAGACAAATACTCAGTCTGTTATCAAAAGGCCGTAAGGCTCAAGAAGAAATTCAGAAACAAAACGGGAAAAAGCTGAATGAGAAGGTTATACACTATACGAACATCGGACAAGCTTTAATCAAAGCAAAACGGGAAAAACTAGACGTTTTTGAGGTTTTAGAATCGGTTATTGAATGGAATTCTTTTGTTTCTTCAGTGGAAGAAGCTCAAGAGCTTGCACGTCCTGCCGACTATGACTATTTAGACTTACTGCAAAAACGATTTTATTCTCTTAGAAAATATACGCCAACCCTATTAAGGGTATTGGAATTTCATTCCACAAAGGCGAATGAGCCACTTTTACAAGCTGTAGAGATTATACGAGGAATGAACGAATCTGGGAAGCGAAAAGTACCTGATAACTCACCTTTGGATTTTATTTCAAAACGGTGGAAAAAGCATTTATACGAGGATGATGGTACAACAATCAATCGGCATTACTATGAAATGGCTGTTTTAACAGAACTTCGGGAGCATATTCGGGCTGGTGATGTTTCTATTGTGGGCAGTAGACAATATAGAGATTTTGAGGAATATTTGTTTTCCGAAGATACATGGAATCAAACGAAGGAGAATACAAGATTATCGGTTAGTTTATCATTCAAGGATTATATTACAGAGAGAACTAGCAGCCTTAATGGGAGGTTACATTGGTTAGCTGGTAATTCCAACAAGTTAGATGGAGTTTCTCTTGAAAAAGGAAAGCTGTCGATTTCACGATTAGAAAAAGATGTTCCACAAGAAGCAAAGAAATTTAGTGCAAGCCTGTATCAGATGCTACCAAGAATAAAATTAACCGATTTACTTATGGATGTTGCCCATATAACAGGATTTCATGAGCAATTTACACATGCTTCTAACAAACGAAAACCAGATAAAGAAGAAACAATCATTATTATGGCTGCTCTTTTAGGAATGGGAATGAATATTGGCTTGAGCAAAATGGCTGAAGCAACACCCGGGCTTACATATAAGCAACTAGCCAATGTGTCTCAATGGCGCATGTATGAAGACGCAATGAATAAAGCCCAAGCTGTATTAGTAAATTTTCATCACAAGCTACAATTGTCTTCTTTTTGGGGAGACGGCACAACATCCTCGTCAGATGGTATGAGAATGCAGCTAGGAGTTTCATCACTACATGCAGATGCAAATCCACATTATGGAACGGGGAAAGGAGCCACCATCTACCGTTTTACTAGTGATCAATTTTCTTCTTACTACACAAAGATCATTCATACTAATTCAAGGGATGCGATTCATGTTTTGGATGGTTTGTTGCACCATGAGACGGATTTAAACATAGAAGAGCATTATACAGATACAGCCGGTTACACAGACCAAATTTTCGGATTGACTCATTTATTAGGATTTAAATTTGCTCCAAGAATAAGAGATTTATCAGATTCAAAATTATTTACAATAGATAAAGCAAGCGAATATCCAAAATTAGAAGCCATTTTACGTGGACAAATAAATACAAAGGTCATTAAAGAAAATTATGAAGATGTTTTGCGATTAGCTCATTCTATAAGGGAAGGAACAGTTTCAGCATCCCTTATTATGGGGAAACTAGGTTCCTATTCAAGACAAAACAGCTTAGCTACCGCCTTACGTGAGATGGGCCGAATAGAAAAAACGATCTTTATTTTGAATTATATATCGGATGAATCATTAAGAAGAAAAATACAACGAGGATTGAATAAAGGAGAAGCCATGAATGGATTGGCAAGGGCTATCTTCTTTGGAAAACAAGGTGAGCTTAGGGAACGAACCATACAGCATCAATTGCAAAGGGCCAGTGCCTTAAATATAATCATTAATGCCATCAGTATCTGGAATACTTTA
This sequence comes from Alkalihalobacillus pseudalcaliphilus, assembly GCF_028610675.1. Taxonomy (NCBI): domain Bacteria; kingdom Bacillati; phylum Bacillota; class Bacilli; order Caryophanales; family Bacillaceae; genus Alkalihalobacillus; species Alkalihalobacillus pseudalcaliphilus. Next base: position 440,294 of record NZ_JAQQWS010000001.1, read on the forward strand.
CATCTGACAAAGGCAGTTGAATATCAAAAACGGTCAGGTAGTTTTAATGAAGAATTATTGCACCATATGTCACCTCTAGGTTGGGAACATATTAATTTACTTGGAGAATACCATTTTAATTCGGAGAAAATGGTCTCGTTAGATTCTTTAAGACCCTTGAAACTTTCTTAACGTTGTTAAAACTGGGGGAATAGTCGGGAAAATGGGCTTAGCGTTGTAAATCCGCATTTTCCTGACGGTACCCCATATATAGGATTTCCCCCATAATTCTGGGATTGGATAAACAATATTGCCACTCCATTTTCCTATCACACTATAACCAACTAACACAAACGAACTCTTTTTATTTTTTGAAATTACATACTTATTTACCTACTAAAACAAATACATTTTCGTCAGGTGCTTGCATGACAGCTACATATCCACCTAAAGAGTTCGGGAAAGGAGTACGAATCCACTGGACTTCAGAGTTAGATTTTAATACTTCGTATGTTTCTCGAACGTCTTCAACAACAATCTCAGTTTCAGAAAAGTTCAAATTAGGGTTATTCTTTAATACTAACTCTGAATTATCATTAGGAAATTTCATCCCAATTAGTGTCCATTGTTTTTCTTCATCTTGAGAAGTTTCCCAAGATTTGATTAATCCTAATGATTGATAAAATCTTACCGACTTTTCCATATCCTCAGTAAAAATTGCAACACATTCTATTCTTTTCCACATAATCTATTCTCCCCTTTAAAGATCAGAACTTATGTTCCTTTTTATAATAACAAAATTTAGTCAAATAGACATGGAAATCATTCAAATAATTTTATTTATGCGAAAAATTCAAACCCATTTCAAAAAAAGATAGTTAGACACTGCACAACAGCCACCCCACTAGACGTGTTGCATGATTTTCAGTAGCGGTGCTCAGAGCTCCACACATAAGTATGAGTCTTAACTTTCACCTATATAAAACACAACAACACTAGAAAAACAAACAAACATTCGCTACAATGAGTGTGAATCAAAAAAACAAACGACTACAATATATAAATTTAGTTATTCATAATAAACAAGTAGGTGAATCAATGTTTAAAAAAGAGCTTCGAGAGCTAATCAATGAATTACAAACTGAGGAAACGTTCAAAGAGCAAATTGTCCATTGGCATGAACTTGAAGGTGTCGAAGCAAAAACCAAACCATTTCCAGCCTTCATCCATGATCATATTCAAAAGGCACTCAGAACAAGAGGAATTCATGAATTATATACGCACCAACATTCCGCTATTGAATATGCACAAAAGCAAGAAAACTTTGTAGCGGTAACACCAACTGCATCTGGTAAAACACTTTGTTACAATTTACCCGTACTGCAACAAGTTTTAAAAGACCCTAATAGTAGAGCGTTATATTTATTTCCTACCAAAGCTTTAGCTCAAGATCAAAAAAGTGAGCTTAATGAATTAATTGAAGAAATAGGAGGAGAGGTAAAGTGTTTTACGTACGACGGAGATACTGCACCAACGATTAGACAAGCTGTTCGTAAAGCAGGACATGTCGTCATGACCAATCCAGACATGCTTCATTCAGCGATTTTACCTCATCATACGAAATGGGTTTCATTTTTTGAAAACTTGAAGTATGTCATTATTGATGAGCTTCATACATATCGGGGGGTGTTCGGGAGTCATGTAGCCAATGTAATCAGACGCCTAAAACGAATTGCCGCTTATTACGGGAGCTCACCTGTTTTTATCATGACATCAGCAACGATTGCTAATCCAAAGGAACTTGGAGAAACATTAATAGGTGAACCAGTTCGACTCGTTGATAATAACGGTGCTCCACGAGGGAAAAAGCACTTTCTGTTTTATAATCCACCGATTGTTAATCAAGCGTTAAATATTCGTAAAAGCTCAACCTTTGAAGTACACGCACTTGCAGAACACTTCTTAAAAAATCGAGTTCAAACCATTATTTTTGCACGATCACGCGTTCGTGTTGAAGTGATTTTAAGTCATTTACAAAATCTAACAAGGAAAGAGTTAGGGTCAAAATCAATAAGAGGTTATCGTGGTGGTTATTTACCGAAACAACGTCGTGAAATTGAACAAGGGTTAAGAAAAGGAGAAATTCTTGGAGTTGTTAGTACCAATGCCTTGGAATTAGGTGTCGACATCGGCCAACTACAAGTTTGTATTATGAATGGATACCCAGGTTCGATAGCAAGTGCTTGGCAGCAAGCTGGTCGGGCTGGTAGAAGGCATACCGAGTCTGTGATTATCATGGTTGCCAATTCAACACCGCTTGACCAATATGTGATGAATCATCCCCATTACTTTTTTGAACGTTCGCCTGAATCGGCACGCTTAAACCCAGATAATTTAATTATTCTTGTCGATCATATTAAATGTGCAGCCTATGAGCTTCCATTTAAGAAAGGTGAAACATTCGACGGTGTGGATGTTGAGGAGGTCCTAGAATTTTTAACGGATGAACAAATCCTTCATCATAAATTAGATAAATGGTATTGGATGACCGATGCATTTCCTGCACATGGTATTAGTTTGCGTTCGGCTTCCCAGGAAAATGTGATTATTATCGATCAATCGGACCAGGGCCAAGAAATCGTTATTGGTGAGATGGATCGGTTTAGTGCGATGACACTTCTTCATGATGAAGCCATTTATTTACATCAAGGAATTCAGTACCAAGTTGAGCTTTTAGATTGGGAAGAGAAGAAGGCTTTTGTCCGTCAAGTTGCGGTTGAATATTTTACCGATGCTAATTTAGCTGTACAACTAAAAGTATTAGAAGAGGATGAATCGAAGGCATCCACTCATACAACCATATCTTTTGGTGATGTGATGGTAAATGCCAAAGCTACTATATTTAAAAAGATAAAACTATCAACCTTTGAAAATATTGGTTCGGGGCCGATTCATTTACCAGAGGAAGAGCTTCATACGAGTGCGATGTGGTTAAGTTTCTCGAAAGAATTACTACAAGATTATAAAGAAGAGGTATTAGAGGAAGGTTTACTTGGTTTGTCACAAGTTATCAGGCATGTGGCTCCAGTTTTTGTGATGTGCGATCAATCTGATTTACATGTCGTACCACAAATAAAAGCCGATCATTCCGAGCAACCGACGATTTTTGTTTATGATCGTTATCCAGGTGGAATTGGGTTAGCGAAACAAGTTTATAAAAACATTGATCTCATTGTTGAGCAGGTTAGAGCACTCATTAAACAATGTCCATGTGACAGCGGTTGCCCGGCTTGTGTAGGTTCGTCTACAAACCAAGCTCATGCCAAGACCATCGTTTTATCATTACTTAAAGCGATTCATGTTTAAGGGAGGGGGGTTCAAATGAAAAGTAAGCTTCAACGAATGCGGTCTCACATGTCTCTACCAACGACTACGGCTCCTTCTCCTGAAAAAGAAAGCCAGACAGATACATCAGAACATGATCACTTATTTGAAAAATGGTCAGAACTAGGAGCACAACCATACTGGTTCGAAGATCAATTTATATTTGTTATTGAAAAAAGCTACCCCATTGAATCACAGCATGGCTTATACAGCTTTTCTGAGCTTCTAAAAGTAAATAAGCAATGGCAGAATTTTGATGTGATGCATCCTTTATCTAGCCGACAAATCCTTTTAGAGAATCTATTGTTTTTTGATACAGAAACGACAGGCTTAAGCAGTGGAGCCGGGCATTCTATATTTTTATTAGGATATAGCCAGGTGATTGGCGACGAAGTGAAGGTCAAGCAATATATTTTACCAGGTCCAGAAGCAGAGGTTGCGTTTTATCATTATTTTCTTCAAGATTTAGGTCACGATAAAAAGCTCGTTACGTATAATGGAAAGGCTTTTGATTGGCCAAAAGTAAAAACAAGGCACACATTTGTCAGAAATGAAGTACCGCGTTTACCAAAGGTCGGTCATTTTGATTTATTGCATGCAGCAAGACGATTATGGAAAGATATTTTGCCATCATGTAAGCTTTCGGTAGTTGAACAAGAAGTCCTTCAATTTAACCGAGTATCAGATACTCCTGGTTATTTAGCGCCTATGCTTTACTTTGATTATTTAAATGAACAAGAGCCTGAGCTTTTAAGTGGAATCATTCAACATCATGAATGGGATGTTTTAAGTTTAATTACACTCTATACCCATATTAGCCATTTAATCCTGAATGGTCCATCATTAGCGAGTGCCGAAGAGAACTATCAGATTGCCCGATGGTTCATTTATACGAATCAATTAGAAATCGCAAAAAGCAAGTTAAACCGAGTGTTACAACAAGCTGATAATCAGAAAGTAATGGCTGATACCATCTACGAACTTGCCTATCTAAACAAAAAAGAGAAGAAATTTGATGAAGCTTTAATTGGTTTTCTAAAATTAGCTAAGCATCCAAAGTACGCTGTAGAAAGTATGGAGGAAGCTGCAAAAATATACGAAAGAGTTAAAAAGAATAAGGCGGAAGCATTGCGATTAACAGCATTAGCGATTGACCATTTGCTTTTAAGCAACGAAAAAAACAACAAATCTGAAAAACAGATGACGAGCTTGTTAAAAAGGAAAGAGAGGTTGTCCCAAAAATAATGAAAATCTCCATTCATTATTTCCCGAGCAAGCGCAAGATTTTCTCAATGTCAACAAAAAACTACATGACTGTAAGTGGTTTGTTGTCTAACTCTGTCAAATAGACTGGTGTTATGTCATTTATTTGAAGAGAAAATTTCGTTCATGGGAAGAAAATTGAATTATTACGATAAATAGACGAAACAACTAGTACCATTAGCTGACTTTAATCATAGTTTATTATTGACTCAAACAAAAAAGGAGGAAATAAAACGATGATGAATCATTGTCATAAGCCCGTTCACTGTCACAAACCAGCTAATGTATGTCACAAGCCAACAACAACTCAAGTAATGCCTGCGGTGGTACACCCTACTCAGCATAATATTGTAGAAAAAACGTGTGAATATATCGTTCCAGAGGTACATCCAACACACACGACAAATGTTACTAATCATGTATACAAACATGTACACAGCTTCCCGAATACAATATCTAACGAACAAACGATCTCAAACCAACAATTTATGTCCAATGTACCCGTGGCAGGTGCAATGTCTCAACCACCTCGTCCACCAATGATGGGTGGTCAAATGATGAATCCTGGGTTCGCTCCTCAAGCTCAAATGCCAATGTGGGGTAACCAAGGCGGATATGGTCATGGTCACGGTCACAGCGGTTGTGGTTGTAAACGTTAGTTATAACACAATTCAGAAGAAGTGAACCATGAGGCTCACTTCTTTTTTATGACTGTTTTCGTTTTTCTCTTCAAAACTCATTTAAGCCTTTGATAAAAAGCTCATCTTGTTGATTTTCGAAGAACGGCTATCATTAATAGAAACACCCTTGTAAGTAGACACAATTATTTTACGAAGGCACTATTTTCGTACCATTTGATATTCCAACAGTTTTAAGAGAAAATAAAAAAATGATTTACATCAAAAGAGGTGTTAGTTAGTCGTGAACAGTATGAAGAATCAGAAGTAGGCCTACCTATTTTTAAACACCTCTTGATAAAATCGAAAGGAGTGTTCATTGATACATACATTAGCAGTGACAGGTTATAAATCATTTGAACTTGGGATTTTTGATCGGAAACATATAGGTATCACTTATATTCGTCAAGCCTTTAAACAAAGGCTCATACCGCTAATTGAAGACGGATTAGAATGGGTCATCATTAGTGGGCAACTAGGTGTGGAATTATGGGTGGCAGAAGAAGTTATTGCCTTAAAAGAAATATACCCTCAGCTTAAGCTCAGCGTCCTTACTCCTTTCTTAGAACAGGAAAAAACATGGAATGAAAAAAACCAAGAATATTATCGTGAAATTATTGGAAAAGCTGATTTTGTTAAAAGTATTACCAATCGGCCTTATGAAAACCCGTTACAATTAAAGCAAAAAAATCAATTCATCATTGAAAAAGTAGATGGATTACTCGTATTGTTTGATGAAGAAAAAGAAGGATCGCCACAATTTTATTTACATGTTGCACAACAGGAGCAAACAAAAAGGAACTTCTATCTTGAAATTATTACGCCCTATGATTTAAACGTTATTGTGGAAGAAGCTCAATATGATCAGTAGAAACCTCTTTTTTTATAAAAAATATATCGAATAGCGTCAAAAATATAGGATTTTGGCTAGAAAAAGCGAAATCAATTTGACAATCGGATTAACTTTTGGAAAAATATAAAGTACGAATGCAATTATAGGGGTGAATGACTTGAGCAATAATGAAATCCGCTTTACGGCAAATGAAATTTTAAATAAAGACTTTAAATCAAGCATGCGTGGTTACAATCAAGATGAGGTTGACAAGTTTTTAGATGCGATTATTCAAGACTATGAAACTTTTCAAACAACGATTGAGCGTCTAGAAAAAGAAAATGCTCAATTAAAAATGCAGGTTAAATCTGCAAGTGAACGACCAACAAGACATCAACCAACACCATCTGTTGGAAGTACGAATTACGATATTTTACAAAGATTATCTAACTTAGAAAAAGAAGTGTTTGGTAAGAAATTATACGAATCGTAATGGATTAGAAAAAGAGATCATTGATCTCTTTTTCTTTCGTTTTATTGAACCAAAGGGGATGAAAGTTTGATAGATGTTTATATAGATGGTGCGAGTGCCGGCAATCCAGGTTATTCAGGGGCAGGAGTATGGATAAAGATTGGAAACGGAAAAACCGTAGAATTATCCATTCCTCTTCCAGAGATGTCTAATCATGAGGCAGAATATGAAGCCTTACTATATGCCTTAACTTATTGTCTAGAACACGACTTTAAAGAAGTGTCCTTTCGTACAGATTCACAACTTATCGATCAAGCATTGGAGAAGCAATTTGTAAAGAATAAGAAATATCAGCCTTACTTAAAAAGGGCATTAGCCTTAATCGAGCAATTTGATTTATTTTTTATGCTTTGGATTCCAAGTCAGAAAAATAAGCAAGCCGATCGATTAGCGAGGAAAGCGATACTTGAGCAAAAAGGTTATTGATTTTATATAAATACCTATGTATAATAAACAAGGTCGTATATGAGTTATAAATGTTTAGGTAATCGCTGCATGTTTTCATGTAGAGGAAAGTCCATGCTCGCACAAGCTGAGATGCTTGTAGTGTTCGTGCCTAGCGAATTCATAAGCTAGGGTAGTTCAGGTTTCCTGAGCTAACGGCAGGATAAATTCCTAAGTCTTCGGATATGGAATGAAGTCCTTGAAAGTGCCACAGTGACGTAGTCTGGATGGAAACATTCAGAGTGGAACGCGGTAAACCCCTCGAGCGAGAAACCCAAAATATGGTAGGGGCATTTTCTTTTTTGGAAATGAACGAAAAAGAAAAACGAGGTAACTCGTAGATAGATGATTACTGCCTGAGTACGAGGTTCATCACCGTTTGCAGTACAAAGGAACAGAACATGGCTTATCAAACATTTATAAGATGGATTTATCGACATGAGAACTCCTTGTAGAAGGGGTTTTTTATTTTTTTTCTCTCAAAATAAAGGAGAAATCATTTTGAAATCGAATTCATTTATTATCTGAATTTTTATACTAATCTAATATATTTTCGCAACAAAACGCTTTAAAGTAATAAAATTTTTTATTTACTTTCTTGAATCATTGTTTTAAGATAATACTTAATGTTAAAACTATTAGAAAATTAAAACAAAGGGGTAGGAAAATGAAGCATTTATGGAAAAAGTGGTCAGTTGTAGCAATTCTCGGTGTAGCGTTAACAGCATGCGGGACTTCTAACACAGGTGGTGGTGACGGTGGAGAAACGTATTCGGTAGGGGCGACTCAAATTGTCGAACATCCTTCCTTAGACGCCGCTTACGAAGGTTTTAAACAAGCATTAGAGGATGCCGGGCTTCAAGTTGTATACGATTTTAATTCCGCACAAAATGATCAAAGTAATAATGCCACAATTGCTAGTAATCTCGTTTCCAAAGATGTCGATTTAATTTTTGCTAATTCCACACCAAGTGCCCAAAGTGCCTTGCAAGCTACGAAAGACATTCCTATTGTATTTACGTCAGTAACAGATCCGGTTGCTGGTGAGCTTGTTACTTCTATGGATGAGCCTGGTGATAATATAACAGGCGTGGTCGATTTACATCCAGACTCTATTAAATTTACAGTTGATTTTATGGAACAATACTTCCCTAATTCAACAGTTGGTTTGGTTTATAATGCTGGCGAGGCCAACTCGGTTGCTCAAATAGAGCTAGTCGAGCAAGCGATGGAAGGCACGAGCCTCACTATGGTTACACGCTCGGTCGCTACTTCGGCAGAGGTTCAACAAGCCACTGCTTCGTTAGTTGGTGAAGTAGACGCCTTTTATATTGTGACAGACAATACGGCGGTCTCAGCATTAGAGGCAATCGTACAAATTGCCAATAATGAGCAGATCCCATTATTCGTAGGGGAACCAGATTCATTAGCAAAAGGTGGTTTTGCAACATTTGGTATTGATTATTTCTCCATCGGTTACCGTTCTGGTGAAATGGCTGTAGAAGTACTGCAAGGCGAAAAAACAACTGCGGATATTCCTGTTGAGTATCCCCAAGATATGCAACTAATCATTAATAAAGATGCAGCAGAAGCTCAAGGCGTCGAATGGAATGATGCTTGGGATGATGAAGCGGAATTATTAGAGACGGAATAAGTCACAGAGACCGACCTGTTGCATCGTGACAAGTCGGTTTTTTTATTACTTCATACTAGGAGGAACATTTATGGCATTTGCTTTATTTAGCGCCTTTGAAACAGGAATTATTTATGCCATCATGGCACTTGGTGTGTACCTAACATTCCGTATGCTTGATTTTCCTGATCTTACCGTTGACGGAAGTTTTGTTACAGGAGCTGCGGTAGCTGTCGTATCCATTACAGCTGGGGTTCCGGCGATACTAGCTAGCTTTTATGCATTAATCGCTGGTTTTATCGCGGGCATGTGTACTGGATTATTACATACAAAAGGAAAAATAAATGCCTTATTGTCAGGCATTTTAATGATGATCGCTTTGTATTCGATTAATTTACGAATTATGGGCAGGCCCAATTTAGGTGTTCCTGTTGGGGAATCATTTTTTGACCAAGTAAGGACGTTTACAGCGACTTACGGCATTGATTCCTTTTTCAACTCGATATTTAGCTTTCTTGGCCTTGATAGAAGCTGGGGCATTATTTTAGTTATGATCCTTATTACCTTCTTCCTTAAGTTTTTATTAGATTTATTTTTAAAAACAGAAATTGGGATTGCTTTACGTGCAACAGGTGATAACAAAAAAATGATTCGTAGTTTATCTGCTAATACGGATTGGCTCATCATCTTAGGTCTTGGAATTTCGAATGCGTTGGTTGCCTTTTCTGGTGCTCTGATTGCCCAGCATGGTGGCTTTGCTGATGCTGGTATGGGTGTCGGTCTCATTATTATTGGATTAGCGTCCGTTATTATCGGTGAAGCCTTATTTGGCACTAAAACGATCTTTAGAGCGACTTTAGCGATTATTGGTGGAGCGATCGTTTACCGAATTGTCGTTACTTTCGCCTTACGTGTAGATTTCCTTGAAGCAGGTGATGTTCGCTTAATTACCGCTCTTATTGTCATCGCTGCATTAATTACACCTAAGATTATCCAAAAGCAACGTAATAAGAAACGACTGAAGCAGAAAAGACTACAACAAAGTAAGGAGGTCAGCCACCATGCTTAAGATTGAGCAGCTTTCTGTAACCTTTAACGAAGGGACTCCTGATGAAAAAAAGGCGTTACAATCAATTAACCACTCTTTAAATGCGGGCGAATTTGTGACAGTCATTGGCAGTAATGGGGCAGGGAAATCGACATTAATGAATATGATTTCCGGTGCCTTAACACCTGATGTAGGTGATGTCACCATCGACGGTAAAAATGTCACCTTTGTTCCAGAATATAAACGTTCACAGTTAATAGGACGGGTCTTTCAGGATCCGATGGCAGGTACGGCTCCTTCCATGACGATTGAAGAGAACTTAGCCTTAGCTTATTCACGTAACAAAAAGAGAACGTTTAAGTTTGGGGTTAACAAAAAAAGAAAAGAGCTATTTCAGCAAAAGTTGGAAACATTAAACATCGGCTTAGAAAATCGCCTCAATGCGAAGGTCGGTCTACTCTCTGGTGGTGAGCGTCAAGCCTTATCCTTATTAATGGCTACTTTTACTGAGCCAAAAATCCTGCTCCTCGATGAACATACCGCGGCACTTGACCCAGCCCGTGCGGAGCTTATTACTCATTTAACGAAGAAAATAGTCGAGCAATACCAGTTGACAACATTAATGGTTACTCATAATATGCAGCAAGCTCTAGACCTTGGTAATCGCCTCATCATGATGGATAAAGGTCAGATTATATTAGATGTAAATGCTGAGGAAAAAAAGGAACTAACGATCGAAAAGCTATTAGAGGAGTTCCAGAGAATTCGCGGTGAGAAATTAGTGAGCGACCGAGCGGTGTTAGCTTAAAATGATTCAATTTGATAAACAAGGTTAGCGATTCAATCAACCATTAGGATTAAAAGCCAAATCTTCTTTTAGAGAGGTTGGCTTTTTTCTATGTTAGGTTCGTGCTAATTTTTATATGAAAGTTAGTGCTGATGCTCTAATGCGGAGCTTTGCTCACCGCTCCCGAAAAATCATGCTCCGCTGGGTACTGCTCACTCTCAAGGTCATAATCATACTTACAACAAAGATTAAAATGAATAAGCACAAAACAACAAAGTGAAAGCCAACAGTTAAAAGCTAAACCATACTTTCATCTTTGTTGTTTACGATGTGAATGGGGTTTCGCATGGGCGTTTTATATGTAGGAAAAACAATACAAATTGAGAGGCAAATAATATGAATAGAAAACGAATAGACCCAACTTGGAAAAGGGTGGAATTCTCGCAAATGCCAGATCCTGAACATTCGGGTAAGGGGATAGGAGTTATCATCATCGACACGTTAAAATCAGATGAAATTATCAAATATTTAGGTGATAAACTACTCTATATTACTGTAAATGACGATTTTACGATTGAATTTACGTATCCCGCTTATGAGCAAGCTGAAGAGATCGATGATTATGAAAATGAACACGGTTTGTTAACACTACTAAGTTTGTCACATCAACCCATCGAAGTTAATGGTCGAATTCATACAGGCATATCTCCTGCAGCTACTTTTCTCGTATTAAATCATGGGGCTTTTCGAGAAGGGGAACAGGAACGGTTGAAAATGGGAATTGATTGGCTCTTAGAGAGAAAAGAGCGTTTCAATTACTTATTATGGAGGAGCAAGTGGATCAGCGACTTTACTTACAGGTATAAGCACTTATTTATTTTCTAGATTTCCTTATTTAAGCCCGGATATGCTTAAATTATGCTCTAAAAGAAAACGGTAAGAAATTTGAAGACTTTCAGATTCCTGCATCAAGAGTTCATGTTTTAACGGTGTTAACCGCTTTAAAAGCGGGTTACAATTTCGATACGAAGACAACGAAATCCCAGAGCATTACGATTAAGAATCCTCCTTATTCCATAAAATCAACTCGTGAAGTAGAAAGAGCTTTAGCTTTATCAGCACTAATAGATCAAGCTTTATGTAGTAGAATTTACTTATGGCAACTTACTGTAGTTACATCCGAACTCGTAAGAAAAACGGCCGTTTCAGAATTATTTAAACCAATCTCAAAAGAAGAAAGGGACATATTCTGGATTCGAACCTTTGGTGAGGTAGATGATGGCGTTAGAGGCCTTTATCTATATGGACTGCTTCAAGAAGCAACTGAAGCTGAATTGGCCTTTTGGGTATCTCTTGCCGATGATCTCAATTGGTCAGTAAGGTGGTGCCTATACCATTACTTAGAAAAGCATCCTCCATCACTAAAGTATAATTTGACAAAGGATCCCGACTTAATTATGAACGCTGCCTATAAACTCAAGGATTTATATGTAGAAAAAAAGAAATGATGATTATAAAAGAAACGCAAACAGTTGGACGATTGAATCCTATGATATGAATCAATTACAAGAAGCTCCGTCGATTCAAGTAACACTCTATGAAGGTGTATACTTGTAAAATAGAAATAAAAAGCGAACTGCTCTCATACGTATAAGGGAGAGGCTTGTTAGTAGCCTGTAACCTTTTATTAGAAAAGAGGGAGCGGTATGTTCAAGGAAAAAAATATGATACTACTATTATTAATTGCATGGGGTGCCTTTTTCGTATATGGATTCGCATTGCTCAGTCATTTAATCACAGGGCAATTCCTATTTGAAAATGGACTTTTATCGATAGGTTATCTCCTTTTTTCAATGATTATTTTTATACCGGGCTTATTTTATATTGGTATTGGAAGAGAATTTCTCTTTAGAATACTAACTGGGTCTGTACTGAGTATTACTTTCATTTATGTTCCCGTTCATTTAACGCTACTTCATAATTATCATGGTGATGTTCTCTCCAATAAACAAGCTGTAGTTGTCACGTTATTATTATTAGGCATTCATATTGTCTTTTTAGTGATTGCTCATTTTCAACTTGGGCATCGATTTACGAGAAAAATTGTATAAAGAGTGATTAGGCCCTATGGGCTTTTTTTATTTTTTGTAACTATGTTTTCACTGAAAACGTTATACAAGTGCTCCGGTATACGAATGGTTGTATGTACGTTCAATAACGCTTATAATAAGGCGAGACTAAAAGTTCGGATTGAAGGAGCGTTTTATGAAGAAAGTGACATTAATTGCAACAGCAACAATGGGATTAGAAGCCTTAGTTGCTAGAGAAGTGAAAAGTTTAGGTTATGAAGATGTTCAAGTTGAGAATGGAAAGGTGCTATTTACAGCTGATGTTTCAGCGATCGCCCGTGCCAATCTGTGGATTCGTACGGCTGACCGAATCAAAGTAAAAGTCGGAGAATTTAAAGCTTTTACCTTTGATGAGCTCTTTGAAAAAACAAAAGCCATTACATGGTCTGATTATATACCGGTGGATGCTGAATTTCCTGTAATTGGTCGTTCCGTTAAATCCAAGTTATTTAGTGTGTCTGATTGTCAAGCGATTGTCAAAAAAGCCGTCGTTGATAGCATGAAAAAGACATATAAAACAACGTGGTTTCAGGAAACAGGGGCTTTATATCGGATTGAGGTAGCTCTTCATAAAGATGTAGCTACACTTACATTAGATGCAAGTGGTATTGGCTTACATAAGAGAGGATATCGCTCTTTGCATAACCAAGCTCCATTAAAAGAAACGATGGCAGCAGCTATGGTGATGTTAACAACATGGAATTCATCTCGTCCTTTTGTTGACCCATTTTGTGGTTCTGGCACCATTCCAATTGAAGCCGCGATGATTGGCCAAAATATTGCACCAGGATTTAATCGTGATTTCGCTGCTGAAAATTGGAGCTGGATCGATAAAAGTATTTGGAATCAAGCTAGGGAAGAAGTAGAGGACTTAGCAAAATATGATGAACCCATTGACATTACAGGTACAGATATCGATCACCGTAGTGTTGAATTAGCAGCCAATAATGCGATTGAAGCTGGATTTGGTGACCTAATTAAGTTTAAACAAATGCAAGTAAAGGATTTTAGTCATAGAAGTGACTATGGGGTGATTGTCGGAAATCCACCTTATGGGGAGCGTCTCGGTGAGAAAGAGCAGGTCGAGCACATGTATCGTGAAATGGGTGAGCAATTCGCTAAATTCGATACATGGTCCGTATATATGTTAACTTCCAATGAGGATTTTGAACAACTTTACGGCAAAAAGGCTTCTAAAAAGAGAAAACTTTATAACGGTAATATCAAAACAGATTTCTATCAATTCTTCGGTCCAAGACCACCAAAAGTAAGTGAATAGAACCTAGAGAAACCTCTCACTTTCATGAGAGGTTTTATTTTATTATAACCATAATTATATTATGTAAACTAAGGGGTGTATACGATGTGGAAACAACTTTATTGGTTATTATTAATTTCATTTTTAATCTCTTGTAATCAAGCAGGAAGTTTACCAAATTCAGCGAATTGGGAGTTAGAAGGGTATATATTGAGTGTTAATGAAGACAGCGTGATGCTGAGTGATTTCAAAAATGGTTTAGTGTCGGTAAGTCAATTTGATGAACATGTAGAAGTAGGCGATCGTGTTGCAGTGAAGATCGACGCCCTAATGGAATCATACCCTTACCAAGCTTTTTCTAAAGGTGTAAAAATTATTGAACCAAAACGACTAACAGATGCGACTATTTCAGAACAGGAAGCTGTTCAAATTGCCTATGAATATGCTCTTTCATTAGGAGTTGAAAATAGGGATATGGTTGACTACATTACAATTCGGAAGGAAGCAAGTTATCACGAAGACAAACAACGTTGGCAAGTAAGTCTTGATACACATGAGACAGGAGAATTTGTGGTTAAAGTTGATGCGATCGATGGCAATGCCTTCGTGGATGAAGAGGAAATTGCAACTCAAGTTTCAATTAAAAACGTAACCAACACAGGTAGTAATCTCTACAAAGACCAGTTACAAGACGCTGCATCAGTTTCAGATTTAAAAGTAATGATCGATTCTGCGGAAAGATTAGATGGGATCATTAATTATAGTCCTGAACTACTTATTAAAATGAAAAAGCCAAATGGAGAGAGCAACACATACCACTTAAATATAGGGGAATCTGGGGACGAAGGGTTGGTCGTTGATTTAGCTAATGACGATAGCGCCTATATACTAGACGAACAAGCGACGAATGCCTTAAGAGAGCTTCTTATCAAAAATGAAGACTAGGGTGCAGAATCAATAAAAAAAGTTCTACTACTTTTTCTGTTCATTGTATTCTTATCATGTTCAGAAATAGAAACGCAAAAGGCAACGATAAGCTGGGAATTACAATCAGAACTAGAATCCTAAGGTCCGAGTTCGTCTAACCATTGAAACAGGCTCAGAAACGATTCGGAAACACTCTATTCAGGAACGTATCAAGGCATTACAGCATTTGAAGGAGGCCGGCATTCCTACTCAGGTTGCAATAGCTCCTGTTTTACCTAGTGGAGAGCAATTTGCTAAACAATTAAAACCACTTGTTTCTCGAGTTTGCCTTGATGACTATTTTATAGGGGATGGTAGTGGAGGTAAGCGGACGAAGCGGCTAGGTATAGAAAATAAATACAGCGAGCTTCAATTAAAAGATTGGTATGATACCGATGCTATCGAGCGAGTTTATGATAGATTTATTCAGATATTTACTAAAGAGCAAGTATTCATTAGTCAAGCAGGATTCGAACCTTAAGAAACAATAATTATATTATGTAAACTTTTTAGGTATAATCTCCTTTCCAATAGCATATGCTAGTATAACAATTGATTTTCAAAGATTAATGGAGGAGACCTAAGAATGAAGACAAGATTTTCTTATGAACAAACGAATGAGGACTTAGTAAAAGTACAATTTGCTATTCAAGCGGCCAAAGAAAAGCTCCAAGAGGGCCATTCATACTTGGATGATAGACAGAGATACACGCTCGATGGTGCCTTAACTTATGCTAATGAGCAATTTATGAAAGCAGCTAGATTCCAAAATACGACCAATGGATTATTAATAGAGGCTTCTTCTGAGCTCTTACTTCGATTAAAGGAGTAAGAGCTTTTTTGTATGGAAGTTACTTAGGGATGATAGTTTGTGCCTTGAAGTTATCTGGTCATCCATCTGGCGATTATGACCTTAACAGGATACTGCTCCCTTTTTGGTCGTGCGGACTCCTGATGGTGATGGAGTTGTATGAAGGGCCAACTGTTTAAGCTGTCGCCACTACTTTTATCTTTGTTGGTGGCGTGCTGAGTATTTTTTCAGTAGCGATCGAGCCACTCACTTTGTTTGCACTGCCTTACAACATAATATACCTATGTGAAAAGTAAATGACAGTTTCATGACGTATGAATTTACATATACACTGTATGGTATACTAAAGGCAAAAAGAGAGGGAAGTGTCTTACCTATGAAGTTAAGAACGTTCGTTTGCTTTATTTTATTACTAAGCGTTTTAGTAGCTTGTGGAAACAATACGAGCACAAGTGATCGTGAGATAGATATTAAACAAGTTGTACAATCCTATAGCTTAAAAACAGCAGAAGCCGAGTCAGCTTCTATTACTTCAGATTTATTGATTATCTCGGAGTTAGATGATAGTGAAACTACTTATGATATTACAAACGAAGACTTTTTCATATCGATCGCCCCTTACGTGAATGAAACGCATCCATGTAGAAACCATAGTTTAACTGGGTGTCAAGGTGAACTTGTGGAGGAATCTTTTCAACTCAAAATAGAAAATATGGATGGTGAATTGGTTGTCGATGAGACGATGGAATCCATGAAGAATGGCTTTATCGACTTATGGCTTCCTAGAAACGAGACATTCAAAGTAACGATAACCCATGACGGTAAAAGTGCTGAAGAAGTCATTACAACGAACCAAGATGACCCAACTTGTATTACGACCATGCAACTTCTCTAAGTCTCAAAAAAGCAAGCAAGACACGATTTAATTCGCGTCTTGCTTGCTTTTCTCTTCTGGATGATCAATATTTTCAAAGCTAGGACTTTGAATTTGTAAAAAACCTAAATCCTCATCATAATGAATCTCCATGCCATTTAAGTACCAAAAGTCGTCCTCTTCAACAAAAAAGATAACACCGTCTTGTTTGATGATATAGGCTCTTTCAGTAGGTGAATCGAACATGACTCCTATCGAAAATCCGCCTGATCCTACACCACCAATACGAACAAAAAATCGCAGACAATCTCCTTTTTGTAAATCCATTTCTTTTATATATAAACGAGCAGCTGCTTCTGTAATTGTAAGTTTCATTTTCTCTCCTCCTACTCTAAGATTCATTGTAACATGCTTTAACTTTCTTGAAAAAAATTATATGAAGATAGAGGATATTCAGTTCGAGTGTCGAAATAAATGAAGGTGGGATAAATTATGTTTGAAAGGAACGATACATATGGAAACAACACAAACAAAAACAGAAATTGAATTTTTGCAGTTTTTAAAGCGAATGAATAATTACCGTCAGGCCGTTGCATTATTAGGGTGGGATTCTCGTACAGGTGCCCCTAAAAAGGGTATGATTCAACGTGCCGAGGTCATTGGAACCTTATCTTCGGAGCTATTTCAGATGTCTACCTCAGACGAATTAAAAGCCTATTTAGAGTCACTACAATCTCCAGAAGTACTAGAAGGCTTATCTGAAATTACTCAAAAAAGCTTAGATAAAATGCAGAAAAATTACGATAAGAATATGAAAATTCCTGCGGAAGAATATAAGGAGTTTATAATTTTACGTTCTAAGTCAGAAAATGCATGGGAAGAGGCGAAGGAAAAAGGGGATTTCTCTTTATTCCAGCCTTATTTAGAAAAAACGGTAGAATTCCAACGTAAATTTGTTCAATACCGTGGCTTTGAAGGGCATCCATATAATACATTATTAGATGATTATGAGCCTGGTGTTTTTGTTGATACTCTTGACCAAGTATTTGGCGAGTTAAAGGAAAAGTTAATTCCATTAGTAAAAGGTGTGACAGAATCCGCTCATAAGCCAAAAACCGATTTCCTTTTTGAGCATTTTCCAAAAGCAAATCAACGTGAATTAAGTATTGAAATTTTAAAAGTCTTAGGTTATGACTTTGAGGCAGGACGTATCGATGAGACTGTTCATCCATTTGCAATGGGCTTAAACCCTGGAGATGTTCGCGTCACAACGAAATATAATGAAAATGATTTCCGAGTTTCTTTATACGGTACGATCCATGAAGCGGGGCATGCTATTTATGAGCAAAATATTTCCGAGGACTTAATTGGAACTCCATTATGTGGAGGAACTTCCATGGGGATTCATGAATCACAGTCTCTATTTACAGAAAAATTCATCGGTCAAAACGAAAAATTTATGGAAAGAAACTATCCATTAATTAAAAAGCACTCAAACGGTCAATTTGATGATGTGTCAAATGAAGATTTTTATTTTGCAGTTAATGAAGCAAAGCCATCGTTAATTCGCATTGAAGCGGATGAACTAACGTATTGCTTACACATCATTTTACGTTATGAGCTTGAAAAAGCGCTAATTGCAGGAGAATTAGAAGTTCGTGACTTACCGGAAGCATGGAATAACAAAATGGAAGAATATTTAGGTATCAGACCATCTCATGATGGAGAGGGTGTATTACAAGATGTCCACTGGTCCATGGGTTCTTTCGGTTATTTTCCTTCCTATGCATTAGGTTACATTTATGCCGCTCAGATGAAAGAAGTCATCGTGAAGGATATTCCACACTATGATGATTTATTATTAAATGGTAACCATACCGAAATTCGTGAATGGTTAACTGATAAGGTGCATAAATATGGCGGATTGAAAAAGCCAGAAGAGATTATTAAAGATATTACAGGCGGAGGAATTGATCCACAGCCATTAGTTAACTATTTAACGGAAAAATACACGAGACTATATCAACTATAATATGATTATGCTCACTTAAAAAACATCACTCCCGTAGTGGTGTTTTTTTATGAAAAATGATAAATGTGGGGAGGACAATGAATTCACATATAGAACTTTTACATATTAGAATAAAAGAACTGCTATCCAAATGGGGAACAAGGAGGCTAGAAGCTATGTTAAAATCAATTTTAATCACTTTTCTAATGATAGGATTATTAATTGGTTGTCGTCATGATTCAAGTAATATAGTCGTGACAACAACTGGTCAAATCATTGCCAATGAGCAGCTTGCGGAAAACACTGATGCTGATTTTATATTTTATAATGATATTGTCTTTGTTTTTTCACGCACAGAATCTATAGAGACACCTAAAGACCTTGAAGAAATAGCAAAAATAGAATCTGACTATCATTTTGAGAATCACATAGATACCGTTTCTGCAACTAAACTTCCACCAGGTACAAAAATCTTCAAATCAGACACCCTAGATATTTTATTCGTAGAGCAAGATGAAGAATATCTCATATATGAGGGTATTCCAGAAGGATGAAAAGAAAGGGGAGGAGCCCCTTTCTTTTCGAAGGCTCTTACTAT
The DNA here is from genome assembly GCF_028610675.1 of Alkalihalobacillus pseudalcaliphilus. Classification (NCBI taxonomy): domain Bacteria; kingdom Bacillati; phylum Bacillota; class Bacilli; order Caryophanales; family Bacillaceae; genus Alkalihalobacillus; species Alkalihalobacillus pseudalcaliphilus. The sequence goes on from NZ_JAQQWS010000001.1 coordinate 459,520, forward strand.
GAAACGTTGACTAGTCACTATTGTTCCTTAAGGTACTCAGCAACAATGGGTGCAAATAGATCGATTGTATAGTTGGCTTCCTCTATCGTATTCTCATCCCCACCAACCTCAAGTAAAATCGCTTGACCATGTAAGTCTTGGTTATAATGTTTTACATGACCTTGAAAACTCTTTTTACTTATGACACCCCTAGAAAGTCCAGGATAAATGGTTTCAATACGGTCATGTAACTCTTTTGCAAATCTTAAGTTTGATTGAGCATCGTCATGTGAATCTTCAATGATAAACATTAACCTGGCAGCTTCTTTTCCTTCAATACTCGTTGTCGTTGCTATACGCTCAGCTGAATCACGATGTAAATCAATCACAACATCAATATGTTTATTCGAAGTCACAAGTTCTTTAAGAATCGGCCTCATTACTTCATAAGCATATGAAAAGTCTACGTTTTGCTGCTCAGTTATTTGTAGTGCATTCGTTTTTTCATGAATAGTAGAAATGGATAAGTCGTTTAATTGCTCAGATAAGTAATTGGCCACTAAGGAAATATTCCTTGTGTTATGTTCGGTTTTCTCACCTTCATGACTATGGATATAGGCTTCAGTAAAATGAGTCGTATAAATGAGAACTCTTTCATTACTGGTTGCTGAATTCGCTTGATTATGATTTATAAAAGAAATACTAAGTAAAAAAATGATTAGGATTGAGCCAAGTGATGCAAGGGCAGGCACATATAGTGTCGTTTTTTTACGTTGTTTAAGTTGCGTAGATAAAGTTCGATCTAATGATCTGATGAATTCAGCTCGTGGTGTAATTTCTTCATATTCTTGATCTAATAATTTTTTGATTATCTTATCATCCGAATCGTTCATTTGCTCCACACCTCCAGTTCTGTTTTTAAAAGTAACTGTTCTTTCAATTTCTGGATAGCTCGATGGTAAGTAACCTTCACTTTTGTTTCAGACCAATTCATAATTTCTGCCGTTTCCCTAACAGAAAATTGATGGATAACTCTTAGAATTACAACCATACGATACGTCTTTTTTAATTTCATTAGTTCTTTTTGTATGGATTCAAATTCTTCCTTTTTTTCTATCTCTTCTTCGATTCTCGTTGACTTTTGCTGTGAAAAATAAAGTAGCACATGTTGTAACTGTCTTTTTCTTGATGCTTTTCTTACATGGTCAATGGCCACATTTTTAGCGATACTAAATAGCCACGTTTTAATTTGCGATTTCTTTTTAAATTGTTTATAAGAGCGGACTGCTCGAACAAACACTTCTTGGGTCAAATCCTCGGCTTCATCTTGTGTATGAGTAAATGAAATAATAAAACGGTAAACGTCTAAGTAATGCTCCCGATAAATAGAAAGTAACTGTTCTTCTGTATTTGATGCATCCACATATCCGCCTCCTTTGTCCATTTACCTATTAGTCGTATTAACCGAAAAAACGTTACACATAATTCCCTAGATTCTCACCACTATTAACAAATTCCTGCAACAATTAACGAAAAAGTGTAATTGTCTTTTTAGCAGATGTTTGAACAGGACTCTGTCAGTTGAATCACTTATAAAAGGGAAGGGAGAAATAAAACACTTGTTATACTCTACAGGGGTATGGTAAATTAATAAAGTACAGCTAACAACAAATTTAAGTGATAGCAAGCTTACATAGGAGGAATACACATATATGTCAATCAGAACAAAGGTAGCAATAGGCTTAATGACAGCAGGAGTCATATTTTCATTAACCGCATGCTCTAATGACGAAAACCAAGTGGAGCACAGTGGCGATACGGGCATGGACCATTCGGAGATGGATCACTCTCATATGGATCATTCTAGCTCGGGTGAAGTGTCAGACACCTTAAAAAATGCTGAAAGTCCTACATATGAAGTGGGCGATAAGGCATTTATCGAAGAGGGGCATATGGCTCAGATGAACGGTGTCGAGGTAACCATTGTAGGTGCCTATGATACGACGGTGTATGCCGTTTCCTACAATCCTACTGATGGTAGTGAAAGGGTAGAAAATCATGAATGGGTTATCCATGAAGAATTGGATACGGTTACTGAGAATCCTTTTGGAATAGGGGATGAAGTGCTCTTAGTCGCTTCTCATATGGAAGGAATGCAAGGTGCGTCGGCAGAAATTGATTCTGTACAACAAACAACTGTGTATATGGTTGATTTTAAGTCAGCCACCGATGGAAGTGACATTACTAATCACAAATGGGTTACGGAAAGTGAATTAACATCAGTAGAATAATAGGTAAAAGCTATGACTAAAATAAAATAAGACACAGCCTTTCCATAGCTGTGTCTGTTTAACATATTAGGATAAGTATAGCTCTCCACCACTACTGGCGTTAAAACCAGCGACGCGATAAAAATTCTCATTACCAGATCCAAATGTAACGGTTAAAATGAGTAAGCCAAATTGCTTGGCTTCTTCAATAAGTGCTTGAACAAGCAAAACGCCAATACCCCGATTTTGATAGTGTGGAGACACCATAATATCTTCTAAATAACCATGCTCAAGGCCCATTCCACATATGTATCCAAACGCAATTAATTGACCTTCCTCATTACGGACTCCTGCCCAAAAGTTGCAGCGTTCGAAAAGAGCAGGGTAATCCGAATCGCGGCGGCCCCAACCGATTTTTTCTCTTAAATCAGGTACTTCATGGTTTTCAATTGGCATGTTGATGACTACATCTATTTCCATAAAATCACCCCTCACGATTCTATTATATAGTAATTTAAAAGCTTGTGAAGCCCTAATTTGTAATCGCTTTCTTAAAGTATAGAGAGCGAAGGAAGTTGTCAATCCAATTAGTAAGAGTAGTTATGGTCCAACCAAGTTTTCTACTGATTGATTCATTACAAAGTATCTTTCCCTCCAGCTCGTTAAAACTAAATGGTCGATTATTTTCCCAATCCAAGCACATCTCTCATAACTTTCTAACCAACCCCATAATAATGAATGACTATATGGCCAACCTTTTCATTCGCTCTTCAACTGATTCATTTCATTATCAATTATTTTCCCCTCTTCAAAACGCAATGAGTCGATTGCTTTTTGGCGTGCTTGTTGCTGGACATGGGCATAGACTTGAGTCGTTGATACCGATTCATGACCTAATAAACTTTGCACAGTAAGAACATCTGTTCCATTTGCGACCAATTCAGTTGCAAAGCTATGCCTTAGTTTATGAGCACTAATTTGTTTAAAAGATAAAAACGAAAGAGAATGCTTGGCTTCATCTAATGTTCTCTTTAGCATTTTTTGTAGGGCACTAATAGAAACTCCGTTGACATATGTTTTTTTCGTGAAATCATAACCGAGTAAAAATAAATCACCGGCTGCTTGAGGGCGGTTTTTACTTGGTAAGGACTTTATATAAGTTTGCATAAACTGAACAGTTGCTCCCGATAGGGGGATGGACCTTTCTTTATTACCTTTTCCTTTAATCTTCAGTTGTTGCTGATGAAAGTCAATTTGTTTCATGGATAAATGAGCTAGTTCAGAAATACGTAAGCCGGTTGATATAAGTAAGTAAAAAACAATAAAATCGCGCTCTTTTAACTTATCTTCATAATAAGCTTTTCTTTTTGAATGATTCGGACGCTGCTTTAACCAAATGAGCAACGTTTTCAACTCAACATTTGTTAAGTAAACTGGCTCTGTTTTACCTATTTTCGGTCGTTGTACAGATAATACCGGGTTAACAGCCGTATCACCACGCTGAACTAAAAATTGGAACAATGACTGCAGGGCAGAGACTTTACGATTAACCGTTGTTGCTTCATTTTCGAGCTCTAAAGATAAATACCGAATATAATGCTCGATACCATCCTTTTCTAGCTCTAGGAAGTCTGCTAAAGTAATTTTCTCAGTTTGAAAGTTCTCTTCGGCCGTAACTCGCTCAATAAATTGAAAGAAAGCGAGGAAATCATAGATATAACGCTGCAATGTATGTTTAGAATATCCGAGTGATAACTTACTAAGCAAATATTCATGGATAAAAGGGGGAAGGTTGTCTATTTTTCGAAACGTTTGTAACGATGTATTAACGTCTTTAGACGGGTTGATTAACGCTAAATTTTTTTGATTAATTTTTGCAAATATCGACATCTTGTTCACCTCAACTCTATTTTAACGCAAAATTAACGTTCTGTGAAATAGTTATTTCATGGAACGTTAATTTTGAATTTACTTTCAATGTCGTAATAAAAAGGGTCATCTCATGCAAAAAAACAGACGTCTTCAAGGACATCTGTTTTTAACTATTATTCTCTACATGAACCTGCTTTTCACTCCATTGCCACAAGGCAGATGCACGTTCATCTGTTATTTGTTTGTGATTTAATGTTTTCTGTTTCTTTTTATAAAAAAAGGAGCCATTATCTGCACGGATAGTTCCTTCAGTGGCTAAAAAGATCGCGGTTTCAGCACCTTGTGCAGGTGTAAGAAAAAAGGGCTTTAAAAGTCGATGAATGAATTGACCAAAACCAGTTTCACGGTTAACACCTAGACTCGTTGAAACTGCACCAGGGTGTAAACTAAAAACACAAACATTTGTTCCGTTAACTTCTTTTACTAGCTGTTTCGTGAACAATAAGTTAGCTAATTTAGATTGAGCATATCCTTTTGCAACATTAAAAGAGCGATTCTCGAAAAAAGGATCATTTAAATCTAGATTTCCTGTTTTGTAAGCACCTGATGACACGTTGATAATTCGGGCTTCATCCGCTTTTTCTAAGTGAGGAAGAAGTAAACGTGTTAAGTAATAGTGACCAAGATGATTAACACCTAACATCATTTCGAATCCTTCTGATGTTTTTTCTTTCTTAATGGTTACAACACCAGCATTATTTATTAATCCATTCAAATACGGATAACGCTCTGTTACGTCTAGAGCAAATTGTTCAATGCTCGAGAGAGAACTCAAATCACAACGGAGACATTCTATCAAGCTTGAGCCACTTTCTTGAATCGCTATCCTCTTAGCTTCTTCTCCTTTTGACAGATTGCGACATGCCATGATTAAGTAGTAGCCTCTTTTTGCTAGTTCTATCGTCGTCGCTAATCCCATACCAGTATTGGCACCTGTTACGATGATATATCGTTGCTTCATAACATTCCTCCTTTAAGCGTCTATACCCATTCATTTACAAAAACACACTTTAAATTTTCTTATCTAACACACTTACACGAACGTAAGTTCCGTTCGTGACTTGCACGTTTATTCTGTTTACTTTATGATAAATGAGGGAAGATTTTAACAATGCGTCTAAAGCCTTACTAATTATTACGGAGAGAAGAAGGGATCTATTCTACTTATCACGAATAAGGAATTAAGATTACCTTCCATATAATACGCTCAGGCGAAGCCACATTCACTTCGCCACCAACAAAGATGAAAGTATGGTTTAGCTTTTAACTGTTGGCTTTTCGTTCAATTTGGTTTCGTTCTTTTCAATGTAAAAAATGTAAGATTGGTTTGTGAACTTGAGAATTTGTAGTAACCCAGCGGGCGAAAACATGCGGAGACTCCCGTGGGACGTAGTGGTAGAGCTGAGATCCAGCGGCATAGCCGATTAGCTCAGCGCCACCCCACAGGACATGGACCATGATTTTCGGTAGCGACGAGTAACGCTCTATGTTCGCATTTCCATATAAAAGTTGCATCAAATGAAAAAAAGCGGTACGCTAAAAAAACAAATCGAAAAAGGAGTCACTAACATGTCATTTACAAACCCTTCTGATCAAAAGATTAAAGAAATTTTACATACAAGTAAAACGATTGCAGTCGTAGGGTTATCTGATAAACCTGAAAGAACCTCCTATATGGTTACAGAAGCGATGCAAGCTGCTGGTTATACGATTATCCCTGTTAACCCTATGGCGACCGAGGTATTAGGTGAAAAATGTTATGCTTCACTAAAAGATATTAAAGAAGATGTCGATATAGTAAATATCTTCAGAAGAAGTGAATTTGTTTATGATTTGGCTAAAGAAGCCGTCGATTTAAAACCAAAAGTTTTCTGGACTCAACTAGATGTTTATGATGAAGAGGCAGCAGAATTATTGGAGGAACACGGAATTGTTACGATTATGAATCGTTGCATTAAAGTGGAGCATGCCAAATTCAAATAGGAAATGGCTTCACACCTCTTCCTTTACTGAAGAGGTGTTTTATTCATCTAATTCTGTTCAGATTCTTCTCTAGCATTTATGTGGAAGAATACTCTAAATGGCATGACTTGACGAAAATAAAAAGAGACCGTGCAATACTAATAGCAGTGGATATATTATGAGGAGTAACCGGTTGAAAGGAGTTTCTATCATAGTGGCAAATAAGAAGCAATTGGAATATAATGATGATTCCATTCAGGTGTTAGAAGGTTTAGAGGCAGTTCGAAAAAGACCAGGGATGTATATAGGTAGTACAGATGCACGGGGTCTGCATCATTTAGTTTATGAAATCGTCGATAACGCTGTTGATGAAGCATTAGCAGGTTATGGTTCATACATAAATGTTACCATTCATCCTGATAACAGTATTTCCGTTTCGGATGAAGGAAGAGGTATGCCAACTGGTATGCATAAGCTTGGCAAGCCAACTCCTGAGGTGATTTTCACCATATTACACGCTGGTGGAAAATTCGGACAAGGTGGGTATGCAACAAGTGGTGGTTTACACGGTGTAGGGGCCTCTGTTGTAAATGCTCTATCTGAATGGTTAGTGGTTGAAATCATGCGTGATGGTAAGCGCTATAAGCAACGCTTCGAAAATGGCGGTAAACCTGTCACGACGTTAGAAGTAATGGGGAATACACGTCGCTCAGGAACCGTTGTTCATTTCAAACCGGACCGAAGTATGTTTAGTACGACTACATATAATTTAGAAACACTAACTGAACGATTGCGCGAAGCTGCTTTTTTACTTAAAGGTATTAAGATTGAAATTGTCGATCTACGGGGGGAAACTTCCTCAGAATCCTTTGTATATGATACGGGTATTCAAGCTTTTGTTGATTATCTTAATGAGGATAAAGAGACATTATTGCCGGTTGTTTATTTTAATGGGGAGCACAACCAAATTGAAACAGAGTTTGCTTTTCAATTTAATGACGGTTACACGGAAAATGTCCTTTCGTTTGTTAATAATGTCCGTACAAAAGACGGTGGAACACATGAGCTAGGTGCTAAGGCGGCGATGACTAGAATTGTCAATGAATATGCACGGAAAGTGAAACTGCTCAAAGACAAAGACAAGAATTTAGATGGTTCAGATATTCGTGAAGGATTTACAGCGATTATCTCTATCCGAGTACCAGAAGCCATGCTCCAATTCGAAGGGCAAACCAAGAGTAAATTAGGTACACCTGAAGCACGCTCGGCTGTAGATAGTCTGATCGCAGAGAAGCTTTCGTATTTTCTCGAAGAAAACCCAGATATCGCCTCACAATTAATAAAGAAAGCAGTAAAAGCTGCTCAAGCTCGTGAAGCAGCAAGGAAAGCCCGCGAAGATGCACGCAATGGCAAAAAGAATAAACGTCGTGATGTGTTATTAAGCGGAAAATTGACTCCGGCACAATCGAAAAATCCACAAAGAAATGAATTATATCTTGTAGAGGGTGATTCAGCAGGAGGCTCTGCCAAACAAGGAAGAGATCGTAAATTTCAAGCGGTTTTACCGTTACGAGGAAAAGTAATTAACACGGAAAAAGCCAAAATTGATGATATTATGAAAAATGAAGAAATTAGAACGATCATTCATACCATTGGTGCTGGAGTCGGTGCAGATTTCACTTTAGAAGATGTCAATTATGATAAAGTTGTTATTATGACTGATGCCGATACAGATGGAGCCCATATTCAAGTACTATTACTTACTTTTTTCTATCGCTATATGAAACCACTTATTGAAGCAGGGAAAGTCTATATTGCCTTACCGCCTTTATATAAAGTAAGTCGAGGTTCCGGAAAAAAAGAGATCGTTGATTATGCTTGGGATGAAAGAGGTCTACAAGATTCGATTAAGAAGGTTGGACGCGGCTATATGTTGCAGCGTTATAAAGGACTTGGAGAGATGAACGCTACACAACTATGGGAAACGACGATGGATCCCGAAACTAGAACGCTTATTCGTGTAAAGATTGATGATGCGGCTCGTGCTGAAAAACGAGTGACAACATTAATGGGAGATAAAGTAGAGCCGCGAAGAAAGTGGATAGAATCTCATGTTGCATTCGGTCTTGAAGAGGAAACAAACATTTTAGAAAATGAAAATTTAGCGATTGTTGAAGAGGGGGAATAAGCGATGTCACAAACAGAACGTTACTTAGATCTACCCTTAGAAGAAGTAATTGGTGATCGCTTTGGTCGTTATAGTAAATATATTATTCAAGAACGTGCCTTACCAGATGCACGAGATGGATTGAAGCCGGTACAACGTAGAATTTTGTACGCGATGTTTAAGGATGGTAACACGGCTGATAAGCCTTTCCGTAAATCCGCTAAAACTGTTGGTAATGTTATCGGTAACTACCATCCCCATGGAGATTCATCCGTCTATGATGCGATGATTCGAATGAGTCAGGATTGGAAGGTTAGACAGTTATTAGTTGATATGCATGGTAATAACGGTTCAATTGACGGTGATCCACCTGCGGCGATGAGATATACAGAGGCACGCTTATCTAAAATTGCATCGATGCTCTTAAAGGATATCGATAAAGAGACCGTCGAATATATTCCTAACTTTGATGATTCGGAAATGGAGCCTGTTGTTTTACCGGCCATGTTCCCAAACCTGTTAGTTAATGGTTCTACCGGTATTTCAGCTGGTTACGCAACAGATATCCCACCTCATCATCTAGGCGAAATTATTGATGGCGTCATTATGCAAATGGAGAAACCTCAAACGACGTTAGAGGACTTAATGACAGTTATACAAGGACCTGATTTCCCTACAGGCGGTACTGTACAAGGCATTGAAGGTATTAAACAAGCTTATCAAACAGGTAAAGGAAAAATCGTTGTTCGTGCTAAATCAGAGGTTGAGGAAGTTCGTGGCGGACGACAACAAATTGTTATCACAGAAATCCCTTACGAAGTCGTCAAAGCTAACCTCGTCAAAAAGATGGATGAACTTCGTTTCGATAAAAAAGTCGATGGAATCGCAGAAGTTCGTGATGATACCGATCGAACTGGTCTTCGTATCGTTGTTGAGTTAAAAAAAGAGGCAGATGCGAACGCGATTTTACATTTCTTATTAAAAAATACGGACCTCCAAGTGACCTATAACTTTAATATGGTGGCCATCCATAACAAAACACCTAAATTAATGGGTTTACAACCACTTATTCAAGCTTATATTGACCACCAGAAGTCCGTATTAACAAAACGAGTTACTTATGATTTAGTTAAAGCAAAAGAACGACATCATATTGTCCAAGGCTTAATCCGGGCCATCTCTATTTTAGATGATGTCATTGCCACAATCCGTGCTTCTAAAGATAAAAAAGATGCCAAAACGAATCTAATTGAGAAATACCAATTCACAGATGCACAGGCTGAAGCGATCGTAACCTTACAGCTTTATCGTTTAACAAATACAGACATCACGACACTTGAAGAAGAAGCCGCGGAGCTAGAACGTCGTATTCATGAGTTAGAAGCGATATTAGCAAGTGAAAAGAAGTTAATAAATGTCATTAAAAAAGAGTTATTAGCTGTCAAAAAGCAGTTCTCAGATGCACGTCGTACTGTTATTGAGCATAAAATTGAGGACCTTAAAATTAATATGGAAGTATTAATTGCCTCTGAAGACGTGATGGTTTCTGTAACAGAAGAAGGCTATGTCAAACGTACGAGTATTCGTTCATATACCGCCTCAAATGGTGAAAATCCTGGAATGAAAGAGGGCGATCGTTTACTCTCAAAGCTTGAGATGAATACGACTGACACGTTATTACTTTTCACAAAACAAGGGAATTATTTGTATATTCCTGTTCATCAGCTTCCAGATATACGCTGGAAGGATAATGGCCAACATATTGCCAATATCGTCAGCATTGACCGGGATGATGAAGTGATTGAAGCGATGTGTGTACGTTCATTTGATCAAGAAGAAGAGTCGTTACTATTTGTGACAAAGCACGGAATGGTCAAACGGACACAGCTAGCTCTCTATCAGGCTCAACGTTATTCAAAACCTCTTATGGCACTCAAACTTAAAGCTGATGATGAATTAATAACGGTGATGAGAACAAAAGGAACAGGAGAATTATTCCTAGCTACACATCAAGGCTACGGGCTTTGGTTCAGTGAAGAAGAAGTGACTCTTGTAGGACAAAGAGCATCAGGTGTAAAAGGAATTAACTTAAAAGCAGATGATTATGTTGTCGATGCATCCATATTTACCCTTGATGAAAAGGTTGAATTTATTGTCTTTACGCATCGTGGGGCGGTAAAACGTATGTCAATTTCGGAATTTGATAAATCCTCTCGTGCTAAACGTGGCTTAGTCATGCTGAGAGAACTGAAATCAAATCCACACCGCTTAATCGGCTGCAAACGTGTTATGAATGCTACGGATCCATTCACCGTTGTTACAGAAAAAGGGATTACAGAAGAGGTCATAGCATCTTCATACCGTAACAGTGATCGTTATAGTAATGGTTCCTTTATTTTAGATATAGCAAAGGACGGAGCCGTTAAAACGGTATATGAAGAGGAAAAAGAATAAATAACAGATGAAAGCCAGTGAGTATAGGTGCTCACTGGTTTTTATAATTGATGAAGGGATTAATCGCCTATCATAGAATATATAAGAAAGAGGGGGGGATAAAGTTGAAAAAAGTCGTCTATAGTACTATTGCCTTTTGCTTTATTTTATCGGCCATCATCGTTATTGACTCATTAAAAGATGGACCTGTTTACGCAAAGGAAGTAACACCAGGCTATAATTGGGAGTTGTTCGCCTCCGAACCAGGAGATGACTATTTATTTCCTCACTTAGTAAAGGAACGCTTCTTGTGGGATAAAAGAACACAAGTTAGTGGGGTTAGGAATTACACGGAAGAATTTTATATGGATTGGTCAGCGGTTCCTATAGAAAATGACGAACTTGCCATCATTGCGATAGTAGATGGCTCAACGGTAGAGAAAATTATTTTCTACTCAAGTAAAGATTCAAATAAAACAATTGAGCTAGAAGTGTTAGATGAAAGGATTATAACCAACATCATATCTGAAGAATTCAACGCCAAACACCCGACCGTTGTTCTAAAGGATGGTACAAATGTAGAATTTCCTTATGAAAGAATGGATAGAGAATAGGTATCCTATAATTATATTATGTAAACTTAATTATTTGTTAGTATTTGAATTTGGTGTTTTACTATCACTTCTCGTTAAAAAGGTCATTTGAGCACCGATAGTAACCCTATTAGTTAATATTTTCATTGAGTTAACGACGGGTTTCATCTACTATGGAGCTTTTTCTATTTCATCGATATCATCCTGGAATATTATTTTTCCGATTACATCATGGGCAATAGCATGGATTGTATTGTCGCTCTAAAAAAGAGCTGTTACAATTAGCGAAAATGATTCATTGTTGAAAAGGTGTGATTGTATCTGAAAAAACGTAGCAATGAGTTTTTCTCATGCTACGTTTTTTATTTTAACTTGAAAATCCATCTCTAATAAATCTTCCAATATCATGTGTAACCTTAATATCATGCAAAATTATGATTAATACTAAGATAACGGGTCCGATAAATAAACCAATCGCACCAAATAATTGTAATCCTGCAAAGAAAGAAATTAAGACGGCAACAGGATTTAAATCTAAAGAGCTTGATAAGACTTTAGGCTCGAGTAGCTGTCTCACAATTACAATAATCGCATATAAAACGGCGAGACCAATCCCTAAGCTGACATCTCCTGCAATAAATAAGTAGATAAACCATGGAATTAAAATGGTTCCTGTACCTAAATAAGGGAGGAGTTCGGCTATACCTATAACGATCGATAATGTAAGTACATAATCAACACCTAATATCGTTAATCCAATCATAACAATAACAGTAGTCACAGCCATAATAATAACTTGTGCACGGATGAAGCCAAATAATCGATTTTTAATGGCTGCATTAAAATCCTTTGCTCGTAAGCGAATCTTATAAGGAATCGTTTTCTTAAAGAAACGTTGATATTGACTCCAGCTTTTACCCATAAAATAAATACTTAAAAGAAAGAATAAGAATGCAACAAAGAAGGTAGGTAGGCCGAGTAACAGGTGTGTAAAGCGATCAACAATACCTTGTCCTAATTGACCTAATGCTGTTCCAAGTTGTGCACCCATCTGTAAAATACTCTGTTTTAGAGCCTCTTGTTCCTCCATGCTGAAGCTGTTAAATATACCAAGTGCTTCTTGCCAAAAAGGGAAAATAACCGTGTTAAAGAAATTTTGGAAGCTAACGGCCGCCATTTCAATCCATTCTGGAAATTGCATAAAGAAGTTCCTGAAGCTATAAATAAGTAGAAATACAATACCTGTTATAATACTACTTATAATAAGGACGCCACCTAATAATCCAAATAAACTAGCAAAACCTGAAGAAAAACGAAGCTTCTCTTGCAAAAAACGAACAAATGGTTGTAAAAACCAAGCAAATAACGCAGCAAACCAGAATGGATAGGTGATCGAGAATGTTTTTAAAACTAACCAAGCAATAACAATTACAGCAATAATGAAAAGAACTGCACGTAATGCCATCCATGCATGATTACGTGTCATAAAATACTCCTTTCTTTCAATACGGTTACGTATGTTTGAATATATGGTTAAATATAACTATGTATATCTATTATATTCGATTCGTAGGAGAAAAGCACTTTTAATCAGACAGAGAGACAACTAAAAATTGTCAAACTGAGATGAACAAATCTCAAAAAAAGACATTCCCGATACATAGATGTATCATTATATGAAAATAATAGCCATAAAAATGGAGGTTCAACTTATATGATATACGAACAATTTTTAAAGGAAGTTGTGATTGATTTTAATTCGTTATTTGATGATTTTTGGGAACAACTCATACATGAACAATCTGTAGAAACCTTCGATCAATATTTCCAGCAAGTTACCAATGATTTGGAAATGGTAGAAGAATTATATACAGAAGCAGAAAGATTTGGCGTACAAACAGTGAAATTTCAACAAGATCTATATAAAGAAGTGAAAAATTTCCGCGGGCAAATCGATCATAAAATTAACGAACTAGAGATTCAAATATCAACCGGTGAAATTGAAAAAGAACACGTATTTAAAATCAAAACAACTCAAAATAAACTAAAACAAGCTTTAGCGTGAAATTATCACTATTTCATACATTTGATCTATTTCGTCTCAAAACTTTAAGTATACTTATCAAATGAGACTGAAATAGATTATTTTTAATTACTTCCGATAATATATATTATGTAAACTTTAAATTCAGAATTAAATCGTTAATAAGTTCCTATACCCTACTTGTGTCCGTTGAAGACATTCTTATGACAAAAATGAAGACATTGTTATGACATCCCCTAATTCTGTATATTTATACAGTGTTTTTTGAAGACAATCTTATGACATCTCGGAAATTAGGATAAAAATTATGATTTTTTTAAAGAATTCCTTATTGAAGACATTCTTAAGACGTTATTCCGAGCAAAACGCTAAATTGAAGACAATCTTATGACACTTTTCCGAGTAAAACGTCAAATTGAAGTCATTCTTATGACGTTTTTCCGTTTGAACAATTTCGATAAATTAGCTTTAAAAGAGTTATTTTACAACAAAAAAGTCACTTTTATATGAAGAAAGTGACTTTTTTGTTGCTATTCTTCTGGGATATCCATTTTTTCGACAGCTTCTTTTAGGTCTGTATCTTTAAGATGTGTATAAATCATGGTTGTTTGTACGGATGAATGCCCTAATTGCTTTCTTAATTTGGGTACATCATTAACTTCTAAATGATACTTAGTAGCAAAAGAATGCCTTAGTTTGTGTACCGATAATGCTGGCTTCCCAAAACCCATAGCATATTTCTCTACCAGTTTCTCTATTGCCCTAGGCGTAAGCCTCCTATTAGTCCCTCTTGGCCCCATAGCAGCCGATATAAAGAGTGCCTTATTCTTCTTATCTACATGGTATTTAGTTTCGCGTAAGGCCATATAAGCTTGCAAATCACTCATCGCCTGTGTACTAAAATAAACGTATTGCTCTTTATTTCCTTTTCTAATAACTCTTAAGGTACTTTTATTAAAATCGATATCAGTAATATCCAGATTAGCTATTTCTGATAACCTTAAACCTGACCCTAAAATTAATGAAATTATGGCAGTATCTCTTTCCCGGTTTTGTACATGGAAATTGTATTTTTTCTTATTATCCTTGTGTAATTCACCATAATCATGTGCTATAAACAACCTGAACTCACTGTATTCTTTCCCTTGTAGAATTTTCCCTTCCATTTTGTTTGCAATGGTTTCTTGATCGTTTTTTAAGTCATTGAACTCAATCTTAGCCATCACATTACGCTGTATATAAGGCTTTAAATCTTCCGTCTCAGCAGTGTTTTGAAGGTAATTAAATAAAGATTTCAAGGAAGATAATTTTCGGTTTACAGTTACATCTTTGTTACCTAATTGATGAACTAAGAATTTTAAATACGATTCAACTTGCCTAATTGTAAGCTTTTCTAGATTTTCTAAAGCAATTATTTTAGGATGCTCTTGAAGCAGCTCATCATTGAGCCAGGTAAAGAAGATTTTAAGGTCATGTACGTAGTTTAATAATGATGTTGAAGAAAGCCTCCTGGACTTATGGTCAATATATTCTTCAACATACCAAGGTAATTCAGCTAACATTTTATCCATTTTTATAAAGTTATTCTTGTTGGATTGACTCATTGTAAAGCTCCCCCTAATAAATAAAGATTATTACGTCAAAATCATATTTTACGTAATAATATCATACCTAATTCTAGATAACTACAAAAAGGGGTAGCGTCAGGAAAATGCGGATTTACAACGTTAAGGAAATTTTCAATATTAAAAAGCCTAATTTCTCAATTTAAAGTGAAGAAATTAGGCTTTCATTGCTCCATTAAAGCGCCCTTATATTGAATAAATTAAGTAGTGATTTCAGTTAGCATTATATAGAATTCATAAATTAAATAAGTAATCGAAGTAATCTGCATGACCTCTTATTAATTCAATTTCATATTTTAATGATATCCAAAAGAAACGGAATATCAGACCATCTTCATCCCCTCCACTAGTTGGTTTGTAATCCCACTCATCTTTATCTTCTGTTACTTTTATTTTAAAAAAAAATCTATTATGTATGGTTCCATCATCATTTTCCCAGAAATCTTCTTAAACTGAAGAAAGATTATTTTGCTTCATTTTTTTAAAAGCACTCTATTTTTTAAATAAGTATTAACATTCTAAAAAGGAATATTGTGTCATTACTATTATAAAATAAACACTTAGATCTTGTCTGAAAATGCCAATGATTCTTGTTCTTTAATATAAACATGCATTATGATAGACCTTACTTTAATTTTTAACTAAAACCTATTGTATATGAAAAAAATAAAAATAATACGATTAACCAAATGTACATCAATGATTTCTTAATTAATTATAAAAAAGCGTTCACTAATAAGGAACACTTTAGCATGCTGCTACCTAACGTTTGATTTTTCTCAATTAGAGAAATTTGTTTATGTAATATATAATACGGTCCCCATAAACATTTTCACTAAAGTTAAAGTATTCAAGATTGCAGCTTAAATAAATATCTCACTAGATTATTATTTGTTCCAACAGGCAAAATGAATATTTAGAGTTCCAATTAATTGAAATACCAAATTAGACATCCCTCTTCAAAAGAATGGAATGTTTTATAATAGTAGAACTTATATATAGATTGATAGAAAATTTAATCCTTTTTCTACTTCAAACTCTTTGTTAAAATAAATCTTTTGCTTCTCCTTTTGCTGAATGAGCATTCAGCTTTTTTGCCAATAATGTCTAGAATTATCAATCAAGGCCTATTTATCCTTTCTAACGTTAGACAAACAAATTTAGAATAGAGACGAGAACATATGGTAATTAAAGAATGAATTTTACCATCTTTTTCTGATCCATCTTCCTTTTGCAGTATCCCAATTATCTAACTTATCTTGATTATACAATTTCTCTTTATCGCTATAAGTTTTGAGCCAACTCTTTTCAAAACTTATTAATTGTGAGTTATTACAATAGGTTAATATTTTTAATACAAAACTATTTTTTCCATAATTTTTAAAGTCTTCGTTTATTTCAGAGTAACTATGTTTTCCAGATTTCATGGATAAAGCATGGTTTTTTAACCTACCAAAAATATGACTAGAGCGACCTACAAAACAACGATTAGATTCAATGTTTTGAAACACATATATGCCTATTAAATCTTGTGTATCAATTCTATATTTTTCTTTTCCTAACTCCCAAACATCATCAAAAGAAAATGATTGATTAAAATTCTTTATTTCCCATTCAGTAAAATTTTTTCTCGTTGTTTTCATCCCCATTTTACTAAGTACTCCCTTCTCTTTTGTCTCTTTTCGTTTAAAGATATTCCATTACATTTAATAATACTTTCACCTCCTCATATAAGAATCTTCTAACTTAAAAGTTCTGTTGCTGGTTGCTTTTCATCTTGTCTTTGAGAGATGAATTGCAACTAAATTAAGATACTTCATCAACTCAAACTGCTCCAATATTGACCAGGCCGTTTAACTGTAATTATAAACATGGATTTTAGTTTTCTGCTTCTCTATAAAAGTTTTAGGGATCCATCCCGTTTAATCTTGATGATATTTCGGTTTGATAAAACCAGATATTTATGATCTAAAATTAAGGAAAAATAAGTATCGTCCTAAATAATATTCACAATTAAAAATAATTACATTTATTGTAATATTTGGTAGTATTTTGTGTGTCCATAAAAAAATACCACCTGAATATGATAATTCGGTGTATTTTTATTAAGTTCTTGCTATTACATGAAAATAATAATATTGAGGCTTTTATTCATCAAAAAGTTTACTTGACAAACCTTGATCCATATCATCTAGATAATCAACTAGTTTCTTTAATCCTTTTGCAGCATGTACCTTCGTGTAAAGTTCGTCATGAATTAGGTAATCCAGGATATTCAAAACTTTTAGTTTTAATTCTACAATTGTATATTTGTCATTTACATCCATAACAAATAGTCCTCCAAAATTTCTTATATATTATAGTCTGTGCTATTATTCACATAATATTAAGTAATAGTATTGTACTTTCAAACCATTAATTATTTTTTAAAACTTAAAGTGAACCTCAGTACGTAATTTATACTATCGATATTTTGATATTACAATTTATTATTTTGGGATTTTTCTACAAAAAAGCTCTTACTATTTAGCTAATTAGCCAATTTTATATTTTGATTATTTTAATATTCCTTTTACTCTTCCTAAGATAGTTATAGTATCTATTATGCCGGAGTTACCTCTATGCCAATTATCGCTTATTACATATACTTCATTATTTGAGACTACTTTATCTTCAAAATTTGTTTCATATATCTCTTTAATACTACTTGAGTTATACTCATAACCATTTTCATCAGCATAAGATAAGAATTCTTCAATATTCATACCAAGGATATGAACTTTTCCATAGAATGTGTCGAGAGGTCTATTATTAATAAATAATTGACCATTATCCATTTTGACTGTTTCGTTGGGTAACCCTACTACACGACCTAAACTTTGATATTCATCATTTTCTTTATAGTAAAGTATATCTCCTCTGGAAATCATGCCGGAGTCGATGTTTTCAATTATTATTTTTTGATTAAAGAATCTCATGTTGATTCTATCCATATTATCAGATTTATAGTATAGGACCATATCATTTTGCTGTTTATCAGTGTAACTTATTTTTTCTAAGGTAGAATTGTCCAAAATAGCTTTAGATGTACTATTTCCATTAAAAATTTGATAATCAGAAGGTAAATTTGACAAAAGAATAATAAACAATATTGGGATACTAATTAAAGTAAATACTACTTTTTTATTTCCTTCAGAAAATGTTTTGTTCATAAAAACAGCTTTCATCATTGACTTCTTCAATTTTTTCAGAACTTTATTTTCCATTTTTATCAACTCCTTTAGATTTAGTATGAAACATACTTTTCACATTTTTTAATCTAGATTTTAAAGTATTAATATTAATTCCCGTAATTACCGATATTTGACTTAATGTAAACTCTTCAAAATAATACTCTATACTTCACTGAAAATGTTGGCAGGCATATAGATTTAAGCAATTTCCCTTCCTGTCATCATTATAGAATCTTCTTCTAATACATAACCAAACACCGATTTAATAATAAAAGGAATACTCCATTAGAACATTCATTCTTACTCAAAAACACAAATAATCTATTAAATTCAAATTACTTTATCTATTATGACAGAGAACATATAGCATTTTTGTTTATACTTTTCAACAAACAATCCAGATCTTTTTTATTCCCATTAAAAAATAGACTAGAACCATTATCTAAAGAATGCATTAATACTTTATTGTTTCGTAATAATTGAAAGTCAAAAATATTTGTGGGTACCCCTTGGGAATTAGTCTCTAAAATGATACTCTTTAGACTATTATGTATCCTGTAATAGCTAGAGCGCATTCCTAATTCAATCGATTTATCGTAAATTTTATACGGTTCCAGTAACTTTTGACCTTTCGTACTTACTTGAAACTCTTCTGATACGTATACATCACCTGGCCAATATTTTACTATTAATAGATCCGCGCTCTGTAAAAAATACAAAACTAATGAATCCCAGTTCTTTTTGTTCTTTTTATTTCTTACCTGTTCTTGACTAGTCCCAATATATGGGTTACTTAAATCTAAGTAATATGAAAAACCCTCCATGTTAATCGCCTCCAATTATAAATATTTTACCAAATATTAACTGAATTGTATTATATCCATTATGATTACTTTTGCGTTTACTTATTTAACATTTTTAATGTCTTTGAAAAATAATTGAAGTTGCCATTCGTTTATCTCCATAAACTGTGTTTTTTACAATTATGTGCAGAATTTAAGGACTTTTTAATATGTTGAATTTGAAAAAGTGATGATGGGTATCACCTTAATGTACGGAAAAAATTAAAAGAGGTGTTATCTATGTTAACTCAGAGCCAATATCAAGAATGTTTGGAAGCTTGTTTAACTTGTATGGAAAAATGTAATACTTGTTTTGATGCATGTTTAGATGAAGACAATGTGAAAATGATGGCTGCCTGTATCCGATTGGATCGTGAATGTGCGGATATTTGTAGCTTCACTGCAAGAGCAATTCAGACAAATAGTCCTATATTAAAAGAAGTTATAAAATTATGTGTAGAGATTTGTCAAGCGTGTGGAGATGAATGTGGTAGACATAACCATGAACATTGTCAAAACTGTGCGGATGCCTGCTATCATTGTGCAGAAGTTTGTCGCAAAATAATTGCATAATATAGCTATTTAAAGATAGCACGTCATTTGATGGCGTGTTTTTTCTTTTTGTTTGCAATCTAATATAATGAGAAAAATAGTATACTCAATAATCTTAGCTTGTCTGCATACTTTCTCGATAATTATTGTTTATACTATACATATTCAAAGTAGGTGTTTTAAATGAAATTTTCAACAAAATTAGGGCTGTGGTTTTTCTGTTGTATATTAATTATTGAAGCAGGATCTATGCTATTTCTTCATAAAAATGTAGTAGAGTCGCTTGTCGAAGAGGAATTACATTCACTTTTAGCAAGGGGTAATAGTCATAGAGATGTTTTGAAGGTCACTTTTGATGAGAATACACTTCAACATATAGCCTTAATGGAGTCTAAAACGGATACTGAAGTGGTGATAACCAATGAAGAAGGTAATGTGATAAAGACATCCTTTCCAGTTAATGAAGCTATTAATCGTATTATTAAACCCAATTATCAACGGGAGCAAATTGTACAAAAGGATTGGAAATCACAACCATATATTGCTACGGCTTCCCCATATCAAACATCGAATGGAGAAACCGGGATTGTTTATATGTTGAAAAGTACTAATCAAATTCAGGGGGTAATCAAAGATCTTAATCATCATTTTGGAATTGCCGTTGTAATTATCTTGTTTTTTCTAATCATAACAAATTTTATCCTAATTAAAATTCTCACGAAACCACTAATATCAATGAATAACGCAACAAAAAAAATTAGTAAGGGTGACTTTTCTCTTCACTTACCTGTCAATTCTAAAGATGAACTTGGGGATTTAGCCAAATCAATAAATACATTGGCAAATAACTTAAACTTTTTACAACAGGAAAGAAAAGAATTTCTTGCAAGTATATCTCATGAGCTTCGGACACCATTGACCTATATAAAGGGATACGCAGACATAGCACTTAAATCCAATTTAAATGACAATCAAAGAATGGAATATATTAAAATTATTCACGAGGAATCCTCAAGGGTTTCAACCCTTTTAGAAGAGTTATTTGAATTGGCTAAAATGGACCAAAACTCCTTTATTATTCAAAAAGAAAGAGTAGATGTTTCATCTTTTATTAAACTTATCTATGAAAAAGTTAAACCTATTTTCTCTAGTACTGGAATTGGACTTATCTTCTTGGAGCAACCAGGTAACATTGTAAATATTGACCCAGTCCGATTTGAACAAGTAATTTTGAATCTTTTAGATAATGCACTCAAATATTCTAATGGTGGTGTGACCACTATTGAAATAAAGAAGACTAAAAACCATGTTATCCTTGCAATATCTGACCAAGGGGTAGGTATACCTGAAGAAGAGCTTCCTTTTATTTTTGATAGCTTGTATAGGGTTGAAAAATCCAGATCTCGCCTTACTGGTGGTGTTGGTTTAGGCTTATCCATAGTCAAGGAAATAGTAGAGGCTCATGACGCAGAGCTTCATGTGGCAAGTAAGTTGGGGGCTGGTACGACCGTTTCAGTGTTATTAAAGGAGGCCTGATGCTATATGAGACGGATAGTTTTAATTGATGATGAACAAAGAATGTTAGATCTCCTATCTTTATACTTGGTGCCTTATGGATATGACTGCATTAAAATGAATAGTGGTACAGATGGTATTTCATATATAGAACAAAACGACGTAGATTTAATAATCCTTGATGTCATGATGCCATTACTAAACGGCTGGGAAACATTAAAGAAATTAAGAGAGTTTTCAAATACTCCTATCATTATGCTAACGGCAAGAAATGATACTAGTGATATGGTAAAAGGGTTAAAAATTGGGGCGGATGATTACATCTCAAAACCATTTAATGAAGAGGTTCTGATAGCAAGAATAGAAGCTGTACTTAGACGTACTGTTAAAGAAGAGAATTGGAACAAACCCCTCTATTTTAGAGGATTAACTCTTGATCCCATTATTTATAAACTAGATTTTAATGGTGTTCCCATTTCCGTTACACCTAAAGAATTTGACTTGTTAAAACTTTTTTTATTAAATTCTGATAAAGTTTTTACGCGTGATCACTTACTGGCCACGTTGTGGGAATTCAAAGCAGAAACTGAGAACAGAACAATAGATTCACACATTAGAAATTTGCGGGATAAACTCAGAAAAACTGGATTTGAAGTTGATAAACATTTAAAAACTATTTGGGGAATTGGATATAGATGGAATAAAAGGTATGAATAATTGAAGTATTCTACGGAGGATTAATTATGAAATGGATACAAAAAACGTTTTTGCTCACTTTAATAAGTACTATGCTTACTGGTTGTATAAGCTCTAAAGATAATGGCATTGACTCCTTTTTTATAGACGCAAACGAAGAAATAGTGACTCACATCCATGGAATTGGCTATTTAGGAAGTAATCAAACTCTCTTTATAGCTACCCACCATGGTCTACTTAAGTTCTCAGATGATAAATGGTTCAAAACTAATAAGAATAACCATGACTATATGGGATTTCAAACTACAGATAATGGATTCTTTTCAAGTGGTCATCCCTCGCTTAAATCTAATTTAAAGAACCCATTGGGTATTATGAAGAGTACTGATCAAGGAAATACTTTAGAAAAAATTAAATTTTATGGCGAAATAGATTTCCACTATTTAGCTGCAAGTTATTATAATCACACTCTTTACGTGTATAATGAACACCCTAATTCCCTAACAGTAGGTTTACATTATTCAATCGACGGTGGAGAGAGCTGGCAGCAAAGCGAAATGAATGGCGTTTCTGCCAACTCTATAGGAAATATTGCGACCCACCCTAATAATCCTGAAAACATAAGCATTTCAACTAATAAAGGTTTATTTGTATCCTCTAACTTTGGGAATGATTTTGAATTACTGTCACCAAACACTCCTGTTACAACCGTCGAATATCAAGAGAATAGTCTAATTTATTTCCAGGTTGAGAAAGAAGATATTAAATTAATTAATGTTGAATTACAAAATAAAGATTCAAAAGAGATACCATTACCAGAAGATGTTTCAAGAGAAAACCCAGTTTTATTTTTGACGACAAATCCAAGTAATAGAGAAGAAATAACACTTGTTACAGCTAACAACAGTATCTTCCAGACCAAAGACAATGGCCAAACCTGGGCTTATATCCTCGAGAACGGAAAGGTTAGTAATAACTAATTCTAAATAGATGTATTCCACATAAACTTGTGATAAAACAATCTATTGTATACTCTTGAAAAGCAATACCTTAAAGAGGTTTTTTGATTTATTAAATCTGATTTAATTTAAATTATTGAAAAATGTTAAAGCCTCTTTCAAAATGAAAGAGGCTTTTGATTTCCTAAGGTAAAGCTCACTATAATAGCTTTTAAGATAATATTTGCAGATCTTTATTCCTGTGAAAGTTCACTTTCTGTCACCCATTTATGGTTCGTTACTTCTTCTCCACTATCGGAAAGGATAAAGTCAACCATATAAACAGTAGTCTTTTCAGCAGAGTCAATGGTAGCATTTGCTCCATCCATACCTTCCATATGATCTGCATCTACCGTTATTTCATCACCTACTTGGTATGGTTCTTCTTGTCTATTAGCTACTTCCTCATGGATAATCCATTTATGGTCTTCCACTCTTTCACCACCATTTGTTGGATTATACGAAATGGTGTAGACGGTTGTTTCATAAGCTCCTACTATTGTTGCTTCTACCCCTTCCATACCAGGCATATGTGCTTCTGTAATGATGGCATTACTCCCAACAGGAAAGGTTGGATTTTCTGCTTCTTTTAAATCCTCAGGGACTTCTCCTGAGCCAGACATTTTCATACCTGAATGATCCATCCCGGAATGATCGCCATCCGTATGGTCTCCTTCCATGTCCTGCATATCATGATTCTCGCCGTTACTAGCACATGCAGATAATGTCAGCATAGCAATTAGAGTAAGCACCCCTACCATTAATAACTTTTTAACATTCATCTTTATACCTCCTATATGATGATACAAATAATATACTTCTAAATTTTGCAGAATTTATGGAGGTATTCATTTTTTTAACCTTTCAGAACTTATGTTCACACATTCTTCATAAACAATATATTTTTGTATTTTAAACAAGTAATACTATATTCTTTGTTTATCATTTCACCCATTGTTAGTAGTTCGAGCGTAATGTCTTTATTTTTTCGAAAACTTTTATTAATATTGTGGACTATACATTTAAAAAGGATGAAACGCTTAAAGTACCTTATAAAGATACCCTAAAACGCAACATCCTATAGAATAGATAAATTAATTTCTCAACTATTAATAATTATTAACTGACTTGGAAAGTTGAGCATTTCTAGTTCTGGGATGGCAATCTGCAATCTTATCTTTCGTTTTAGAAACCCAATGATCCTTGGTGAAACGAGTCCATAGGATGATTGCTCTAAAGACTATATCAATTCCAATCGCTATCCAAACACCTGCCAAGCCCATTTCCAGCACTATCGCAAGAAGATAGACTGTCCCAGTCCTTATAAGCCACATCCCAATAATGGTCAAATACATAGGATATTTTGTATTGTTTGCGCCTTGATATGCACCAGTTAACACTAACACAACTGCTAAAAACGGTTGAAATACAGCTGCAATTTTAAGAGCAATACCAATTTCAGCTATTACTTTTGGATCTTCCGTAAATAAACTTCCTGCCCATTCTCCATAAAGGAATAATAAGATACCGAAAATAGACATGAAACCTATCGCTAAAAAAGTCGTTAATTTTGCATATTCTTTAGCATCACAATAATTGTTTGCTCCAATATTTCTTCCAACAAGAATTGTAGCTGCAGCAGCAAATCCATATGCAATCATATAAGAAAATACTTCAATATTTCCCGCAATTTGATGGGCAGCAAAAGTATTAGTCCCAAGTGCTACTATAAATCCAAAATAAACAATCTGACCAACTCTCATAGCCAATCTTTCTATTGCTGCTGGGCTTCCAAGACTTAATAATTCAATTTGATGTCCTTTATCTATTTTCCAATAATCCTTTCTAAACGCTATATCTTTTGTCTTGTTAATATATCGGAATAAGAGTATGGTTCCATATAATCGTGCAAATACACTTGCTAACGCAGCCCCGACAATTCCATATGCAGGAATGAACCAGAATCCAAATATTAAGATGAAATCTAGTATTACGTTGATGATATTTACCATTATGCTTGTCTTCATAGGAGATTTTGTATCACCTGCACCACGAAGAATACTACTTAATACAAACATTAAAGACATAAAAATGGAAGGTACCCCTACTATTTTAAAATATAGACTACCTAATTTTAATACCTCTTCGTCTAATCCCATTAATAAAAGCATATTATCTGCAAAAAACAACGTAATAATACCAAAAGCAATGCCAAGTGCTATTGCCATAACAATAGCCTGTTGGGCAATATGCCTTGCTTTTTCTACCTTACCTGCACCCAAGAAATTTGAAATCAAAACATTGGTTGCTACTCCCACAGCCATAAATACTGCAAAATAGATAGCAAGTACTGCATTGGTAACTCCCACAGCAGATACTTCAGCTAAACCAATCTTAGCGACAAACAACGTATCAACAAATCCCAGTAATGTCTGAAAGAAATTCTCGATTACAGCAGGAATGGCTAGTAAGATAATTATTTTCAATTTATCTTTTACAGAACTCTGATTCTCCAATGGAGGTGTTCTAAGTGACATTTGATTTCCCCCTTCACGGTATCAGGGTGCATATCCACTGTTTTTGTTTTTGGAGACTCAGCTTAATCCTAACTTCCCTTTAATTTCATCAAAATTATTCTCAAATCCTATAAACACTTTGGATTTCTTAGGGAGGCCAAGAATAGTTTCTTTAAAAACAAACGTTGGAACAATTCTTGCACCAGAAACCTTTTTCAATTCTTCTTCTTTTTCTGGTACTTTCGTTAAATCAAATTCAAGAAAGTCTATATTGTTTTGAGAAAGAAACTTCTTCGCTGCTTGGCAATCAGAACAAGTTGGACGAGTATAAAGTTCAAACTTCATGATAAAACCTCCTCATTAATGCTACATCCTATTTTTATATATTTACTTCACTTCTATAACAAATGGATAGGTGATTACTTGGTCATTAAATTTAAATTCTCCCCAAACTTTATAAAGTCCGGGATTAATGAATTGTGTGGTGAATATTGTCTTGTCATCGGAAACAGGGTGCACATGGATAAATTGTGTAGCTTCTTCATTGATAATTATTACATGCCCTAGTGCTCCTAAATATGGTTCTGGAAGTGTGTCGAGAAAATTGTATGTTAAGGTCGTTGGCTGATCTACTGAAAGCGAATCAATTTGAAGTTCTAGAGATTTATTGTTAATCGTCTTTTGTAATTTCGTATCCGGTTCTAAATTATGGTGACTATGATTATTTATTAAATGGCCAACATTCAAATCAATGGGCTTTACCCTGTAAATTAAATCTCTTGGGCTTATATCTACAAAGATTTTATAAGAACCTTCTTCTAGGGCTATTTCTTGTTCGAATTTACCAGTTCCAATATTTTTAGGATGTAAATGCAAGTATTTTTTCATGTCTGAACTGATAATGATTAAATGAAGTTCCTTTTCATGGTTAATCTCTAACTGTGGCGCCTGATTATGATTATCTTTTAGTTCAATAATTAAAAGGTTTCTGTTATAACTTACCTTTATACTAATTTCATTCTGTAGATTTCCTGTATCACTTGTATGATGATGTGCATGATTAAGATGCCCGTTATGGTTTTTCATAAACAGATTCTCCTTCTATTTTTGTTCTAGAATAGAATTTTTAACACAAAATTTATTATAGTTTTTTCAAGTTGAAGAATATTACACATTAATTAACTAAATGACTTTTTATGTTTTCTAAGCCAAAACGGTCAACAAATTTGAAAAGTGCTTCTCTCTTCTTTCCATTTTCCGAATAAATAGTGATTATCTTATCAACTGCTTCATAAAGTTGTTCAGGTGTTAATTGTTCTAAAACCAAATTGCCAACTCTAGCATTTTTCCCTTTTGAATGACCACCGATATATAAGTCATAAGCATCACTTCTTTTCATTATTCCAATGTCATTGACAAGAGGTTCCCCACAACCTACGGGACAACCAGTATAGGCAGGTTTTAATGTGAAAGGAACTGGCTTTCCAGCAATGCGTTTGTTTATTTCCTTTGCTACAGGCATACCTTCTTCTTCTTCTCCCTTGCAAAAATTACAAGTTCTTAAGCTCTTCACAAAATTCCCTACAGGATAACAAAAAAGTCCCACCTCATTAAACTTTTCTTTAATTTCTTCTACTCTTTCTTCCTCTACTTCAATATAGATTTGTTGAAAAGTGGTTAATTCCACTTCTTCTTCGTTGTTCATGTAACTAGCAATAAGTATAAGTTGTCTGGCATTTAGCTTTGCTCCAAATGCAATCCCACCATTTACTGCTAATTTGATTTTTTTAACTGTCATTAGCTCCTCTCCCTCCAAAAGTAATGTTTTTTATCGTCTTATTTAGATGTGGAAATTTCTATTTTTATTGAGGAAAGCCAAGTAGAATCACTACCTGGCCTCCATGAAATTCTAAATCTTTTACTAGAATCTTTACTGAACTTCAATGACGAATGGATAAGCGTTTACCTTTCCTTCAAACTTAAATTCTGCCCAAACTTTATATAGTCCAGGTTTGGAGAAATGAGTGATAAAATTGGTCTCTTGCTCTGAAGTAGGATGAACATGAATGAAATCCTCAACTTGTTCGTCAATAATAACAACGTGACCTAACGCACCAAGATACTTTTCGGGTTTTTCCCCATGAAGATCAAATTTCAACAGAACCTCTTCACCCGTTTTTGCTGATATAGGTTCTAAAGTAACCTTCTTGCCCTCTATATCCTTTGTCCACTCTTCATCTGGTGTTAGGCTTGCATTTGGGGTAGATGTTTCGCCAATGTTTAATGGGATTGCTTCCACCTCATAGTTTTTGGTAGACGGTTTAATATCAATGAAAACTTCATACTGTCCACTACTTAAACTTTCCTCAACAACAAAAATGCCATCATCCTTGTTTTCCGGATGTAGATGAATATATTCTTTTAAATCACTAGAAACTAAAATGGCATGCATTTCCTTTTCATGTGTGATAGACAAAGTTGGTGCATTACCTTCATCATCCATTAATTCAATAGTAAGCTCGTTATCTACATATGAAACACTCACTTCTATTTCAGAAGGGCCATCTTCTTGATGGGCATGGTTGCCATGCCCATCACTTTCATTTTTTGGTTCATGCCCCTCTGCATGTTCTTGATGATTCATTGCACCACTTTTAAAAGGGTTTTCTCCCGTAAGGAGTCCATATCCTCCAAATACCGCAATCAGATAAACACTTGCTATGATTACCCACTTTTTAATCGACATTAGCTACTCCCCCTTTAGCCAATTTTAACCGTTGTAACCTTAAGGCGTTCAGGACAACTGATACCGAACTAAATGCCATGGCAGCACCTGCAACCCATGGGGCAAGTAAACCAATTGCTGCTATAGGGATAGATGCTGAGTTGTAGAAGAATGCAAAGAATAAGTTTTGTTTAATGTTACGCATGGTCTTGCTACTGATTATGATACTATCTGCTACACTGTGTAGATCCCCCCGCATGAGAGTTATATCTGCGGCTTCAATTGCAACATCTGTACCCGTGCCTATTGCCATACCAATATCAGCAACTGCTAATGCTGGTGCATCGTTGATTCCATCACCAACCATTGCTACTTTCTTTCCTTCTTGTTGAAGTTTCTTAATTTCATCTGCTTTTTGTTCCGGCACTACTTCCGCGATTACTCTATCAATCCCTACTTGTTTTCCTATCGCTGCTGCCGTTCTTTCGTTATCACCTGTTAGCATAATTACTTCTAGTCCTAAGTCATGCATTCTTTTAATTGCTTCTTTAGAGGTGTCTTTAACTGTATCTGCAACAGCAATAATTCCAGCAAATCTTTGTTCAATAGCTACTAACATAGCTGTTTTTCCTTCAGTCTCTAACTTACTCATCGACTGTTCGAGTTCGGAGGTATTAATTTGTTGTTGTTGCATTAATTTTCTTGTGCCTACAAAAACCTTTCTTCCGTTAACTACAGCGCTTATACCAAAACCAGGGATAGCTTCAAACTCTTCTGCTTCTTCAACTGTAATTCCTTTTTCTAATACGCCTCTCACAATAGCTTCTGCCAATGGATGTTCCGAATTTTTTTCGGCAGATCCAACTAATTTAAGAACCTCATCTTCTGAAAAATCATCTTGTAATATAAAATCAGTTAACTCTGGCTCTCCTTTTGTAACTGTTCCTGTTTTGTCTAAAACTACTGTATTAATGGATCGAGTGTTTTCTAGGTGTTCTCCTCCTTTAAAAAGGACTCCTAGTTCTGCTGCTCTCCCAGAGCCAGCCATTATAGAAGTTGGAGTTGCTAAACCTAGAGCACATGGACATGCTATCACCAAGATTGTGATCATCGGTACTAGAGCTGCTCTTAAATCACCTGGTGCAACTATGAAATACCAAACTAGAAAAGTAGCAATAGCGATAACTACAACAACTGGCACAAATACTCCAGAGACTTTGTCTGCAACACGTTGAATGTCTGCTTTACTTCCTTGTGCTTCTTCTACAACCTTCACAATTTGTGCTAAGGCTGTATCTTTTCCTACCTTTGTAGCTTCCACTAACAACATGCCATTCTTATTAATAGTGGAACCAATTACTCCATCATTTACTTTTTTATCAACTGGAATACTTTCTCCAGTAATCATGGACTCGTCAACTGCAGACTGTCCTTTAATAATTTTTCCGTCCACAGGAACTTTCTCTCCAGGGCGAACTACTACTTGATCACCTACAACCACTTCTTCTATGGCAACTTCTTTTTCTTCTCCATCGCGAATGATTCTAGCCGTTTTTGCTTGCATACCTAACAATTTTTGAATTGCTTGCCCAGTTCTACCTTTTGCACGTACTTCAAACAATTTACCGAGAATAACTAATGTGATAATTACAGCTGCTGCTTCAAAATAGAGATCTGCCATTCCTAATTGCCCAGCAACATGCCATTCGTAACCAAGAAAAATACTGTAGAGAAAAGCCACTGTGGTTCCGAGAGCGATTAATACATCCATGTTGGCACTTTTACTTCGAAGGGCTTTATATGCCCCAGAATAAAACTGTGCTCCTGCAATAAATTGTACTGGTGTTGCTAGTGTTAACTGTACCCAAGGATTCATCAGCATATCTGGTACGTATAGGAAAGAGGTGAACTCAAAATGTGTTACCATCGTCCATAACAAAGGTAAAGTCAGAATTGCAGCAAACAGAAACTTTCCTGTTTGGTGCTGCACCTCTTTTTCCTTATTACTTGCCGTTTCTGCTTTTGAAGTTTCGGGCTTTAAGGTATATCCTAATTTCTTTACTGCTTCTATCATTTCACTAGAAGTTACTTGATCTTGATTAAAAGTTACCGTTACATTTTCTAATGCAAAATTAACATGTGTATTAGAGACTCCATCCAATTTACTTAAACGTTTTTCTATCTTATTTGCACAAGCTGCACAAGTCATTCCAGAAATATCAAACGTTTGCTTTTCATGTACTACTTCATAACCAAGTTTATTTATTTTTTCTTCAAATGCTTTTACATTCGTTTTTGCATCATCATAGACAACTTTTGTTTTTTCAATAGCAAAATTAACATTTGCTTTTTCTACCCCTTCTATTTTAGATAAGGTTTTTTCAATTTTTGTTGCACAAGCCGCACAAGTCATCCCCGATATTTGAAGTGTAGCTTCTTTTTGTGACATTATGTTTCACTCCTTCTCATAACTTTTTATACCCTATGGGGGTATGTTTTGTTTAAAAAAACAGATCGTGCTATTATTATGCACGATCTAGATTTTGTTAATGACAACTTTCCCCTTGAGCTGGTCCATTTTCTACTTCATATCCTTGTTCTTCAATAATTTCCGTAATTTCGTTTAAACTTAAGATTGTTGAATCAAAAGTTACATCTACTTTTCCTTCGGAAAGATGTACTTTTACAGAATCGACTCCATTTAATTTTCCAACATTACCTTCTATAGAATTTACACAATGTCCACAAGACATTCCTTGTACGTTAAGAGTTACGTTTTGCATCGTTAAATCTTCCTCCTTTATATTTACTATACCCTAGTTGGGTATATGAAAAACAAACATATATTTCTCAAACAGAAATATTCCACTTTATCGATTTTGAAATTCCAACTATTGTAGCTTGAACAGTTGAAATTTGTTGTATTATTATATCGACACAATAAGTTTTACTCACCTTTAAACTTTTTATGCCCCTAATTGATTTTCAAACCTGTTCATTCCTCTAATGAGCACAGTTGGAAATTCAGAAATATTGCTTTTATTTGCTATAAAGGCGTTGCTACAACACGTTTCTATTGGAAGTTTTAACAACTCTGTCATAACATTTCCTCCTCTCAATAACTAATTTACCATACCCCCGTAGGGTATGTCAAGAGTCAAAAATAATACCAGTCGATTTTACTACTGGTATTGGGTATTATGCTTTTGTAA
This sequence comes from Alkalihalobacillus pseudalcaliphilus, assembly GCF_028610675.1. Lineage (NCBI taxonomy): Bacteria > Bacillati > Bacillota > Bacilli > Caryophanales > Bacillaceae > Alkalihalobacillus > Alkalihalobacillus pseudalcaliphilus. The sequence goes on from NZ_JAQQWS010000001.1 coordinate 490,814, forward strand.
ATCGTTTAAAAACATCCATTAATTCTTGTATAGCTTCTTCTCCATCTCCATCTTTTAGCGCATCAGTAACACAATGTCTTGTATGTTTTTCTAATAGTTGAAGACCTACTTTGTTCATTGCAGCATTTATTGCTGATATTTGAGTTAGAATATCTATACAGTATCGATCATTATCGACCATATTTTGAATTCCTCTAACTTGCCCCTCAATTCTCTTTAACCTTCCCATTAATTGATCTTTTTCCTTAGTAGAGCGCTGAGTTGATTTATTTGATTGCTCTGGAATGTTAGTCACAAACACCTTCAACCTCTTTCCAATAAATATCTTTTTTGGTAATACCATTATTTTAGCATATTTCTATATTTATTTGTTCTATTCTTAATGGCTAGTTTAACTGATACTTATGGAAAATAACCTTGTACCTTTTTTTCGGTTCGGGAACATTTTGATCAACTCACAAAACCATTCATATATATATATCAAGACATTCCTTTTTATAAATTCTGTACTAATTCTGGTGTTAAAAAATGAGCACTGACTGTTTGTTCTAGGGTAACGCATATTCAACAATCTGGCCCTTCGTATAATGGAATAATTAACGATTATTGTTTCCCTTCCGATAGCTTTCTATATAATGAAGCCCTAGAGACATTTGTAATTTCACAAATTTGATTTACAGTCATACTTCCTTCTTTATATAGCTTCACCGCGTAATTCATTCCAGCATGATTTTTATGATACTTCTTTAACCGTCCTTTAAACTTTCCTTCCTTTTTAGCTAACTCAATCCCTTCACGTTGTCGCATACGAATAAGATCTCTCTCTAATTGGTTAACACCAGCCATTACCGTAATTAAGAATTGGCTGTATGGATTATCTTCTGTTAAATCTAGCCATGAATCTTTTAATGATTTTAAACTTGCCTTTTTACCTCTTATATCATCAATTAATACAAATAAATCCTGTGTACTACGAGTGATCCGAGTTAGGTCAGTCACATAAATAATGTCATCTTTTTGTAAATCCTCTAACATTTTTTGAAGTTGCTCTCGTTCCTTTGTTGCTCCTGAAACTTTCTCTTCATATATAATATCCATTCCGATCTCGTTCAGCTGCTGAAATTGCCTTGAAGGATTTTGGCTAGTCGAACTGACACGAATATAACCTATTTTCCGCAAAATATCACCTCATTTTTGAGATAAGTCTTATGAGACACTTGTCAATTTGATATTTATATTGCGTATATTTGGGTTTTATATTGCGTATTTTCAGATGTAACAGTGTTGCTGAGGTAGATTTCTTTGCAATTGTTGATTTGAAATAAAGTCGCGATGTTTTGAATAAAGTTGTGATGTTTATAAAAATGTTGCGATGCTATTCGCCTTAGTTCATTTCTCTAAAGCTTGTTTTATTTAACTAAATCAGATAAAGATTGTGATTAATTACACTTAAACAAGCAAGCAGGTTAGTGATATAAAAAAAGAGCTAAGAAGCTCTTTTTTATTCCCAACGACTTGCATGTTCTTGAACAATGTCCATCATGCTCTTTATGGATGGAGAAATCCATTTATCTTTATGGTGGATCATATATGTTGAGATTGACGTTTGCTTATTTGTTACTTCTTGCCCCTTAAAAACACCGTCTTTTAATTCCTCTTTCACTGAAAATAAAGGCACTAACGATATGCCTAACCCATGTTTAACACAATGCTTGATTGCTTCAATGCTCTGAAACTCTAAACTCGCTTCAATGTCCAACTGGTTTAACTTAATATATTCATCAAAAACGGACTTGTAACTACACCTTAAATCTGAATACAAAGCCGTTCTTGAAGCATCAATCTCGTTAGGACTAATGAGCACCATTTTTTCCCGAACCAATTCTTCAATAAACAAATCTTCTTTTACCCAATCTTCTTTCTCTAGAATAAGTGCTAAATCAATTTCCCCGCTTTGTAAACTCTTGGTAACATCATAGTTCTCTAATGATTTCACATGCAGATTAACCTTTGGATATTTTTGTTTAAATTCAAGCAAAATAAGCGGAACACGGCAGATCGTCAACGACTCTGAAATACCGATTGTTAGTTGTCCTTGTGGCTCTTTATCAATATTTAAAGATTGATTGTAAAGCTCAATAATTTGGTTCGCATAGGGATAGAATTGTTCTCCAAAATGGGTTAAAACAACTTTTTTCCCTAATCGGTCGAACAAGGGATTAGCTAATTCTTTTTCAAGCTCTTTGATATGAGTTGTAATTGAGGATTGTGAATAGCCTAAGTGTTCAGCGGTTCTATTAAAACTTCCTTTTTCTACAATCGTTTTAAACGTAATTAATTGGCGTAGCTCCATGAAAGTAGCTCCTTATGTTGGTTCAATATTATTGAACGTATAATTTTAATATATTCATTTTACTAAATTTCATACTTCATTTAAGCTAACAATTAAGAAGTTGTCAATCATCAATTCAACAGGAGGAATTTTAATAATGGATAAAAACATCTTGTTCCAAACACTAAACATTAATAACACGGAGCTTAAAAATAGAGTAGGGGTTGCACCAATGACGAGAATTAGTGCAGACCAAGAAGGGTTCGTTTCAGAGAGAATGGTTAAATACTACCGTTCTTTTGCAAAGGGTGGTTTTGGTTTGATTATTACGGAAGGCACTTATATAGATGACAAGAACAGTCAGACGTATCAGTTTCAACCGGGTATTGCATTGGATGAACAAGCGAAAGAATGGAAGAAGGTTGCTGACGCTGTTCATTCAGAAGGTGGAAAAATCTTTATGCAATTGCAACATACCGGACCACTTTCACAAGGAAACCGATTTACAGACGAAACTATTGCCCCTTCTGCCGTTCAACCAAAAGGGGAGCAACTAACATTTTATCTGGGAGAAGGAGCTTTTAAACTTCCTAGAGCCATTACAAAAGAGGAGATGGAAGATGTAAAAAACAGCTTTGTGGAATCTGCAAAAAGAGCAAAATTTGCTGGTTTTGACGGCGTAGAATTACATGGCGCAAATGGTTATTTATTGGATGCTTTTTTAACAGAGTACACGAATGTACGGACAGACGAATATGGGGGAAGCACGGAAAATAGAGTGCGGTTCCTTGTTGAAGTTGCTAATGCCGTAACAGAAGCCGTTGCAGATGACCAGTTTATTGTTGGTATGAGAATTTCACAATCACAAGTCAATGACTACTTTTACAAGTGGTCAGGCAAAGAAGCTGATGCAAAGATCATTTTTAGTGCATTAGGTAAATCGGGTTTGAACTATATTCACGTAACAGAATTTGAAGCGTGGCAACCTGCCTTTGAAGGTAGCGAGACTTCTCTTGTATCTCTTGCGAAAAAGTACAGCAAATTACCCATTATCGCAAACGGGCAACTCGAAAATGTAGATCGAGCGATCAAAATTTTAAACGATGGCGGTGCTGATCTAGTGGCTCTTGGTAAAGGGGCTTTAGCTGATCACGATTGGGTCAAAAAGGTACAAAAAGATGAAGAACTTTCTACCTTTAATCCAGAAGCAACACTTCAACCAATAGCCAATATAAAGGATTTTGAAATAGAATAACACTAACTTTATAAGCAAACTCATTTGAGTTTGCTTATTGAACTAAAGGGGGCGTTAGTGAAACAAAGAGTTTTAAAATAATCAATCTTTTTTATAAACAACAGTTCTTAAAAATAAAAGAAAACTATCGTTTTGATCAATCTTTATTCAAAACGATAGCTTTTTATATACAGTAATATCAAGGGTTTAAAGTATTTTTAATCAAACTTTATTCTAAAGCTATAGCAATTACTTTTAATCCATTGTACAATCCTCAAATTAATTGTAGATAATCCCCCAATAATTATTGAGCATAAAAAAAGATGTTATCAGATTAAAGATAACATCCCCTTCATTATTTTATACCTATAACTAAACTATCTCGAGCCGCTTCAACAACATCAGTTGTTATGGAATTTAATTGATTAATCTCTAAAATCCTTTCAATTTGAGAAAACAACCTATGGATTAATCGGAAGTTCCCATTAGTAATTCGTATAATAGTAGAAATGGCTTCATAGTCTGAAAAGTCCTCCAGTTTTATAGAAACCCCTAATTCATCCCATTTATATTGTAAAATATGATGAGTTTCATCTTTACTTAATTTTTCGAACTCGTGTGCAAAACCAATTCTTGAATATAACTGAGGATATCTGGCTAATCGTTTTTCTATACCCGGCATACCGATTAAAATAAGAGCAAAGTTGTTTTGGTCGTATAAATCCCTTAATTGCTCTAAGCTTTGTAATTTCAATCTATCAATTTCATCAATAATGACTAAATCAACATCCTCAGTCCAATCTGTTGAGTACTTTTCCTCCTCGCCCTCTTCTAAATATTTATACACACTTTTCACCATTCCTAATCGCCCACCCAAAAGCCTGATGTCACCTATCATTTGGGATGCTTTTATGGAAGGAGCCGTATAGAATATCGTTTTACAGTTAAGTATTCTTTCATCTGCATTAATACCAATTTGATCCGCACCTTTATAAGAAATTTGCTTATTAACATAAGACCACTTCGCATAATGTTGAGACGATAATGTTTTTCCTACGCCTGGCAAGCCATAACATATACCGATATATTTGTATTTTCTACACGCATCACAAAACTCAGCAAATCGTTTATATTCTTTAGTCTCTATAAAAGGCTTATTCATTAAAGTACCTCTTTAATTTTGACTTTTTGGGCTTATATATATTTTCAGCATTGATTTCTTTTTGTTTTTCCAACACGATATGGTCAACTAGGGGTCCTACCAACAAAACGCGGAAAACATACGCTAAGCAACTTCAATTTTAAAAAAGGCGTAATCCTGTACGTTATGTAACCGCCTTATTAAATTTGGCTCGTTAAACTTTAACCTCCTTTCTTTAAAATAGTTATTATCCCTCTCTAATTAATAATATTATGTAATAGGTATTCCGCATCCTTACCTACTCCACAAACTAATGCTGAACCACGATGATATTGCCAAGGTAATCCTATGAAATAAAGGTTTTCTATGGGACTAATCCCACGATTATGATTAGGTTTTCCATCTCGGCGTATAACGCCATCTATATTTATCCATTCAAAAGAAGGTTTAAAACCTGTAGACCATATAATTATTTGGGTTTCTATTGTGCTTCCGTCTGAAAAAAAGACTTGTTCACCAATAACTTTTTCTACTCGTGGTTTTATGGTTATTTTGTTTTTATTAATGAGTCTTTTCAGTTCATATCCAAAAATAGGATCCTTTCTTTTCTGGAAAAGTTCTCCCCTTTTCGTGTCTATCCCTGCATATAATAAATTCAGCTTATCCAACCAATTAAAAATGCTTTTCCCTAAAAGCCTTAAGGGTAAAAAATTCATTTTATGAGGTGTAGCAAGATAAACGTTCTTGCTATCAGCTAATTCTACCGCTATTTGAGCGCCAGAATTTCCACCACCGACAATTAATACAGTATCATTAGATATAGCTGTCGTATTTATATATTGTGAAGAATGAATATGCTCAATATCCTTACTATTTTCGTGTATTATTGGAGGTATAAATGGGTTTTGAAAGGCACCTGTAGCTACTACGACCTTTTTTGCTGCTAATTCACCCTTGGAAGTTTGCATAACGAAAATATCTTCTTTCTTTTTTAATTTTTCAACTTTAACTTTTAAGAAGACAGGCAATTCGAAATATTGTACGTATTGTTGCAGGTATGTAGCCATTTCATCTTTTGTAGGGTATCCCTCTGGGGCGCCCTCCATCATTAAACCAGGTAACGATGAATAACTTCTAGGTGTAAATAAAATGAGAGAATCATACCGAGAACGCCATTGTTCTCCGATGTATGAATGGGAATCAATCATTAAATGATTAATTCCCTGATTCTTTAACTTTTGACTCATAGAAATTCCAGCTTGACCTGCTCCAATAATAATAACATCATATATCAACTCTATCTCTCCCGACTGTAATTTTGTAGCAATAAACGTTTTGAGTTAGATCTTTCTTGAAATATGTTAAATTTTAGTCAAATAAGTAATTTATTCAATATAATTTTTCTCGTCAAGTTGTCCCTATACTATATAATTTTTACAACAAGAAACCTCGTCTTCAACATCTTCTAAAACGGAATCGAACATGTTCAGGAAGCTTCGTACCTTTTCATTACGCAAACTATAATAACAATATTTCCCTTCATTCCTACCTACAATAATCCCGCAATCTTTGAGACATGCTAAATGTTGTGAGATGTTCGATTGATTGCCATTAATCTCTTCTACAATTTGAGATACAGTCTTTTCATCCTCTTTAATGCTTTCCAGAATCAGTAATCTCGTTTTGTTCGAGAAGCCATGTATTAATTTGACTTTGGTATCCAATTTGTTCGTCTCCATAGTAACCTCGACTTTCATATTCGTTAAAACTAATATGTCCCTCGAAACATATTAGCATTTACTAATATGTTATGTCAAAATCTTTTAATAGATATGGAACTAATACAACAAAGAAGATATAAACGATAAAATAACATCGGTTCGTAGAGAAAATTCTTGATTAGAGGATTATTCAAATATTCTTTTGATTATTTTATTGACAATTTAATCTAATGAGTATTAGAATGTATTTATAATCAAATAAACATTTGAATGAGGGGTGGAATTATGGCTCAAGAAGTTAAACAAACACATGATACTTGTGAAATTTTCTGTTATGACGAAGCAAAGGTAAGTCGTGTTAGATCAATTATGGAACAAGAAAATTTTGCACCAGTGGCAAATATCTTCAAGGCGTTATCAGATGAAACAAGACTAAAGATAGCATATGCATTGGTTCAAGAAGATGAATTATGTGTATGTGACGTAGCGAATATTATCGATGCAACGATGGCTACAGTTTCTCACCACTTACGCCATCTACGTAATTTAGGAATTGCTAAAACTAGAAAAGAAGGAAAGTTAGTCTTTTATTCTTTAGATGATGAACATGTCAAAATGCTTGTGACAACAGCAATTGTTCATGGGAAGGAAGTAGATAACCGTGAATGAAGTAAAAAAAGATAAAAGTGTTTACCGTGTTCAAGGCTTTACGTGTGCAAATTGTGCTGGAAAATTCGAAAGAAACGTAAAGGAAATTTCAGGAGTTGAAGATGCGAAAGTGAATTTTGGTGCTTCTAAAATTTCTGTATTCGGTAACGCTTCAGTTGAGGAATTAGAAAAGGCTGGATCATTTGAAAACTTAAAGGTAACACCAGATCAATCGAATCAAAGTTCTCAAAATGCAGTCAAAGAGGATAAAGAAGAAAAAGTTCCTTTTTATAAAAAGTATAGTACATTGCTATATTCAGCTGCTTTTCTTGTTTTTGGTTATCTGTCTTATTTTGTAAATGGAGAAGATAATCTTCTAACAACCCTATTATTTTTAGCATCCATGTTGGTAGGAGGATTATCACTCTTTAAAATCGGTTTTCAAAACTTATTACGTTTAGAATTTGACATGAAAACTCTAATGACTGTAGCTGTTATAGGTGGAGCCATTATTGGCGAATGGGGAGAAGTTGCCCTTGTTGTCATTCTTTTTGCTATCAGTGAAGAGCTTGAACGATTCTCCATGGATAGAGCAAGAAATTCAATTCGTTCTCTCATGAACATCGCACCAAAAGAAGCTCTTGTTAGACGTAATGGGCAAGAATTAATGATCCATGTTGATGATATTGCGGTAGGAGATATCATGATTGTCAAGCCTGGCCAAAAGATAGCAATGGATGGTGTCGTTGTCAGTGGGCATTCATCAGTCAATCAAGCAGCAATCACAGGAGAATCTGTTCCAGTAGAAAGAGCAATTGATGACGAAGTCTTTGCAGGTACATTGAATGAAGAAGGGTTATTAGAAGTTGAAATAACAAAATTAGTTGAGGATACAACTATTTCTAAAATAATACATCTAGTTGAAGAGGCACAGGGAGAACGTGCTCCATCACAAGCATTTGTAGATAAGTTCGCAAAATACTACACACCTATTATTATGGTCATTGCTGCTTTAGTTGCAGTCATTCCTCCATTATTACTTGATGGAAGTTGGGGAACGTGGGTTTATCAAGGGCTGGCTGTTCTAGTAGTTGGTTGTCCATGTGCTTTAGTTATCTCCACCCCTATTTCGATTGTCTCTGCTATTGGTAATGCAGCTAAAAAAGGTGTATTAGTTAAAGGTGGCGTTTACCTTGAAGAGATTGGTTCATTAAAAGCAATTGCTTTTGATAAAACAGGAACATTAACGAAAGGTGTTCCTGCTGTAACTGATTATCATATGTTGAACGCACAAACAGATGGAAAAGAATTATTGTCCATCATTACAGCTTTGGAATATCGCTCACAACACCCACTTGCATCAGCGATTATGAAAAAAGCTGAAATGGAGCGTATCAATTATGCTGACGTACAAGTAGAGAATTTCTCTTCTATTACAGGGAAAGGAATTAAAGGAATTGTAAATGGGGTTACTTATTATATTGGTAGCCCAAAGCTCTTTAAAGAATTATCATCAATAACTTTTGATAAAAAATTTGAAGAAGAAGTTACGGTACTGCAAAATGAAGGTAAGACTGCAATGATTGTTGGTACTGAAGTTGAAATCCTAGCTGTTATTGCGGTTGCAGATGAAGTTCGAGATTCAAGTAAAGAAGTAATTCAAAAGTTACACAAAGCAGGAATCAAAGAAACGATTATGCTTACAGGTGATAATCAAGGTACAGCTAACGCTATCGGTAATCATGTTGGTGTATCTAATGTACAGGCAGAACTAATGCCAGAGGATAAATTAAACTTCATTAAACAATTGCGTGCCAAGTATGGCAAAGTAGCTATGGTTGGTGACGGTGTAAATGATGCTCCTGCATTAGCTGCCTCAACGGTCGGAATTGCTATGGGCGGAGCTGGTACAGATACAGCACTAGAAACAGCAGACGTTGCTTTAATGGGGGATGATTTAAGAAAACTTCCATTTACGGTGAAACTAAGCCGTAAAGCATTAAACATCATTAAAGCTAATATTGCCTTTGCTATCTCAATTAAATTTATTGCATTATTATTGGTTATCCCAGGTTGGTTAACACTGTGGATTGCAATCCTTTCAGATATGGGAGCCACTCTTTTAGTAGCATTAAATAGTATGCGACTCATGCGAGTAAAAGAATAGAACGTCAAGAGCGTTAGGCTTTCCTAACGCTTTTCTCTTAAATACCTGCTTATGGTCTAGATAAATGGAGTTGATAAAATGATTGCCACGATTTTAACTGCTATAGCTGTTTATATTGCGACTGGAATTGATTATCTAATTATCTTAATCATCCTTTTTTCGCAATCACTTAAAAAAGGTCAGCTAAAACATATTGTTATTGGTCAATATTTAGGAACAGTCATCATCTTACTTATAAGTTTATTGGCATCTTTTGGTGTATCCTTTATCCCTCAACAATGGATGGTCGGTTTACTTGGATTGTTGCCCCTTTATTTAGGGATTAAAGTGTGGATTAAAGGCGGAGAAGAGGCAGAGGAGAGTAACATCTTATCTGTTTTGTCATCTAATAGGTTTAATAAGTTATATTTAACAGTCACCTTTATCGTATTAGCGTCAAGTGCAGATGACCTTTCGATTTATATTCCATACTTCACAACATTAAGCGGGGCTGAAATCCCTATCGTTGGACTAGTTTTCTTGATTATGGTAGGAATATTATGTTATATCAGTTATCGCATAGCTAGTGTTCCCCTTATTTCTGAAAAAATCGAGAAATATGAAAGATGGATTGTTCCAATCGTATTCATTGGCTTAGGGTTTTATATAATGTTAGAAAACGAAGTGTTTAGTCTCTTATTTTAATTAGAAGGGTCGACCTACCATTTGGACACACAACACCTGACATCCGACTATTCTTTATCCGCCACAACTTGTACAAAACCATCGGCATCCGAAACAGATAAAGTTCTGTCGTTAACTTGGATTGGAAAACGACTTAAACCCTTCTTGCTTCCGTTATATATAGGCTACTTCTAATCGCTAAGCCCGATTTCTTTATTAAAGAAAATCGGGCTTTCTTTTTTCAATTCTTCATAATTTAGTGCTTTCGTTTAACATTCTTTATCACTACTTTGCTATGGGGAATACTTGGCATGCTCACCATGCTGTAACTTAAATCCTGGTTAGGAACTTCATATTCCATTCTGTTAGCCAGATAATCAAGACTTACTTTCATGACTTCAATGGTGACCCACTCTCCAGCACAGCGATGCCCCATAAAGTAATCACCACCCCCCTGCGGAATAAAGCTAAAAGGGCTGCCTTCCCATTTAGCAAACCGATCAGGACTGAACACATCAGGTTTTTCCCAAATTTCAAGGTCATGATTTGTGCCATAAAGATCAAGTAAAGTTAAAGTGCCTTCTTCAAATTTATAACCGTTCCAGGTGAAATCTTTTTTTACTAATGCTACGACAAACGGGAAAAACGGATAAAAACGACGGACTTCCTGTACAAACATCAGAGCATATTTTTCATCGCGGGATTCAAGTTTCTCCCTTTCTTCCGGATAATGATGCACTGCCAACGCAATGAAATTGATGAATATAGCGATCGCCACAATAGGTCTTAAGATATTGATTACTTCCACAGCAGCAGTCTCAGTATCCAGAAGATTCCCTTCTAAATCGCGATGCCAGGCAAATCTATGTAAAGCTGTATCTTCTGGAGGATTTATTTCCCCATTACGCACCTTATCAACCAACTCACCAATCCAATTTTCTACTTTATTCCGTGCATTTCTCCCTAGCCAATGGTTTGGGCCAATTGCAGCTGGTGACTCGAACATCGCCGCTAAGTCTTTTGTCATTTCCTTAACATCATCATCTTCCAACGGGACACCTGCCCACTGGCAGGCTATTCTGCACAAGATTTCTTTTCCTTCTTCATAAAGAGTAACTTCATCCATCTGTTCCCATTTATTTAGTGCTGTCTTCCACTGTTTTTTTGTAATGACTGTTAGGCTTTGAAGTCCCTCGGGAGACATGATGGACATAAACATTTCCTTCCGGTGTTTGTGATCTTGTCCATCTAATGCCTGAACACCGTTCTTCCCGAACAATGTTTGAACCGCCCGGTTCGGTGCTGCATCTTTCCTTTTGAATTTCTCTGTGTCATAAAAAACTTCAGCAGCTTCCTTTCCTACCATGCAGATCGCTTTCTTTCCAAGTAATCGGGTCTCAAAAACATTAGAATTAAAACTTTTACGTCTGTTCAAAATGTACATGTATCCTTCTCTCATAAGGCTTAAGCTATGATCTATGCCCTCTTCCCGAGGCATTTGATTTGCATCTGACATATCATTCATCTCCATTTTCATTAGTGATGTTTTTATTCTTTGTAACTTTTCCCTATTTATTGTTAAAAAAACAAAATTTGATCAATATACTACTATACATTGAACATTATCAAGATAAATAAATTGGCACATACCAGCTCCACAACAATAACGACAATACCCTTAACTGTGACTAAGACATACACCTACATCCAGAAGAATAACCACACATAATATATTTATTTATATAAATTAGGGGTAACATCGGGAAAATGCGGGTTATCTATACTATGAAAATCAGTAGTATTTAAAGTATTCTGAGAAGAAAAATTGAGTAAAAGGTTACTTTAAATACTTGATATCTTAAGTCAGCAAACAACGTATTCAAAGTATACAACGTAATATTATCTTTATAATGAGAAGGCATCTATAATGTTGCTTGAAAACCATTCCTTCTACTTCTTTAGAACGCCTTAAGGCGTTTTTATTGCCTTCATGGCAACGCTCTGTTGTTTAATTCGGTGTTGTGAGACTTGTTTTAAGAATAATACGTTGTTTACATGTCTTTAATGTAAAAGCCTTATTAAATCAAGGTTTTCTAGTCATCAGTATAGATAAACGCGTATTTACAACGTTAAACCATGTTAATAAAAATCGATTCCAGTACAATTTTTGAGGAATCGATTTTTCATTTCATCTATTTTCGAATGTTTGAAGCATCTAATTAAGATAATAGGAAGATTTCATTCTAATGATGTGTACCCGCCCGTTTTAAAAAAACTAAGATCGTAATAGAGCAAACCATATTTGAATGGACGTTCCTAAAATGATTAAAGCAAGAATCCATTGCAAAATTCTTGTGTTCATCTTTTGACCAAGCTTTGCTCCTATAGGAGATGCAATCACACTAGCGATAATCATAACAATTGCAGGTCCATACAGCACTTGATCCGTTGCTACTTTGCCAATTGTTGAGCCAATGGAAGAAATAAAGGTAACGGCTAAAGAAGTGGCAATTGTTACTCGAGTTGGTAATTTTAATACGGTTAACATAATTGGGACTAGTAAAAATGATCCTGCTGCCCCGACAATACCCGAAGCGATACCCACGATAAATGACAAAGCAGAGGCAAGCCCTCGATGAAAAGAAATTTGTTCTGCTGGCTTTTCAGAAACTGGTTTTTTAGGTAGAAACATCATAACTACAGCAATCGTTGCGAGAATTGCATAAACAATATTGACTGAGCTTTCAGGAAAAAAATTCGAGGCAAAAGCACCGATAAAACTTCCAATTAAAATGCTACTCCCCATATAGAGAATTAATTTTCGATGCAAGTACCCTGTTCCTCTGTAAGCCCAAACACCTGCAATCGTTGCGAAAAAGACTTGGACAGCACTTATTCCTGAAACTTCATGTGCCGTAAAAGCCGCAAAACCTAACAGTGGAGGGATAAAGAGAAGCATAGGGTATTTAATGATAGAGCCACCTACTCCGACCATACCAGAGATGAATGACCCCAAAAAGCCGATTAAGAATATTGTGATGATAAAAAGAATATCCATGAATTTCTCCTTACTGATGAAAAAAGAGGCAACGGCGTGCCCCTCTCTTCATCTTTCGTTATTCCCCTTTTTTAATGTGGAATGTTAGAACGCCATCCTCTTCTTTTGTTTGTAATAACTCATGACCCGTAGACTTTGCCCATGCTTCAAAGTCTTTTAAAGCCCCTTGATCTGTCGCTTGGACTTCTAAAATATCCCCTACATTTAAGGATTTCATTTCTTTCTTTGTTTTAACAATTGGCATCGGACAAGCCATTCCTTTAGCATCTAATACTTTGTTTACATTCATGTTATAGTCTCCTTTTTAATTAAATGATTTAGCGAACTGCACAACGGTTAGGACCAATTTCCATCTCACGTTGTTCTTCTTCATCTGGTAATTTCATTCCCATATTTGTTTCACGAATCTCTTGATAAGCGTTTGGTTGAGGCGGTAGATTTTCTGATACAAGCGACCTAAATTCCCCTTCATCCTCAATGTTTAGTCCATGATTTTCTTTAAATAATTTCCCTAATGATGCAGCGACACTGCCATTTTCATTTAACTCATCAATAATCATAAAATGTGCAGGTAATACAATTAGCTCGTTTGACAATTCTTTATAACGTCGATATAAAGATTTTCTTAAATCGCCAACCCAATCATCTGCTTTTCCAGCAAGATCAGGACGCCCAATAGAGTCTATAAATAAAATATCTCCTGTTAGAAGGTAAGCATCATCAATAATAAATGATGTTGATCCAATGGTATGACCAGGTGTATACAGGGCTTGTATGGAGATAGTCGATTGACCAATCTTCACATTATTTCCATCTACTAAGGGTTCATAAGAAAATGTAACTTCATCTGCATCTTTTGGTGGTAACCAATAAGTTGCACCTGTTTTCTCAGCTATTTTTCTCCCGCCTGAAATATGGTCTGCATGAAGGTGCGTATCAAAGACGTGCGTAATTTTGTTTCCTTTTTCTTGAGCAAAACGAATATAGACATTTGTCATACGTGCGGCGTCAATAACAGCTGCCTCACCATTGGAAAGAATCATGTAAGAGAGACACCCTTTCCCTAGGCGAACGAATTGATATAATTCGCCACCGTCTTGTAACGTAGCAATTTTGATTGGTTCAAGATACTCACTCCAAGCTTTCATTCCTCCGACTAAATAGGAGACCGTTAGCCCCTCCTCTGATAACATATCTGCAACCATAATAGAGGAACCCTCCTTCGCACAAACAACAAGGATGTCCTTATCGTTTGGTAACTTACTGAGGATGTCTTCAACACCATCAATTAAGTCAAAATAGGGAACGTTTAAATACTCAAAATTTGCTCCTTCTACCTTCCAATCTTCAAACGCCGAACCTGTCCGCACGTCTAAAATGAACAACTCTTTTTTCTCAATTAGTTTACGTGCAACCTCTTTTGGATACATTTTGTGAACAGTCATGTTTAAACCCCTCCGATTATATTGTTTATTTCCATTGATTCATGCCAGGAATTACATTTATTACTTGTTCAAAACCAGCGTGAGTTAACTTCTGACAGGCAATATCGCTTCGGTTTCCCGTACGACAAATCACATAGATATCTTTATCTTTCTCCACTTCATGCATCCGATCTTCTAATTCACCTAATGGTATAGATAGTGCTCCTGGAACGTGAGTAAATGCATATTCAGCTTTTTCTCGGACATCAATTACAAGAGTATTGTGGTCTTTTTCTAACAGGCTTTTAAGTTCTTCATTTTGAATCGTGTATGGATGTTTCTTTTCTTCAGTTTCCTGTTCACTCATTTTACGAAGATAATGTTTTAAAATATCTCCCTCTTCAACTGTACCAAGGTAATCGTGACCTGTACTTTCTGACCAAGCCTTTAAATCAGCAGTAGACCCCTTATCTGTTGCCTGTACTTCTATGACGGAACCAGGATTAACTTCTTTCATTATTTTCTTTGTTTTTACAATCGGCATCGGACACGCTAACCCCTTAGCATCAATAGTGATATCAGATTTTATCATTCTGTTAAACCCTCCAAATTTATTCAGTAATTGTATTTCCTTGCCACTCCAACATGCCGCCAGTCATGTTTTTCACTTTAAATCCTTGGTTTTCAAGATATTGTGCAGCCCTGCCACTTCTCCCACCAGAGCGGCACACAATAATATATTCTTTCGCTTTATCCAATTCATGTATCCGAAATTCCAATAAACCTAAAGGAATATTGAGACTATCTTTAATTTTTCCTTCAGCTACTTCTTTTGGTTCTCGGACATCTATAATTCGTTTATCTTGAAGGGCGTTCACTTCTTGGGCTGAAATTTCATTCATTATTAGTTCCTCCTATTGTACCCATGCATTCATTCCACCTATAACATTGGTGACATGATGGAATCCTTGTTTTTTAACCATCTCGCAGCCTGTTTGCTTCTAATCCCACTTTGACAAATTAAAATGATTTCTTTTTCTTTGTTTGGTAGTGTCTCCAAACTTAACCAGTCCTTTCCTTTTTAGATAAAAAGGTTCACATTTCCATCTTCAGCATCCGCCAAATAGGCTGCCACACCTGCATACTGAATGCTTTCTCTTAATTCAGCTTTTTGTAACCCAAGTAAATCCATCGTCATGGTACATGCGACTAAGTTAATGTCTTGTTCCTCCGCCATATCAATTAAATCGGCTAAAGGCATTGCATTGTGCTTTTTCATGACCTTTTTTATTAATTTTGGTCCCATACCAGCAAAGTGCATTTTTGATAGCCCCATCTTTTCAGCACCACGAGGCATCATTTTTCCAAACATTTTTTCCATCATCGTTTTATTCGCTTTAATTGGTTCATCTTTCCTTAGTGCATTTAGTCCCCAAAAGGTATGGAAAATCGTGACTTTATGGTCATAGGCAGCTGCTCCATTCGCAATGATGTAAGCAGCCATCGCCTTATCATAATCCCCACTAAACAAAATAATATTGGTTGTTTTTCCTTCACTCATAATCGTTCCCCTCTCCGCTTAAATACTATTACCCGTATAGGTATATTGAAAGATTAAAAATTTTTACTAAGATAGACTTTTATAATGCCTATCTTAGCGACTTTTAACAAGTAAGTTTACTGCATGATCAACAAATTCTTTTGTATCTTCTCCATCTTCAATCGCTCTTTGAACACATTCTACAAGGTTTTCACTCACAATGACTCCTATTGTACGATCGATGGCTGTTCGAGAAGCAGATAGTTGAGATACAACGTCTCGACAATCTTCCTCTTCCTCCATCATTTTTAAAACTCCTCGAATTTGTCCTTCGATGCGTTTTAATCTATTTTTCATCTGATCTGTATATTCCAAGTTGTCTCACCTCACTTACTAACTTATGTCTACATAATATACCCCTGTAGGTATTATTGTCAAGAGCGTTTATTTAGGTTTTTGTGCATAAATCTGAATAACATGCGCTAAACCATTATGGAAGCTTCCTTCATGGCGTATTACTTCTCCCATAAAAAAGTGAATAATATTCCAATCCCTAAAGTATTGGAAGACTTCTTCTGGATGATAAAGCATATCTACATTTTTGGGACCACCACTGTCATAGGGTATTTGATATGTGGAGTATACTTCTGATATATAATATCCCCCTGGTTTAATCGCATCTTTCACTGAATTTAATGTTTGCTCCCTGAGTGAAGAACCAAAGTGTCCATATATATTGACAATCGCATCCCATGTGTTCTCTTTCCATGGTGCTTTGTTCAAGTCGATTAATTCAGACTTAATGTTTACACCTTTTTCTAAGGCTAAGGCTTTTGTTTTTTTATTCCTTCTTCAGAATAATCCCAAGTCGTTACATCAAATCCTTTTTCCGCTAAAAAGATAGCGTTTCTACCTTCACCTTCACCTTCAGCAATGGCTAATATCTGTCCTTTATAATGGAGTTGATCATGTATCTTTCTAATGAAGTAATTTGCTTCTTTTCCATATGCATAATCAGAGATTTTAAAGCGCTTATCCCACTCATTCATTATTCCCCCACCTTTCTGCCAATCTAATATACCGTTACCCCTATATGTATTCAAGAATAAATTTTTTTGGAGTATAGAAATCAAGCGATAAATACAATTATTTCTACAATTGAAATTAACAAAGACTTAGATTCTATGCAGAACAGAGTTTTTTTCTTTATGGGGTGACGTCCCGTAAATACAGATTTACAACGTTAAGCTGTTTGCATCGTTAAAAATGATGGATTTAACAACTATAAGACTTTTGAGACAAGTCATACGAGACACTAGAAAGCTTTATTGAACGTAATTTCGATAACGTCCCAATAGAGTAATCAGGGAATCAATCATTTAATGATTGATTCCCATTCATACATCGAAGAACAATATTATTAATTAGAGAGGGATAATAACTATTTTAAAGAAAGGAGGTTAAAGTTTAACGAGCCAAATTTAATAAGGCGGTTACATAACGTACAGGATTACGCCTTTTTTAAAATTGAAGTTGCTTAGCATACGTTCCGCGTTTTGTCGGCAGGACCCTTATCTAGATAAAATTAGGTCTACGACCGTTTAGATCGCTGACCAATTAATTTCCTTATTTAATTCCTATAACCAAACTATCTCGTGCAGCCTCTACAGAGAGGTGAATTTGCTCGACTTCATGTCTAATTAAATCATCAACTCTTATTGTACCTAGATCTGACCTCGGTTTCGTTATTAATCCGATTAAACCATGGGCTTGATATTGTTTAACCCAATAGTGTAAAGTACGTTTTGAAACACTCTTAATTGATGATATTTCCTTTATTGAGACACCATCAATTAAGTAAGGTTGAATGATATAGTACTTCTCCATCGCTATTTGTCGATTAGTTTCAGAATAAGATGATAACAAACGTTTTGATTCCACAGCTAACCTCTCCTTTTAGAAAACTAGTGTGTTATAGCATAACGTTCCGTGAACAAAGATTTCTATTTAAGACCTGTTTCTTCTGAGCTTTTGTTTAAATAACGATAAACCGTTGTTCGAGAAATATTCCACATCTTTGCAATATCTTTAATCGGTGTTCCGTTAGCAACTAATGTCTTTAACATCGCAATATCTTTTTCAGTAAACTTTTCTGGTCGCCCTCCTAGACGTCCACGAGAACGAGCTGCTTCTCTTCCTGCTGCTGAACGTTCTAATATTAGATTTCGTTCAAACTCTGCAAATGCAGCAAACAAATGAAACATTAACTGGCCAGTGGAGTTCTTTTTATCCATCGTAATATTTTCCTGCAGACTATAAAAACTAATCCCTTTTTCATTCAGATCATTAACAACGCTTATAAGTTCCTGCATGTTTCTTCCAAGTCGATCTAATCGCCAAACGACAATTGTGTCTCCACTTCGAACAAAATCTAATGCCTCAGTTAATCCGTCCCTTTTCTTTTTAACTCCACTCACTTTATCTACAAAAATTTTCTCACAACCAAAGGTCTTTAAGCTGTCTTGTTGTAAATTTAAGTTTTGTAAACCTGTAGAGACTCTTGCATAACCAACTTTCATATTTTCACCTCATACATATTGTAACATAACTTAAAATAACTCATGTTAATGAACATAGATTATGTTATGGGTTTCTGAACACATTTTGATAAAAAAATTGTGAACCAAGTTCATTTCGTCCACGTGTCCAGAAAGTGGTGATTTACTGGACATACAGATAAGAAGGGATGTTCAACTAACGGAGGTTAGTTGAACAATCTTACAGATTCGTATAAAAATGCTTACTTGTTAACTTGAACATAATTTTTGTAATGAAATCTTCCTCCCTATTTGTTACAACATAATCATATATGTATTCCTCAAGAATGTGATCACCAAGTGTGAAATTTAATCGATTCATTTCATCAAGGGGTCCTACCAACAAAACGCGAAAAACATACGCTAAGCAAAATGTCATAAAAAAACAAGTCTATTTCCTGACGATAAGGATTTAACTTTTTGAATTTTTTCGTTAAAATATAGCCCTCTTAACGCCAAAGAATATAAATATTAAAAAAAGTATTAATCACTCTTACATAGCAAAATTGATTTTTGTATAAGCTAGCTTCTTCTTTCAAATAAAATTGTATCTCTCCATACTCCATCTAATTGAGCTATTTTTTTCCTTCTACCTACTTCTCTAAAACCGTTCTTTTTATGTAATTTAATACTTGGAATATTTTCAGGAAAAATATTAGACTGTAAGGTCCAAAAATTATTTTCTATACTAGAAACTATTAAACTTTGCATAAGAAGGTTACCAATACCTTGACTTGAGAAACGATTAGAAATATAGATGCTAACTTCAGCAACTCCTCTATAAACTATACGACTTGATATAGGACTGAGTGCTATCCAACCTACAATTTCCTCATTTATTCTTGCTACTATTCTACAACATATATGATGACTAGAGTCCCACTCTTCCCATGTAGGTACTTCCGTTTGAAATGTAGCATTTTTGGTATCTAACCCTTCTTTATATATCATTTTTACTTCTGGCCAATCCGATTTTTTCATTAGATCGATATATAATTTGTGATTATTAATCAAGTTGCACCCCATCTATCTTTACTTTTTATTATTTCATACGCTTCATCTTTTTTGTAGCACTCCCAAGTTTAATAATTATGATTCACACCCATAAATCAATAAAAGTTGATTAATTGAATAAAGCTAAAAACTAATTATAACTCGGTTTAAAAACACAGCAAAGGTCATTAGATAATACAGCATTCATTTGTTCTTCTTTTACTTCGTAATAACTCCATGTACCTTTTGTTTCTTTTGTAATTAAATTGGCATTAAGCAAGATTTTCAAGTGATATGAAAGCTTAGATTGCGGCATATCTAATTCATTAATCAAATCACAAACGCAGCTAGAACCATTCACACTTAATATATTTAATAAGTGAAGACGTTTTTGATCAGCTAATGCCTTAAAAATTACTTCATAGTTCTTAAATACCTCTGTTGTTGCACATGTATCTTCAATTTTTAACATTATGGGGCCTCCATCAACCTTTTTTGATTAATTTAATTATAACATATCACAAGTAAAACCGAATCAATTAATCAACTTACTTTGATTTCAATCACCATCTTCAGGTTCATAAAAAAACGCCTCAAAAAGAGGCGATTTATCAATTTCTAACAGTTATTTTCTGGTAAACCAGTTAACACTAATCCACCATTTTGAAAATCCAACGCAGCTTTTAAAGCCATATCTTTCACACGTTCATCAATCGCTACCTGAATGCCATTCACTTCATTAATCTCGTCATTTAGTTCAGGTTCGTCTAGAGAAACTCCTAATTGTGGTCCACAGCACCCTTGTCCTGCGAAATAAAACCGAATCCCCTTTGCATTCTCTTTCTCCATTGACTGTAACAGTACCTCTCTTGCAGCATCCGAAATATTCATAACTAATTCCTCCTCTTATTTATAAAGACGTTTAAGTGTCTCTTTCATTTCTGGCTTCACACTGATCTCTGAGCGAATCTCTTGCGCCATTTGTTCAGCTTCCTCTATAGACTTTGCGACACCTAATTCTAGAAGTAAACCAATTGCTACTGTACCCGTGCGATTTCTCCCACCTGCACAATGAAAGTATATCTTCTTTCCTTCATCAAAAGCTTCTTTTACTTTGCCAATAGCTGCTTGAACAGATTGATCTTGATTCTCTGTGTCATCAACAATTGGTGCATGAATTCTTTTACTAGTAGCCTCTTCCTCTTTCGCTTCTGCTCGTAGGTCGTAAACAACATCAATACCTTGTGCTTTTACAGCATCAACTGCTGCATCAGCCCCTCCAATATATATACGATTTGGAATTAATTCGTGATAGTTTTTATTCATTGTTATCCTCCAATATTTGGTTATGAAAGAGTTTGACTCCAATCAAGAGCCATTTCTCCTTCTAAGTATTTTTCTACATCTAAAGCTGCCATACATCCTGTACCTGCTGCCGTAATGGCTTGTTTATATGTCACATCTTGAACATCTCCACAAGCAAAAATTCCTGGTACAGATGTTAAGGTTGATCCTGGTTTGACTATAATATAACCATTCTCATCTGTCTTAACTTTTCCATTTAAAAATGCTGTATTTGGGGTATGACCGATTGCTAGGAAAAGTCCGTCTGTTTTAATAAACTCCTCTTCCTTGGTGTCATTATCCGTGACCTTAACTCCTGTAACTTTTCCATTTTCATCTACTACTTCAGTAGTGGCTTTATTTAATGCCCATTTTATTTTTTGGTTTCCTCTCGCTCGGTCTTGCATGATTTTAGAGGCTCTAAGCTCATTTCGACGATGGATAACCGTTACTTCACTTGCAAATTTTGTAAGGAAATTCGCTTCTTCCATCGCTGAATCTCCGCCCCCTACTACAATTACTTTTTTTCCACGATAGAAAAATCCATCACATGTAGCACAAGTACTTACACCTCGACCAAAATTCTCTTTTTCCCCTGGTATACCTAACCATTTTGCGGATGCACCAGTTGAAATGATAATTGAATCTGCGACTATATCATCTGAACCACTAATGGATAAAACAAATGGTCTCTGTGTCGTTCTTATATCTGTAACCCATCCATTCATAAAAGTAGCACCGAAACGTTCAGCTTGCTTCCTCATATTATCCATAAGTTCAGTACCTGTAATCCCTTCTATAAATCCGGGAAAATTCTCTACTTCCGTAGTTAAAGTCAATTGCCCACCTGGTTGCTGGCCTTCTATAACAAGAGGGTTCATGTTCGCTCTAGCTAAATAAATAGCAGCTGTTAATCCTGCCGGTCCAGTTCCTATGATAACTACTTTTTGCTTTTCCATGATAATGCCTCCTCAAGTGGTTAACTTTCTCATTTCGTCATATCCAATCGCATCCTCTTCTAACCAAGGTAAAAGAATCGTTTGAGATGCCATGTTCTGACTTACTTCTTTTATCCATTTCTTTTCGCTATTCGCTTTTGCCCGTAATACTGTTTCACTTACTTCAGTTTTATAAAGACTTTGGTTGATCACCCACGTTTGCGGATGTATACCTGCACGTTTTAAGTCCTTTTGTAAGCGTTCCGCTTCAAGTACAGGTGTAGCTTCTGGAAGTGTTACAAGAACCACATCCGTTTCCTTCGCATTACGTAAACGTGGAAGGAGATTTTTTACGCTTTCTGGAACCTCACCAGTTGAACGCTCTAACTCTTTATGATAAGACTGAGAAGCATCAAGTAATAACAACGTATGACCAGTTGGTGCTGTATCAATAATGACAATCTCATTATCAGCTCTTGCAACGACATTCGCAAAAGCATGGAACACCGCAATCTCTTCTGTACAAGGAGAACGCAAGTCTTCCTCTAAATAGGCCCTTGCTTCATCACCTAAGTTAACAGCTTCATTTAAAACTTCTTGTTTGTATTTTTCTACCTCCGCTTCCGGGTTAATTCGTGAAATGCTTAATTTTTCTGTACCTGTATCTTGAAAACGATCAGCTATATGAGCAGCTGGGTCTGTTGTCGTTAAATGCACACGATGTCCTTTCTCAACAAGACCTACAGCTAAAAGAGAGGCAATCGTTGTTTTCCCGACACCGCCTTTCCCCATCGTCATAATCACACGAGTTCCCTGAGTCGAATAATTCTCAACTAAACCTTGAATCGATTCCAACTCATGCCGATCGAGTGTTACATTATCTTCAGTTATTACGTCTACTTTATAATTAAATAAACTACTTAAGTTGTTAATTCCAGTTAAAGAATACGAGACGAAAGGTAGTTGGTAAATATTCATTGCTTTTAAATAAGGTGACATAGATTGAATCGCTTTCTGTTGCTTAGCATAAAAAGCTTCTGAAATCGAATCACCTTCTTTTTTAGTTTGGTAAAGACCATTAACTACAAAAAATTGATTACTCACACCAATATCATTAAGCTCAATAGATGCTCGTTCTGCCTCTTTAAAACTTGCTACATCTGGTCTAGAAACGAGAATGAGAGTCGTTTTCTCTCGATCACTTAAAGCGTGAACCGTTTTTTCATATAACTCTTTTTTCTCAGTTAATCCTGCAAGAGGTCCTAAACAAGAAGCACCATGAGTAGAATCTTCAAGAAACCCATTCCAAGCTGTCGGTAGTTTTAATAATCGAAGTGTATGACCAGTAGGTGCTGTATCAAAGAGAATATGATCAAATTGTTCTAAAACCGATTTGTCCGCTAATAAATTGGTGAACTCATCGAAAGCAGCAATTTCAACTGTACATGCACCGGATAATTGTTCCTCCATTTGAGCTACAATAGATTTAGGTAACTTTCCTTTGTAAGGACCAATTACCTTATCTCTATAATGTTTAGCGGCCTCCTCTGGATCAAGGTTACATATATATAGTCCTTCCACTTCTTTGACAGGTTGTGGTTCATTGCTTAACTCCATTCCAAACACATCTTGTAAATTCGATGCGGGATCTGTACTAACAATCAACACTTTTTTACCCGAATCAGCTAGCGAAACAGCTGTTGCAGAAGCTGTTGAAGTTTTCCCAACTCCTCCTTTTCCAGTAAAGAAAAGAAATGGGGTTTGATTCGCTACTTCTGGTGTAAATGTAGGGTACATTTTAATTCTCCTTTGGTTGAAGTGTAATGTTTAGTTTTGATTTGGGTTCTTTTATTTTCAATTCACTTTTATCAATCTCATACCAAGTTGAAAAATCTTCTGCTGTTGGGTATTCACCAATTTTTTCTATTTTTTGGTCAACAATAACAATTGGTAACGCCTCTGGGCCTTTTTCATGCAGAACTTTATTCACTAATTGATTCTCAACAAAAGCAGCAGGATTATTCGCTAAGTTATAGCGAGTAATCGGAAATCCCTTTTGAATCAAAGTTTGAATAGATGTCGCTAATTCTGTTAATTTTGGATCGACAACAGGACCACACACACCTGTATCACAGCACATCGCTGGATCAAATATTTCAACCTTCTTCATAACCATCGCTCCTTATATAAAGATACACTTATATACATGTGAACAATATAGCCGAGAAGACTCTCACTCCCGGCCATTCTTTTTTACTTCCCTGTTTCAGCAAAACGTTGGATTCGATCTCCGATCTCATTACGAACACGTTGGAAAAACGCCCACTTCTCCTCATCTGTTCCTTCCGCTTTTGCCGGATCATCAAAACCCCAGTGGTCACGTCTTACATGAGGTGGTGTCATCGGACATTTATCAGCCGCATCCCCACATAATGTCACAACAAAATCAGCATTGTTTAAAATTTCAGGGTCAATGATATCAGAAGTCTGAGTTGAAATATCAATATCAACTTCTTTCATTGCCTTTACTGCGTTTGGATTTAAACCATGAGCTTCGATTCCTGCACTATAAACATTCCACTCATCAGCTAAATAATGTTTAGCCCATCCTTCAGCCATTTGACTACGGCAAGAGTTTCCTGTACATAGAAAATAAATTGTTTTTTTAGACATGATAAATTGCTCCTTTTTAACTTAATAAATAAATAATAACCAAGCATATAACCCAAGTAGGGTCATAAATAAAACTGGGACTGTAATGATAATTCCTGTTTTAAAGTAAGTCCCCCATGAAATCTTAACTCCTTTTTGAGATAGAACGTGGAGCCACAACAGCGTAGCTAATGAACCAATTGGTGTAATTTTAGGTCCTAAATCAGCACCAATAATATTGGCATAAATCAATGCTTCTCTCGTTAAGCCCGTTGTATCTGTACCGGCAATTGCAATGGCATCAATTAACACAGTGGGCATATTGTTCATCACCGATGATAGGATCGCCGCGATGAATCCCATTCCCATCGTAGCAGCGAATAATCCATGATCAGCGACGGTCTGAATGACATCTGATAAAACGTCGGTTAATCCTACATTACGCAAACCATACACGACAACGTACATCCCAATGGAGAAGAAGACAATATTCCATGGTGCTCCTTTAAGAACAGTTTTTGTTTCAACAGCTGGACTCTTTCTTGCAATGGCCAAGAAAGCCAAGGCAATAACTCCAGCAACGATTGATACAGGGATATGCAAAAATTCACTAACCAAATAACCAACAAGTAGAACCCCTAAGACTATCCAAGAAAGGCGAAACATCTTTTCGTCTTTAATCGCATGAACTGGCTCTTTTAATTGCGAATAATCGTATCGCTTTGGAATACTCTTTCTAAAATATAATAAAAGAACAATAATACTTGAAATAAGAGCAAAGAAGTTTGGCACAATCATTCTGGTTGCATATTCAACAAATCCAATTCCAAAGTAATCAGCAGATACAATGTTTACTAAGTTACTTACAATTAGAGGTAAAGAAGTTGTATCAGCAATAAATCCACTTGCGATGATAAATGGAAATACCATTTTTTCATTAAAGTTCAAAGAACGAACCATTGCTAGAACAATCGGTGTTAAGATTAATGCAGCACCATCGTTGGCGAAAAAAGCCGCTACAAGTGAACCAAGCATACAAACATAGACAAACATGAGAATAGCATTCCCTTTTGCAACCCTTGCCATATGTAGAGCCGACCATTCAAAAAAGCCAATTTCGTCTAAAATTAACGAAATGATAATAACCGCAATAAATGTTAGTGTCGCATTCCAAACAATCCCTGTTACATCAATTACATCAGAAAAACTGACAACCCCTAACAATAGTGCAAGAATCGCTCCTCCACAGGCCGACCAGCCAATATTCAAATTTTTCGGCTGCCATATAACCAAGATGAGAGTCACTAAAAAAATCGCTGATGCTAAAATAACAGAAGTCAACTTTATCCCCCCTTAACAGTCTACAGGTCGTTCCTTCGAAAGTGCCCGTTTCAATTCATCATTATCAGAACTAATACGTTCGATGACATCTTTGATAAGAGGAAAGTATGACGATCCTTGATTCAAAGAGAAAAAGCGCCATTGTCCTCTACGCTCTTCATTTATTAGACCTGCTTGCTTAAGTTTTCGTAAGTGTTGACTGACCGCTGGTTGACTCATATTTAGCATATCTACCAATTGACAGACACAAAAAGTACGCTTCTCTACAAGCTTAATAATTAATAAACGTGTTGGATCACTAATAATCTTTAAACAACTTGTTAACTCTTCTATAGAATGTGTTTCTTTTACCATCACATGCATCTCTCCTTTCAATCGCATTATATTAGAAAACAGTTATATAAGTCAATGTAAATATAAATATTCGATTATATTTATTTTTTTGATTTATACCTTGCCAATTTTTATCAAATATTGTACGATTTAATAATCAAATTAATTTGATTAATCAAAAGAAGATCTTGTTGTTTTATTTTTTTTATCAATAAATCAAAAATAATTGATTAAATAAGGAGTTGTTTATATGGAGAAAAAATTTCCTGTAGCAATTATTGGAGGAGGACCTGTTGGGCTCGCCGCAGCAGCTCACCTTGTTGAAAGAAAAGAAGATTTTATATTATTTGAAAGCGGAAACCAAGTCGGAACAAGTTTTTTACAGTACGGAAATGTTCGATTATTTTCTCCTTGGGAATACAATATTAATTCAGCAGCTAAGATTTTATTAGAACAACAACATATTCCATTACCTGATAAAGATTTGCTTCCTCTTGGAAAAGAAATTGTGACTGAGTATCTACAACCTCTTGCAACTTTACCTGAAATGAAAGAGTCGATTCATTATAATAGTCAAGTTATCAATATTTCACGTAAAGGATTTGATAAGGTAAGAACTAATGGCCGAGATAATGCCCCTTTTGTTATAACAGTAAAGGAAAACGGATCAATTCAAAATTATGAAGCAAGAGCAGTTATAGATGCAACAGGCACTTGGGAAAACCCAAACTCTATTGTTAATGGCATTGATGAACAAAAAGAAGCTCCTATATCTTATGGTTTACCCGATATACTCCATGAAGAACGACATAAATATGAAAACAAGCATGTAGCTGTTGTCGGAAGTGGTCACTCTGCAATTAATACACTTCTTGACCTTGCAGAACTTAAAAGGTCTGCTCCAGAAACGAACATCACATGGATAATTAGAAAAGAAAACATCACAAGTGCTCTAGGTGGAGGTACCCTTGATCAACTTCCTGCACGAGGTGAACTAGGGATAAGACTATCAACCTATCTTCAAAAAGAGTTAATTAATGTATATACCGAAACCTATATTAGTTCTTACGAAGTAAATACACAAAAGAAGACATTGTTAAATGGGGTTCGCAAAGGACAAAACATTAAAATAGAAAATATAGACGAAATTATTGCCAACACAGGGGCACATCCAAACTTTGATTTCTTACGAAATATTCGTTTTACCTTCGATTCAACATTGGAAAGTGTTAAGGACTTAGCTACTTTAATCGATCCAAATATTCATAGTTGTGGTACGGTACGTCCTCATGGAGAAAAAGAGTTAAGACAACCAGAAAAAGATTTTTATATTATTGGTGCAAAGAGTTATGGTCGTGCTCCTACATTTTTAATGGCTACTGGGTACGAACAAGCTAGATCTGTGACAGCTTTTCTATGTGGAGATATAGAAGCAGCTAAAAGAGTGGAGTTAAAATTGCCTGAGACTGGTGTTTGTTCCGTAACCCCACCTAACAGCACAAAATTCCCTATTCAAATTGAAAATAATTGTTGTTCAGATAATACTTGTTAAACAGATCTAATTATTAGGTCTGTTTTTTTAATTCTAACAGTAACTGAAATATGCATCTTCCTTTCATTCTATAAATAAAAGAATCAGGTAAGAAAATAAAACGACCGCAGTTAGATGAGCTTCTTAAAATTTTGCGTAAAGGCGACACGGTGATTGTCTATAAATTAGAACGTATCAGTCGGGCTGATGATGAATTAATGAAATATTTATATCCCCTTTTCATCTGATATTAATCATTTTATTTTTTATACTTATCCACTATATCATTTTGTTTTATAAACCATAAGTTCCCATTCGATCTTGTACAAGCCACATATAACTTCTTTTTAGTAAGTGGAGCTAATTCATTTAATTTATTTTGTTTATATTTATTAAAAGTACTATCGTTTAGTACTACACATACCTCATTAAATGTCATTCCTTTCGAATTACCCCAGTTATCACTGTTTATATTAAATTTCATAGAATTTTGGTAGAAGAGCTTTACGATGCTATCATCCTCTAAAATCTGTTCAATTGTCTCTATATCTTCAATTAGTCTTATTTCAGATATTATATTGTACTTTGGATCTATCTTAATTTCTAAGTGTTCTTTTATAAAATCACAGACAGTTTGAGTACACCTATAGCTTTCTACAAGAGTTGTAGCATCAATTAGAAAGCCACTCTCCTCAAGTTTTTCATTATACACACAAGATTCATCATATAATTTGCCAAGATGATTACCTCGTCTACTTGAAGCAAATGTTGACTGATAGAAATCGCCAACCAATGTTACTGGAATAATTAGTTCTGATAATGATAGCATCCATCTAAAGTCATCAGAAGCTAAATCTTGCATCTCATCAATAAACACCTCATCAAAATATTTATCTATCCTATTTTTATATTCAGGTAATTTATCAATAATATATTTAGCCATCCTATTAGAAAATATCCTTTTTTTATCTTTAGTAAAAGGACTGGTAATTTTATAACTAGGGTTTTCATAACTTATATTTTCAACTTCATATGGACACAGTGGCTTAATTATAAAATTTAATAGAAATTCGAAATAACCATATACATAAATATTAGCAGGTAAATAACCGAATTTTGCAATTATCTTTTCTTTTATATTTTGCTGATTTGCTTGTGTATACGTTATTATTAAACTTTTTTTAGTTTCATTATTAAGTTGTTTAACAATATAACTTGTCTTACCTGAACCTGCAACAGCATTTATTGCTACTTTAATTCCTAATTTCTTATCCATACAATAGCATCCTTAATATATGTAGGAATTTCAAAGTAATCTAAGCTCGTGTTCTCGTTATTATCGGTAAAAACACATAATAATCTAAATGCAGCCTCAGCCTTATTACTTAACATATAATGTTGAACGCCTTTAGACATATTGTGACTCTTTAAATTATCATCTATAAATGTCTTGTTATACTCATATAGGCTAACTTCAAATGTATGTCTTAAATCTTCCTTATCAGCAAAAATTCTAATCTTCTCTGTAACAAAACTTGAGTAATATTCAGTTATATTTTTTTCGTAATCATGGTCATTATCTGTAATTACTGCAACTTTCTTATCAAGTATCTTTGCTATTTCTAAGTATCTTTTAAATGTCTTTCCTCCACAGGCGACAATAGATATATCTTCAGCATATGGTTCATTACTTTGAACATACTTATAGAATTCATTCATCAGTATATACTCAGCATCACCTTCTACTAGAACAGCCCTTTTGGAAAGAATAAAATTAAGAACATTATTATCTGGTGCCTTTTCAAAAAAATTTGCAGTATCACTATTTAGTTGTTCCAACCTAGTAATACCATGTTCACTAAAAAAGATAGCATTTTGAAGGTCCAATCTAGATGCTATCATATTACTGTGTGTTGCTATAAACGACTGCTTTTGGTCCCCTGCCTCCATAATTTTATCAATTAGTTTATGCATATTAAGGAAACTGAGATGATTTTCAGGTTCTTCAATAAGAACAACTCTCGAATCATCTGATGAATTAGTAAGCAAGAATTCAGTATTTATAAAAATTCTTTCCCCTTGTCCCAAATTTTGAATTTGTATCCCTGATTTTTCTACTGTAATATTGTTTTGAAAACTATTCCCACTCTGATTATTTAATTTAATCTTTAAATCATTTGGGCTTTCTAATGCAAATTCTGAGTACAAGCTATCAGAGAACTTCTGAGTAGTATCCCTATATTTGTTATTTATTCTATTTCTTAATGTACGATCGGTTTTACTTTCATATATTCGGTTAATATAATCCTGCATTGCATTATTAGAATTCACTTTAGAACTATCCAAATATGAGTATTTTATATAGTTCGGATATCTCTTATAACTACTATATGTTCTGTCTGAGAAAGTATTGAATTCAACTTTATAGTACTCAAAAGGAAAAATACTTGTATCTTTAAGTGCATCTGCTATATATTCTGACAATTCTTCATCAGGTGATATGCGCATTCTCAAACCATTTTTCTTCTCTTTTGTAGAATTTTTTTTTCCATTTAAATCGTGATTAATTATGTCCTCACTGATAAACAATTCAACATCTACGATTGGTAAGTCTTTGAATTCTTTATTACTAACCATAAATTCATTTATAGCTTCCATATTAAAAAGTGTATGTACGCCTAACCTTTCAATTAGAGAATAGCTTCCACTTAAAACACAAGATATAGCTAATAATATTGAAGATTTTCCCACACCATTCTCACCAACTAGAATATTTCTGCCTTTATTTAAACTGATCCTCTCTTCTCTGAATTTTTTGAAATTTTTCAACCTTATTTGTTCTATCACTCTTTATTCACCTCATAAAAGTAATCTATAAATATTAAGATAGATGTTATAACTTACTTAATTCTACCTTATTATCTCCTCTATTAGAAAATGTTTCATATCACTATTATTACTATAGACCTATTATTAGTAAATAGTTTTTTATTAAATACATAAAGAAAAATTCAAAAAAGCTACATTTTTAAACAAAGAATCTCACTCCAACCAAAGAAACTATCTTCAAATACACTCAAAGAGAACAATGAACCCGAAGAGTCAAATCTTTGAATAATTTTTTATAAAAATATCAGTATTCCTTCGATTTTCTCTATTATTATAGAAAATAGTAAAATACATCCATTCATTTCGATATTTCACATCTGAATCTAATAACACCTTTGTAAGATTCATCAATTTGAGCAGCAGTAATAATAATTTCAATTTTAGGAATAAAATTATGTTCGGCACAGGAATTTAACATCTCCTGAGTCTCATAGATACCTCCGATCATTAATCCTGCAAATGAAAGGCGATAACCAATCAGAGAAAACAGATTTAGCTCCAATGGCTCTGCAGGGACTTCGTTTCCCTCCTAATATTATTATTAATAAAAAATAATATTCAATAGCATCCAATTCATTAAAATATTGTTTTATTTCTTTAAGAACTTTTTACTCCCCACATTAACTTTTTTTATGCTGTTGTTTCTCTATGGAGGATGTTATTTAACCGTACGTTGAATATCTCTTTTAATATCAGTTAAATCAACAGCCATACCATCATAAGATTTTATGACTTGACCTTCAGGGTTTACTAGAAAAAACCTTGTGCTATGTACAAAGTCATCCTCCATCTTCTGAACGGGTGAACGAAAGCTCTCTTTCGCAAATTGTGTAATTTCTTCTATGGTGTACCCAGTTAAAAAACTCCAATAATCATCATTGAATTTCATTCCTTGCGTATAAGCTTTTAAATGGTCTACCGTATCATTCTCTGGATCAATGGTAAATGAAATGAATTTCAGTTCAATATCTTCTTCAATCGCATAGTCTTGAATATCCCTCATGTTGGGTGTCATAATTGGACAAACGGTTGGACAGGCTGTAAAGACCATATCAGCTAACCAATAGTGACCCTTTAAGTCCTCAAGGCTTACAACTTCTCCATTTTGATTGACGTATTCAAAATTAGACACGACCATTTCTGCCTGTGAGACATCATACTCATCAGCTTTATTTCCCAGTTCATATATCCAACCACAACCACTTAAGGCTACTAAAAAAAATAACATTATTCCATATCTGAAGCTTTTTTCAATCATGATTTCTCTCTCCTCTTTAAACAATATGATTTTTACATGAAGTCATCTTAACCTTGTTTTGCTTAAAAGAACGTTGATCAGCTCAACTCTCAATTCCATTTGGTTATCGTCCATAATTTCTCCTTGATTATGTAGATCCGAGTGTTATATTAGCAACGGCTAATATGAAAGTCAAACAAATCTTTACCTCTACATAATTTCTCCACAATTGATCGATAAACTAGCTAAAGTAATGAATACTTTTATTACTACATTGGCTAATTCTTTTTTTGGAGGTGTATTTTTGTTTAAAAGACTTATCACTATCACTGTTATGTTTGTATTTCTTTTCTCTAGTACAAGTTTTGCACATACTGGTGTAGAGCACTCTTTTCCTGCTAATCAAAGTGTGCTGGAAGAAGCACCACAAGAAATACTAATAAAATTTAACACTCGAATTGAACAAACAAGTAGTATAAAGTTGTTTAACCAGGATAATAGAGAAGTCATTTTTAGTGAAACTTCTATTGATGGTGATACGCTGATTGGTTTACTCTCAATTGAACTAGTTAAGGGTGAATATACGGTATATTGGGAAATCATTGGTGCTGATGGACATCCAATTGAAGGTAGTTTTTCATTTCTTATCATAAGTGATAATAATACAACAGATAGTGAAGAAGAGATAAAACCAGCCCAAAGTGAAGAAAGGATAAACTCTAATCAAGATAAGGTTGAAAATCAAGGCTCAAACATAGAAGAGATTAATTTACAGAACAGTGACTATAGTCCACACTTTATTTTCTATATTATTGCTGTACTCTTAGCCATTTTAGCGATTATCATGTCATTTTATTTATTTAGAAAAGGAAAGAATCAATGATTGTATACTTTGTGAGTGAACTCATTTTATATCTCTCTTTTGCACTGTTAACTGGAACATTAATTTTAGCTCTTGTGCCAAGCGAAAAGAAACCGACAATTTTTGTTCGGAAGCGTTGGTTACAATTGGCTTTACTCAGTATTGTTATTACTTCAGCGATGCCGATCGTCCAAGTAGTTGTTTATCTTTATGATGGAATAGGGTTGTCATTAACCATTTTTAATGTGCTTCACAATTTTGAAGTAGGTAAAGCTTGGGGATTAATTTTAGGCCTTTCAATCTTTTTTTATTTGATTATCTCCATTTTACCCGTCCAACAAAATCGAATTTACTCGATCATATCGTTGCTCCTTTTGCTCGCAATGATTTTAGCCGTTAGTTTGGCTAGCCACGCTGCTTCATTGACCGAGTGGACTGGACTTGTCTATCATATGATTCACTTTTTATCTATAAGCATTTGGGTTGGAGTCCTTTGGGTAATTAGTTGGTTTTCTCGAGATATAAAAAATTGGGCTAGTTTTCTCACTTGGTTCACGCCAGTGGCAATCATTTGCTTTTCCATGACTTTCTTTAGTGGTTTATTCATGATGAGTTTAGTAGTAGATTTACAAGATTATACAACTTCATGGTTATTAAACTACGGTCAAGCATTAGTCATCAAACATTTACTTATCATTCCGTTACTTGTCTTTGCTTCTTTTAATGGCTACTTGATGAAACGTAGATTGAAGAGCAATCCGTCGTTCAACCCAAAACCTTGGGCAAAAATAGAAAGCTTACTATTACTTTTTATATTTACAGCAACAGCCGTATTAGGACAAAATTCACCACCGCATGATATTGAATCAACCATACGGACTAGTGGTGTTTCTCCGCTCTTTGAATCTTTTTACGGAGGGGATGCTTTATCTTTGAGCGACTTCCAAATATCACTAAATGTTTTAAGCCTGATTTTTGTATATTTGGCTATCGTGTTCTTTATTATGTTAATTATTTCGCTTCAAAGAAAAGTACCACCTATATTCTCTCTGATTACTAGTCTGCTTTGTATATTTTCAGCCTATGCGGGGCTCATGGTATCTTTCAAATAAAAAGACTATAGATTGAATTCAGTTTCAAGTAATCTTAAAAGCCTTATTACAACTTTAACGTAGTAAGGCTTTTTTATATTTTAGCAAAATAAATCACTTTATTACTGTTTGACAAACATAGTGGTAGTGTCATTAAGACTAACTTTTTACTAGGAATACAGCTCGACAAATTAATTTAATACGATATGTTTAACTATGAATTCAGCATCTTCCTCTACTCCGTGGATTAATGCAGATCCTCGTTTTCTTTGCCAACTTAATCCAATAAAATATAAACCGTTTACTGGTGAAATACCTTCATTATGTAATGGCTGACCATTTTTATCCAAAGCCTGGTTCACTTGAATCCATTCATACGTATTCTTATAGCCCGTAGCCCAAATAATTGAATGAAATTTTATTGTTCTTCCATCAATAAAAGTGGCGACATTTTGCTGAAGACTTTTCAACCTTTCAGCTAATATAACTTGTTTCTTTACTCTTTTTATATCTCCACCAATGATGGGATCGTTCTTTTGTAACCATCTACCTATAAAAGAGTTTGCATTAACTTTTGATAACCCACTCCAATCGAACCATTGAAAGATACTTTTAGTGAGTATCTTTCCTGGTAAAATTTTCATTTTATGACCTTTTGATAAGATAACTTGATGAGAATGACTTAGTTCAGCAGCAATTTGTACCCCCGTATTTCCTGCTCCAACAATTAAAACCGTCCCTTTAGGAATTTGAAATGAATTTTTATAATGAGCTGCATGGATACTAAAAATCGATTGATCTCCCTCTATAGAACTACCTATCGATGGAATAAAAGGAGAGTGAAAGGCACCTGTAGCTATGATAACTTTTTTTGCGTAGTAGACCTTATCATTTGTTTCGATATTAAAAATGTCTTTCTTTTTAGTTAATAGTAATACTTTAATCCCATGTAAGATTGGTAATTCAAAACTTTTCGCATATTGACATAAATAATTGGCAATCTCATCTTTAGAAGGATAACCATTGGGAGCACCTTTCAATGGTAAGGAAGGTAGTGCACTATAAAATCTTGGTGTAAATAAAGTTAATGAATCATAGCGGTTTCTCCAGGAATCTCCAGTTTGTTGGTTTTCATCGATAATAAGAAAATGGTGGTCGGTTTGTTTCAAATAATACCCAACTGCTAATCCGGCTTGACCACCACCAATGACAACGACATCATATAACATGTAATCACCCTTCTACTTTTCTTTTTGAAAAACTGTTCTTAATTACGCGATTTAGCAAAAAGGGCGTTAAGATATTTTAACGCTCTTAGTTCTAAACATTATTCATCTTCTTTTACTCTCATAAGTCTCATACTATTTAAAGCTACTAATATCGTAGCACCCATATCAGATAAAATCGCAATCCATAGAGTTAGCCAACCTGGCACGACCAATAACAAGGCAAGAAACTTAATCGATATAGCAAACGCAATATTTGCTTTGATAATATTTAGTGCTTTCCTACTTAATTTCACAGTAAATGGTAGTTTCTTTAGGTCATCCCCCATTAAAGCAACGTCAGCCGTTTCCAAAGCTGTGTCTGTACCTGCACCACCCATAGCTATTCCTACAGTAGAAGCAGCTAAAGCTGGGGCATCGTTGACACCATCTCCTACCATGGCAACTTTTCCATACTTATTTCTTAGTGATTTAATAAAGTTTAATTTGTCTTCAGGCATCAATTCTGCTTGTACGTTAGAAACCCCAACATGACTTCCTATTGCATGAGCGGTGCCTTTATTATCACCTGTCAACATAATTGTTTCTTTTATCCCAGCTTTATGCAGTTTTCTTATTACTTCTTTACTTGATTCTCTTACTTCATCTGCAACAGTAATAAAGGCTAGTATTTTGGAATCTGTACCGACAATCATTGCCGTTTTTCCTTCATTTTGCAAAGCTATAATATCTTGTTCAAAAGTTTTATCAAAAGTTTGTATATTTAATTCATTAAATAATTTAGGGCTACCAATATAATACGTGATACTATCTATTGTTCCTTTAATCCCTTTACCAGTAATAGATGTAAAATCATTGACCTGTACTTCTTCATAACGAATATTTTCTGCTTCCGCTTTCCTCATAATCGCTGATGCAAGTGGATGCTGTGAACGGTATTCTAAAGCTGTAATAACTGATAATAATTCATCAGCACCGATTTGGTTATCGACAACTTTATAGTCTGTAACAACTGGTACCCCTTTCGTTAATGTACCTGTTTTATCAAAGGCAATCGCTTTTAAAGAGCCAATTTCCTCTAGATAAACCCCCCCTTTAATTAGTACTCCTTTTTTAGCTGCGTTGCCGATCGCTGAAACAATTGATATCGGTGTGGAAATAACCAATGCACAAGGGCATCCTACTACGAGTACAGCTAAACCTTGGTAGACCCAAGTTTCCCAACTTGCGTCAAAAAAGAGGGGTGGCACAGTAGCTACGAGAGCTGCTACAACCATAATAATTGGCGTATAATATTTAGCAAACTTATCAATAAACGCTTGTGCAGGTGCCCGCTCTCCCTGAGCTTCTTCAACTAGATGTATAATTTTAGATATCGTAGTATCTTCAACAAGCTTAGTTATTTCAACTTCTAATAAACCCTCTTCATTTAGAGTACCAGCAAATACTTCGTCATTAACTAATTTTTCAACTGGTACTGATTCTCCAGTTATAGCAGCTTGATTCACAGAAGAATGACCATTGACAACGATCCCGTCCATTGCTATCTTTTGTCCAGGTTTAACAATCATAATATCGCCCACCATAATGTCATCTACATGAACAGCTAGCTCTTGACTGTTACGTCGAATGAGGGCTTCTTTTGGAGCAATTTTCATTAAAGCTCGTATTGAGTTTCTTGCCCTGTCCATCGAAAATCTTTCTAACTCTTCACTAATGGCAAAGAGAATAACAACAATAGCAACTTCTCCCCATTCTCCTATAATGGCTCCCCCAATAACCGCTACAGTCATTAACGTTTTCATATCAAATTCTAAACGTGTTAAGTTTTGCAAACCAATTTTAAAGAGTGATAATCCACCTACTAACATAGAGGCTAAAAATAATAGCATTGTAACAGGGTTTTCTTCTCCATTCACAAATTGAGAAAGAAATCCCATTATAAGAAATAGAGCAGCATATAACAATTTACTATATTTTGTGAAAAAAGGCACTTTTTCAACGGTTTCATCGTCTTGAGAATGTTTGGAGTTTTGTTGAT
Source organism: Alkalihalobacillus pseudalcaliphilus (assembly GCF_028610675.1). NCBI lineage: Bacteria > Bacillati > Bacillota > Bacilli > Caryophanales > Bacillaceae > Alkalihalobacillus > Alkalihalobacillus pseudalcaliphilus. The sequence continues at coordinate 527,817 of NZ_JAQQWS010000001.1, forward strand.
TGGCTTTCTCAGGGATAATTTTTAGGTTTTCAAAAGCACCTGCCTTCTCTATGTCTTTTAACGATGCCTGACCATAAACGGAAATCTTAGAGGCCCCAAAATTAACTTTCGCGTCCTCGACACCAGGAATTCCTTTCACATTCCTTTCAAATTTCCCAGCACAATTAGCACAACTAAACCCTTCAACACGGTATACATGTTGTTGAGTACGCTTTGGCTTTTCCAGTGAGACTTTTAAGTTTTCAAAGGCCCCTGCTTTTTCTAGCTCTTCAATAGTTGTATCTCCATAAACAGCAATTTTAGAAGCTCCAAAATTAACCTTTGCGTCCTCAACACCGGGAAGCTTCTTTACATTTCGTTCATACTTTCCAGCACAGTTTGCGCAACTGAATCCGTCTACACGATATACGTGTTTATTGTTATTTTCTTGATGTTCATCCACGGTCTTCAACTTCCTTTCCGTGAATCATTGCGGTTTTAATAAGCATTTTTACATGTTCATCATCCAAAGAATAAAATACCAACTTACCTTCTTTCCTACTTTTAGCGATTCCTAAATTACGTAAAAGCCGTAAGTGATGTGATGTAGTTGCTGTTGTGGCATTAATGATATTAGCCACGTCACATACACATAATTCATTTTCTTGTAGAAGAGAAAATGCTATTTTCAAACGCGTTTCATCCGCTAATGCTTTAAATATACTGGCAACAGGATAAAAGCTCTCTTTGTTTAAGATTGAACTAACACGACTAACCTTTTCTTCGTCATAGCAATAAATATCACATGTGTCATGTTGCGATTTTAATTTCTCAGACATTTAATCACCTTCATTCAAATATTTGTTTGATTATATAATTATTCTATGATAGGTATCTCAAAACGTCAATCAAATATTCAAAATCTTATTTGAATGTTTGATAAGTTTATCTTGTTTAATCAAACTAATCTTAATTTTGTATAGTTTTGAAATACATACATTTGCACATATCCTTTTACAATATCTATATTAAGGTATTCAATTGAAAAAAGGTGCTGAATAAAGCACCTTTAACTTCTATTTCTTTCATTTTATCTATGAGCATATTAAATATTTCACTAATTACTTTAGGACTTTTTTTCTTTTTATAAATTCCTCTTCAGTAATCTTTCCATTAATGAAACGTTCCTCTAAAATGTTATAAGGAGATTTCGACTTTTGTTCTTGCTGAAAAAGTAACTCCAACACCAAAAATAGAAATGAAACTAGAAGTAAAGCAATAATAAGCATAATTATTATTTGCGACATCATTTCACTACTCATTTCTTACCTTCTTGTCTAGAACCCCATAAATCCACCAAATAAGTTATTTATTAAAAAAGAAGTTACTTTTGTCATCCAATCAAAATAAAGCATAATCCCAAATAAAATCATAAGTATTCCACCATTTTTCATCATGAGATTCATATACTTCTTTATCCAATTCAATTTTCCAATAAAGAAGGTCATAAAGAAAAATGGAAGAGCGAATCCAATACTATAGGCACTCATATAGGTCATGCCGGAGCCTGGATTTGTAAGGCTTAAAGTAATAACCGCGGTTAATATTGGACCGATACATGGTGTCCATCCAGCCGCAAATGCAATCCCTATAAAATAGGTACCGATAAAGCCAGTTGGTTTTTTCGATAATTGCATCTGATGATTTTTCATCAAAAATGCCGGTTTGAATAGGCCAAGTGTAATCAGTCCAAAAATGACGATTACAATAGCTCCAATTTGCCTTATTAATTGGTTGTACGTAATAAATAATTCTCCTATTAATGAGGTTGACATACCTAAAGCAACAAATATCGTCGAAAAACCAAGTATAAAAATAAAAGTGTGTAACATCGCGATTGGTGAAATCTTTCTTCCCTTTTCCTTTAAATCTTCAATCGATACACCTGTAATATAAGAGATAAATACAGGGTATAAAGGTAAATTACACGGTGAGATAAAAGATAAAACTCCTGCACCAAAAGCCAAAAAGATATTTATTTCATTCATATGAATTCCTTCCTAAGCATAAGAGTGAAGCCCGGCCACTACTAGATTAACAACAAGTAAGTTAAACATAATCAAAGCAAAGCCAATCACTAATAACCATGCTGATTTTTCTCCATGCCAACCCTTTGATAAGCGTAAATGGAGATAGGCTGCATAAAAGAGAAACGTTATTAAAGCCCATACTTCCTTAGGGTCCCAACCCCAAAATCTGGTCCAGGCGATTTGAGCCCAAATCATCGCAAAAATGAGACCACCGAGTGTAAATATAGGGAAACCAATTAAAATAGACCGGTAACTTACTTCATCAAAGAGGTGCGGATTCACATTTTTCACTAATGGCTGCAGTGCCGCAGATAGCCGCTTTCGTAGTGTCAACCTTAATACGACGTACAATAAGCTCCCCGATAAAATGGACCATAAAAATGTGTTCAATTTCCTAGGTGCATCGACACCTTTCATCCAACTTGGTGTTTCCAATACTGGACCAAACTTATCTTGATCGAGGTGAACTAATTCTCCTTCATGAGGTCCTACAATGGCCGGTAATTCGTAGCTTATTTGGGTTTCTACTTCTAATTCATTCACCCAATCAAATGTTACTGCGTAACTCATGGCTGAGAACACCCCTACAGTAAGAGCAATTCCGACAGCACAGATCATTGTATAGATGATGGTCTCAAGCCAAAACGTTTGTTTCGACTTTTTAGATTGATCAACAACTCGAATTAAATAAATTAAACCGGCAATAAACCCTATTCCTAGAATCCCTTGTCCTATTGCTGTCGTGATGACATGTATATGTAGCCAATTAGACTGTAAAGCAGGGATTAACGGTGAGATATCACTCGGAAATACCGATGCATAGGCAATAATAATAATGCCTACCGGTAACGTAAATATACCAAGTACAGATTTTTTGTATATTAAATATAGAATAAGAAACGCTAAAATAATTGTCATGCCTAAAAACGTGATGTATTCAAACATATTACTAACTGGGGCATGTCCTCCTGCCATCCAGCGAGTAATAAAATAGCCCAGTTGAGACAAGAACCCTACACTTGCCACAGTAAAGCCAACCCGTCCCCATTTTTTACTCTTTGTCACATCTTTCTTTTTTTCAAAGGAAAGTGTTAATGAAAAAATTACTAATGCAACGATATAGATAAAAAAGGCAACCATTAGAAAATTACTACTCACTTCCGCCATTTTTCTTCCTCTCTTTCTCTTCACTTATATTTGTTTGATCAATAATTTGACTGAGATTCACTTTTTCTGCCATTGCATTAATCTCTCGAGCCAATCCAAACCAATTTTTATTCGTATGTGCCGCTAAAATGACACCATCCGCTTCTTGTCTTATCCAAATTCGTCGATGAGTCCAATAGCTTCCTTGCACGAGTCCAATCATAAAAATGGCTCCTCCTACCATTAAAAATGGCAAGGTAAAGTCTTTTCTTACGGTTAAACCTGAAACATGATTCATATCAACCCCAGCCAATCTGAGTATATAGGTATTCGACTCATTAGGGTCAAAATTGGAACCTATTGATAAAAAACTCACTTCAGACTCTTCTTTTTCGGGACTATTCACCTCAAAAATGAAAGCTGGATTATTAGGTAAACTTGTTTGCGTACTTGGAACTCCCTCGCTATTTAAATAGAAGTCGGGAAAGTAGTCTCTCAATGTAATCGTGTAATCATTGATTTCGTAATTCATTTCGGGATTAAATAGATCAACACGAATCTGCCCTATTTCTTCTTCCGTTTCTTCGTTCATTAATATGAAATCCATTGCAGCAAATTCATTTAGTCGATAGTTAAGCTGATATAACGCAAAATCATCAAACTTCAAAGGTTCATTCACACGTATCTCGTAGGACTTTAACTCTTCTAGATTGGCACTTCCCCCAAATTGATCATGATTTTGATTCCGGTACAAAGTTACAGAAGTTTGGTATGTTTTAACAACAGTTCCTCCCGCTCTTTGGATTGCATTTTGAAATGTTTCATCATCCTCATCATATAGCTCCAGTAAAAATTGATCGCTTTCTAAATAGTACTCATCATTTGTTCCTGGGATTGAACTCGTTTCCCCATCTCTAATCCACATAAACTCGTCTACAAACAACTCTGGTGAAAATCGAAGCATTCCTCCTAATAAGAAAGTAATTAAGCCAATATGATTCACGTACGGTCCCCATCTTGAAAAACGCCCTTTTTCTGCAAGTAATGCATCTCCGTCCGTAGTCACCTTATACTTCTTTTCCTCTAATTGTTTAATCATAGTGTTTTTGACAAAATTAAACTCTATGTTGTTTGTTTCACTCACAAGCCTTTGTTTCTTCATAAAGCTAACATGTTTCTTCACACGTTGATTCTTCAAGGAGCGATATAGTGGAAAAAAACGATCTACACTCGCAATAATTAATGAAACAGTTAAGGCTGCTAGCAGCAATAAATACCACCATGACTTGTAAAGATCATGAAACCCTAAATCATAATAAAGCTTCCCCAAAAACCCAAATTCATTTTCGTAATACTGACCAATATTAATGTTTGTAGGAATATACATTTGTTGAGGAAAAATGGTTCCTACTGAAGAGGAAATCAATAAAATCACAATGATCCAAACCCCTACTTTTACGGATGAAAAGAAGTTCCATATACGGTCCACCACCGATTGATGGTAAGTCTGAGAACGTCTCGCTGCCCCTTCGTATCGCATATTCAAAGTCTTCTCATTATTTGCCTGTTCCGAAATAGGCTTACCACACCCTCCACAAAGTTCGGTTCCTTTTGGATTTGTATGGCCACATGAACAGGATAAACGCTGCATAATCATTCACTCCTAAGGTTTGATGCTTTCCATATATTCTTGAATATCACTCTCTGACATTAGTCCCGTAATGACTTGGGTCACCGTTCCCTCAGCATTAATGAGAAAGGTTGTTGGTAATGGAATAACGCCGTATTTTCTGACTACATCAGCATTCGGGTCCATAGGGATTGGAAAAGTTAAACCATACCGCTCTACAAACCTTTTCACTGGTAATTTTCCTTCCCGAACGTTCACAGCTAATATTTCAACACCCTGACTTTTGTAAACCTCATACTGCTCTTGCATATACGGCATTTCACGCTCACATGGTGGACAATATGTTCCCCAAAAATTGAGAAATACTCCCATACCTCGATAGTCGGCTAATTCAACTTCATTTCCATCCAAGTCTGACAGAATAAAATTAGGTGCTTGGTCACCGACTCTAGCGGTTGAAGCTTTGTTTGAGTTCATACTCGTGTAAAGCATATAACCAACCGCTACGGCAATAATTAAAAGGACAATAGTCCGAATAACTAATCTTTTTTTCCTTTTCATTCATACCTCCAACTTCTTATGACCTATTCATTTTTATGGTAAGCAAAGAATGTGTAAAAAATATGGAGGATAAAAAATTCATATACCAAAAAATTTCTATATTTTTACGAGCATAATTATTTTAAGAGAGAGATCCTAAAACAAAAAATGTACCTGAGAAGTAATTTCTCAGGTACATTTTCATCATTTTATTTTAATGAATCACTACTTCTTTTACGGCGTAAACGAAAATAGAAATAGAAACTAAAACCAATAATAAGTGGTACGAGTGCATATACACAAATAGTAAAAAACATAAAACTGACTTGCCTATGAAAGTCCGGAAAGAGCCAAACAGCAGGAAAAGTTAAACACCCCAATCCTGCTACTATAAATACGATTACAATGGTCAATTCTTTTTTATTCATCTTTAAAAATCTCCAGTTTTTTGTTTTGCCGTGGTAATGTAATAGAGACCGTTGTTCCCTTACCAAGCTCACTTGTAACGAATATTTCACCATCATGTAAATCAATTAATTGTTTAACAATGGGTAACCCTAAACCAGACCCACCATATTTCCGATTACGAGATTTCTCTACTCTATAAAATCGATCAAAAATAAAAGGTAACTCATCTTTATGCATACCTACACCTGTGTCAGTAATTTCAATAAGGACTAATTCTTCATCAGCATGAACGGATAAGGTAATTACGCCATCTTTTGAATACCTTACAGCGTTTTCTAATAGATTAATAAAAACCTGCTCTAAACGTAATGGATCAGCGTACACATATATGTTTTGCTTTATATGATTATTAATTTGTATAGAAGTATTGCGTTCTAATGCATGTAAAGATGGCTTCTTTACGACAAAATGTAGGAATTCATCCACATTTACTTGCCCCTTATGAAGTGTAAGCCGTCCTTCATCCATTTTAGTTAAATCAAATAAATCATTCACTAATGAAGACAAACGATTAGCTTCTTCTTCAATAATTTCAAAATATTGTTGTTGTTCTATCTCAGATTTCCAAAGTTTTTGTTTTAGAGCTTTTGTATATCCTTTTAAATAAGTAATGGGTGTTTGTAAATCATGTGTAATATTGGCTATAAATTCTTTTCTTTGGTCATTAACTCTTTCTAATTCAGCTGCTAGGTCATTAATAGCACCAGCTAATGAGCCTATTTCATCGTTTGATTCTTCTCGAACTCTTATAGCAAGGTCACCTTTAGCCATTTGTCGGGCTGCTTTTTCCATGCTCACTAGCGGTTGTGAAAGTTTGGTTGAAAAGAAGATAGCGAACCCAACACCTAAAAGGATTGAGCCAATAATGGCAATCATTAATAACCACTGTATAGTTTCCATAGAATGTAAAATACTTTCTAGCGATGAAAACATAATAACATGTCCTCTTACATTATTATATAAAATGGGTGATGCTGTCGCTAAATACGTCAATCCATCTGGTGTTTGGAAAGAGTTTGTTAAGTATGAGTGGTGTTCATTTTCAAGTAAATTGAACAAATAAAGGATGCTTTCATTATCTAACGCAATATTAGCATTAGCCAAAATCTCGTTATCCTCCATCATAACAATTAACTTTTGGTTGGCTAATTTTGCTGAAACTTCGACAACTTCCATTCGGCTTTCAACACCGCTATCACTAATTAAAGATGCATATTGTGTGGCTAGATAAAGAGACTCATCTTGAGCTTGCTGTAAATTAAATTGATAAAAAATTTGATTAATAACAAAACCTAGAGGAAATAAGATTGAGACGAGTAATATAATCATTGTAGCACTTAGTTTTATGTTAATTCGATTCATAGATATCACTTCTTTAATTAAATTTATAACCTATTCCCCAAACTGTGGTAATGATCTCTTCTAAAATACCTGCTGATTCTAGCTTAGAACGAATATTTTTGATGTGGGAATCTACTGCTCGTGTAGCACCTATATATTCGTCATCCCAAATCAATTGAAGTAAATCTTCCCTAGAATAGACTCTGCCTGGAGCTGAAGCAAGCTTATATAACAAATCAAATTCTTTTGCAGTAAAGGTGATCTGATTATTTTTATAATAAACTTGTCGTTTTTTAAATAAAACCTGTAATCCGTTTGTTAATATCAAATCTCCTCTGTCCTCATTCTTATTCTGATAAGATACTCTCCTCAAGAGTGCTTGTACTCTTGCTACTAATTCTTCAGGTTCAAATGGCTTAACTATATAATCATCAGCTCCTAGGTTTAACCCCATCACCCTATCGTGTAAATCTTTTCTTGCAGATAACATGAGAATAGGGATAGAAGAAGTCATTCTTACTTTTTGACAGAACTCAAAACCGTCCATGATCGGCATCATTAAATCTAATATAACAAGATCACATCGATCGGATAGTAATTTGATTTGCTCTAATGCTTCTTCTCCATTGGATGCTTCAAATATGTTATATTCATTATCAGAAAGGTAAATTTTTAACAAATTGCGCATTGTCCATTCATCATCAATAATTAATATATTTTTTCTAGCCTTCATCACGCTATCTCCTTTATTATCATCTCAAACTAACATATAGTATAAATGTGTAAAAAACGTGGAGATATAAAAATGATTACAACATAAATATTATCACAAAGCTAAAGGAGAATGATTTTATGCACAACAAATATAACGATCTTGATAAAGAAACCTTATTTATAGTTTCACAAACATTTAAAGCCCTTGGAGATCCTACTCGAATTAGAATTTTACACTTGTTAGCTAACCGAGAATGTTCTGTAGGTGAAATTGTCGAGCAACTTTCCCTAGGCCAATCCACCGTTTCACATCAATTGAGATTTCTTAAAAACTTAAGGTTGGTAAAATCTCGTAGAGTTGGTACTTCTATGTATTATTCTCCGGAAGATGAACATGTTATTAATATACTTGAAAAAACGATTCAACACTCTTCTCATGATTAAAAGTAAAAATGAAATTTTGAAATAAAGTGTTCAAAAGAAAAGTATTTGTGATACACTCATTATATGAGTATATGTTCATGTAATGATTTAAAGGAGTTGGAACTATGGGACACCACCACCACCATCATTCTACTGGTCAGGCGAACAAAAAAAACCTTATTATAGCCATGATCATTATAGGAAGTTGGATGTTCATTCAATTTTTAGGAGGACTTTGGACAGGAAGTTTGGCACTATTAGCCGATGCAGTCCATATGTTTAATGATTTCTCTAATTTATTTATTAGCTTGATTGCCATTATCCTTGCAGCAAAAGCAGCCACGAAAAGACGAACGTTTGGTAATCATCGTTACGAAGTACTATCTTCTCTGCTAAACAGCTTAGCTTTGTTAGCTATTGTTTTCTTTGTTGTTAAAGAAGCGATTGATCGTATCATTTCTCCTCAAGATGTTATGGGCGGTGCCATGATGATTATCGCCATAATCGGTCTCATCGCCAATATTGGTGCTATGTTTGCTTTAACACGAGGAGATGTTAAGAACAATTTAAATATGCGAGGAGCTTATTTACATGTATTGAGTGACACATTAGGTTCAGTGGCAGCCATTATAGCTGCTCTTATCATTTACTTTACTGGCTGGAACATCGCAGACCCTATTCTAAGTATTCTTATTTCATTCATGATTGCTTTCTCAGCATTCCGATTACTTAAAGACACTGTCCATGTATTATTAGAAGGAACTCCAGATCATATTGATATCGAACAAGTCAAACAAGATTTACTACAAATGAAAGGTGTTGAAAATGTACATGATTTGCATATTTGGACCATCACATCTGGAATTAATAGTTTAACCGTGCACCTTATTGTTAATCCTCAATATATCAGTCAACAAGACGCTCTTATCCAAGCTAATCAGTATGTACGAGAAACGCTTGACATAAAACACAGTACGATTCAAATTGAAACTGATGATATGAGGGAGTTTGAACATCCAAATATTTAAAGGAAAAGACGTTTGTGTAGTTATCTTTACACAAACGTCTTTTTTATTGACTGTACTGTTAAGGAATGAACTTCTGTGGGTCTACCGAGTTAGATTTAGCATTATTCCATCCACCCAAATGAACCTCATAATGAAGATGTGCACCAAATGACCGACCGGTATTCCCCATCAAGCCAATTTGTTGACCTTTTGATACATAGTCTCCTTTTGAGACATCTAACCTATCCATATGTGCATATAATGTTTGAATTTGTCGACCATCAACTTGATGCGTAAGAATAACATAGTTTCCATAACTCGTAGAATATTGAGCAAGTGTTACTTCTCCCTCATTAGCTGCCTGTATTGGAACATCTTCAGTACGGCCATTTTTACCAATATCAACCCCATAATGATAGCTTCCGCTACGAGGTCCGTACCCCGAAGTCAAACGTCCAGTGGTGGGTCTCATGAACTCTGTACTATCAACAATCGTTTGAAGCTCAGCTACAGGTGCACTTGTTGATTGAACACTTCTATATTCTGCTTGGATAGCTTTTATCTCTTCGTCTTGTAGTAATATTTTTTGTTGATCTAAATCCTCTAATTTACTAATAAGATTTTTTTCTTTTTCTTCTACCGTTAGTAACAAATCTTCTTTTTCGAGACGTTGTAACTCTAAGTTCTTTTTCATTTCCGTTAATTCATATACCATATTTTCATTTGTTGTTTTTTTGAACTCAACTTGGCGTTTATTGATAGTAAGAGCATCAACATCATTTGTATATAATTCAATCAATTTTCTATCCTGTTCAGTTATTTTTGTGACAACTTGTACACGGCTAATAAAATCTGAAAAACTCTCAGAACCTAAAATGACTGCCAGGAAGTTGTTAGACCCTTCTGTTTGATAAAGAACTCTTGCACGTCTCTTTAGCAACTCTTCACGTTCCACAACTCTTTCTTCTAATACCTCAATTTCATCATTTAGACTATCGATTTCATTATTTAACTTTTCAATTTCACTATTTTTATCTCTTATATTTTGATTTAACTCCGTTGTTTCTCTATCCATGAGCTCTATATCTTGGTCGATTTCTTTAATTTCCTCCCTAATTTGCTTTAATTCCTCACCGGCAACATCCATTTCTTCTTGATTTTTTTGTTGTTTTTCCTTAATTTCACTAACTCTCTGTACATCATCAGCATAAACTGCATTCCCACTTATCATGACTAATACTATTATTAGTAGTATTAACTTCAGACTATTTAAATTCACCAAAATATCCTCCGTTCAATAACAATTACTATTATTAAGTTAAACTTTTGCAAAATTTGTCGGCTACATTTCTTAATATAAAAGAATACGAGGCTAAGTATGTAGGTAATTTTAATTACGATTTTGTTACAAAACAATTACTTGTGTTTAATATTAAGGTTGATAATAAATCTCCATGATTTCTACACACTTAAAGTGTAAATTCAAAAAAGGAACTTTACCTTATTCAAAGTTTCAATAAACATTAGAGGTGTACATATGACAAATAAGAAGAACCAATTCCCTAAAACAATGGTTGTAATTACATTAATTATCGTAGGACTAGTAATTGCAACATTCTATTCATTAACTCGTAATGATGCCGTAGCACCAACCAACGAGTTTGAGGAAATACCTAATATAGAGGGGCAACCAACACTAGGTAATGAAGGTGCTCCAGTAACAGTAATTGAATTTGGTGACTACAAATGTCCTGCATGTAAAGCTTGGGATGAATCTATCTTTCCACTATTGAAAGAAAGTTATATTGATACAGGGAAAGTCAACTATTCCTACATTAATACTCCTTTCCATGGTGAAGAATCAGTTTTAGCTGCACTAGCAAGTGAGTCTGTTTGGGACCAGGACCCAGAAGGATTCTGGAATTTCCATAAAGAAGTATTCCAACAACAGCCTGATGTACAAAACCACGATGATGCTTGGATTACACCTGAGAAGCTTATAGAAATAGCAGAGCAAGTAAACGTAAATGTAGACTTAGACCAGCTAATGAATGACATTGTAAATCAAACATACGTAGATGAAGTTCTAAATGATCAAGCTCAAGTTGAAAAATTCAACGTATCGTTAACACCAAGTATTTTCATTAACGACACCATGGTAGAGGATCCTTTTGACTATGATACGATTGTAAAATTAATAGAGGAGAATTTGGAGGAAAACGAACGTGAATAAATACAAACAAAATCAAATTCTTTTATATGCATCCTGGGTAGTCTCCATTGTGGCTACCTTAGGAAGCCTATATTTTAGTGAAATACGAGGTTTTATTCCTTGTGAATTTTGTTGGTATCAGCGAATTTTTATGTATCCTTTATCAATTATTCTTGGAATTGCCGTATTTAACAGTGATTTCAACATAAAAAAATATGTGCTACCCCTTTCAATAATCGGTGGGTCAATTTCTTTCTATCATTATCTCATGCAAAAAGTACCTTCCATCGGAGCCATAAAGCCTTGTGCAAATGGTGTACCTTGTAATGTTCAATACATTAATTGGTTTGGATTTATTACCATCCCATTTTTAGCTTTAGTAGCATTCTCACTTATTACATTACTACTTATCTTTATAAAAAACAAAAAAACGACTACTGATATATTGGAGGATGAATAAGTGAGTATTATGTGGACTGTTATTCAACTACTCTTATTTGCTACTACCTTAAATTTTTATCACAATTTAACAAAACGAAAAAAAAATGACACTAATATTGCAAGAAAAGTCTCCTTCATATCGGGGCTTTTTCTCTTAGTACTCATTTTTTCTTATCCGATGTTAAATTTCAGCCAATCGTATTTTTTGGTCTATATGCTTCAGCAAACTACTCTTTATTTCTTAGTCCCGATACTAATTTTATTTGGATTAAATGAAAGTTTATTGATGGATTTTCATATCCATCCACTTATCAATAAAATATGGAAAATACTTACAAATCCTTTTGTCTCATTGCCTTTGTTTAATATTTTATTTTCCCTTTATTTCTTTCCAGCTATTTTTAATACGGTCAAGGTTAGTCCTTTATTGACTATAATACTAACAATTATTTTTATTCTATTATCATTTGTTATGTGGTGGCCTATCGTAGCACCTGTTAAAAATGGTACAACACTCTCACCATTGATAAAGATTATTTACATCGTTGGAATGGGTGCATTTATGACTCCGCTTGCTGCTTTTTTGATTTTCACAAATCAGATTCTATATTATACGTATAGTGTTACAAACCTTTCTGAAACTCTGTTACTAAATGATCAACAGGCTGGTGGAGTAGCCATGAAAATCATGCAAATGCTGATTTATTGTTTTATGATAGGAATTGCTTTTATTGAAGCACAAAAAGAAGAAGAACAAAATAGGGGTGAAGAACTTTCAATGTAGAAAGGACTTTTATTAAAGAGGCTATTTTTTCATAAGCCTCTTTAAGTGCCTTTTGAGAACAAATATTATTTGATTTTTATTACTTTTAGAGTAATCTCATGATTATTATTTATATGAATTTCAAAATCGGTTCCTTTTTCTATTTGTAACTGTCGTCTTAATTCTATGGGAATCCATATTCTTCCGTCTTCGCTTAATACTACTTGGTTTTCTTTCGTATTACCACCAGACTTGAAGAGAATTAGACCATCTAACTTATTATTAGTCTTAATAATAATCTCATCACCAGATGAAATCCCTAATCTCGTTCTGATTATTTTAGGAATTCTTACTGAAGTTCCATTTATTAAGTTACATATCACAATATTCTTCTTTATTTGATTCATTTCATACCTCCTCCTGTAACCTTTTTATCAGTATAGATCCCAACTGTATAGAAAGTATGGAGAAGGCGAACGTTTTCTGTGAAGAGTCTTTTAAAAAAAAATTCAATTTGATAATATCAGAGAAAATGATGAATATATATAGTCGTTTTACAAATAAAACGCCTTCTCATATAAGTGAGCACAGTATTCATGCGACATTGAAGCTATAATCATCATACTATCTCCTAAACTTATTGACATTCCAATCGACAAATATACAGTAAATCTATATTTCGTTAGGGTTTTAAGGTTTAATTTAATTTTAAAATAACTTTCTTAAAATGTAAAAATAAAGAAATTCAATTTGTCCATTCTTCATTCATATTTATCATTACTTTATGTATTGGAGAAATTTCAAATCTCTTTATTTTCCCTAGGTTAAGACAGGTATGAGAATTTTTTTTAATATCAGCTAATATAACATCTTTTGGAATGACAATTTTTATTTGCTTTGTAATATTATTAATTACTAATATCGGGGTAGATAGATAAGGAGCATCTTCATGGTTCAGTTCACCATTATAAGAATTAGACCTATATGATAATAGATAATTAAAATAATGAATATACCCACAAATCAGAAAATTATTAAGGATCCAATTAATATGAGTTGTAGTTATTAATAACTTATTTTCATTTAAAACTTTTGTCAGAATTGAAGATATTTCTTCAGCTAGAGGATTGTAAGAATTGATGAAGGAGAATATACTATTTTCTATAATCTGTTGAGAGGACCTCCCCCTATTATCAACCGTTCTTATTGTATCGAAATGTTGTAGAATATAACGCCATTCTAAATATGTATATGCAATTGGACAATAAAAAATTTGGTCATTAATTCTTAAATCTTGTTTAATTCTAGTTAAACAATTCTTATGGCCTTGAGTGACTCTTTTTCTCACATTTCTTATTAAAGAATTTATTGTATTTAAATTAGATTTTCTCATATTATCAATATAGGTTTGATGACTTACGTTGCGAAGATCGTGTAGACTATTAATATTAATACCTTCATTCTTTTTTTCTGGAAAACTCACTTCTATATAACATGAATTATCACTAAATATTGATAATATTTGTTTTAATAATTTATTATTGATTATATTTCTATGCTCATAAAAGTAAAGTTTATCTCCAACATCTTTTTGATTATTTGATAAGCTTAACCACTTTTTTGCTTCTTTTTCTATTATGTTTGCATCAATAGGCCTATAAAATTTATTACGGAAGCTGTTTGCTAAGTTCCAATACCCATTATTTGAACAATCACATGTAAAAAAATTATTCTTTTTCTTATTAGAGAAATGGAATGTAAAAGTTTGAGAGTCAATGCACTTTTCACAAAGTGGAATAAGCTCAATGTTATGAAATGGACATAAATCGAAAAGTTTAAATTGGTGAAATAGACTGTGATAACCTTTTTTTAAACACTCTAAACATATGTATAGATCAATATGGAAGAATCTTTGATAACTGCTAGGTTTAATTATACCGCATAACAACTTTATGATATTTTCATTATGACTAATTAAAGAAAATCCCAAAATTCCTTTCGTAACATTATCGTCTATACCACTTAAATTTAGATAAGATCTGTGTATAATACCAATATTTGTTTTCATTTTTCGAATTTGTTCATTACCTATTATACTTAAAACCTCTCGAGAGTTTATAGAATTGTAAAATTTGAATTTTTCGATAATACTCCATGATGATTCATATTTACTTACCCATGCATTGTTCCAGTTATATTTCACTTTTACCCCCCCTCTATAAAATCACAATATACGTAATTCATAATTAGATAAATCTATATTTATAAAATAGACATCCCCATTAAATATATCCTTACTTTTACTGGGTAATTCCTCTGTCCATGAGCTTATTAAAAACAATGCATAGACTTTATTTACTAGCCAACTTATCGTATAAAAACCTAAATTAACCTTATTGATATTCATAATACATGATAGCATTTTATATATCTCATTATTATAACGATAACAATATACGATCTGTCCGAAAGAATAAAATGGTTTCTTTTTGTCACTATTATGGACAATTGATTGTTCAGTTAAATTCTCATTTGTCATTCTCCAAAACAAGTACTTAGACGAAATACTACAAATTGCTTCCTGCGGATGTTTTCTTGTTATTTTATGTATACAGCTCTTATGTCCTTTAATAAAATTCTTTCTCAAATTTCTAGTGTAGCTCTTTTGAATTTTTAGAGTAGAATTAATTAATTCAGTTTGATAAACAGTAAATTTATTCATTAATTTTATTGGAGACTCCTCTCTGTTAATTCTAAACAATGTTCCTTGTGTTTTATTGTTATCTGATAAATTTAATAACTTATTAAGTGATTTAGAATCAGATGTTCTTTGTCCGGTTAACTGAAATATATATATTATCCCTTGCCTTACTTTATCCATTTCTAGATACTTCAATAATTTTGTATCATTAATTCTCAGTTTACTACAACAAAAGAACTTTTCGTTTCCAGACCTATTAACTTTATTAAAAAATATTGTAAATGGATTGTTGTATAAATTGTAAATTGCATCAACTTCAATAATTTGCAACTTTTCCACAGGGTGAAATGGACAAGTATTTACGAATACTAATTGATGAAGTACACTATGGTGGTACAGTAGTATACAGGTATTGCAAAATTTAAAATCCTTACTAAATAAATCTGATTTGTTTATAATATTCAACTTCCCAAATAAATTTTCACTAATAACTTTTTGATGTGAACTTATTAATTCTGGTAGACCTTCTGTCATCATGAGTGTGTTTTGTCTTTCTATAAATCTAATGTTGTTATTGAATATCTTTTTTAACTCTCCAAATTCTATTAAGTTTGCAAGTTTTATCTTTTCAAAAATACTCCAAATTGATTCATATTCGCTTATCCATTTTATATTAAATGTAAGTTTTTTATTGTTTACATATATCATATGTTCACCACCTATTACACATAATGGTCACAAATGACATATTGTATACTGAATATTCATGTTATTTAAGGTAGTAATTTAGCTTGGAGATTTCCATACAACTCTGCTTCAATATAACCCGAACTAATTATTGCATCTCTCCAATTTTCTAAACTAATTCGGCTAAGATTTTGACCTTCTATTCCAAACTCTTTAAGTGCATAATCAACTGTTAATGTAATATATTGCATAGGAATCTCCATTTTCTCTTTGATACCTGATTCAGTTCTGAGTTCTTTAAATGCATTAAATAATTCATCAGAGAAATTACTTAGTCGAAACCCTTTAATATATTGGTGTGGAAAATAATATCTAGTAAAAGAGTAATTAGAGCCTTTTGGGTACTCGCAGTTTTCATCATAGCCTTTTAAGGATTCATTTAAATCTTTCTTATTTTCAATACCTCTGAATTGATGATGTTGCACCATAAATCGCCCAATTATTTGGTGTTTCCCTAGGTTTACAAAAACTGTTCTTTGATGTATAAGCTCAGTTTGCCCAAATAAAAAAACAGTAAATGAAATTCCATAGTTATCCAATTCATTGTTTATATCCATTAACCAATCATACTGTATTTCGCTTAATCGTTGAGCATCATCAATAAAAAAAACTACCCTGTTACTCCTTCTTATAGCTGCTTCCTCAATTAAAAATTTAAATAACCTTTCTCTTTTTCGATTAGCTTTTCCCAGGTAAGGTAAGGCATGTCCTACTCCTTCCAATAAATCTTCAAAAAAGGTATTTTCATTTGCATTTTTATATTTTCTGCACATTATAAAATATGTTGCAATTTCTTTAAATTCGTCAGGAAGAACTGTCTGTAGATATTTTATGGCTCTAGTCTTACCTAATCTGGGTCTTCCAAATATAATGGCTCCAGGTGAGCGATTTATTAAACAGTGTGAGATCTTCTGAAATAATTTGTCTATTTCATTAGTAGGTATAATATAAGTACCCGTCTCAATTGGGTGCATCTTTTCCGTAACATTCGGTCTAATTTGAAAGTCATTCATAATTAACACTCCCTTTAGTAAGTAATAGTTCTTCTAAATTTTTTCCCTTTATTTGTTGCCTTTTTTTTCATGAAATCCTCAATGAGTTTTTGTTGCATAATATCTGATGACTTCTCAAATTTATTTGCAGAAGAATTCTTAGGAAAGTCTATCTTCACTAGTTCTCCTTCACTTTTTTCTTTTTGATTTCTTTGCATTGATTTCAATTTATTTCGTGCAACTTTTTCAGTTTGTGCTTTTTCTTTGAGGTACTCTTGATAAACCATTATAGGATCTTCCTGACTAGTAAACTGCAATAACTTCTTGTAGGCTAACTTGTAAATTTCTTTTCTTAATTTTAATGAGTGCTTTGATGCTCCCCACTTACCAGTAGCCCTTAACTTTCCTAAGCTGGATCCATCTTCTAAATAGGCTTCTAATATTCTTATATCCTCAATATCAACAGTAATCATAATTCTTGTACCTATTAAACCAGGGCTGCTTTGTAATAATTCATTTGTATACTTAACATTTTCGTAATTAATATGAGCCCGTCTACCTTTAGAACTGTTTCCTTTTATGGTTCGGAATGTCTCCATTGAAAAGAACTTCACCTCTCCCTTTTGATAATTATCCATAGTCCGAATGACAGCTCCCTGTTTAATTTTTTGTTTCATCGCTTCTAAAGGAGACGAAAAATAAATCCCTTCATGCATTGTGGAGTTGTATTGAGCTATAGTAACGGCTGTTATCTCTTGTAATTCTTCAAAAGTAATTTGATATTTTATTGCATCTTCCTCACTTCCTTTCCTCCTTGGATCAAAAATATCACTTCCAGTTGTACTTGGTAATCTATGATAGCTCATCCGCTCTAAAGTACCAAAAAATCGCTCTATAATAGCTCTATTTAAAGGAGATTTAATCGGTCCAGCATTAACTCTACAATTAGTGATTTTTTTCAACCTATCCCTTACAATCTTAGATAAGTTAGCTTTAGCATTGTCATAATAAAACTCATCCCATAACGCCCATCTCACCTCAGGAATTAACGTAGAAGGCAATCCGCTATCTATAGGATATTCTAAATTCGGAATTGCTAGTTCTAAGTTCTTTTGTGGAACAATAGCATTTTTTATCGTTTGAAGAACATCCGCACTACTGTATTCAGTTTCAATACATAGGTGATAACCTATAATGGCTCTAGTTGATACGTCAATTATGGTCAGAATCCAAACTCTGCTTAACGTAACATATCTTGGTGTACCATCGGGAGCAGTTAATTCCATTGAAATAATTAAGTCAATTTTATGCCCATCAAATTGTACTTTTTGGTAAGGCTTCACACTATTAAGCGATGAATCAAAATCAAATTTAGTTTCAATCTCAACATCATCTCTTAGCATCATTTTATTAAAATGTTTATCTTCTAACCCACTAATATATGCATAGAGAGACCTCTGCCCTAAGTCTCTTGAAGTAAAAGGATACTCATTAATTGAAGATATGCCTAATTCTTTACATTTCTTTATGAAGTGTTTATGAATATACTTTTTGGACATTCGTTTATCTCTAATACTATTCTTCTTTCGAAATAACAGATTAAAAATCAGTTCTTCGAGCTCAGTGTAATGAGTAATTAGATATTTAAAGGATCCAGGTCCCCCATTATTTTGATATAAGGCATCTTGCTTAATATTATATTCACCTATTCTGAATCGAGGAATTAAAGCACGATAACCCCATATCACTCCCAACTTATCCTCAAGTAAGCAACGCTTGAGTAAACGATGAAGCTCTTGCCTTTGTATTTCGGTTGCGTCATGAATGTCTTTAAATTTATAGTTTTCAAAGTATAGTTCTACTGCTTTTTTTCTTCTATTAAATAAATCTAAATCCTCTTTAGTCATGTGGTAACTATTTACACCTGGCCAATTTTTTAAATCTAAATACTTTTTATGAATTTTTAGCGAATCAAAATAATTTCTCACTCGTCCATACCTCCAGATTTATTAAGTTATCAATTACATTAATATTAGATTCTAGGCTTCCCTCTAAAATTAAATAAAAAATTGTTCGTCTAATACGTGTTGAACAGATAGAAAATGTACCTCCGATTAGCTCAGTTAATCGAGTTTTTGGCTGTTGGTTTATATATTTTTTTATTATACGAATATCTGTTTCGTGTGGCTCTATATCAAGGAATGGTAAAATGATTTTAGCATGATTTATCAATGTTCCTTGGTCTTTAATCATTTGTTGACTGATATATACACTGTTAGTAATGTTGAATCTCGTTATATTATTTTTGTTATTCATTAAGTAAACATATCTTTCCTTACCAGACTTATAGATTAACCAAAAATGCGGTGAATCTTTTTTAGGTACTTCTTTTAGGACAGGACGTATGATAAATGATTCAATATCTAAGTTCATTTCTAACAGTAACCAATAATAGTATTCTAGGTTACTTGTGATTACTAGCTCAGTTTTCAATTTATGGCTATAAACGTACCAGCAATTATTTTTCATCATTTTAGACTTATCGGCAGGATAGGATTTGTGCATAAGTATAACCTCCACATAATTATATTCGCAATAATCAGAAATTTAAATGTCTTTTTTATCAAATTTTTTTTCTTCTGCTCTTTTATTTAAGTTAATACTTCTTTGGATGGTCTTTCCTCTCTTAATGGCTGTAATATAAATATCAGGATTTTGTTGTAATAGAGTCATTATCTCTCCTTGTGTTAGATAAACGTGGCACTTTGGTAATTTAATGTATATATAGTCCATTATCTTACTCCTTACTTAATTTATTTATTAGATTAATAGTTGCCACAGCTTAAAGGTTTTAAACTAAAAATCTCAAATCAGATGAAATTCTCTTTTTATACTTTTGAGGCTATTTAACTTGTTAATCTAGAAATAGAGTATTTAAAAGAAAATCACTTAAAAAAGAGATTTAATAAACTTACTCCTTTTTTCTCTATGTAATAAAAGTAAATACTGAAGAAATAATAGACAAGAACCCCAATTATCCAGGATAGGTTCATCAAAGATTCGATTGTAATCAAAGCTGTGTATTTTTACCACATCTAGTGTAAGACTTTTTTGATTTCCTCTAGAGAATTTCACATATACTTTTTTGTATAAATATTCAACGTTGTTTATTTTTCGCTCCCGAGATGTCATAAGGATGTCTTCAATTTCCGAGATGTCATAAGATTGTTTGTATATTTTTTTTGAAGACATTCTTATGACAAAAAGAAAAAATCCCAATTTAATAGGATTTCCGTGTCATAAGAATGTCTTCAACGGACAACTTGTAGGTTAGCGAATGATTTAAATAGAAACACCGAATAAAGTTCGCTTTTATTCCTACTAAATGCGAATCACCCACGAGCCTGACACGAATTGATATGCTCAAAACACGAACAATATCTATTTCCATCATAGAATATTTTTTTGCTCACTTCCACTCTTCAGCTAAAATAGCATAGTAATATTCATCCCACCATACATTGCCTTTTGGAATACATTTTTTAAAAAAGCCTTCTCTTCTCATTCCAATCTTCTCCATAACTCTATATGATGGAATATTCTCAGGTTGACACGTAGCTATAATTCTATGTACATTCATTTCTTTAAAACCATATTCTAAGATAGCTTGTGCTGCTTCAGAGGCATACCCTCTATTTTGGAATGTGGGATTAAACACCCATCCAATCTCATAAGTATGCTCACCAAAATACTTATAAAAAACAATATGTCCTATCAGTACATCTTTATCTATTAGGACTACTGGAAATTTTTCAGCGTTATCACCTTTGTTTTTATTTACAAATTCTTTTGCATTTTCTTCAGTAAAAACCCCTTCAGGTATATACTTCATAACATGAATATTTGACGTATACTCATATACTGCTTGCCAATCATTAAATTCAAATTCTCGTATCAATAACCTTTTTGTTTTTATGTGCATTACACAACCCCCCACCAAAACCAAGTCCCTTTACCTTTATTTCGAGATTACGTTAACAATAGCCTCTAGATATTTGAATTCTTCTGTATGAAAATCCCCAATCATGAATAATCTTAGAGCGTTAGTGCCATTTATTCAAAATATACATCGCCAATCATTAATGAAAAAGAGCTTAGGATTTAGCTTTATTTATCCGTTTTGCCCATCTGTTCCCCATCAATAAATGCGAATAATCGGATAATTACTTCAAATTCTTGCTTATGGTAGTTTTTCAAAGGTTGTGATACTTAAAGGGCTATTTTTAGAAACTCGCCAGTTTTGTCCTAAGACGTGTGATTCAGTTAGAATCTGATCGTATACATCACCTTTTAATTGTGCTGCGTCTAGTGCTTCATATTTGTCATCTAACTCCCTTATATAACTCTCGGCTTTCGAATGTGAGAATCATTATAAGAAAGAGCGCAAATAAAATATAAATGACACTAACGATATTGATTTCTCATCTACCCTTCTAATAGATAGTCCTTAAAATATTGTAAAGGTCTTGTTGCACCATCTTTAAAACTACTTGTGAAAACCGTTACCAATTGATAGTCAGGTGCGATAATAATATACTGTCCTTCATGTCCAATCGCCAAAAAAATTGTACCTAGTTGATTGTCGGATGTTAGGTTCCACCAATGATATGCATATGAATAATTATCATCAGTTTTGACCTTTGCACTTGTAGATTCCTCAATCCAATGATATGATACGATTTGTTTGGATTTCCATACTCCATTTTTTATATATAGAGTACCAATTTTTAGCATATCAACCGTCTTCATCGTTAATCCAAATCCACCAATGGCTATTCCTTGAGCATCATGGTTCCACTTATAATCTGTTATTCCTAGAGGTGTAAATAGATACTTTTTAGCGAAAACTTCTGTATTTAATCCCGTAGTCTTTTGTAAGATTGCACTTAATAATTGTGAAGAACCACAACTGTAGACCATTTCATTTCCAGGAGTATGATCAATTTCCTGCTGCAGTACAAAATGGACCCAATTTTTGCTGGGTATCATACCATTATTACCTGGCCAGTGTAATCCTGAAGTCATTGTCAGCAGATGCTTAATTGTAATTCTCCCATTTTCTTTATCTTTATTAAATTCCGGAAAGTAATGAACTATCGGTGTGTTAACATTTTCGATAAAACCTTTGTCAATCGCAATTCCAATCAGTGCGGATAAGACGCTTTTTGTGACAGAATATATTTTATATTGTTTTTCTTTCATTTTTTTGTTTCGATAATATTCAATAATCACGGTATTATTCTTCTGTACAAGGACACTATCAATTTTATCTCTTTTTATCATTTTTTCAAAGTCGGTTAAAGATTTCATTCTCTTGGTATCCCCCTACATATTAATCCAATATCTCTTTTCTTCTTTTTTAATTTCAAATCCAATGGATTTATAAAGTTTTAATGCAGATTCATTTTTAGTTTCTACAAGAAGCTGTATGTAATCAAGATTGCATTTTTGTAAATGACGGATTCCTTCTGTTATTAAATGTTTTGCAAGACCACAACTTCTCCAATCAGGCTTAACAAAAACATTTTCTATTGTGCCTATATTCTCATCTGATTCCTTCCAAGCCATAACACTGCCAATAATTTCAGTGTTGTAAAAAGCAGTAATTGAAGTCCAATATGGATTA
The DNA here is from genome assembly GCF_028610675.1 of Alkalihalobacillus pseudalcaliphilus. Classification (NCBI taxonomy): domain Bacteria; kingdom Bacillati; phylum Bacillota; class Bacilli; order Caryophanales; family Bacillaceae; genus Alkalihalobacillus; species Alkalihalobacillus pseudalcaliphilus. Next base: position 550,697 of record NZ_JAQQWS010000001.1, read on the forward strand.
CTCTTAAATTCACGTAATTTCTGTAATCCTGTAGGATTTTCTGACCAAATTTCATTTTCCGCCTGCAAATATTTTATTTCTTCTTCGTAGGTGTTCATATTCCAATGTATTATATTTTCACTAGTTAGCTTAAAGTTTGTTGGGGATAAATCTTTATCTATTTCAATATTCATCCAATAAAGACTCTCAAAATGTGTAAATCCTCTTGATTCAAAATAAGAATTTTCTTTTATTTCACTTGCATAGTTACCCACACATAATTTTGTAGGAAACTGTGGTGGTAGTTTATTCTTAAGTAATTTAGCCCTTTGTAGTAAACGTTCGTAAAGGATGTCCCTAATCTCATTATGACTTTCCCAATCCGGATCAACTTTAATATTTAAATAGATTAAATGGTTGGCATCTCCTTGATAATCTTCCGCAACCAAATTAATCGCTTGCACATGTCCTTTTGCAATCATAAATCCTTTGTTAAAAATACAGTGTACATCATCCCAGGTGTTTACTGGACCCGGCCACCAATAGATCACATTTTCTTCGTATTTGATCAATTTTTTATATAATAGTACTACTGAATCCCAGTCTTGTTCCTGATAGCTTCTTATGTAAAAATCTCCATCTACAGTCATTATATAATACCCCTTATTTTTTTTATATCATATTAGTTGCCCGAATTTTTATATATCTTAATAATATATCTTATTGAACCAAACTGTCCGTTAGATTACACTTTTTCACAATCTTATTACTAACGTTCATATTTATTACTTAAAGTGCAATTTTTAATTAAGGCCCCTCATGAGGTGGATTTAAGTAATGTTCAGCAAAATCTTCTTTGTAAGGCGTGTTAGTTTCAAGAATTCTTTCGGAAGCCCTTTTTGTATCATATGGAGTTACCTTTAATTCAACTTCTGGACCGAGTAAAGCCCAACAGGCTCCATTTGCTCGACTTTGTAATCCAACACTTCCCGCATTTATAATGCGTTTATCATTAACATTGCGATCAAACTGGATGTGGGTATGACCACAAACGATAATATTTTGTGAGACATTTTTAATCATTGGTCGAATTTCGTTATCAGTAGTATTTATTCTAATCGCCTCTTCATCGCTACGGGGAGAACCATGCACAAATAAGACTTCTCCCAAGCCATCAATGCTCAAAGTAGTTTTTTCTGGTAAACTCTTTAGGAATCTTAATTGCTCTTCTGTCAATTGATCTGCACACCAGTGATTTAATTCAGTTGTAAAGTCATCCAATCCTTGTTCTTTCCCATGACGATAAGATACTTCACGATCAGCGTTACCTCTAATAAAAATAAACTCATCCTTATAGTCCATCAAAAGATCCATTACTTGACGTGGTTCGGGTCCCCAAGCTAAATCCCCACCTACTACAACTTGATCAATATTAGCTTTTCTAATATCTTCTAAAACTGTTTTTAATGCCGAATAGTTTGCATGAATATCGTAAATAGCAGCAACACGCATTAAAATACACCTCCTCCATTGCAAATTATACTCCATTTCGTTTCTATTAATTAATGAACATCATTAATAACTCCTTTTATCCATAGCAATTCTTATCGGTGATTTAAAAGATGGGTATTTAACCCTCCTATTAAAAGGACAAGAAAATTTTTCACTTATATCCTGAATAATGCTATTCAAGTAGACAGTACTTTTATTTCGAGGTAATTTAAGCCAAGATTTTATAATTTTATTTTGTATTTTAGGCTGCTTTTCCCATGATAAAAATATGGATCTTATGTTTTCTGAATCAAGAAATCCGTATCCACTTGGTGCAACGAAAAGCCTCTGAGTTGCCTTTATTAATAAGGTATTCTGGCATTAATTGGTTGCATTTTACACACCTATCAATTAATTTCTGTTTAGGATGAAAAGTGCAGTGATCAAAGAATTTAATTTGGTGCAAAATACTATGATATCCTTCGCTCAAGCAACTAGGACAATATGACAAATGAGTGTGAAAATAATTAATTTCATGCTTAATGTTTGGAATGTAAACATTGAAATTACTTTAATATACAACTTCTCTAAAGTTTCTTAATCTCTCCTTAATAACAATGTAACTTCTAACCCTCCTTCTTCCCTATTTTTTAAAATGATAGTTCCTCCATGACTTTCTATATTCTTCTTACTAATAGCTAAACCAAGGCCAATATGACTACTATCCTTTCGGGATTGTTCTGATTGATATAATGGCTTCAAAACATGTTCAATATCTGAATCAGCTATTCCATGACCTTGATCTTTTATAAAAATACTTAACCAATTGTTATCTTCTTTTGCTGTGATATTGATAATTCCGTTTATTGGACTAAATCTAATGGCATTGGAGATAATATTCTCAATTGCTTGATACAGTAAAAAATGATCGGCATGAATGCTAATTGGTCCGATTTTTACAATTGCTCTTAACTTTTTTTGTTGTTTTTGATACTCTAAACCATTTAGTATGTCTTTTATCAATATGTTTAGATCTATTTTTTCTTTTGAAATATGCTTACTTAGGTAATAAGAGCGATTATACTTTGCTAATAAACTTAATAATTGGTCCATTTTAAATGCTTGAATTTCCGCTTTTCGAATATACTTTTCTCTTTTTTCTTCACTTGTGGCTAATCCATTTGTCAAACCTGCCAAATAGCCTTTTAAACCGAATAATGGCGTCCTTAAATCATGTACAATCGATGAAACAAATAAATTTCGGTCGTTTTCATACTGACTTCTTTGTTTTTTTAAAGTAGCTAAGTGCTGATTCATTTCCTCATATCCTGAAGATAAATTATTAATTTCTCGTATTCTCGAGGTCATAACTTTTATAGAATGGTTTTCATTAGCTATTTCTTTAAAAGCCTTATTTAATGCAATAATTGGCTTAATCATTTCTTTTCTGACTAAGAATAAAAAGGCGAATAAGATGATAAGGATAACAATTATTATCATTAGCATCATAACGGACTCACTTGAGCTAGAATTTTTAATGGCTAAATTTTGAGCATTCGGACTTGTGTAAATATAACCTAATATTTGGTTATTTATATCTAATACGGTTGTCTTATATGAAGATTCTGTGATTAAATTCCCATGGTTATCGATGATAGCTCCTTGTTCGTCGCGTATATTTTTATAAATTAACTCGTTAGAGGCATTAAAAATTTCAACATTAACCCCCTCTTTCTCTAACACATTATGTAAATGCTGTATTTTTTCCTGAGACTGATTAAAAATTTCCTCGATTAACAATTGATCTCTCAGCCAAATGTTTGGGTTATCAAAATAATTAGATTCACTAAAATAATCATGCAATACACTATCATATATCCTTAATAAAATAAGAGGAATGGCAATTAAACAAATTGAAAAAAAGACTAAAAGCCAATTAATAGGGAATGATTTCTCATTCTGCATCTTCATCTACCATAATTAAGCGATAACCTAGTGTTCTAATATTTTTTAACTTTAAAATATGATTATATTCAGCTAATTTGTCTCTTAACTTAGTTATGTATACTCTAATAATTTGCGGGTCATAATATTCATCTCTCCATACTCTTTGTAAAATTTGGTCATAAGAAAGAACATTCCCTATATTTGAATATAAGTAAGAAAACAATCTAAATTCATTGATGCTCATGTCAACTTTCTTTCCTAAAATGTAAATTTCCATAGAAGAATGGTCAATATGCACTACTGAAGTGCCTCCTCTTTGATCGTTATTTCGTTTACTATTAAATTGCTGTCTCCTACTAGTGGCATTAACACGAGCTACTACTTCCGCAGGGCTAGAAGATTTAGTTATGTAATCATCTGCTCCAATTGTCAAGCCTCTTATTTTATCAATATCACCGTCTCTTGCACTAAGAAATAAAATTGGTATTGTACTAAATTCACGTATTTTTTTACACAGTGAAAATCCATCCTCACCAGGCATCATCACATCTAATAGAATAATATCTACTAAACTTTGTTTTAAAATTGCTAATGCTTCCTCAGAGTTAGACGACGTATAGATATTGTATCCACCCGCTTCTAAGTAATCACTCATTAGCTCTAAAATATCTTGCTGATCATCAACTAACAATATATTTGTTTTTAACAAACTTTTCATCCTCCCTTTCCATTTCAAGTATATTATTACAAATTAATGAATTCAATTAGTCATTTATAAACGTTTCTTAATTATTCATTTATAAATCGCTTATAAATGAAATATAGTCAATTTATATTTCATGGTTAGAGTTATTGCAAGGAGGTTTTAATAATGAACATATTAACAGGACATTCCATTACAAAAAGATTTGGTGAACATGAAAAAAACAGTGTATACGCGTTAAAATCCGTTGATGTCACTTTTGAGAAAGGATCATTTACTGCCATAATGGGAACGAGTGGCTCTGGGAAATCTACTCTTCTTAACATTATCTCAGGTTTAGATAAACCTACTAAAGGCTCTTTGTTTTTCAATGATATTAATTTAAATGAGCTCGATGATCACCAATTAACTTCGATGAGAAATAAATACTATGGATTTATCTTTCAGTACTTTCATTTGATTCCAGTAATGAATGTAATTGATAACATCACACTACCTAAATACTTCACTAAGGAAAAACAAAGTAAAAATGCTTTTACAGATAGAGCAATGAGCATTTTGAATGATTTAGGCATTAGGCACTTAGCAAAATCCTTCCCTGCAGAACTATCTGGTGGACAACAACAACGTGTTGCCATTGCCAGAGCTTTGATCAATCAGCCTGAAATATTGTTAGCTGATGAACCTACAGGAAGCCTTGATTCAAATACGTCCACGTTGGTCATGAAACAGTTACAAAGATTGAATACTGAACATAATCAAACGATAATAACGGTTACGCATGATGCCAACGTCGCTGCTCATGCCGATAGGGTCTTAATGATGCATGATGGTTATATTGTCAAAGAGCAAATTTTATCTAAATTAGATAGTCATGAGACGAAAGTCATCTATTTATCACAATTACTTAATGGTATTGGGAGAGAACACAAATGAAATTAATTAAACTAGCTTTCCAACTAGTATATGAACAGAAATTCCGAAATCTCCTAATCATTTTTGGGATTAGCTTAGGGGCTATCATCATTACCTCTTCCCAAATCTTTATTGCTTCAATTGAAGAGTCGAATGAGATTTCTGTAAAGGAACTTTACGGAGAAATTGATTTATATGTTGGACATCAACTAAATCTTTCGCATGAATCAAAAGACCCGGTCTCAAGTAATGATATCAATCAAATTAGAAGCCTTGATCAGGTTAAAGAACTCACACCAGTTTCCTATCCTTATCTTGGTATGGAAATCGAATACGAAATGCACGATGATATTTATGTAGGTTTTAGAAATGAACCGCTTGCATATGAAACGACTATGGTTGAGATTGGTGAGCAAGATATCCCTGGCCCAGCCGAAGTGATTGTTTCACCGTCTTATGCAAAATCAAAGGATATTAATGTGGGCGATTTAATTCAACTTCCTTTCCCACCTAATAAAGAGCAGCAAGTAAAAGTAGTTGGGTTGTCTGAGGATAGAGAGTATTTAAAACGAGTGTTAGTTTTTAATTATGATTGGTTAGTATCCGTAACTAGAGAAGGTCCAAATATGTTAATGCTTAGTCTAGACTCCTATCGATCTAAACAAATAGTTGGTGAACAAATTAATATGATTAACCCAAACTTAAATATAGATTTTCTAAACGAGGCTGATGAGCAACGCGAAAATATAGGTGGCCTCTATCCAATATTAACCGCACTTAATGTGGCTATTCTTATTATCAGTGGGATGCTTTTAATTAGCATTCTTCAAATATCTACTCAGAATCGGCTGAAACAATATGCTTTGATGAGAATTATTGGTGCCTCTAAAAGAAAGATTTTTCATTTAAGCCTATTGGAATCGTTTATTATTGGTAGTATAGGCTTGTTAATTGGTATAGGTGTAGGGATTATCGCTCCTTTACTAATACTTAAAAACTCACTGTCATTTGTTGATATAGAAATCACTAATGTATCAATACCTTGGTTAAACATAATTCTCTATAGTATTATCTACATGCTGCTTATGATAGCCTCTTCTTCTATCCCAGCTATGAAAGCCAGCCAATCTCCACCTATTGAAGTTTACCAAAACTCTAGTAAGAGTCATGCAATCTATCGAATTAAACATAGGAATTTCATGACAGGATTCATACTGTGTATTTTTATATCTCTGTCTAGTATTCTTATCAATCATCCAACTTTGCATATCCTTTCTATTATTGCTCTATTTAGTTTAATGATACTTTCTACTACTTATTTTTTACATTACGGTTTTAAGACATGTATCTTTTTTATGGATAAATTCAAGGTTGACAATTATTTGAAGTTGACACCACTTAATGCATTAAAACAGATACAAAAAAACAAGCAAATCGCGGTCATTTTATTGATAAGTATTTCAATTAGCATTATAGGTTTTACTACTTTAGAAAGTATGAAGAAAACATCAATAAACCAGTTATTTAACCTCAATCCAACTGATTATAAAGTCACAGAAATGGCTTACGGAAATGAAAGGATAAATTCTGAAGGATTTACTTCAGAGTTATTTAATCGATTAATTGAATTAGACAATGTTGATAAGCATTCATTGTTTTTTACTAAGCCAGTAATGGGGCTGACTTTAAATTTACCAAATCAGGAAGCTGGGCTTTATTCAATTGAAGAATCTAATACACGGCAAGCCTTGGTTAGGGTAGTCGGTACTGATATAGAAACGTTAATGAACACCACACATACCATAGAAGGGCGAAAAGATATAAATGCACTAGAAGCTGATGAGGCTATCATTACTTTAAGGACAGCGAATATTACGGGTTACACCATTGGAGATGTAGTAGAAGTACTCGATGAAGTAAGTAATGATACTTATCAAATTAGAATTGGGATGATTATTGATAATAGTAGTATGCTAGGGGAAGAAACTGATTTTACACTTTTATTAAGTTCTTTTCAGATGGAAGATATATTTGGAATTGTGAGTCATTCAGAATTACTAATTAATTCTAGTGAGAGTGAGATAATTGATCAAAAGATATTAGAGTCTATAATTAATGAGCTGAGTCTTCAGAAAGAAGTTGCCATTTATAACCGGTATGAGTCAGTAAATGAATTTTTAGAACAATATAACCAACGGTTGATTATTTTAGTTTTAGCTGCTGCCTTCATGATAGGTTTATCTATTATTGGTTTAATGAATAACTCAATTAGTAGTATCAAAGAAAGACTACCAGAGCTATCTACCTTAAGAGCCATTGGCTTAAGTAAAAAAAGACAAACCTACTCTTTAATAATAGAGGGTGCAGTATTATCGACTATTTGTGGTAGTATTGCCGTTATGATATCCTTATGGATTTCTATTCACCTGAACTTGTCTTTTAATAGCAAAATTATTACTTTACCAATTAATGCGTCTTTTACAATTTTACTATTATCACCAATAATTGGTATGAGTGCCTTTTTAGCCCCTTCTATTTGGGCCTCTAGAAAAGATATTTTATCAAATATTGTATCAAGAACTTGATTTAAGTTCTTACTATTTTTTGTACAATTATTACTCTAACATTATCCGGGATTATTAAGAGTATAGCACTTGTGGGTACTAGCATGAACATGGGATGCGAATATGATCACAAGTGCTATCATTTATGATTTTCCTATAGATTTGCCTCAATCCGTGAACAACATTCCATTTGTTCTTTTTATGTTACGTTTAATAAACCCCTGACTGAACATTCATGAAAATATTGATAGTAAAAAAATAAGGATTGTTACTACAACAAGTCACATTCAAACAGGTATCAATATTTAAAATATTATGAATTAATTGTTACTTTTCTATTTACAACAACGCTCAGTGTAATTATCTAACAATCTTGCCGTCTTACTAAATGGGCTATTTAAAAAGTATGTAAATAGTTTTGGTCCAATACCTTGTAGTAATAAACGGTTGTGTCTAGTTTGCCTGTACTGGATAAAGCATAATTAGGTATTTGCCCGGCTTCTAGATAACCTAGTGACTGATATAGATAATTTGAAGCGTCACCCTTCCTTGTATCTAATATCATTAAAGAGCGATTATGTTCACGAGCGATTTCTTCTGCTTTTACCATCAATTGACGTCCAATACCCTTTCGTCTGTAATCTGGATGTGTCATCAACTTCGCAATCTCACTTCTATGTGTAGCATTTTGTTTGGTCGCTAGTTCCAATTGGACACTTCCAACTATTTTTTCATTTATTTTTGCTACAAGTAATAAATTCGAAGGAGTTATAACCGATTTAATATATTCGGTTGCGACGTCTTTCTTTAAAGGTGCTAAAAAGCCTATCGACGCATCGTCTTCTACTACTTTTATTAACAAGTCACACAATTCATTGATTTGAACAGAGCTAAGCTCTTTTATCTCTTCTATACTAATTTGTTTTGACAATGCAAATCCCTCGCTTTTGTAAAAATCATTCTAATTGATATATTGTATACTTTACTTTTAAAGCCATCTTTAATTAAGTTAGATTTCATCACATCATTTTAAGAGAATTCTTAATGAGCTCTCATTGAGGTGAAAGTTCCGTTTCTTTTATGAAAACACCTTAAAATCTCGATCTTTTTCATAACCTTTTGAACCTGGTTCCACTACAAGCTCTTTATATGTTAGCTCACTTGCTCCAAAGGTGAGGAAATTCCTTTGTGCTTGTCTCAAAGAAACTTGATTAGCTCCACCTCCATAGTCTGGATCTTCATTTTGAACGAAATCATCTTCCCAATAACAAACCTCACATATGTCATAACTATCCCGTACTGCTTCAGCAAGCGTCTTATAACCACAACAAGGGCATGTGTACTTTCTCATTTAAAAACCTCCTAGGTGTAATGACTATCTCACCTTAAAAATCCACCTATTCTAACCTATCATTCTTCCGTCCTTGCCTTAATCGAACATTTAGAAACCACATCTCCAAAGGAACGAATGTCACTCAAGTAATCGTAATTCTCAGGTGAGCCATAACGGTTAAACGTTCTGACTGCTACTACGTTTTCCTCTGGAATTACAAGAAGTGCTACATTGGTGTATCCAAGTAATTGAAAAGAGCCTTTTGGAACGGCATCGCCTATTTGGCTAAAAGGCTGGTTTGAACCTTTCACAAACCACAAAAATCCATTCTTTTCGATTGGAAGTCTTTCGTTTGGTGTTTGAATAGCTGTAGCCATTTTTATAATGTCTCTAGGGATTACCTGTTTTCCTTCCCATTCCCCTTCCCTTAAATGAAGATACCCCCATAAGGCAAGCTCTCTTGCCGACACATACATATTCATATCTGAGCCGTCGATGTTATCTGTCTCTACCCAAAAAGGATTGTTTGCATCTCGAATCGTATCAGCAATCTTTAAATGTGGCTCACTCATCTTTATCCACTCTGTTGATATAAAGCCTAAAGGTTCATAGACCTGCTCTCTTAAAATGTCAGCCACAGACTTTCCCGTTGTTTTTTTTATAATCGCCGTTAGTAATTCGATACTGGGTCCTCTATATGCCCATGATTCACCTGGGTTATATTCACGAACTAACTCTCCATTAACTATTTTAAGCCCATGAGTATGGGTTAATAAGTGACGAACGGTGATTCCTTCATAGACCGCTAAATTAGCATCTTCCATATATATACTTATTGGATCATCAATCGAAAAGTAATCATGATATACGGCGTAGGCAGCCGCAAACCCTATATACGTCTTCCTAACAGATGCAATATGAAATTGTGTGTCCGCTTGAACATCTCGTGCATCTTTTGCATTTGACTGTTTACCAAAATAAGATTCCGTAATGATTTTATCGTTATGAATCATACACAGAGCTGCTCCACTACCCAATCTATTAGCACTATTTTTGACATGGGTACGTACTTCATTAAACAAGGTTTTATCGGTATTTTTTAAATGCAATTTTTTCACACTCCATTGGCTCCTTTTTCTTGACCATTCATATAACTGGTCATACTGTATAATACATTACCAATCTCCTGTTTAGCTCACTTAAAAAACAATCATTTCATACCATCTAAAAGCAGTTCACGATAAATCTCCTTTAAGGTTTGCTTATATTTTCTTAAGTGATGGATTGCTGCATAAAAGGACCTTTTCTAAAATATATGTGACTTTAAATTCTGCTTCCAAGTCGTAAAATCATACCTCCTCAATTTCAAAACACTGTTACTAGACAGTGAAAACATTACCTTACATGAGCACTCTAACATCCTTCACTAAATCATAATCATTCACCACTTATTTTATCATGAAACGTTACGTCATGATTGCTGTTCAGTCCGATTCTTGAACAAAATCAAAAAGAACCCTAGTACTCATCGAGAGTCATAGGGTTCTAATACGATTATTAAAAACGAACAAGTTGCTCTTGGTTTGTGACAATCACGATAATTTTACCTTGGTCCAATCTTTCTTCTAACGCTTCTGCTTCTACAGATGAGTAACCAAGCTCTTCAAATTTCGCTCGTAATTCATCACCTTTTTTTCGGAATACATTTTTTATGCTCGTGCCAAGTCCTGTTTCAGATACGGATACCTTGTTGGCATCGGCTTGGTCTGCTACACGATTCGTTCTGTCATCATCATGGGTAATCACATAAATATCATCTTCGGAGATGTTTTGAGTTTTTAATTGATTAACGACCGTTATTACTTCTTCGTCATTTGTGAATTCCTTATGTGTTGGTTTCATTTGTATCGCCTCCTAGTGTATGTATACCCAAGGAGCTCTTCATAAAACTAGGAATACTATTTTTAGAGAGTCTTTAGCGATTTTTTGAGATTAAACCATGTATGTCCAAAATGTATACGGAATTTACGATGATGGAGATTTTATACGGCTTTCATAACTGACTAATTCATATTTTACGCGAAAACCAAGAGAGCGATATAAGTTAATAGCGGCTGTATTGTCGCTACTTACACAAATAGTTATTTCTTCGATACTAGCATAGGAAAATATTTGTTTTAAGGCAGCAGCAATGAGAATTCTTCCAACACCTTGCCTTCTGTATTTTGAATTTACAGCTACATATTCAATATTTGCTTCCTGGTGCTTAGGGTTAGCTTCTATATAAACATAACCTTTTATTTCTTTCTCGTTCTCTTTAACGACATATAAATGATGGTTTTCATGTAAACGAGAGAGTATCGTTTTAGCGTCATAATATGTTTTAGGGAATGCTTCATTATGTAGTTGGCTAAAAGAGTTTTGATAATCCTCTGCATAGACTTCATAATCAGAGTTTTTGTCATTTTTATATGTATCTCTATTTAAATCAAGGACCATATGAGAACCTTCATCTACCCCGCCGTTTTCTCGAACAAAGTCTTGTACGAATTGATTTTCTTGATTAATGAAAAATGAGAAGCAGCTTATTTCATTTGGCATTCTTTCGGTTAATTGATTCCATAATTCTTGAGCTAATGAATGATCATGATTGACAACAAATGGTCCCCATACCTCAGCATATTGTCCTTCAATATCTACATCAAAGCCAATTGCACCCATGATTACTGAATCATGGTAAGCTACGATAAAAGATTCTTCTACTGTCAAATCAGAAAAATCATTCATTAATGTGTCGAAAATTTCCTCGCGGTCCTCTCCGCAAAACCCAATGTGAAATTCCTTTTGATTGTTCATCTTTTCTAAAAAAACAGCAAGTTCTCTTATATTCGTTGGAGCTGTTAGTACTCTGTTCATAAAATCAACCTTTCTTAGTTGGAAATACAATACCATCATTATACCACGACTTATATTTTATATGATTATTCTGTCTTTTTCATCCTTTTTTTTAAAACGTACATCCTAACAGATATATTAGAACACATAGCAAAAAAACACTTACGATATTTAATCGTAAGTGTTTCGGTGTCTATTTATTTACGAATCATTGTCAGCCACCAATTTAGCCTTTAACCCATGTACATGATAGGAATCGAATTTTTTCCCATTTGTAAACGACAAAAAGATGCCGTTATCAAAGTCGGTAGCAGATTCTTTAAAAAATACACCATCTTCAATAGTTTGTTCTGATTTTTTGTAGGTGATCATAAATTCACCCTCTTTATTTGTCGGTTCTAAATAGGCATAAACGCCACGGTCATAATTCCAATGTTCATAAGGAAAAGCCACTTTTTGTGAGACGAAATGAAGATCGACTTGAGGCATTTCCTTCATTAATAAGTTTGGAAAAGAACCGTGCAGCATTTCTTCAAAGCGGCTTTCAGCGACATGTGTTAAAACAATTTGGGTAAAGCCACCTTCTTTAATATAGGATACTAAATGTTTAAAGGCCTTATTGTAAGTAGGAAACTCTTTGATTTGAAAGTGCTTGGCTCCTAAATCTTCACTAAGCTTTTTACTCTCTGTATTCATCAATTCTACTTCAGGTCCATCATGATATGTATTTTCTGCTTCATGTAAAAACAACACTTCAAAATCACATTCAAAAGCTTTGGCTACCTTCGCCCCACGTAATATAGTCGTAGGACTATACATATCAAATTCGAGAAAAACGAGCACCTTTTCATGATTTCTTTGACTTTTTAATTCTAACATTTTAACACCACCATTTAATCTTTCATATTCATGTATATCATACCCCTGCTCTATTGAAATTAACCTTTATTCAAATAGCAAGAAGAAAGAATGATGGTCCTCGCTGTCAGCCCTTAATACTTTTACAAATGAAGCTGGTTGATGACCGTCGCAATCCGTAAAACCCCTTCTTTTATTTGATCTTCCGTTAAACTGCCATAACCGAGAACGATTTGGTTTAAGTGATGCCCTTTTTTCATCGCATAATGTTCAACAGGATACACTTGAACATCTGCTTCTTGAAGCTTCTTTAATAAGCTCTTTTCGAAAATAATATTGTGCATTTCTACAACCAAATGCATACCAGCTGCCTCCCCAATTAGTTTACAACTCGGGAAATATTTAGCGAGCTCATCAACTAACGTAGCCCTTCTTTTTTGATAAATTCGTTTCATCTTTCTAATATGTTGTTCTAAATAACCTTCTTCAATAAATCTTGCCATCGCTAATTGTTCCATAGTGCTCGTATGACGATCTGCATACCATTTTAATGCTTGAAAGGGTTCAATTAAAGCTGGTGGTAATACAACATAACCAATTCTAATCGCCGGCGATAGAATTTTACTAAACGTTCCGACATAGATCACTGTATTCGGATCGAGACTTTGCATCGATGATACAGCCGTTCCTTCATATGTAAATTCACTATCATAATCATCTTCAACAATAAACGTATTCATTTTCCTTGCATACTCAACAAGTTGAATTCGCCTTTGAATACTTAATGTAATGCCGGTAGGAAACTGGTGTGACGGTATCACAAAAACAAAGCTCGGAGCTGTGTCTGTCGGTAACTCCCTCGGAATAATTCCTTCATTATCCATAGAAATCGGCAATAGATTCGCCCCGGCTTGCACAAAAATACCTCTCATTTCATCGGTAACAGGGTCCTCAACAGCTATTCTACCTTTTTGACTTGCTAAGAGTCTCGTTATTAAGTATAAAGCTTGTGTAGCCCCTGAAGTAATGACGATTTGGTCCCGGTGACATTTCACACTACGAGTCCTTCCTAAATAATTGGCCAAACTCGCTCTTAACTTTTCCTCACCATTTGACGTTCCATAACCAAAAATTTCGTTATCAATATCATAACAAATGTCTTTAATAAGCTTGCCCCAAACCTTTCGCGGAAAATGATCGATCGCTGGGTGAGCCGCCCTAAAATCAATCATCTTTTCTATTTTTGGCTGATGGCTTTTTGTCTGTCTAAAATCAGTCGTTATGCCCACCTGAAGAGCAACACCCGGTGCAACATAGCTGCCTGATTTCTCTTTCATGTAGATATAACCCTCATATAAAAGCTGTTCATAAGCGGCTAGCACCGTATTTCTTGATACACCGATTTGGTCTGCCATTTCACGAGAAGAAGGAAGTCTCGTATGTTCAATTAATTGCTCGTCCAAAATAAGTTCTCGAATATGCTGATATACTTGTTTCGTTAAGCTAACTTGACTCTTTCTGTTCACTTCAAACCATAACATCGTATCGAACCCCTTTTGATCTGGTACCATATATTTGTTCATTTATTGGTTCTATGTAAGACCAGTATATCATGATACATTTATGATAGATCAAATACAATAATAAGATGGTGATGGAATCATGATGAAAAAAATAGGTCTAATCGGTGGATTAAGCTGGGAATCGACGGCTGACTACTACAAAAGAATTAACGAATACGTTAAAAATCAATACGGAGGGCTTCACTCAGCAAAATGTCTCGTTTATTCATTCAATTTTCATGAAGTTGTAGAATTGCAAAATAACGGACGTTGGCAGGAAGCAACAGAAGAAATGATTACAGCTGCTCAATCATTAGAAAAAGCGGGGGCCGAGCTCGTCATTATCTGCACAAATACGATGCATTTAATGGCAAAGGAAGTCCAAGAAGCGATCTCTATTCCTCTCATCCATATCGTTGATGTCATTGCTGAGTCAATCAAAAGTCATGGCTTTTCGAAGATAGGATTATTAGGAACTCGATTTACGATGGAAAAGGATTTTTATAAAGAAAAGCTTGAAGAACATGGAATTGAAACGATCATTCCTACTGAGGAAGACCGAGCCATTGTGCATCATGTTATCTATGACGAGTTGTGTCAAGGAATCGTATGTCCAAATTCAAAAGCATCCTATCAAGCGATTATTGAACGATTAGCTTCTCGTGGAGCGGAAGGTGTTATTTTAGGATGTACGGAAATTCCATTACTCATTTCAGAGCACGACACCTTGATTCCATTATTTGACTCCACAAAACTCCATGCGGAATATGCAACAAAACTTGCCCTACTACCAAAAGAACAGGTATCCTAAGCTGTGAAATAACTTTTCAGCTAACATCACCTTACAAACGAGGTGATGTTTCTTTGTGAAGATAAAATGAACAATCAAAACTTCACAAGGATTTAACATGATTCTGCTATGCTTTGATTAGATAGGAGGAAATAGAAGATGAGATACATATGGCTATTACTAGCTTCTACATTATTACTAACAGGTTGTAATTGGGTGTATCAAGTAGGCGGTCCACCTGAAGGCGTTTTAGAAGGGAATTCATCCATTCCTAATGACTTTCATTTTATTACGCAGCACGGGGAAGAAATGACAACGGGCACATTATCAGATACATATTGGATCGCCAATTTTATTTTTACAGAATGCCCTTCTGTTTGCCCGATGATGACACCTAATATGCAGGCGTTGCAGGATTTTACAATGGAAGAAAATTTGCCGGTTCAATATATTTCTTTTACTGTGGATCCAGATGCAGATGCCCCAGAAAGATTAAAAAAATACGGGGAAAATATGGGTGTGAATTTTGACACCTGGGACTTTGCAACCGGTTATAGTCAAGAAGAAATAGCCGCATTTTCGGAGGAGGCGTTTTTGGCTCCTGTGCAACCGTTAGAAGATAACGATGATATCATGCATAGTACTCGATTCTTTCTAATCGACCGTAACGGTGATGTTATTCGCTTATACGATGGATTAGCTGTTGATCAAAGCCCTATTCAAGAGGATTTACTAAATGTAATTGAAGATTAATGAAACACAATAGGATCACCTAGTCATCAGATTAGCTACTTCCGTGCACATGTAAAAGGATAGGTGCACATGTACGGTTTGCTCCCTATCCTTTTAAAAAGAGAAAGTAACCAACCTCAATGACTACTGCTTTGAAAGTTCGTGATCTTGCATGACTTTTTAATGATAATAGATTGTTCATCAGCTATCTTTTGATTACTATGTTTAGATGCATCAAAGGTTATCAGTGCTTTCCATAAAGCCCAATTCCCCGTAAACAAAAATTATTCTTTAAATAATATATCGTTCTTTTTTTCCTCATATTCTTCTTCTGTAATTAATCCTTCTTCAAGCATCATCTTATATTCTCTTAATTGGTCAATATCACTTAAGTGAGTAGGATTAGCAGCTTCCGTATATTGTTCACTATACGTCTGAATTTGTTGGATAGCGTCCATAAATATATCGTATTGCTTAGGGGTACTAAGCTTAATCGTATTTTCGATATCAATATCGTCAAGATGGGCATCAAATCGACGCTCATACTCGTTCTCTAAGTAAAAAACCATTGTTCCAATTGTCATCCATTTAGGAGCGCTTTTGTTAATTTGTAAAATCTCATCTATATAGATGACTTTCTGACCCGTTTTACAAGGGTGATTTCGATGATATTGAATGATCACCTTTTCCGGTGAAACAATTAAGGAGGCATCATCTCCTTTATAAAGCTTTTCCTTCGTATATTCAACAAGATAATTTTGTTCTAAGTATTGTTTCACTTCAAAAAACTGCTCGTAATCTTTGACAGAATTAATGACAATCGCTTGTTCATGATTACTCAGAGTAAAAAAGGACTTCTTTTTTTTATCACTCTCAGATAAAGCTACATAAAAATAGCCAGGTGAAAAGCCTTTTGGTTTCTTGAGAATCATGTCTTGGATTTGGTCATAAGGGAAAAAATGACTTTGTTTGATTTTCGCTACTTGGTGTTTTGTAGAATACGTGTATAGAATACCGTCTGGAGATAACTCGATCTCACCATTCCACCCTTTCGCACGTAAATGATTCAAAATAGCCCTCCTCTCTAGCTATGCCTTATTTAGATTCAAAAGAATATTCTCGATGATGGTGTCGTTGGCATCCAAACAAGTAACATGCTGTTAATGCAGCTGCTTCGAATTTCACACAAGGCCTGTAACCCGTCATTAGCTTTTCCATCATTTGTTTATATTCTTGTCGTTGCTCATCTAGTGTCTGAATGAATTCATCCTTTTCTAAAACTGACCAATCTTCATCACATTCTTCATTGAAAGCATCTTCTATTTCGTCTTCTTTTTCACTCATAGCTTGATTAACGATATCTGTTGCTTTTTTGTTATCTCCTGACTGCAATAATGAATAAGCGTATCTTTGAATCCAATCAGGCTCTTTATAATAATCATCCCAAGATTGTTGATACCACTGATTTGCTAAATCATAGCTGCACAGTTCATAGTATAAATCAGCCACTTCTAGTTCTCCAACAAAATCGTCTTCATTTAGTGAGATTATTTTCACTTGCTCTTTCGCTTCCTTATCCCTACCTAAATCAATTAAACATTTCGTATAGGCATACAACGAAACATTCGAACCTTTTATTGCTGATTTTTGAAAAAGTCTTGACGCTTCTTCAACTTCCTGCAAATGATAGGAGGCAGCAGCTAAATTATGAAGGCTTACTTCAGATTCCGTTATTTGTATGGAACATTGTAAAACTTCTTTTGCTTGCTTCCACCTTTTGGATGTAACATAGATTTCACCTAATAAACTGTAGGGAAAATGCGAAGTAGGTTTTAATTGAATCGCTTCTACTAATAATTGTATGGCCGACTGACTGTCTGTGTCATCATAGTAATATAACCACGCTAAATTGGTTAAGGATTGAACATCTCTCGACTCTTTCAAAGCTAATGTAAATAAACCCATTGCTTGATTATAATCATTATTTTCTAGTGCTTGAATGGCTTTTTGATTCGTATTCATGTTCAGTTAACGACGCTTCCCGTGCAAAATCCATGGTGATGGCCATTCAAAGGTATGCTCAGGGACTAACTGAGCCACTTGTTCTTCTGTTAAATCAACCCAAACTCTCGTTTCATTTTCTTGTTCTTGTAACTGTCTAGCATAATAGTAATCAACGGTTTCCCATAAACCAGGCTCTGAAAACACATTATCATAAGGGTACAAAACATGCACATATTGATAACCTTTACGATCGTTTTTTAAAATAACAAACTTTGACTGATCCTCGTTCTCAAAAAATGACCACGCTTGAAGATCCTCTTCAGTGAATAAAGCTTCTGAAGCAGGAAATGGATAGTAACACTCATAGGGGAATATAAGTTGCTCTTTGAGATAACTTTGCTCTAACCATTTCTTTTTTTCTTGTAATAGACTAACTTCCTTCCAAACGTTCGCTCCATTCTGTAAAAAAGAAATATCCGTCGTTGTCGCGTTGTATAATTTAAACCCTTCTTCTAATCCAATTTTCTTCAATACACGTCTTGCTGGTATATTTTCTTCCTGTGTATTTCCACCGACCCATTGAATGTTTAGTGAGGTAAAAGCTTCCTCGATTATTTGTTTCATTAATGTAGTCGCATAATTTTTGCCGCGAATACTACGGTCACTTCTTAGCCTACCTAACATCGCATATTCATTCGCAAAAATGGAGAAACCTCCTAAACTAACTAACTTATTTTCGACAAATAGCCCAAATAGTCGGTTTTCTCCTTGCACTAAATAATCATAAATATGTAAAACATAATCATCGTCAATGCCTGTATCCATCGATGCAAATAACTGTTTATCATTCTGAGTTAATTCTCTAAATTCCATTGTTTCTCCCCCTGCTTTGAATCGTAAGTCTTATTTTAAGCATGCTGACGTTCTTTTAACTGCTGTTGACAATGTTTGATTAGATTATATTCCATTTGTGCGTCCCCTTCATTAGGGTGTCTTTTACCATACTCGATCGCTTCAGCAAAAAATTGACTAGCTTTTTCTTCATTTCCTTCCATTCTCCACGCGAACATCGCCTTCAAACGTGAATGTGAGATCATTTTAGCTGATATACTCACTTGCAGTTCCTTCTGCTTCCACATATTCTCAACTACCTCTAGCTGTTCATTTAAATACAAATGGATAAACATCCATTCCTTAGCAACTTCTTGACGATAAAAATTAGTCTTATCGATGTTTGTCCATACTTCGTCGATGATTTCCCGTGCTTCAATAAATCTCTGTCCCTCAAGTGCTCGATTATAGTGGACGAGCATCACCCAAATATGGAATAAGTCTTGATAATTGAGTAGCTCAGGTTTTTCGATAAGTTCTTGCGGTAATTCCAGGTAAGCTGTACCCGTTGAAGTTAAGCTATTTACCTTAAGTTGATTATACAAAAATTGGCGAACTTCTACTTTTTTTATGGAATTTTTCAACATCATGCCATCATTAAATGAAAAAGGGGTGAGGTTAAGTCCAGCTGCTAATAAACCCGCCATAACGAATGCGAGTATATGTATTGAACGGAAATCGAGCGATAGAGTAACTCCTAAAACCAATACACTCGCGAAAATATTCATAAGTCCGCCGCCTAATAAGTAAAGTTTAAACGGGAAATTACCATCCTTTTTTTCCGGTGGAATCATCAGACATTGACCGAGAGTTCCAGGAACGGAAAGTCTTTTATATTCAATTTTATCAGAATTCTTGACCCACATATGAGAAAATACGCGAAACGATAAGACTTGATACCCCGTTGCTTTTCCAAATAGTAGATGGCCAAATTCGTGGATGATTAAGTGGAAAATAAATGACAGGATTAAAGTACCAACTGCAATAATAATGTTGACCCAAGATGTAGGCGTATCAATCATATATAACGCGCCTAAAAAGCCACCAGCGGCACCAACAAGCATCATAATAATGATGTGTGGGAATGAGTTCTTTTGCTTCATGATGTAACCCCTCTTTGTTTTATTCATTTAAAAAGCTTCCAAATCTTTTCTAGTATAACAAAATCAAGTTCATTTCTGTAGAGAATATAAGAAATATTTACATAATTATTTCGTTCTTGAAGAGGTATGAAGTATTGCCGGTTAATAGCAGCTAAAAGTAAGATGGTTGAAGCTATTTGCGGGAGTAGATTGGTTAGTTTTTTATGGCTGTGAATTGAGTTGCTGGTGATGATGACAACAGTAAAGAGCAATATTAAACTTTGTGATGCTACTTTTTGGTTTTCCCTACCACACTCGGTACTAATTCTACTGGTTGTGTTGTTACTTCAGGACTTCTCCTACAATTACTAGATTTGATTTCACTCCGATATAGCATTATGCGTGTAAGCTCTTTTCCTTTTTTGGTTATTATACTTACTAGAGAATTAAAAATTGATTCAAAATGGAGGGTATAATGAATCAGGCTGTTTTTTTAGATCGAGATGGTGTGATTAATGAGGTGTTAACAAAGAGGGTGAAGTACGTAAATAAGCCTTCTGATTTTTTTCTATTAAATGGGGTTGGAGAAGCAGTAAAAAAACTAAACGATGCTCAATTTCTCGTATTTGTTGTGACCAATCAAGGTGGGGTCGGACTTGGTTTTATGAAAGAAAAGATGCTAACGATGATCCATGAGAGAATGAAAGAAGATTTACTTCAGTATGGAGCTACTATTGATGAGATTGCCTATTGCCCTCATAAACCCAATGCTGGTTGCCATTGTCGTAAACCTCAAGCATATTTGCTAAAAAAGATAGCCAAAAAATATAACGTTGACTTACAGCAAAGTATAATGGTTGGTGACCGTGAGCCAGATATCGTCGCTGGTAAAAATGCCGGTTGTAAAACCATATTGGTCCATGCAAGAAGTGAGGATAATTATGGAGCCGATTTTGTTTGTTCAGATTTATTAAAAGCTATTCCACAAATCTTACAGTTAAAAAAATAGAATGATGCACCCTCTTCCCGTTATTAATTGGATAACGATGAAGAGGGATTTAAGGTTTACATGTTAATATCCTCTAAAGGGTACTTGCCCTTTTTACATACTGGAGAATAATTTCACTTTGAGGAATGCTTGGTATACTAAGCATACTATAGCTTAAATCTTGCTCTGGCACTTCATATACCATGTGATTTACTAAGTAATCAAGACTCACCTTCATTTATCAAGTGCCATATCCCTTTGTTTATTGGTGAGCGTTTGTAAGTCTTTCAATTAATCCTTTGACATGACTGACATATATGAATAATTTATATATTGTTTCATTTTTCACAAAAGTAAACTAGCTACTAAACTTCCATCCGAAAATACTTGATGATTGACACGAACATAAGTAATATCATCAATGTAAATGGAAAACCGATGATAATAGCCATAGCCTCTAAACCATCTAAACCACCTGAATAAAGAAAGGAGGCGGCAATTGCTGAAATCAATAGCCCCAGGTGACTAGTACTCTATTTTTAGGATTAAAATCACCGCCACTTGAAAAAACACCTAAAACATAGGTAGCAGAATTAGCAGATGTCACAAAAAAGAGCGTTATAATGAAAAGGGTCGTTACACTCAAGATAAGACTTATAGGTAACTGGTCAAGCATGAGAAAAAGACTTCCCTCAGGCTCAGAAATGATATTTTCAGTCAGATTAATACCCTCAACATGTTGAAAATGAATACCCGTTCCTCCGAATATGACAATCCATATAAGCGAAGCAAACGCAGGTACAAAAACTACTCCTATTATGAACTCTTGCAAGGTTCTTCCTTTAGAGACTCTTGCGATAAACGTTCCAACAAAAGGACTCCATGAAATCAGCCAAGCCCAATAAAAAAATGTCCAATCTCCCATCCATTCATTGTCAGCAAAAGGCATTGTTTCAAATGTAAGTGAAGGAAAGCTGGATAAATATTCCCCTGTCATTGAAACGATATATTCACTTAAAAATTGGGTCGGGCCCACGAAAAAAATGACGATCATAATTAAACCTGCTAAGCTCAAACTACAAATACTTAAATAAAGCATCCCTTTATTAATGCCTGTTACTACTGACGTAATAAAAATGACGGTAATAACTGAAATAATTATGAGTTGTATCACTATCGAATTATTGAGATCGAAAACTTCTGAAAAACCACCTGCTAATTGCATAGTACTTAAACCGAGCGTTGTAGCAACGCCAATAGTCGTACCAATAATGGCGATAATATCAATTGTTTTACCTAAACCTCCATAAATTCGATTTCCTATCAAAGGATAAAAAACTGAACTAATTAATCCAGGAAGTTCTTTTTTAAATTTAACGATAGCTAGTCCCAAAGCTACCGTGGCATAAACCGCCCAAGGATGAATGCCCCAATGAAAAACACTATAAAGCAACCCAACCTCAGCAGCCATTTGAGTCTCGGCATCAATACTTGGAGGTGGCTGTTTGTAATGCGTCAAGGGCTCTGCTACTGCCCAGAATAATAAACCTACCCCCATTTGCAAAATAGCATAGGTTTAATCATTATCTATAAGTTGATCATTTTTGTTGTAAAATACCAAGGAAGGCCATCCTTTAACCTCTTTATACATTTAGATCAATGGTCACTATAATACCCTCTACATTTGTCCCTGATATTTCATAAGGGTAATTAACAGGCACATGAATCTGTTTCTCATCTGTATCTAAAGAATAATATAGAATGAGATAATCCTTAGCATTTACGGTGACCAGTAAGCCTTCTTGATACCCGGATACATATTCAATATATTCCTCCAACACTAAATCATGCTCGTACATAATCGCACTGTGAGGTAAACCAACATAGCGAAAATGCCAAGGTTCATAAGAAATGCCGGTAATATCTGTTTTATGCTCTGGGTACCTCAGTATAAAACCGTGTTTCCACGCGTTTTTCGCTAACCATTTCCCTTCAGTTGCTTCAGACATTAAACCATTCTTAGAGCCTACGTCTAACGCTAATCCTAAATGATGTTCACTATAACCAGCAGGAAGAGCAAACTCACTACCTTTTTCTTCATACAATTGCTCTTGACTTGCAAATCCACGAAATCCGCTTGTCATTAGGAAATCATGAATTCCGACAGAATTCGCTTCCTCAATCATCTCTATAAATGGTAAAACCATTCGTTCAGGTAACCATAAATCTGTGTTCATTAGACCAAAGTTTAAATCAAATTGATTTTGGTCATATAGATTTATGACATTTTCCGGTAGTGCTAATTCACTAATTGGATGTTCATGATTCACTAATAATAAATCGCCCTTTGAAATTTCACTCTGGGAAAGCGTCATTTCCTCCCAATCCTCAATTTCTGCTAGTTTTGGACTAGCTAAAGGTTCTATGTTTATTTCTGAAGACGTTATCAATAAATGACTAATGGCAATGATCGCCACGATACTGAGTAATAAAATAGCCCACTTTTTCAATTTTTGTTCCCCCTCTATCTGATTACATACAGTATAGGTGGCAACTTTTAAAAAGATGGTGGGCTAAATCTTAAATTTTTCTTAAGTTGTTAGTTGTATTTTTTTGTATGAAAGTTAGTGCGAACATGGAGCGTTGCTCATCGCTACCGAAAATTATGCTCCGCGTCCTGCGGGGTGGCGCGGGAGTCTTCGCATATTTTCGTCCGCTAGGTTACCACTAATTCTTAAGTTCAAAAAACAATCCAACACTATTCTTTTAAAATGAAAAAGAAAAAAATCAAATTGAATGAAGTTCCACCAGGTAAAGAGCGAAACCACACTTCCATCTTTGTTGGTGACAAAGTGAATCAAGCTTCGCCATGTGCGTTTGGTATGATAACTTTAAACACCGTACGCTTGACGTTGCTCTCAACTACGATCTCGCCATTATGTTGTTCGATAATGTTTTTAGCTATAAATAAACCTAAGCCACTGCTGTTTTTCTGATGGGTTCGAGATTTATCGCCTGTGTAAAACATATCAAACAAATAAGGAATTTCATCACTCGGTATGGCCTCACCATAATTGATCATTTCAACAATGACGGACCCCTCGAGTGTATAAGCTTTCAAATCAATATATTCTCCATCTACGCCATAACGAATGCCATTGGTAAGCAAATTTTCAAATACTCGTGCTAGTAAGTCTCCATCTGCATCGATCATTACATGTTCCTCAACCTCCATACGTACTTGGAGTTGGGCTTGTTCAAAAAGTGGAATCATCTCTTCGTAAAGCTGATACAGTAAATTAGAAAGTTGTAACTCTTTTCTTTTTAGTGATTTTTTTCCATAGTTCACCTTTGTAATTTCAAATAATTGATCAATTAGTTTTTCTAAACGTTGTGATTTATTAAACGCGATTTTGAGGTAATGCTTCTTTTCATCTTCACTCAATTGCTCGTCATGCAATATAAGCTCGATATAACCAAGTACAGATGTTAAAGGCGTTCGCAAATCATGTGCAAGATTAACGACTAAATAATCCTTACTACTTTCAGCAAACTCCCCTTTTTCAATCGCTTCTTTTAATGTCTGACTCGCCGAATGTAAATCATTGGCAACGAACTTAAATTCATCATGACTTGTAATGTTGACACGATGCTCGAAATTCCCCTTCGCTAATTCCCTTATACCCTTCGACAACTCATTAAAATAAGCGGTGTATTGATTCATAAATAAAAGATAAAACAGAATAAATAAAGGGATAAAAACAATCATAATGATGGTTGTTTCATTAAAGCTATAGAGAAATTGCCTGAAAGAAAAGAGGAAATCTCCATGTACGGCGTAATTATAATAAATAAAGCGCAAAATCGAATAGAAGATGTATGTGACGACACCAGCTAAAAATAGACTAAGCATTAACCAAATCATCATTTTCACACGGAAGCTTTGCCAATATTTAACCATTAAATGTATACCCTACTCCCCATACTGTTTTTATAAATTTATTTTTTCGCTTATCTTCCTGCAGCTTCTTACGTAATGTTCGAATATGTACCATGACGGTATTAGCCCCTTCATAAAATTCATCCTGCCAAACACTTTGAAAAATATGCTCAACACTAAACACTTTATTCGGGTTTCTTGCTAATAAATATAAAATATCGAATTCTTTACGTGTTAAATCAATCGTTTCTGCAAAAATTTGAACAATGCGTTTCTCAGGTGAAATCGTTAACTCACCATATACCATGTCATTGGATGGTTGTTGATTCTGCTGATTAAATGTTAAAGAACGTCGTAATTGAGCATGAACTCGAGCGATAAGTTCGATAGGAGAAAATGGTTTTGTCATATAGTCATCAGCACCCAAGATAAGCCCTTGAACTTTATCATATTCAGATGTTTTGGCACTTAAAAAAATAATCGGTATCGTATACGTCTCTCTGATTTGCTTGGCTACTTCAAACCCATCCATTCCAGGCATCATGATATCTAAAATAACAAGTTGAACGGAGTGTTTTTTCAAACGTTCAAGTGCATCTAGTCCATTTTCTGCAACAACGGTTTGAAAGCCTTCTTTTTGCAGGTGAACAGATACTAGCTGTGAAATTTCTATCTCATCGTCTGCAATTAATATCGTTATATCCTTCATAAGTATCCCTTCTGCCTTTTGCATGTAAGTGGACTTAGGAGCGATAGTTTGTGCCTTGAAGTTTGCTGGTCACTGCTCCATTTTTGTACGTGCTACTCCTAATGGTGATGGAGTTGTAAACGGGCCAACTGTTTAAATAGTCGCCACTACTTTCATGTTTATTGGTGGCGGGGTGATTCAGCTGTGCCATGGCCACTTTGCATGTCAGTCATGATCTCTATCTTACTTTTTTAAGCCAAAATGAACAATAAGCATGACTAAATAGCCATGCTCATTCATCCTCAGTACCTATCATTAATCTACTTTTGAACCTTCTTGAATACTTTCTAATTCAATATCTTTATGGTTATCACACCATACCGAATCCATGTCCTTAACAATGATTAATTGTGGAGACTGATGTGTCACTTCCAAGTCGTTAGCAATCGCTTTGGAAATCGGTTTGTTTTTCACAACATCAACAACATAAAAATCAGCATCGTCTTTTTCATAACGTGAAAAGAACTTTTCATATTGCTCATAACCTTCCTGACAAATGACACATTGCGGATTATATTTTAATACATAAGCTTTTCTCTCAGGTGAATGATTAAAAATCTCATCCCATTGTTCTTTTGTTTGTATTTCTTTAATTTTTGCCATAATAGCACCTCAAATTTCAATCATAATGTCGTCCCAGTTTTCTTTCATAGTGTACTAATATTCATCTACGGGTTAACTTGTTCATTCATTCTATTATTGGTTTCAAGTCAATAATATATATCCATCTGCAAAAAAAATCAATGGTTTTAAACCAATTTATTTGAAATGGTCTAAAACAAGGACTATATTTAATAGGAAGTGAAAATAAAGGGGGAATATGATGGATGGATTTCAAAAGAGAAAACAATTGAAATCATTGGCCATATTAGCGACAAGTTTGCAATACTTCAAACAAAATGGAATGAAAAAAACGTCTCTGACTCAAATAGCACAACAATCGAACGTTTCAAAAGCGACGATACTTAACTATTACCAATCCAAAGAGAATTTAATCATTCAAACATTTAAATACCATATTTCGCAACGGTTTGAAGAATATGAACAAGTGATCAACCAAACAAATAGCTTTAAAGATAAAATCAGTTCACTTTTATTTTTGCAAGATCCGAACCAAAACATTCATCAAGAGTTCATTTATTTTTATCGAGATCAATTAAATTCATCTGAAAGTGACATTTGTCAATTTTATATGGAGAAAAGAGATGCATTTTATCTTCAATTTTTCGAACATGCCAAAAAAACGGGTGAAATAGACTCTCATTTTTCCAACGAAATTCTCATGTTTTATTTAAAAATGATGATTAACGGTATTAAACATTACCCTAGTTATATTAAGCTTGACCAATTTTCTGATGATATTGTGGAATTGTTTTTACATGGTGTATCCACATATGATAAAAAAAACCTTGACACTTCTTCCAAACAGGAGTAAATTGTTCTTTATTCATTCTATTATTGTTTCAAAAAAACCTTAAGATTGCTTAATCATTTATTTGAACGGGGGAACCAATTCATGGACTTTAACGAGCTCTATGATGGGGTGAATCTTTTATAAAGAAGGGGGACTTACACCTCCTAATCCGTCAGCTAACCTCGTCAGCATCTGTAAGAAGGGTCATCATTTATTGACCATTCTTTACGTATGGTCTTTTTTTATTTGTGTAGCTTCACCATTAAGTTGATTGTTTATTCCTTTACAGAAGTTCACTATCGGCTCTTTGGCTATACAGAAAAAAGACATATTCACCATTTGAATATGTCTAAGGTTCAAATTCTATCGGCCAAGTATTAGTTGACGAAGATAATCATTTATAAAGATATGCTCGGGGTCTAGCGAATTTCTCGTCTTTAAGAAAGCCGCAAACTTTGGATATAAGTGTTCGAGGTCTTTTTTTGTTTTGGAGTGCCATTTCCCCCAATGCGGGCGACCGGCATAGCTATCCATAATGGTTTCCATTGCATAGAAATAGGACTCAAACGGCATTCCTTTATACATGTGAAAGGCCAAGTAAGCAGATTTACGTTGATAAGATGGACTTAACCAACTCTCATCAGCAGCGACCATTCTACATTCAATAGGAAAATGCACTTGAAATTGTTCTTTTTTGATTTTCTTTTGAATCTCATCTAAAGCATCCTGTAATGCTTCAATGGGAATCGCATATTCCATTTCAACAAACTTTACTTTTCTCGGTGTCGTAAATAGATCATAACTATTAGCCGTAATCACTTGCTTACTCACTGATTTAGCCGATAATTGGCTCATCCTTTTACTTGATTTAGGATATAAACGACATACCTCCGATACGAGATAAAAAAGATAATTTTCAATAACAACATTTTTCCGATGAAAATGACGAACACTTTGAGGACGAGCAGAAGATACTTTCATTTTTTTCGTTTGTATATATTCAGAAAATGGAAACATAAAAAATTCAAAGTGAGTATTTTCTTCGATCCATTTTGGTAACTGTTCTTGTAATTGCTCAAACGTGACTTTCTCACTTCGAAAGTCATAGACTGGTGCTTTTATGATTCTTAATTTAACTTTGACGATAACACCAAACAAACCTAAAGAGATAAGACTTGCCTGAAAAAGTTCTTGGTCCTTTTCTTTTGAGCAAGTAAGAAGCTCTCCAGTTGCTGTAACCAATGTCAGTTCTTCAACTTGACTAGGTATATTACCAAATTGAATACCGGTACCGTGTGTGCCTGTTGAAATCGCACCAGCTAAACTTTGCACATTAATATCCCCAAGATTTTCTTGAGCGAATCCTTGTTTGGCTAATTCGTCACCTAATTCAGATAAGCGAATACCGGCTTGAACCGTTACGGTTTGATTGATTACATCTATGCTTTCTATTCGTTTGAGACGGTCAAGGCACATGAGATAGTCATCACAGTTTGCAAGAGGTGTAAAGGAATGACCCGCGCCAACTACTCTTACTTTTTTTCCTGATGCTTTGGCTTTTTTTATAACAGTCCTTACATCTTCAATTGATTCAGGATAGAAGGTTGAAGCTGGTATGCTTTTACTCGTAGAAGCCCAGTTTACCCATCGTTTATTTTCCAACACTTTCATAAAAAACACACCCCTTCACCACGGTATGTTAAAAATGATTGTTCTACTTCTCCGTTCCTTTGGCCAATGATGTTGTCAAAGCGTTCACAAATTTCACCTGCTTTAGCAGCCCGAAAAAGAACCGAGTCACCTATGTGTAATGTACCTAAATAATGTATAGGTGTTTGTACTTCCCCTGCTCCCTCTAGCTTCGTAAGACTCGCACCAGGTGGATAAATGAGTAGCGGCTGTTTATCAACACCAACACTGCCTGAAGCGATATAACCACCACCTAAACAGGTGTAAAGATGTTTGCCAGCCTGTCTAACTATCGGTAATGAGAAAAAAAGAGCTGGGTTATATTGAAAATCGCGATAATGGTCAAAAAGAACAGGTGCATAAAAGCCCGAACCTACCGTAACTTCTGTAATCACTTCCTCACAAACTGTATGTGACAAACTACCTGTCCCTCCCCCATTAACAATACGACAGATAAAGCCATGGTCTTCTAAGCAAGTAACGATTCGTTTTCTTCTCTTCTCGATTTGGGGCATGGATACCTTTTTTAATGTTTGAATGAGTTTGTTTGTCAGACTCTTACCTCTAACAAAATCAGGAACACCAGCTATTTGAGCTTCGTATCCCATGATTCCACAAAACTGCAGATTTTGACTTTGTCTAATCGCAAAGGCTACACCTAAAACTTCCTCGCATTGCTGTAATGGAGATCTTCTCACACCAAAATGAAGGGCAGGAAATTGAGTACTCATATCAATATCCACTAGCACATAAAAGCGACCATTGACTGCCTTAGCCAAATCTTCTAGCTCATTAACGTGGTGAATCGAGTCAATCATAACAAAGATCTTTGCTTCACCATGTACTTGTGCAATTTTTGATAAACGTAATTGGTCTGTGGTCGGATAACCGATTATGATATCTGTAATGTTATTCTCATACAAAAAGAGTGCTTCCTCTGCCGTATAACACATCACACCTTGAAAAACGTCATCGCTGTCTAGAATATACCTTAAGAGCTCTAGCGAACGAATGGACTTAGAGGCAATTCTTATTTTCTTTCCAAAAGCTTGTTTGGCGATCATTTTAGTATTATGTTCGAAAGCATCTAAATCAAGAAGTAACTCGGGTGTTTTCGTTGTTACGAATGGATGTTCCATCATAGCACCTCTAATATACTTAATATTCTGTCTTTTATGATTATTATATCGTACTATCTCATGGTTTTCATTAGTTTTGTATGAAAGTGGCTTTATGGCGATAGGTTGTACCTTGAAGTTTAGCTAGTCATCCATCTTGAGATAGACGACCTAAACAGGACAGTGGTCCCCTTTTGTTCCTGCGACTCCTAATGGTGATGGAGTTGTAAACGGGCTGACTGTTTAAATAGTCGCTATTACTCCACCTGTTTAGGAATTTATAAGTAAGTAAATAGAGTAGTGTAGTTAATACAATCTGAGGAGGTAAGATGTATGAAGAATCGTTTATTATCAACAATAACCGGATTTATAATTGGTACTTTATTAATTTTACTAGCAAATTATATGTTTGATTTAGGTGTTGATGCCCTCAGTGTTGGGGTATTAGCTATGACGGTTTTATTACTTAGTATTTTTGCATCACCATGGTTAGAAGGAAAGACACAGGAGTCTGAACCGAAATCAACTAGCATCCTTATATTCAGAGTAGTCATCTTTATAATCATTATTGCTGTTATTATAGTGGGAATTATTTTTATAGGTGAAGCGTTAAATCTAGGTTCATTGCCAGTTTAAAGTGTTAGGAACTTCTCCTTTTGATATCCACATAAAAAAAGCAGCTAATAACTGCTGCTTTTGCATGATTTGATACACAACGCAAGAATTCGCAAGTAATCGAGCGACAATAGTAAACATCTCATTCGTCGTGACCGTTTATTTAAGTTAGTATGGTGCTATTCATTACCTTTGTAGGAACTTTGTATTCATAACCTGTATAACTCTGCTGAATCTTAAGGCCTAGCTTTTGTGCTAATTGATTGGAGGCCCTATTACTATCAGTGCAATCCCAATAGGGGTGACCTTGCTTTTCTTGACACGACCTTATAAAAGCCTGTGCGGTTTCGAGTGCCAAAGACTGTCGTCTGAATTTCTCATCTGTCCAAATATTGATGATATAATAATGGTCACTGACAAAACTTGAATAGCAATAACTAATAACCTGTCTCTCAAATACGATACAATACCCAATTCCTTTAGCATAGAAGTCGTTTAAGCTATACCATGATTGTTCGATTGTTTTTTTCACTGTTGAATAGTTGAGGAGGCTGCTGAAGTAGTTATCTGTTTCGTTACTGAGTTGTAAAAGCTCGTATTTGCCCGAAAGTTGTCCCCCTAATTGTTCATGCGTGTTCTGAAAATTATCATTAAGGTACACATGCTGTTGCCAATGTGGACTATTATTGAAGACATTTTTTAAAACAGGCTCCCAATTAGCTTGGCTGGAAATAGCTTCAAACCATTGCAATCCTAGTTCGACCATGTTTGGATATATGGTTTCTAAAAGAAACGATTGGAGTTCAGCAAGGAAAACTTCGTTAGCTGCATCACCAAAAAAAAGAAAACCGTCATGATTACCTAGCCAGACAAAGCCACTTCTAGGCTTCTGGCTATCGTCAACAAAGACTCTGCCACGATTAACCCCCTGAAGAACCGCTTTTGCTTCCAGTGCGCTTACATGCTCTAATAAAGGAAGGCACCGCCGGAAGCTCTTTTCATGTAATTCAGTGATCAATGGATTCACCCTCTTTTACGATTTCCTGCAACTCATCTGCTAAGGTCCAAACATCACTATCTTGATTGGATAAAATGATTATTGTCACATCATTTTCTGGGTAAACATTCATCGTACAACTAACTCCAGCATTATTTCCATCCTTGTATCGATAAAATATGTTCTCGCTCTCATAATGAATCATATATTGAAAGCCATAGCCCATCCAGCTCGAGTAATCTTGATATTTTTGATATAACTCATGAGGCTTGAATAATTGTTCTGTATATTTCTTATTTAAAAGCTTCCCCTCTGCTAACGCTTGAAGAAATAAAGCTAAATCAGAAGCAGTCGTTAAAGCTCCTGCATCAGCTGAACCAATAAAAGGATATGAATAAATATTTTTACGATACCCTGTGACATTACCTTGCTCATCATATTCGGAAACATAATGCTCAGCTACTCCTTCAATCACCTCATCCATACGACCAAATTGTGTATCTTGCATAGAGGCTTTTTCAAAAATAAAGGTTCGGATGTAGTCGTGATAACTCATATTTGTAAGCTTCTCAATGATTAATCCTAGTAAAATATAAGCACAATTATTATAACGACACCCTTCTCCAGGTGGAAAGTTAGCATCTTTATAAACAAATTGCTCAAGATAATCCGTTGTTTTTTTCATCATATAATTCGGTTTTGATTGCCAAATCGCTTCATAATCCTCACCGGCTTCTTCATCAGCATCGTCACCAATCCCGGAAGTATGAGTAAGTAATTGATAAATTGTCACATGTGAGTCAATGTTTGTATGGCTTAAATCAATTAAATCATGAACCTTTGAATGAAGATTAAGTCCGTAATTT
The DNA here is from genome assembly GCF_028610675.1 of Alkalihalobacillus pseudalcaliphilus. NCBI lineage: Bacteria > Bacillati > Bacillota > Bacilli > Caryophanales > Bacillaceae > Alkalihalobacillus > Alkalihalobacillus pseudalcaliphilus. The sequence goes on from NZ_JAQQWS010000001.1 coordinate 582,818, forward strand.
TCTACTAATTGCAAAATACCTACAGCGGTAAACACTTTTGTAATAGAAGCCGTATCAAATTTTGTTTGAATTTGATTACTAACTTTTAAACCACGATGTGCATAACCAAATGCTTTGTGGAGTATCAACTGATTCTCTTTTCTTATATATACAACACCTGAAAAATGATCGGTATTCACATATTTTTGAACACGATCCAATAACTGATTTTTCATATTATTCACCATCCTTAAAGATACAATAACATCCTCATATAAATTAGGGATAGCTTTAAAATTTGTATGAATGAAACTTGAGCCATGTATCTAACAGCTCAAAAGTTAACATTTGGTACTCCTATATATGCTGACATTGTGAACCATGTCATCGCCCACGAATTTCATCATATTGTTCAATTATCGGTCTGGACTAGAGAGATAGGACTCACTCTCTATTATGTAGAAATGATTAAAAACCTCTGAACATTTGCTCAGAGGTCAATCAGTCTATTTATTCAATTGCCCTTGCACCCTAATAATCCGCTGGATACTTTTGTCTGACAAATAATAACGTTCCATTAAGTCATGTTTTGAAACGCCAGATAAATAGTCTTGATAAAGCTCGTGATTCCTAATGGCGAGTTGTTTTCTTGTGCCATTTTTTTCGCCCCAACGACTTCGCTTATTCTCTTTCCTAGGAATATATAAGGGCTTGCCATCTACATAATGTTGAATTTGGTCGATTAACTCTTTGGGTAATACTTCTTGTGCATTCATATAACTCATGGCTTTTTCCTCCTCTTATTTCAATAGTTACTTTAAAATGAGAGTTCGGAAATTTAACATGTGCTATAGGAATACGTTCATACAATTCAGATCAACATCTTCAAAAGGAACACCTCTTCCTTATTTAAATAAAAGAAATATTCAGCCAAATTATATCACTCTTTAGCTTTTAAAACAAAGATTTGTGAAGCGATCTTCAGATACTGGCGTCCTCCTAATAAAGATCGCAAATAAACTTAATTTATTAAATAAATTAAGTTTATTTTAACATGGTTTGAAAATTCTCAAAGAGTCTATTTATGATTTGAGAAAAAAATATGATTTAAAACTAATGTAACAGCTCCGATTAGTGTTCCTTCATCTTTTAATTCTGATTCAATAATTATCGTGTTGCGGGCGTCATTTGTTAAAGCATTATCTTTCACAACCCGCCTCATTTCTTCTAATACAAACCCACCTGCCTTAGCCACACCGCCTCCGACTATAATACATTCAGGGTTAATAAGATTGATAAGGTTCGTCACACCCACCCCTAAGAAATATCCAACCTTTGCTAAGATCCGAATTGCACAAGGATCACCTTGGTTCGCACATTGAAAAATGAGCTCACCCGTTAACTGCTCACTTGAATTTACTTGCTGCATGATATAATCATTATCTTTTTCCTGTAAGACGTACTCAACTAAAGCCTTTCCGCTTGCGACCGTTTCTAAGCAGCCAATACGACCACACGAGCATTTTTCACCCTTAATATCAATGAGAGTATGACCGAACTCTCCGGCAATATGATTACTTCCACGGTACAGTTCACCGTTATATATAATGCCCGCTCCAATTCCTACACCAACATTCACACAGATAAAATGGTTAATACCTTTCCCTGCTCCAAACCAACTCTCGCCTAAAGTGAAAGCTCGTACATCATTTTCTACATATACAGGAATTTGAACCTTCGTTTCTAAATATGACTTTATTGGTACATCAACTAATTGGAAATTCGGTGCAAAGATGGCTGTTCCGAGTTCAGCATTCACAACTCCATGCATACCTATACCAATACCAACTATTGCTTGTTTATCAAGCCTAGATTCTTCAATTATGTTTTGAATCGATTCTTCTATGTAAGATAAAAATAACGAGTTATCTAATTTCGCCGATAAGGGTAAGTCTTTTTTTCTTATAATGACAGCTTGTAGGTTAGTAATCGCCATTCTCACTTCAAAGGCACCGATGTCAATTCCGATGATATATTTACTACGATCATCGATGGATAATAGAATAGGCTTTCTGCCTCCTTGCGAGGAACCATTTTCTCCTTCTTTAATCATTTTCTCTTCAAGTAGGTCTTGAACGATATTGGTCACTGTTGCTGGGGTAAGTTGTGTTTCTTTCGCAATAACGGCTCTAGAAATAGGCTGTTTTAATCGAATTTGATTAAGGACCTTGGCACGATTTGTTAATCTCATGCGTTGAAAACTACTAATTTGTTCAGTCATCCTTCTCTTCCTTTCTTTTTACTTTAATCACTCTTCTAAGTTGCTGATTATCATATTTTATCGTAATCATTAAGGTACATACTGTCAACTTAGGTTAGTAGGTTGCACATTAAAGTTAGCTGGTTAAGTGGGGTGGCATTGAAAGTACAATGGGTGAAGTAGCCAAGCTCGCTTGGCTAACGGCCCAAAAACACTTGGATTTTAGATACTAATCCTGATGGGTTACTACTCTCTCTTTTTTATTGGTGGTGGCTGGTTGTGCGGTGCGCTGAATCTTTTTAGGAAAGCTCTTGCGAGCTCACCCCTAAAAAGTGGCAGGGCTACGGCAAAGTGTGAGCATCCCCAAAAACCGTTTATATGAATGAAAAGCCACCAGTAAAAGGCGAACGCCACGTTCATCTTTGTTGGTGGCGAATTGAACGGGGCTTCGCCATGTGGGTTTTGTATGAAAGTTAAAAGGTGGTGATTATTTCTCTAGATATCATGATCTTTAGGTCTTTGTTTTTAGATACTGATACTGATGGGTTATTACTCTCTCTTTTTGTTGGTGATGAGATACTTTACAAGTCATCATGGGAGCTTTGTATGAAAGTTCAACGAGCGACGCTCATTTCTCAAGATAAGCTGACCTTCTAGTATTTGTTTTTGGTCCGTTTGCTTGACTTACTGCCCAAAGTTGCTTAAAAATTGGCTTTGACATGATTTATCGGGGTGTTTTCGAGTTGTTTTTTGAAGGTGAAATTTGATTTCATGAAGTTGCTGTTTGGACAATAGACCGGTGCTATTATCCAAACAGAGTTAGATAAGAAGATTATATTAATTTTATTTACGTGGGAGCAATGATTTTTGATTAAGTTGTTCTAATGCGTTTGTATATTCTTGTTTTAGTTCGGCAACAATCTCTTCCACGGATTGAATCTTATGAATAGTACCGACACCTTGGCCAGCAGAGAAGATATCTTTCCATGCTTTTGCATCTGATTGTCCGACATCGATTTTCTCTTTTCTTTGTAATGCTTGTATATCATAACCTGCCTTCAACACACTTTTACTTAAATAGTTGGCAGGTACACCACTAAATGCATCTGTATAAACTAAATCTTCAGCTGTAGAATCAAGTAAGGTTTTTTGGTAACTTTCATTAGCCATACTTTCATTTGCAGAGATAAACCTCGTACCCATATAGGAAAAATCAGCACCTAAAACCTGGGCAGCCAAAATATCGTTACCATTTGTAATACTACCCGCTAAAATAGTGATTCCTTTCCAAAATTCTTTGACACTTGCTATAAAAGCCATTGGATTTAATAACCCTCCATGTCCTCCTGCACCATTCGTAACTAAAATGAGACCGTCTACGCCAGTCTCAGCTGCTTTTCTAGCATGTGTAAGCGTAGCCACATCTGAAAATACAAGTCCACCATATTCATGAACTACTTGAACAACAGAATTAGGCTTTCCTAATGAAGTAATAACAATGGGTGGTTGGTACTTGGCTATAAGTGCCAAATCATTCTCAAAACGCTTATTCGTTTTATGAACAATTAAATTAACTGCCCAAGGAGCGACTTGACCATTTTCCTCTTCGATTACTTTCAAATGTTCTTTAATTTCAATCAACCAGTTTTCTAATTCTACGGATGTTCTGGCATTTAAAAGTGGAAATGACCCCATGATCCCTTGACGACAAGATTCAATAACAAGTTCCGGTCCAGAAACTAAAAACATCGGAGCATTAATAACCGGTAGTTCCATCGTTGCTAGTAAACCCTTAACACGCTCTTTGCTCATCACATATCCCCCCTAGCTAATCAGACCAAACAGTCTGTACATCCATTTTAAAATAGATCCAGAGAAATTTAAACTAATAATTATAATAATTAGAACAATATAGCTCTATATAACAATCATAAACTTTGGTCGGTGGCTTTTTTATTGTATCTAACTTACGAAGAGTCTTATTCTAATACTAATTCACCTTTCTTTATTTGGCACCGCCAACATTTCGGAAACCTTGTAGGCCAAGGAAATTAGAAAATAAAACAGCCAATTTTAAGCTTCTATTTTTAAGGATTAGGCTGTTTTATATGTATTACAATTTAATCCCTAGACCAACTCACATGAACTAAGAAGCATGCACCAACCCGAGCGGAGTGAATGGGGAGGCCGACTCCTGCAGGAGGTAAGGGCAGGCCGAAATCCACTTGCGATAGCAAGTTAGTTTGGTGCCCGCCGGAGGGTGCGTGCCCCCATTCCCGGAGCGCTCTTCGAAGAAGAGCACGCGAGCTTCAGATAGCTTCCATACAAAAAACCATGGAAAAGACATATATCCCACAGTTAATAATAAATCAGAAAATTATGAAATTCACTTGCAATTTTTCTCTTTAGCTACTAATATAATGATTGGGAAGCACACCCTAAGACGTTTCTTACATGAAGCGTCTATTTTTCTTTTTAGGTTTGTCTCTCGATTTTCTTTTGAGCTCTTTTAAGTTCTTTAACCCTAGTGTGATGGAAGAAAAGATTGTGGCAGCGAGTACTAGAAGTTGTAATACAGGCTCAAGCCACTCCAACACGATTATCTCCCCCTTTTTAATTACAAAATCAGCCTCACACAGACGTTCATATCTGGCAAGGCTGTTAAATCGCAATAAGCTAAGGACAAGTTATCTTTGTCCAAATGGAATATATGTCTATTTACATTTTACCATATCCATAGCGACCACGATATAATAATACGAATATTCGTTCGATTATCCTACTTTTATATTTATACCAATATACTTTTTAATTCAATATCCCTAATTCATACTGTATTTCTTCTTGTCTGAAAGGAGTAACGAATCATTGTCACGACAAGCTTCGACGAATAAATCCCTTCTGAAAAAAAGTGCCTATCTCCCCCACGAACAATTTATATCAAAATAATGAGTAGGACTTTTTCACTGACTTACTCTTTAACATCAAACATTCATTTTCCTGCTTGCTATTATTTGAATAAAGGCTTGATGAAACCGATCATCATTTGTTAGTTCCGGATGAAATGAGCAAGCCATATATTGCTCTTGTTGTACGGCCACGATTTCGCCATCTATTTCAGCTAAAACTTTCACGTTAGGTGCAACCATTTTAACTAAAGGTGCCCGTATAAAAACAGCATGAATATTAGAGCCAATATCCTTTACATCCAAGTTCGCTTCAAAGCTTTCTCTTTGTCTTCCAAAAGCATTTCTTTCCACGTCCATGTCGATATAACTTAAATGCTGATCAGTTATACCATTCACCTTTTTCGCCATTAAAATAAGTCCAGCACACGTTCCGAATACAGGTTTCTTAAACATTTTTAGCGGCTCTAAAAATTGATACTGTTTGATTAATTTAAGCATAGTAGTCGATTCACCGCCAGGAATGATCAGTCCATCCACTTCTTCTAATTGCTCTGCTTTTTTAATCTCCAACGTGCGGACGCCATTTTGCTGTAATAAATGCCTATGCTCCGAAACAGCCCCTTGCAAAGCTAACACGCCAATTGTGATCATTACCAGCCGCGCTCCTGCATTCTTTCTTCTTTCGAAAGTGTAGCAATTTCAATCCCTTTCATTGCTGTGCCAAGATTTTTTGATAACTGAGCAATTAATTCATAGTCTGTATAGTGTGTAGTGGCTTCAACAATCGCCTTCGCAAATCTTTCTGGATGCTCTGATTTAAAAATTCCAGACCCTACAAAAACACCATCTGCTCCAAGTTGCATCATTAATGCCGCATCTGCTGGTGTTGCTACACCTCCCGCAGCAAAATTAACAACAGGGAATCTCCCCTTTTGTTTAATTTCCAATAAAAGCTCATATGGAGCACCGATATTTTTCGCTTCTGTCATAAGTTCATCGATAGACATCGCCATAACGTGTTTGATTTGGGCTTGCATTTGTCTCATGTGACGAACAGCCTCAACTATATTTCCAGTTCCTGGTTCCCCTTTAGTACGAATCATTGAAGCTCCTTCACCGATACGTCTTGTAGCTTCCCCTAAATCTCTTGCTCCACAAACAAATGGCACAGTGAAATCGCGTTTATGTAAGTGATAGACTTCATCTGCAGGCGTTAATACTTCACTCTCGTCAATATAATCAACACCCATTGCCTCTAAGATACGTGCTTCAACAATATGACCTATTCTTGCTTTAGCCATTACCGGTATTGATACTGCGTTCATGACCTCCTCCACAATGGTTGGATCAGCCATTCTTGCAACGCCACCTGCTGCACGTATATCAGAAGGTACACGCTCTAAAGCCATCACCGCCACAGCACCCGCTTGCTCGGCAATTCTAGCTTGTTCCGCATTAACAACATCCATAATGACTCCACCTTTTTGCATTTCAGCCATACCGCGCTTCACTTTGTCAGTTCCTAGTAATCGTTCCATCGAATCCACTCCTATACTTGAAATATAATGATTTGTTTATTAGTATAGAAATGAACTGATATGATTGAAAGTGTCAGTTTTAATAAAAGTAATGGGTTCAGATATGAGAGGTGCGAGCAATTATGGAAAGCTTTTGGTGTGAACTTCATCGAGATAGTTCTGTTCCATTATACGAACAACTTTACACATATATTAAAAGTGAAATTACTGAAGGACGGTTACCTTATGGAACAAAACTTCCTTCCAAGCGTAAAATGGCAGAATTCTTAAAAGTGAGTCAAAATACCATCGAAACTGCTTACGAGCAATTACAAGCGGAAGGTTATGTAGAGGTCAAAGCTAGAAAAGGTTATTTTGTTCAAGCATCAGATGAACTAGAATACATTCCACGTCACACAAAGGAGGAAATCAAGACCCTTCCCTCAAAGGAACAATATCAATATAATTTTCATCCGAGTCAAATCGACCCGAGAGAGTTCCCATTCGACAGATGGCGCAAACACGCCAGAAACGTAGTAGCCCCTGAAAATCACCATTTATTATTATTAGGTGATACGTTAGGAGAAATGGAATTAAGAGAAGAAATTCGGCATTATTTATATCACTCACGCGGGGTAAAATGTCATCCTGATCAAATTGTCGTTGGAGCAGGGGTTGAGGTCCTTTTACAGCAACTTGTATTGCTACTTGGTTCGGATAAAATTTACGGAATTGAAGACCCTGGCTATCATATGATGCTTAAAATCATTCAACATTATCCCAATGAGGCCATACCTATAAGTGTTGATGCTGAAGGTGTGCAAGTTGAGCAATTGCAAGACTTAAATGTGGACATTGTATATACAACCCCCTCACATCACTTTCCATATGGTAGTGTACTTTCAATTAATCGCAGGCATAAGTTATTAACTTGGGCAGAAGAAAACACGGAACGATATATTATTGAAGACGATTACGATAGTGAATTTCGCTATTCTGGTAAAACAATACCGTCTTTACACAGTATGGACAGAACTGAAAAGGTCATTTATTTAGGCACTTTTTCAAAATCACTCATGCCATCCATCCGTATTAGCTATATGGTGTTGCCAAACAACCTTTTAGATATATTTAAGCAAAAATTTGCTCATTATCACTCCACCGTATCACGAATTGATCAAGTGATTTTAGCTAGTTTTATGAAAAGTGGCGACTTTGAAAAACATCTAAATCGCATGAGGAAAATCTATCGAAAGAAATTAGAAAAGGTATTATCACTATTAAAGACTTACGAGGAGAGCATTCAACTAATTGGAGAGCATTCTGGATTACATATCGTGCTCAAAATTAATAATGACCACACCGAAAACGAGCTTATTGATTTGTCTGCTAAAGCAAACATGAAAGTGTACCCTTTATCCAATTACTCATTAAAAAAAGGCGTACAAGATGCACCACAGTTTTTACTTGGCTTTGCTCACATCCCTGAACACGAATTAGAAAGAGCTATTAATCAATTATTAAAAGCGTGGCATTTCAAGTAACTTACTCATCGATAAAAAAAATCATGATCTACTTAAACAAATTCTCTTGATTATTAAATTTCGACGGAACTTCGTACAACAGTACAGCTCTATTCCCCTGTTGTCTCGTGACTCCCTCGCTTTTGCTCGGCCTATGTTGTTACTTCTTCGCTTTCCCTACGACATAGTAACGCTTTTTCCCACCTAAAAGTGTAAATGGTTATTTAATCGTTTTTGAACATTCTTAGATTAGCATTTAAATCCTACAAATCCACGATCTCTTTAAGGCCTGCATCCCCCAAAAAAAATACACCTACCCAATTCGCATTTTTATGCCAATTAGATAGGTGTCATTTCTTCATTAAACTTTCATTTTCAAATTACTCGCTATTCACATTTTATAAGGGTTACATGAATCTTTGTTTTTCCTCTATTACATACCGAGTGCAAATAGAGCAATCGCTAATACAACACCAAGTAATGGTACAACTACGGTTACCGCCGCAAAGGCTGGGTAAGCGTCTTTATGTGTCTCGCCACAAATAGCTCGAATTGTCGTTACTACATAACCTCCATGTGGTAATGTATCTAATGCACCTGAAGAAATAGCTGCGACACGGTGTAACGCTTCTGGATTAACACCCATATCCATATAATGCGGTGCCACTAGTGGTAGGGCGATTTGCTGACCACCAGAGGAAGAACCTGTCAATCCAGCAATAACTCCAATCGCAACAGCGGCTCCAATTAATGGACTCCCTGGGATATCGGTCACCGCAGCTACCGCCGCTTTAAAAGCTTCTGTATTCTGAGCAACTGCTCCAAAACCTACAACAGCCGCTGTATTCGTAATCGCTAACAAAGCACCCATCGTTCCATTTGAAGCAGACTCCCATACATTTGGTAGGAATTTACGATTTAATGCCCATGTTGCAACAATTCCCCCAGTTAATGCAATAATTAATGCAGACGTTCCTAAAGTATCGTGGAATATGAAAGAAACAATAAGGACAACTAACAACGGAATCGCTGATAACAATGGATTCGGTAGTTCTTTTTCTTCAATTACCGGGTCACCAACACGAGCTTCAAACTTTTCACCTTTTGCAACAGCACGATAGATTAATTTCTTTAGAAGCCAATAACCTAAAATGATCATAAAGATAGCAACAATTAAACTTACTTCCCAAGCCGCATAAGCGTTTGTGCCTAAGAACTCAATTGGAATCCAGTTTTGAATTTCTGGTGAGCCAGCGGAAGTCATTGTAAAGGTTACAGAACCAAAAGCAAGTGCTGCCGGTATAAATCGTCTCGGTAAATTAGCTTGTTTGAACAAACTTAAGGCAAGTGGAAATACAGAGAAACCTACAATGAATAAACTAACGCCTCCATAAGTTAAGATCGCACACGCTGCGACAACAGCAGCCAATGCATATTTAACACCCAGTTTATCTACGACCCATTTAGATACACTATCTGCTGCCCGTGCATCTGCCATCACTTTCCCAAAAATAGAACCGAGCAAGAACATAATAAACCAATTCGCAACAAAACCTGAAAATCCAGTCATGTAGCTTCCTACCATACTTGCTTCCCCAGCTTCTACGAGTTGTGGAAACAACGGGATACCACTAAATACCGCTAACCATAACGTTGATAGTGGGGCGGCAATTAATAAATTCATCCCTCTCATCGTTAACACAATTAATAATGTCAAACCACCAATTAAACCAATAGCACTAAAAATCATTTATAACACTCTCCCCCAAAAAGATATAAGCGCTTTCATAAAATCAATTTATTGAGCAACATAACCACCGTCTATAACAATCGCTTGACCCGTAACACCTTTTGCTTGATTACTTGAAAGAAACATCGCATAGTCTGCGATTTCCTGAACATCTAATAACCTCTTCTGCGGAACTAATGGATAGATAACCTCTTCTAACGCCTTATCAAAAGTAACCCCTCTTGTTATCGCTAAATCCTTCAGCTGATTACGAACAAGTGGTGTATCCACATAACCAGGGCATAAAGCATTAACCGTTACACCATGTGCGGCCGCCTCAAGTGCAGCTACTTTCGTTAGTCCAATCACACCATGCTTAGCACTGTTGTAGCCTGCTTTTCCTGCAAAACCAATTAACCCATTAATGGAAGCCATATTAATAATGCGACCGAAACCTTGCTTTTTCATAATAGGTAGTGCGTGCTTAATCGCAACAAATGGAGCAACGAGCATTACTTTTGTAATTAATTCAAATGTTTCTGTCGGAAAATCTTCAATGTTTGCGACATGTTGAAAACCTGCATTATTGATTAAAACATCTAATCGACCATAATGCTCAACCGTTTTTTCAATCGCTGTTGCAAGCTCCTCTTCCTTTGTCACATCACAACGAAAGCCTAAGCATTCAAAGCCTTGTTCTTTAAATTCATTGGTAACCTCATTAAGTTTTTCCTCATTTAAATCTGTAAAAACTACCTTGGCTCCTTGATTAATAAATGATTTACCTATTTCTAAGCCAATTCCACTCGCACTTCCTGTGATAAAAACAACTTGATCTTTAACCATTTCCTCTACCACCTTTATACTTTTTAGAAATCGCTTTCAAATACATGGACATTAATTGTAAATCCTTTCAATTCCCCCTTTTATGTTTACAATTTAATATAAGCAAGATTCGTGCCAACTTTTATAAAGCCACAAAGTGTTCAAATCTCCGACTTCTTCAACAAAAATGGAGAGAGGACTTTCCGTAAAAACGGAAAAACCTCTCTCCATTTGAGTTAAAATTAGCAACCAAACACACGATATGTGCAATTCCGCAAACACGAACCTGTTTCCGTATATACGGAAACTACAACTTGTATTTTCTTATCATTTCATAAAGTTTCGTTTTGCCGATACATAATTCTTGCTGCACAGCTTTTTTGTCACCATTGTATTTACTTAATGCTTTTTTAATTACTATTTTCTCCGTTTCTTCTATAATACTTTTAAGACTTTTATCCTTCGTGGCATCTATTTTTGCGAAATGTGCAGGTAAATCATGTTCTTGTATCCATTCAGAGTTAGTTAGATGTACCGCTGCCGCGATGACATTCTCTAGCTCTCTAACATTGCCTGGCCATGAATAACTCAAAAATTGATTCATCACCTGTTCATTAAAATCAACAATCCGTTTACCTACTCTCATCGAAATTTGAAATAATAAGTACTTGGCCAAAATACGAATATCCTCACGTCGTTCTTTTAGTGACGGAATATCTAATTGAATCACATTAATCCGATAAAATAGATCTTCACGGAATTGCTGCTTATCAATTAGGTCTTCTAAAGGTTGATTTGTGGCGGCAATAATACGAACATCAACTTTATCAGTCGTCATTGACCCTAATGCTTCCACTTCACCCGTTTGAATCACTCGTAATATTTTAACCTGTGCACTTAAAGGCATATCTCCAATTTCATCGAGGAAAATGGTACCACGATGTGCGAGTTGAAACTTACCTAATTTCCCCCCTTTTTTAGCACCAGTAAATGCCCCTTCTTTATAACCAAAAAGTTCTGACTCTAGTAAATGGTCAGGAATCGCCGCACAATTCACTTTGATAAATGGCTGTTCGTTCCGCTCGCTTAAATGATGAATACTATGAGCAAACAACTCTTTACCAGTTCCACTTTCCCCTCTTAATAAAACCGAAACATCACCCGAAGCGACTCGTTTTACTTTTTCTTTTAAGTGTGTGATTGCTTCAGAGCTCCCAACGATATCATGTAATGTATAGGTCACCCCATGCTGTTCTTTGAGGGCTTTTCGTTGGTTTTCCAGGGCTAGCAATAAATCCTTAATATGGCTATTCATTTTCATCCATTCTTCCGTATCTTTATAAAGCACCGTTCCAACAGCCCCGACCACTTCATTCTCGTCAAAAATTGGCACTCGATTGGCAATCATATGGTTGCCTCGAATATATTGAATATCAGCAATTTCCTCCTGACCACTTTTGACAACATGATGCATTCGAGAATTTTCAATCACTTTTGTCACATGACGACCTAATGCTCTCGATTTATCAATCCCCAAAAATTTGCAATAGGTCTCATTTATATTTGTAATGACTCCCTCTTTATCCACAATCACGATACAGTGATAAGCGTTTTCAAAAATGATCTCGAAGATTTCATCCATATATGCATGATTAATATCCAAAGCTATACCCCTTTTCTTCCATGGAAGATACTTGTCTCTTTTTATTTTACATGATAAACAGGAATATGCTCTACCAAGCATTCATAACTTTACATATTTCTTGAGCGGTTGGAAAAGCTACCTATAAGGTGTGGGGGTGATTGCTTGTGAAGAATAGCCTATCTAGCTTTACACAAGATTGGCAAAAAAACATGGAAAGAACCAAAGAAACCGTTCAGTTTAATTCAGATTTTATTCGGAGAGAATTAAAGTTAAAAAATAATCAGACCGCTACGTTACTTTATTTAAGCAATTCTGTTGATTTAAAAACATTACAGGAGAGCGTCGTCGCTCCTTTATTACATCATGACACATCCGTTTTGATGAATCTTAAATATATTGAACAGCAAGTGCTAGATAGCCATGTTATACAGTATGTGAATGATACAAAATCAGCTTCCTTCCTTTTTTATGAAGGTGCTGTCTTGTTGTTTTTAGAAGAAGAGTTGGATGCTTTGGCCGTCTCATTACCTCTTTATAAAGAACGAAGTGTAACAGATTCTAAAGTGGAAACGGTCATCAAAGGACCACAAGAAGCATTCACTGAATTAATTCCTAGTAATATCAATTTAATTAGACAACGATTAAAAAATCCTCAGCTTCGTATGAGTCAGTTTAAGATTGGAGAAAAAACAAATACCGATGTAGTCCTCCTCTATTTACACGATGTTGCAGATCATAAGCTGGTTCATAGAATTGAGAAACGTTTAAGTACGATCAAAATAGATCGCGTATTTGAATCCGAGTATATCCAGGAGGTCATTCATGATAAAAATCAATGGACAATCTTTCCGATTACTTTTACTAGTGACAGACCAGATGTTGTTGTTGCAGGCTTAACAGATGGTAAAGTAGTCATTCTTATCAATGGATCTCCATTTAGTATTATACTCCCCACAGGATTCACTGACTTTTTTAAGTCGGCCGAAGATTATTATCAGCCTGCGTATTACAGTTCATTAATTCGTATTTTACGTTATATCGCCTTATTTATATGCATGTTCACACCTGCTATTTATATCGCTTTAACAACCTATCATCAAGATATGATTCCGACAGCTTTACTGTTAAGTTTATCAGCACAACGCGAGGGCATTCCCTTTCCTGCTTTTGTGGAAGCGTTATTAATGGAAATCACCTTTGAAATTCTAAGAGAAGCCGGACTAAGGATGCCAAGAACGATTGGTCAAGCTGTATCTATTGTAGGAACACTTGTAATTGGCCAAGCAGCCGTAGAGGCAAGTATCGTTTCGGCAGCTATGGTCATTGTTGTTGCGATAACAGCTATATCAACCTTTGTTATACCATCATACTCTATGTCCATCCCTATCCGAATTTTACGATTTATTTTTATGATTTTTGCATCTGTATTTGGCATTTTTGGGATTACCGTTGCTTTCTTTTTACTTTGTATTCATTTATGTCAGCTTGAATCATTTGGTAATGCCTACATGAGCCCAATTGCTCCATATGATCAAGACAAAAGTCCAGATACGATACTAAGATTTCCGTTTAATAAGCGAAAACAACAGAAACAAGAAATAGAGGGACGTCCATGAGAAAATTCATTTCACTCTTACTTACTCTCTTAATTCTTAGTGGCTGTTGGAACAAACAAGAGCTCAATGAAATTGCCATTAGCTTAGCATTAGGCATTGATAAGCTTGAAGATAGCTACCGTGTTACCGTTCAAGTAGTCGATCCCTTGCAAATGTCTCTAAAGAAAAATTCAGAAAGGTCACCAGTCATTGTCGTATCGGAACAGGCGGATACGATATTTTCAGCTCTTAGAAAAATGACCCAACAAACAGCTAGACGGATATATTTGTCTCATATACACCTGATTGTCATTGATGAAGAAACCGCTAAAGAAGGGATTCACACAATCCTTGATTTACTTATTAGGGATCATGAAGTACGTCCTGATTTTCAAATCGTCATTGCACAAGATTACTCTGCCTTAGACGTCTTAAGCCTTATAACACCATTAGAAGTCCTGCCCGCTCTGGATATTTATCACTCCATTCAGAATTCTTCAAAAAACACATTAAACACCGTCAACTACCCTATAAAAGATGTTATGAAATCACTTGTCAAAGATGGTACTAGCACCGTAATGACTGCGATTTCTATCAAAGGTGACCACGTTCAAGGAAAAACGTTAGATAATACGTCAAGTCCGGTCGCAAGCACATTTTTTAAAATCGAGAAATTAGCCGTATTTAAAAAGGGTAAATTAGTTCAAATGTTAAGTGAAGAAAACAGTCAAACGTATAGTTTCATTAAAGGAGAAATTGAAAACGGTATTCTAGAGCTTAACTGTCCTTCAACTTCAGATAAATTTGTCCTTGAAATCATTGATTCAAATACTAAATTAGATACAAGTCTACGTAATAATGAACAGGTGAATATCACTATTAAGGTTGATATTGATGCAAAATTAGGCGAAATACATTGCCCTATTGACTTGAAGAACACGGCAAGTATTACTGAATTAAATGAAACAACTGCCAAACATTTAAGCGAAATGATCGAAAAAAATGTAGAAGATATTCAAAAAAATGTCCAAACGGATATTTTCGGCTTTGGTGAACTTGTCCATAGAGAGTACCCGACTTACTGGAAAGAGATTAAACAGGATTGGGAACAATATTTCGAAACACGCCTAACAACAGACACAGCTGTTTCTGTTAACATCAAAGGCTTGGGAACACTTGTAAATCCTTCCCAAGATATACTGGAGAGTAAAATAGATGGTTCCTAAAGTAATTGTCTGTCTCATCCTAATCAGCTATATAGCAGAACTTAGACACAGTTGGAAAAAGGGTGAACGTTCAGACTTAGCTAAAAATCTAGCTGTGTTCACAGTTGGACTAAGCCTTTTTATAGGGCAATGGCTCGGAATCCCTTTTTCTAGCCCATTTCAGTGGATTGAACCGATCTTTGCACCTATTGCCCAAACAATTGAAGCATTACTGACACCGTAAAGAAAGAGGGGGCCTTTATGAAATTAGAACAAATAACAAATCGTCAGGTAACGATGTTATTTAGCTTGCACCATCTCGGTAGTGCCTTTTTATTATTGCCTGGATCCTTAGCAACAACAGCTAAACAGGATGCATGGATTTCAATAAGCTTCTCTCTTTTCTTTGCCCTATTTCTTTTATTACTTCATATTCTTTTGTCTAAAAAGATGCAAAACAGAAGTTTAACTTCATATATTCTCTTTCTATTTGGTCGACCACTTGGACGATTCATTATATTTATCTATATCATTTGTTATCCACTTTTAATTTCCATGACGGTTTTAAGGGATTTAGGCGATTTTTTAGGTAATGCCTATTTAACCGTTACCCCACCTGAAGCTTTCTATTTTATCTTTTTAGTTTGTGTTTATTATGCGATACGCTCTGGATTATCAACCATTGGTAGGTTAGCTGAATTACTCTTTTTTATCGTCGTTCTACTGTTTGCGATTGGTTACATACCTTTACTATTTGATTTCGAGCTTGCTAACTTACAACCCATCTTTGATCAGGGTCTTAAACCTGTAATTGCTGGCTCATTCACTTTACTTTCTTTTCCGTATTTTGAAAATATCTTTATCTTACAATTAAAAGATCGATTTAAACATCCAGATAGATGGATCAAGGTATGGCTTAAAAGTACTGTAATAAGTGGATTCATGTTTTTTTTAGTTACTCTTTTATCGATCGGTGTCTTGTCCGAAGCTATAACGGCTAATTTACGTTATCCTAGTGTTTTTGTCGTTAGGACGATTTCAATAGCGAACTTTTTTGAACGATTTGAAGTATTGGTGGCCGTATTTTGGTATATTACGATATTTTTTAGAATCTCACTTTTAACATACATTAGCTTAGATGGTTTAAGAGTTAGTCTTCATCTTCATAAGCCCCAAAATATGATTATACCTCTTTTATTTCTTATCTTGTTTGGAGCAACGATCATTTGGAAGGATGTTAGTTCCTTAATTGAGATTTTATCTTTTTGGCCCTTTTATGCCATGGTGTTTGGGATCGTATTCCCTATTATTTTAGTAATTGGAGGATATATAAGAAAAGAACCAAGAAAATCAACCTCAAGGTCAGAATCAATATGAATGATAGGTAGGTGGCACGGCTATTCAAATTGTGAGGCTGCTTATAATTTGAATGGAAATTTCATGTGAAATATTTTGAGCACAAAAAAGGTTAGGAGTCGTATTCTCCTAACCTTTTTTAACCTAATCTATCCATTTCGTTATACGTTAGGTAACCCTAATATCGATTTAGGCTCAAGAAATTCTTCAATTCCATAGTCGCCCCATTCTCGACCTATTCCTGATTGCTTAAAGCCTCCAAAAGGAGCTTGGAAATCTCCATCTTCGTTATTAATTGTAATTCTCCCAGCTTTCAAACTCTTAGCTACATGAGCAAGTAATTTAGGCTCTTCACCATACACATAACCTGCTAGACCATACACAGTGTCATTAGCAATCTCAATCGCTTCATCTAAATCATCATAGGTGATAATCGACATGACCGGGCCAAATATTTCTTCTTGTGCAATCACCATATCATTTTTCACATTAGAAAATACCGTAAGCTGACTAAAGTAGCCAGTTTCTAAGCCTTCTGGTTTCCCAAGACCACCTGCAATTAATGTTGCTCCTTCATCAATACCTTTTTGAATATATGATTGTACGGTTTCCCATTGATCTTTTGATACTTGTGGTCCCATTTGCGTTGATTCTTTAACAGGGTCACCCACAGGATAATTAGCGACAATCTCTTTAACCGCTTCGACAAACTCATTTTTTATCGAATGTGGAATAATCGTTCTAGTTGCCGCCGTACAAACTTGACCTGCATTATTTGCTACACCTTCAACAGCTGTTTGGGCCGCCTTATAAATATTAGCATCCGGTAAAATAACTAAAGGGGATTTACCTCCTAGTTCAAGAGATACCTTTTTAATTCCCTCTGCTGCGTTTTTCATAATCTTTTCACCTACTGCACCAGAGCCAGTGAATGATACAAACGCCACATCCGAATGCGAACTAATGGCATTTCCTACTCTAGAACCACTACCATTTACTAAATTAAAGACGCCTTTTGGCATCCCAGCTTTTTCGAAGATTTCCGCCATAATAATGGCAGCATATGGAGTCTTCGAAGCTGGTTTTAAAACAACCGTTGCCCCTGCAGCAAAGGCACTTGCTAGCTTAGTTGCTGCTTGATTGGTTGGGAAATTCCAAGGTGTAATTAAACCAGCCACACCAATGGCATCCTTCTGAACAACATGTCCACCACGATCCTCTAAAAAGGTAAAGGTTTCTAATTCTTTAGCTGCCTGCTTGAAATGTTGTAAACCCATTTCATATTGTACCGACTCACTTTTACTTATAGGTGAACCCAACTCTTCTGTAATAATCTGAACAAAATCATCCTTACGATTCTCGTATTCTTTAACGATATTGTTTAACAAAGCGATCCTTTCTTCACGAGATGTTTGTGAGAAATATGGAAATGCTTCTTTAGCCGCCATTACAGCTCGGTGAACATCTTCTTCTGTACCTGAACTAATCTGCCCAATTATTTCTTCTGTTGCCGGGTTTATAACGTCTATCGTATCCGTTCCTGTTGATTCTACCCATTCACCATTTATATAATGTTTTGTATAGTTTCTCATGAATTCCAGCTCCTTTGATTTAGTCTAATCTATTAAATCATGTATAGTGAGGATATCCCCGCGATTAGAAATGATTAAACATCGAATCAACTGAAGGCCATCGTTGAAAACTAAAAAACCACCTTTACACAAGGCTTGTGCATTCAAGGTGGTTTTCATGTAATCATTTTATTTAGGTGCTAACTCATAAGCCGAGCGAATGGCAGCAATCATACTTTTCTCTTCTGCAATATTTTTACCAGCTATATCAAAAGCAGTTCCGTGATCAACAGATGTTCTCACAATTCCACCTTTTAACCCGACGGTAATATTAACCCCTTCTTCAATACCCATAACTTTTATCGGTGCGTGACCTTGGTCATGATAACAAGCAACGACCATATCAAAATCGCCACGCCCCGCTCTAAAGAATAAGGTGTCTGCTGGAAGCGGACCTGTCACATTTATACCTTCTTCTTTAGCCTGTTGGATTCCTGGGGAAAGCTTTTCTTCCTCTTCGCCATTGCCAAATAAGCCATTTTCCCCTGCATGTGGATTAATACCACATACAGCAATTCGTGGATTATCCATTCCTGCATTACTTAAGGTCTCATGTGCTAACTTCACAACCTTATACGTTCTTTCTGGAGTAATGCTTTCAATCGCTTTTATTAAACCAACGTGAGTCGTTAAATGAATGACACGAAGATTCGGTGTTGTAAGCATCATCGAAAAATCTTCTGTATCAGTTAGTTTCGCCAAAATCTCTGTATGACCAGGGTATAGATGTCCACCTTTGTGTAGTGCTTCCTTATTTAACGGCGCCGTACAAATCGAATGAATTCTTTTTTCTTTGGCTAATTCAACTGATTTCGCTAAATACTCATAAGCAGCATTTCCTGCCTCCGCTGATACTTGACCAAATGGTAATTCATCAGGCAGTAGGTTCATATCAATAACATCAATGGTCCCATACTTAAATGTCGCTTCTTCTGGTTCATTTACTTGATTAATTTTTAAACCTGATTCAACAATAGGTAATACTTTTTTTATAATTTTCGCGTCTCCAATAATTACTGGACGGCA
Source organism: Alkalihalobacillus pseudalcaliphilus (assembly GCF_028610675.1). NCBI lineage: Bacteria > Bacillati > Bacillota > Bacilli > Caryophanales > Bacillaceae > Alkalihalobacillus > Alkalihalobacillus pseudalcaliphilus. The sequence goes on from NZ_JAQQWS010000001.1 coordinate 602,018, forward strand.
TGCATCATAAATCTCTTTATGTGCTAATGCTTTCACGATAATTTCAGGTCCAATCCCACACGCATCGCCCATTGTTATACCGATAATAGGTCTATTACTCACTATCATGCACTCCCTTTAACTTAGCAATAGAATCAATAAATACACGTTCTTTTCCGAATCCGCCAGCCTTCGTAATCGCGAATAATCCATCGACTCCGATAAAGCTTGATATCGGCACGCCTACTTCAAGTTCATCATACAAGGTGAACCCCGTTATATCCCATTGCTCACATATTTTCTTAGCTGTATCTCCACCAGTCATAACAATACCTTGAAATAACCCTTCTTGTAATAAACGTGCAGCTATTTCACCAATCATAGCTACAATCTCTTTGCTTGTTTGCATGAAATCAAAACCGTTTTGTGCACCTACTTTTCGAGCATAATCGATGTCTTCTCGTTCTCCAGATGAGTAAACGACAACATCTCGTCCACTTTTAGCGACTTGCTGCACTTCACGATAAACACGTTCAATTTCAGCTGTTCTGTCTTCTAATTTCCCCACAGCTTTGAATGAATTAATTTTTACAGCAAAGATTTCTTCTGCTAATAGTTTATTTAATTGATTTCTTGAATTAATATTAACGCTTCCTACGACGGTTAAGATAGGTTTATTCGTATCCGTAATACGGTAGTTCTGCACCTTTGGTTTTAGGTCATAATAATCTGGTAAATAATTGGCCAAACCTGCAGACCCTACTAGTCCAATAGAAAAACTTGTTTTCTTCAATTCTGAAAGTAGAATTCGTAAATCTTCTTCTACTTCTGCATCAACTACCACGTATGAAATCCCATTATTTTCAAAAAAGTTTAATTTTTCATGAAAGCTGGCTTCTGTTCGTAATTCTTGTAAATTCATTAAACCAACTTGTTCACCGATTTGTTCTTTTAGCAAATCCGGTAAATAAGATTCATGAACAGGTGTTACTGGGTCTAGGGCGATCTCTGTCTCTGCTAACTTTTTCCCTTTTAAATAATGATAGCCATCAATAACTTGACGATGGTTTTTAGGGTAGCCAGGTGAGATGATTATAAAATCTGCCTGTAACTCCTGTTGCATGCCGACTAACTCAGCACCGATACTTCCCCGCATCGTTGAATCAATTTTCTTATAGATGTTAGTTACCCCTTCTTTTAATAAAAATTGGGTCACATCCGCAACGACATTTTTGGCTTCTTCCGCTGCCATTGCTCGACTATCTGTATCAAAAACAATCGCATCATTTTCTTGTAAATTACGTTGGTCCATTTTGAAAAAAACGGATGTTTGCAGGCCGTACTTTGCTAGCTGAACCCCACTGTCATTGGCTCCTGTTAAGTCGTCTGCGATGATTGCTAAATTCATCAAACCTCTCCTTTAGATGCCTTACATGGTTGCATTGATTTCTTTTACTGTTTTTCCTGTTTTCTTTTCCAATCGTTTAGCTAAAAATCCGATAAATATCGGTAAAAGAATGGCCGTTGTTACCACACTCGCTGCTACTTGTACGGTTGCTAATTCGGCTACAGGCATAAAGGATGCGTTTGCAGCTGCAATCGCCATTGGTGTACCTACTGCATTTCCGGCCGTTGAGCCTTCCGCTGTACCAACGATTGGATTCCAACCAATCCATTTAAAAATGAAATAGCCAATTCCACCTGTAAATAATACAGTCATTACTCCTAATAAAATTCCACTTAATCCACCTTGTATAATTGATGTGAAATTAATACCCATCCCTAGTGAAAAGGCGAAAAATGGTACTAATTTATCACTACCTTTATGAAGAAAATCGCCCATATCTTTATCTAAGTTCCCAATAACAACCCCAACTAATAAAGGTAATAGAACCGCTACGAAATCAATAGGTGAAAACATTCCTTCTGCAAAGCCCATTGTACCGAAAATAGCTAATGCTACCATCGTTAAAAAGGGACCATCACTTAATGCTAAAAATGGATAAGCCGCTTTGTCATCCTCTTTACCGTATTGACCGGCTAATGCGATGTAAAGGCCACCATTTGAATTAGTCATGGCTGCAATAATCGCAATCGGTGCAAGCCCCATAAATAATCCATTTGAGTCTGCTAATAAAATCGCAATTAAACCAATACCTGCTCCAATCCCCCATTTAAAGGCTAGTAATGTCACTCCTTTTTTAACAGAAGTACCTGCTGTTTTAAACGTAATTTGCGTTCCTGCTATGAGTAAAAATAGGGCAATAAGTGCACTGGAACTGTTTACAAATAACGCTTCTGTAAATCCACCAATTCTTAATAAGTCTGGAAAAAATGTATTAATGGCAGCAGCCAATAATAAAGGTACAACCATCATTCCACCAGGTATTCGATCTAAAGTCGCTTTAATTTTCATTTTTATCTTCCTCTCCCCTTATATAAAGCGTTTTCATGTCTTGCTCTATCATTAGAGTAAAATAGATAGATCTATAATGCAACACTTAAATATAAAGATTATTTAATTAGTTTAATATTGCAACACCTAATATTGGGATAATTAATTATTTATTCCTTTAAAACTCGATGCGGTACTATTCACTAGACCTTGCTTTTTTCACGTTCCCTGATAGCTTTGTATTTTAGATTAAAGTTGATTAATAATGGTATGTGGAGTTCTACTCATCGCTACCAAAATCTCTAGGATAGTTATTGCTCTTATTCGGCTTATCCTGTCACTTACATTCAAAAAACCTATCACCTCCAATTGAAGTGATAGGTCCATAACTATCCTTTTAATTTTCTCCATAATGTCGCACGATTAATACCTAAACGGTTAGCTGCTTTTGTTTGATTATAATCTTCCTCTTTTAGAACTTGCTCAATAATAGCCGTCTCCATCTCCTTTAAAGTCCCATGAATCGGAAATCCTTGGTGAGCATTTTCTTGTTTAATGACAAATTGAATTGTTTTCTCATGTAAAATATAGTCATTTTCATTAAGTACGGCTTGTTTAATAATGTCACGCAAACTATCAATATGGTTTACATATATTAAACTTCTTAAGAAAATCAAAGCATCATCAGATATTTTCATTGCTGTGGTTCCATATTTTTGATGATAATTAAAAAGAAAATAATGAACTAACTCATGTAAATCTTCCATTCGCTCTGATAATTTCGGTAAATGAATTTGATGTAGTTTTTCGTCCTCGACCCATTCTTGTGACCATGGCTGTTCAGAGGTTATAAATAATTGGACCTGGTTTTCTTGGCATAGTTGTTGCAATTCTGACACAGTAAGTAAGTTCTCAGCATTCGGTTCCACATCATAAATAAGAATGCTAGTCGGTTTAGAAATAAATAATGAATGATTATTTTTGGGACGATACATGTTAGCGTCTAATTCAATCAATAATCCTGAATGCGACATTTCTACATGTACTTGAGTCGCTAGAAATTTTTTTCCTGTCCCTTTTTCACCAGTTAACATGATCGGTTTATTATTTTCGTATAAAGCTTTCATCCGTTCAAAATGATGCTTGACTGTTTCAGATTTAGTTGCAATAGGCTCTTTCATCAGTGTTGTTTTTAATTTTATTCCATTATCTAATAATAGGTTTAATGCATATTTTTCAATAGTATATACCTTATATTCGTCAAATCGATATCCAGTAACTCGAATTTGTTCTTGTTCATTATTAAAATATCTTGAGAAAGTATCACTCGTGTTATCAATAGAAGTATGTAATAAGTACCAATCTTGATCGGAAAGTGGAACTTTCCACTCCCCCTCTATTTTTTTATAAATGATTTCATTCTCTTGATTAAATATGATGATATTGCGATGGGTTTTCAATAGTAATTGATTTAATATATGTTGAATAAGCTGTTGTTTATTTAACTGCTGCCATAAAAATAAAGCCTCTTCAATTGCTCGAATGATGGATTCTTTCCCTGATTGTAACAGCATGCCTCTTAGCCCTAATAACTCAGACGTTTGAACAGTGATAACATCTCCGAGGATGTGCTGATAACCTTCTTCTTTTAACTGCAATAGAAGGGGGGCAACCTCTTCTGATGTATCAATTGTATATACTTTTAAAGGTAAATTTAACAAATCAATAATCGATGAAGCACCTGTCGTAATATTCGCAAATCCTACAACGGCCGTTTTTTCCTTCATTTGACTAGCTAAAGTTAATGAACGAGTTAAATCGTAACCCGATAAATGAATATCGATGACAGGAATGGTTACATGCTCTCTTAATAATTTTGCCGTACCACCACGACTAATAAATAGATCGATTTCTTCATGCTCCTTTTGTTTGGCCATTTCAAGACCTCTTTGTAAATCCCCAACGGAATAGGTAATTTGAATTTGATCAAATATCGTTTGACATTCTTCTATAATAGGTGACATTGCTTGGTAAGGAGCAATAATGTGAATATGTAACATAACCTTCTCCATTCAATAATAAAATTCATATCATTATTGAATCATATTCAAACAGAAAAAGGTAGCGATAACCGTGATACTTCTTATGAAAGGGCACATTTCTTATAATTTTGAAATAGTCTCTCCTACGACTTTCCCTGTAAATAAACAGCCCCCAACAAAGGTACCTTCTAAAGAGCGATAACCATGCATGCCTCCTCCGCCAAACCCAGCAGCTTCCCCACAGGCAAATAAGCCTTGGATAATCTCTCCATCTTCGTTTAGAGCATGACCAGCTAAATCTGTCTGAATTCCCCCTAAAGTTTTTCTACTAAGAATGTTTAATCTAACAGCAATTAACCTTTTACGATCACCACTCAAAATGGGATGAGGTTTGGCAACTCGTACGAGACGGTCTCCTTTATAATTTCTCGCATTTAATATAGCTTGTATTTGCAAATCTTTCGAAAACTTATTCATAACTTCACGGTCCCTCGCTTCAATTTGCTCTTTCACCAATGTGATATCAAGTAGATAATCCCCTGTTCGTTCATTCATTTTCGAAACCAATTCTTCTAAAGATTGAGCCTGCACAAAATCCACACCATGTTCCAAAAAAGCCTTTACTGCTAGTGTAGGACCAGGCAAAACTCGTTTTAAAACTTGTCGAATACTTTTATTTGTTAAATCTGGATTTTGCTCGGATCCAGAGAGAGCAAATTCTTTTTCAATAATAGAATCTGTAAGTATGAACCACGTATATTCGTAACCACTTTTTTGAATAGCTTCTAAAGTACTTAACGTATCAAAGCCTGGAAAATTAGGTGCTCCCATTCTCTCACCTTTTGCTGTTAACCAAACCGAAGAAGGTCCTGGTAAAATGCGTATACCATGCTTTTCCCAAACTGGGTTCCAATTTTGAATGCCTTCCGTATAATGCCACATGCGATCTCTATTTACGATGTGGGCTCCAGACTGCTCAGCTACATCTATCATTCTTCCATCAACATGTGCAGGGACCCCGATAATCATATTTTTCGGGGCTTCACCGAGACGTGTTGGCCAGTATTTCCTTATTAACTCCAAATTTCCACCGATCCCACCACTAGCTATGACAATGGCATCCGCCTCAAAGTGAAAATGACCAACCTTTTCACGGTTGCTTGCTTCACCTCGTCGTACATGACTCTCTTTTAAAATATTACCTTCGATACCAAACACTCTGTCGACATCTTTGAGTAAATGATTGACTTGGTGTCTAGGTAAATAGGTAATCGTCCCTTCTTTGATAAAATCTTTTAGTTTCTTCTCAAAAGGCGCTAAAATTCCCGGACCTGTTCCCCAAACTATATGGAATCTAGGAACAGAATTCCCATGTCCACTTGCTAACCCACCTCCTCTTTCTGCCCATCCAACGACAGGGAAAAAACGAACGCCCATTGCATGTAACCAGTCTCTTTTTTGATAGGTTGCAAATTCCACATATGCTTGTGCCCATTTTCTAGCCCACTCATCTTCAACACGATCGAAACCAGCCGTTCCTATCCAATCTTGCCAGGCAAGTTCATAAGAATCCTTAATACCTAATCGACGCTGCTCTGGTGAATTAACAAGAAACAAACCACCAAAGGACCACCATGCTTGTCCACCTAGAGAGGCTTCAGGTTCTTGTTCTACTAACAATACACGTTTACCAGATTGAGCAATTTCCGTCGACGCAACCAAACCAGCAATACCTGCTCCCACAACAATCGCATCGTATTTCATTTTAACGATCACTCCCTCCTCCAAATTACTAAAAATCCAGATAGAAGGATATTATCGATTAAAAGGCGAAAACCCTCTTTTTAACGATAAAAAACCTGAATAACAAAAACGCTCAAGTGATTAAAATAACGAGCGTTTAATCGATTGATTGGCAAAATCCTGTTTTCTACAATTACAATTTAGAAAAATCGCCTATAGACACAGGAAAAAACAGTAACCAAGTGGAATTTTGAACAACTGTCGTAGAGACAAGGTCCAGCTTATTTAGCCAAATAAATCAACAACCAGTCTATCGGAAGGAAAATGTGATGTTCGATGACGACGAACAATGCTCCATAGCCAAACGCCCTTTCAAACTAAGCTCAAATAAACAAAACCCACATCCTCACCCACCAATCAAATATGAAAGTGGTGGTATCCTTTATAGTTTGCACTTTATTCAATTCGGGTTTTGAGAATTCTCAAATTCAGCTGTAACCTTGCCCAACTAGGGGAGACCTCAAAGAGTGCTTCAAAGCTAATTTCAGCGCACCGCACAAACAGCCACAACCAACAAAAAAAGAGAGAGTACTCATCAGGATTAGCATCTAATATCCAAGTGTTTTTGGACCGTTAGCCAAGCTCACTTGGCTACTTCACGCTCACGTGAAGTTTCGATTTTCAAAAACGGACCAAAAACAAAGACCGAAAGGTCAACATACATGAGCATTAGCACTAACTTTCATATAAAACCCACATGGCGAAGCCCGATTCACTTCGTCACCAACAAAGATCAAAGTAGTGGCGACTTTTTAAACTGTTGGCACGTTTACAACCCGATCACCATCAGGTGTCAGCCTAACAAACAGGGAGCACTGTCCTGTTAAGGTCATCTATCGCAAGATGGATGACCAGCTAACTTCAAGGCACAACCCATCGCCCCTAAGTAACTTTCATACAACACAAAAACCCCTATTGGCTAAAACCAATAAGAGTTCATGTCAGTAAATCAATCCTTCGTTTCTTTTAAAATATCTAATAAAGCATCCTTTTGCTCACTTTGAACAAGTATATACATAAAATCATTAGCTTGAATTTCCGTACTTCCAGAAGGCGTCAACATTTCTTCTCCACGTTCAATCGCACTAACATTAATATGAGGAGGAAAGGAAATTTCAGAAAGTGACTTCCCAACAATCGCACTATTCTCCGATGTTTGGAAATGAATCATTTCTGCGTTATTTCTCCCCATCGCTTTTAGCTCTCGTCTTAATTCTTCACGCCATTCCTCCGTTAATTCTGCTCTTAACTCATCATATGCTTCTTTTCTCATAATTTCTTTTAGTTCATCTGTTCTAATACGGCGTTTTCGATTCTTATCTGCATCTAAATCTCTAAACATCATCATTGTTACAGAAACAAGCATTAATATGAGAATAAAAGCAAATGGCAAGGCAGCTGATATTGCAGCTGTTTGTAAGGCATCGAGACCACCATCACCACTTATTAATAACACCGAAGCGGTTCCTGCTATTAAAACGCCCCATAAAATCTTCAATTTAAAACTCGGATTTAACTTTCCTCCAGAGGTCATAGATCCAAGTACAAACGCTGCTGAATCGGCAGAAGTAACAAAGAAAATACCGACAACAATAATCGCAAGAATACTAGAAATTGTTGTTAAAGGCAATTGCTCTAACATGTAAAACAATGTTAACTCTACTTCAGATGTTGCAACATCGGCAAGTGGATAGGCTCCTGACATTTCAATATCTAATGCCGTTCCACCAAATGTAGTAAACCAAATGACTGCAAGAACTGTCGGAACTAATAACACACCAGCTATAAATTCACGAATCGATCTCCCTTTTGAAATCCTAGCAATAAATAAACCAACAAATGGGGACCAAGACATATGCCAAGCCCAAAAGAATATCGTATTTGCTCCTAACCACTCGCTTTCAATAAAAGGCGTCATTGTTAAAGACATATCAACGATATTAGCGACATATCCACCAAAGGTCGTAACCATACTTTCCAATAACGTGACAGATGAAGTAGCAAAGAAAACAAAGATTAATAATAGACCAGCTAAAACCAAATTCAAGTTTGTTAATCTTTTAATTCCTTTATCAATCCCAACAACAGCTGAAAATAAAAATAAGAAAGTAATAATCACAATAACAGCTAATTGAACAGGAATACTGTTAGATAGTGGCGTAAGAAAAGAAATACCACCTGTAATTTGCATGGCACTAATTCCAAATGTTGTAGCGACACCCGCACAAGTTGAAATAACAGCAAGTAAGTCGATACCTTTACCCAGCCAACCGTTTACCTTATTACCTAAAAGCGGGTAAAAAGCTGAACTAATTAAGGCAGGACGATTTTTTCGATATTGAACATAGGCTAATGTTAAACCAACGACTGAAAATGCTCCCCAAGCATGTAAACCCCAATGAAAGACACCATACCGCAAACCAACTTCTGCTGCTTCTGTTGTTCCTGGTGTAATACCAGGTGGTGTATCGAGATAATAAATAATTGGTTCCGCTACACCAAAGAACACAAAACCAACACCTAGTCCGGCAGCGAATAACATACCGACCCATGAAATAAAGGAATGTTCAGGCTCGTCTTCTTCTTTACCTAATTTCAATTTCCCAAAAGGAGATAACGCAATCACAAAGCCGAATAAAACAAATAAACTGGCCAGTAACATATAAAACCAACCGAAGTTCACAATGATCCAATCGAGCACTGTATTAAAGGTTTCTCCAAGATGTGTTGGTGAGATAATCCCCCATAGTACAAATAAAACAATAATAAGTACGGAAGCGTATAACACAAATGCTGCTCCATTTTTTTCTGTAACTTGATTATCTTGCATAAGCCTCAACACCTTTTACTCTATTCCCAACTTTTGCATGAAGGGTACAAAGAATTTTTCCCTTTAAACGTTCAATATAAACAGGAATAAGGGAATTTATTGTATGGATGTTTGAAATAGATAATTGGTAATGAGACTTTTTGTATGAAAGTTGCTTAATGCTCATGTGTTCTTCTTCGAAGATCGCTCCGGGAATGGGGGGCACGCACCCTCCGGCGGGCGCTGAGCTAAACGGCTACACCGCTGGATCTCAGCCTGCCCTCTCCTCCTGCAGGAGTCGGCCTCCCCATTCCCTCCGCTCGGGTTGTTGCAGGCTTCTTGGCTTGTACACTACTCATACATATAAATGCTAATCTAGGAATGTTCAAAAACGATTTTTTAACAATGTCCACTTTTAGGTGAGTAAAAGTAGTGTTAAGTTGTAAGGAAAAGTGAGGAAGTAACAACATAAGCCAAGCAAAAGCCGTGCTATGTTGTAGGAAAAGCGAGGAAGTAACAACATAACATACAAAAATAAATGAATGAAAAGTAATAAAAGCTAATTAACCAAGAAGCAAAGGCATATGAACAAAATGCCACCAGTTGAAGGCGAACGCTACTTTCATGTTTGTTGGTGGCGATGTGAATCGGGCTTCTGTTATTTAGCTTTTGTGAAAGTTCATTAAGGACGATAGCCTGCGTTTTAATCATGATTCGGTGTTTGCTCGGGCTTCCTCTCGACTTTTCAGCACGCAACCCCGTGATTCAGCGTTTGCTCGGGCTTCCTCTCGACTTTTCAGCTCGCAACCCCGTGATTCAGCGTTTGCTCGGGCTTTCTCTCGACTTTTCAGCACGCAACCCCGTGATTCAGCGTTTGCTCGGGATTTCTCTCTCTTTTTCCACCTGCAACCCCGCGATTCGGCGTTTGCTCGGGCTTCCTCTCTCTTTTTCCACCTGCAACCCCGTGATTCAGCGTTTGTTCGGGCGTTCTTCCTCTTTTCCGGCCTGCAACCCCGCGGTTCAGCGTTTGCTCGGGCTTCTTCTCTCTTTTTCTATCCGGCAACCCCGCGATTCAGCGTTTGCTCAATCTGACTCTCCTCACCTAAATCAACGCATCTCTTTTTTCTACATCTGTCTTACTAATTTCTGGTACAGGGATGGATAGTCCGTATTTCTCTGGATAAATGGATTTGATTATCGATGGACGTATTAGGAATACCGTTAATAGGATTACACATACACCTGAACTAATTAATACCCAAAACGGACCGACTTGGTCATATAACATGCCATATATGATTACGCTAATAGGCATCAAAGCCTGGGCGATCGTTTCTAAAATTCCGAAAACTCTTCCCTTTAAATCTTCATCGATCATCTTTTGCATCATCACGCCAATTGGTGTATTTGTATACGTTAAGGCAAAACCAATTGATAAGGCTAATAAACTATAATAGGAAACCTGAAGCCAATAAGGAAATACCATCATTAAAGGGAGAACCATTAATATAATGAGGAGTCCATAGCTGATTATACCAAATTTCACGCTGATTAGAGGAAATTGCACTTCTTTTCTGAACATAAAATATAAAGCCCCAACCAATAGTCCACCTGCAAAAATTCCTTCAATCATGCCGAAGTGGGCAGCATTAATTTGTAATTGTTCAATGAGTAGATAAGGTAAACCTATCGTCAAGCTTGCGGCAAAGAAATTGATAAATATCGCAACAGTAAAAATGATTTTCAGCACTCTTTGATTCATCACATATTTGATACCGGCACCCATGCCTTGCCAAAAAGATTCTTTTTCTGTAATTTGATTCTCATTTTGGACCTCAAATAAGCGAAAATTCATTGTTGCTTCTAATATGACCGCGACAATAAAAGCAGCAATAAATATGGTAAGGAAGGCTTCAATCGGTGCAAAAGCGAATAACATTCCCCCTACTACAGGTCCTCCAATCGCCGAAATGGAAACAGACATTTGATTGAGTGACATCGCTTTTTGAATCCTCTCTCTATCTATTAATCTCGTAATGGATGATGTAAACGTAATCCCGGTAAACATAGAAGAAATGGTTAACAATACAGTCGTTATGTAAATAGCTAATAATGAAATTCCATACCAAATACTATACATAAGTAAACCAATCACTATGAGCAAAGAGCTTAATTGTGAAATGATAATAAGGGCTTTTTTCGAGTAACGGTCAGCCATATAACCAACAAAGGGTGCCAGGATCGTTCTTGGTAACACAGAGCACAACATATTGACAGCAAAATTCATCGCCGAACCTGTCAAAGTCAAAATATAAAGACTAATCCCAAACACATAAATGCTATTTCCAAATGTTGAGATGAGCTTACTAAAACCAAACGTCCATAGATGATAAGTAGCTCGACGGATTTTTTGTTCTTCATTCATATACAATCACTCCCTATAGTTTAATATAATTAAACTTTTTAATTAAATTAAACTTATCATATTCCCTCTTCACATTCAAGCAAAAGTTTAATAAAATTGAACTTATCAGTTATGCTATCAGCTTACTTACGAAAACGAGTGGTTAAAGTTTCAATTTATGGAAGGAATGGTTTAATGAGCTCTACTCTCGGAAGTCGAATTCGTCAAATACGAAAGCATCAAAAGAAAACACTTACAGATATCGCTGGTAACCATTTAACAAAGGGAATGCTAAGTTTGATTGAAAATGATAAAGCACAACCTTCGATGGACAGCTTACACCATATCGCAAAAGTACTTGGAGTCGAGATTAATACTTTATTAGAAGAACACTCCATTTATGATTTACGAAAAATGATTTTAAATGCACATGAACTCTATAAGAATCGGGCTTTTAATGAGGTCATTCAACTACTTGAACCTTATTTAAGTGTGGAAAAAGTCCATTCCTATGAACTTGCTACGCTGGCAACTGTTTATGCCAAATCTCTTTATATGGAAAAAGACAAAGGGTGGCAGGATTATTTACAACTTGCTGAAAGCTATTTTCAATCGATGCATTTATATAATGAGATTGCCCCACTCGATTTATTTAAAATTGCTATTTTTATGTGGGAGAAGAAATATGATCAATCGTTAGCTTACTTACGTGAGAAAAGACAAGAATATGAAGATGCTCATATCGAACTAGACATTATTCATGAGTTAGGCTTTCGTTATCATGAAGTTGGCTGTTTAATCTTTGTAGGAGAGATTGAGGAAGCGCTCAGTAAAGTCGATGAGAATATCATATATCAAACGAAACATAAGCATTTCTATCGAATGGATGAATATTATCGTATTGCAATTATCTTTTCAATGATTGATCAACAAGAAGAGCGCATGATTCACTATTTAACCAAATTAGATTTGTTATGTGACCTTTTTGAAGACAAAAATATGATAGGTTTTAGTCTTTTTTTGAAAGCCCATATTTACAACGAGTATTATCACGATTACACAAAAGCCCTCACCTTTACTGACGAACTACAAAAGCTCTTTGATGACGATGTTCTGTATATTGAAGAATTAGAGACTGGTAAAGCGTTGTACGGGCTTGGTCAATATGAGAAAGCATTACTTTCTTTTAAAGACTTAGAGCAAAAAGATTTAGGCAGTTTATTAGAACTCGATCAATCACTGTTAGTACCAAGATATTCTTACCAAGCATTATGTTATGAGAAGCTTGGTGACCATACAAAGGCAGTAACTCTTGCTAAAAAAGCTCAGGTGGAAATGAAAAAACTTATTAAACCAATCGAGTACTACAACCGCTTTGTAAACGAAACATATAAACAACTTACCGAACAAAAAAAGGCATAATTTCATGCCTTTTTTATCGGTTAATGTCCGATGATAACACGTGTTCCAATTGGTACCATACTCGCTAATTCTTCTACATCATGATTATGCATTCGTATACACCCATGTGAAACGGAATGGCCGATTGAGCTTGGGTTGTTCGTACCATGAATACCATAGCCTTGTTTGGATAATGACATCCACATCGTACCATATGGTCCACCCGGGTTAGGAGCTTTATTAAGAATGATAAATTGACCTGTCGGGGTTCGTGTCAACATTTTCCCAACAGCGATCGGGTATTCTTTCACTAAAGAACCATGTTGAAATAAAGATAGTCGATGATTCGTCAAAGACACTTTGATCTCATATGGTAATGTTGTAGGATCTGGAAATCCCGGTATGACAAGTGCTTGACCAATCGTTAAATAATTGGGATTGATTCCAGAATTAGCTTGTATAATGTTTTCTAGAGGTGTTCGATAATCTAAAGAAATTTGCCATAAGGTCTCTCCTGGCTTTACGAGATGATGATACATAGCCATGCAACCTCCCTACAATGATTACTATGCACCTTATCATATGTAAATCGCAGAGTTTTTGTGCCCATATAGATGCGGGGCTCATTATTTCAACTGATAAAAAGTGGTCCGAATGAGACTTACAAAGATAGCCAAAATGATACAAGCTGTCATCATAAATAAGGTTTGAACTTGAAACCACTCTACCCATAAGCCCCCGAGTAAAAAACCGATCGGCATAGCGAGTTTCATTAAAGTGGATGAGGTACCAGCTACCCTTCCTAACAAATGATTAGGCGTAAACTCTTGTCGAATCGCCAAATAATTGATGTTAATAATGGTCACCGCAAAAGTGCGTAACATGAGCGTAATACCTATAAACCACCAGATTTGAGCAAATAATAATAATATAAAACCTGTCACATCAATCAATAAAGCATAGGTGAACATTTTACCTCTTGGAAGAAATGTTGCTACTTTCTTAATCAAAACAGCTCCAACTAATCCACCAATGGCGCCTAAACTCATCATATATCCAACTTCTACCTCAGTCGTACCTAACGTGTCTACAGCAAAAAAGATTAAAACTCCCATTGTCATACTTGAAGCTAAATTTATAAAGAGAATCGCGATCGTTGGTGTTAGTAATGTTTTATTTGCAAATAGCTCTTTAAGGCCCTCCAATAGGTCCTTCCAGAAAGAAAAGGTGCTTTGTTGTCTCGGGCGCTCAGATACCTTCATATTTAATATAAAAAAACCCATCAATAACACGAGCAATAATTGAACAAAAAATAAGCCAGTGAAGCTTGAAAGGACCAAAAATATGCCGACAACACCTGGTCCAATCATACTAATAAATGTACTCGTAAAACTCAATTTTGCATTGGCTTCAGTTAAAAACCGTTTATCCATCAATTGTGGGATAATAGAGTGTAAGGCGTTTCCATAAAAATAACCAGAACTCGCAAAAAGAAAGCCTAATAAAAATAAAGACCACAGCTGCAATTGACCCGTAAATAGCGAAAAGGTGATTAATCCGATAGCAAATCCTTTTAAAATAATCGCCCAGCTCATAATTAATTTTCTCTTAAACCTGTCGACGATGACCCCAGCAATCATTCCTAAAAAAACATTTGGAAGTATTTCCATCACTCTCATTCCACTCATAGCCAATGCACTTTGAGACATTGAATAAATGAGAAGTGGCATCACAATATTATATATTTGAAATCCAATTCCAGATGAAATTTGACTGGCCCATAATAAGAGGAAATTTTTATTTCTCCATAAAGTAGGCTCACTACCATTAATCAACACACGATTCTCTAGCTGTTTGACCCCCATTAATATGTCACTCCCTTATTTTTTCTTTCTATTCTCACTATTTCATGATACAAATAAAAAAGAGGAAGAAAAAGAGCATAAATTAAGCAGAAAAAATATCACCTTTTCTTTGTGGAGGTACAACTATGAGGTTAGCTCAGCATTACGTGACTTTATGTCAATCAATAAAAGGAACTTCGATTAAAATTTATATATCTGAAATTGCGAATATCCTACAATGTACAGAACGTTATGCGAAATCACTTTTAAAGCAAATGGGCGCCAAGCAATGGCTACAATGGCTACCTAGTGCTGGTAGGTCAAAGCCATCAACTCTTATACTTGTAAAAACATTAGAGGACATGCAGCAAATTCAGGTTCAATTCCTTATTGAAAAAGGAAAAACAGATGAAGCAATGAAATATCTTAAAGACAATGGCTGGGATCATAAACAAATCGTGGAGATACTTGGAAACCAAATGATTTGGTCAAGGAAAAATGGAGTAGATTCACTAAGCTATCCCTATTATCGACCCATACGTACCTTAATACCTTTTGAAGCGGCCACTAGACATGAAGGTCAGCTCATTCAACATATATTCAACCCATTAGTGCGATACAATCATAGAACCCATGAATTTATCCCTGAACTCATTCAATATTGGCAGTGTTTAGAAGATGGGACAAAATGGCGCTTTTATGTAAGGAAAGGCGTACTTTTTCATAATCATAAACGTTTGACAGCTCAAACGATTATCGAAAATTTTCATCTTTGGCAATTGAAATGGTCTGGTTGGAACCAAAAGCTCTTAAAACAAATCGAATCGATAGAGGTCCATTCAGAAACGGCTTTTACGGTCCAGCTAACAAAGCCCAATTATTTGTTCTTACACCTATTTTCAGACAAAAATGCCATGATTATCGATACTCAAAGCTATCGTCAGGATATACGACATTATCAATGGCATCCAATTGGTACGGGGCCTTACCAAATCAAAAAACATTTGAAAGACCAGATTACCTTACATGCGTTTCAAAACTATTACGGGTATCAACCATCTTTGGACCAAATTCATTTATTTTCTCTCCCTACCCCTCCTTACAAAAAAAGAAAAGTTTATTTTCAGATTACAAGCGAGGAGACGAAAAGTACTACGACATATGAAACATATCAACCAGAGTTAGGTGGAACCTTTCTATTTGTAAACCATCAAAAAAAAGGAAAACATCAGCAGCCTGAATTTAGAAAAATGCTTTCTTATGCGATTGACCGTCAGCAGCTTTTTCAAAATCACCCCAGCCATGACGTTTGGTTTCCGGATAGTCTCATTGATGAACATGCTTCACCACTTAGACAAAAGGTAAATGACTCTAAAGCTAAACAATGGTTTAAAGAGAACGGATTTATCGGAGAGACTATCCGATTAACTTCAACGAATTTAGCACATGATGCTTATTTCAAATATGAATTGAAGGTTTTTAGACAACTTTTTAAAGAACTAGGAATTCATTTGGAGACTAACATTGTGAATATTGAAGAGTTAGAAAACCCGGAAAAGCTTAGTCAAACAGATATTCTCATTTCCGGTATAATGGTTGGAGAAAACAGATTAGTTTCGCTCTTAAACTTATTTACTGCTCGTCGGTCATTTCTTTATAACACCTTACCCACTCATATACAAACCGTCATAAACGAAATGGTTGAAAAAGTTATATCCAGTCGTTCTACTTTTGACGCCTATGCTGAAATACGAAAGTTAGAGGCCTTTCTATTAGAGCATGATTATATGATTTTTCTTTACCAACGTCTTATTTCTTCAAAAGTAGTAGCTGATTCCAAACTAGCAGGTATAGAATTAAACCACTATAGTCGACTTAATTATGAAAAACTCTGGTATAAAATAGAGTAACTAGAAGACACTCCACCTTTTTAAGTAAGGTCGGTGTATAAAAAAAGAATGAAAACAATTAAACCGACTTCACAGACAACAACTGAAAAGTTAGAACAACGTGTTTCTTCATTTGAGCAATAAAATGCAGAGCTGACGACAAAAATTAAATGGTAAGAGGAATGTCATGAAATGCGTCTATAAAAAAAGTAAGCCAATTCTTGATGTTTATTCAGTTTGGATATGCCAAGGCAAGACATTAAGTACTGTCGCAATCAGTGGGATAAGCTAAAGGCATTCTTGGAAGATAGTTACGTTTGATAAATCCTCATAGAAAAAATTTATTGGAACGAAAAAACGAAGGAAAATCAAAGGTAAGACAGAGCTCCCATAAATACATGACAGACTCCAATTTGAGAATGTGTTTTATAAAATTAAAAAAAGTGTTATAATAAAAGTTATGTAGATGCTATTCAAGAGTATAAAAGTAAGAATTTCGGTAATATTAATAAAGAGTGATTGGATTAATTAAAGTGGATCAGGGTATTGAATTAATCAGTTAATTTGAACGTAGTAGGCTGTTTGAAAATTTAAGTAATGTTATTGTCACATTAGAGCAACTCTCATTAATCTATCTATATATGGTTATTTCAGATATGGGATATCACTACTTAAATTTATTACTCATTGACAATAATGATAGACAGAACGATTCATTTTTTGAAAGTGATCACTTATATCGATTCCTGTTTACTTATGTTTCATTGGACACTCTTCTAGATTTAATTGTAGGAATTTAACCGAAAAGTGTCCACGAAACTTTACTAGCATTAAATTAGCAAATAGTTTACTTTTCTATCGTAGACAGCCTACTCCAATTTGCCCTACATTTCCTTTTTTCCAGTCAACACCGTAGTACGAATAACCTTTTTGCATACAGAAAATACTTGCTGCTGTTATTACTATTATTGCGATAGCAGCTAACACAATTAATGAAACAATAAACCAGAATGGTGGACCATTATATCCCTGTGTCCAATTTTCAATCCATTGCATAATCTTATCTTTTGCGCTCTCTTTCTTAACATATAAATTCGACATGATATAATTCATTGTTTTTCACCTCCTTTCAAAAGATAATAAATCACTTCTTTTAATATCATACTCCCATCTTTAAAAAAAGGTAGGATACTGAAAATATGACATGCATAGGAGAAAATAAGTAAATCCATAAAAAAGCTTTCCAGAGACAACCATTGTTTAATTAAGTATAGAAATACAGCTATAAGAAAGCATACTATCGGACCAGAACATGCAATAAGAATGGATTTATAGCCATGTACTTTATCACAAGGAATTATACTAAAATGATTTGAATTAATTTTTATTCTAATATGACTGTTATTTGTAATTTTTTTTATAAATAATATATGCATATACTCATGTATGCTAATTGATAATATTCCACCTAAAAGATAGGTTAACGTGTATAAAATAATGTTAACTTTTATATAAAGTAATAATAATGAAGCAATAAAGAAAAAGATAAAGAAATAATTGCACCATTTCATATAAATTAGAACGTACTTAATAACATCAATAAATTTGATAGCATTAATATCATTTTTTTTATCTACCATAATCTTTTACTTTACGTTTTGTCTTTTCTTTTTTTTTCTAAATAGACCTTAGTTAAAATTAAATACAAAATCCAAAAAAAGATAGTCGTTAAAATAATAGGTGCTAAATTATCAGTATTCACCCCTAGAGTTGTATATAAATCCCAGTCTGCGGTATTTTCCTCCACATTCACAAACACTGTGTTGAAAAATGAAGTTTTATATCCAGCTTCATCTTGAGTAAACATCAGCGTTATCAAACTAAATACTAAAATTACTATCGTACTTATCACAGCTATCACTAGAGTTCCAATGATAATATTAACTTTCTTCATGTAAAAACTCCTCTTTTAGTTTTATTAATCCCAAACAACTTATATATATAACGAAAATATATAAAATCAGCATTAATATGCTATTGTACAGATTTGATAAATCTAAGAATTGTAATATTAATGATATAAACCCTGAAATTATTACCATTATTAAAAATCCAATAAACGGTGAGAATGGGTTGTCCTTTTTTGCCGGGAATAAAATTCCAATTAAAGTTGCAAGTATAATTATTAAAACTAATTGACCAAAAATAATTAGAGTATCATAAAGATTAAAGTTACCTTTATTTATAAGAAGCCCTAATATCAATATTGGTAATGACGTTATTAATATATATATATATTGACTGGTAATTAGATTTAGATAATCTTTAATTGCACTATAGTTAAATCTATAGTAATTTATTCTAATTGCATCAGTTTGAGTATAAATATAGAGTCCTGATGTAGTTACTAAAAACATGGCATATAATGGATTCAATATATCTAGAAAAAGTAAAGAGATTGCTAAAAAATAGGCAATTATAAGAATTGTTAGGTTTTCCACTCTTCTCGATATTTGTAAAATATATAAATTAAACATAGTTAGTCTAAATTTAATAGGCTGTTTAATTTTTATATAATGATTATCTTCTGAACCGAAATTATTTGGGATATAAAGAATGAACAGTAATAGTAAAAAACTGATTGTTACAAAAATTAAGAATGTAACAACAAACCCATAATTACTATACATTTCTATATAAAATTGGGACCAGTGACTAAAATCAGCAGTGTTATAATTTATATTAGTTATAGACTTCACTATATCTAGATATAATATTACCAATATAACTATAAAACCTAGAATTGAAACGAGAGAACTTACTTTTTCTAATTTAATTACATTTAATGTATATAGAATTATAGAATTAATTAATTGTAATAATAAATATCCTGTTAAACTTGTAAAAATAACTGTACAAATTAGTAAAGGAATATAGTGAATGTCAGTGCGTAATACTATTGCAATAATAACGGCCATACTAATTAGAAAAATAATGGTTAAAGACATAAGCAATTCAAAAAATATGAATGAACTATTTCTTTCATTATGTGTAATTGGCAACTGATTTGTTATATTTAAGAAATCCCCTTTTTTCAGGAAAATAATTCTAGTAAAAAGGAATATAATCATCGTCCAAACGATAATATTTACACCTTGCATTTTAATAACAAAATATATAAAGTTAATTTGTCCAGAAACATCGGTGTCATCTAAAAAAAAATATAGAAAAACTGTGCTTACCGTAATAGTTACTGCTATAGCAATAAAGATGAGAACTTTAAATATTTTCTCTTTTAATATACCCACACTTAGTATTCTTCTTGAAATAAATAAGAAATATAGCTTTTGTAAATTAAAAATATTTTTCAATTTCATTTTTCATGCCCTCATAATCTATTAGTTCTTTAAAAACATTCGTTAAACTAGAACCAATTTTGAGAATATTTTCAATAAAATCATCAATGTATATTACACCATTATTTATAAGTAACACCCTATATCCTATCTCTTCAACTAGTTCTAAATCATGGGTACACATTATTATGGAACCACCACGTCGTTTGTATTGTTCAAATAATAGTTTGGTTGCTTCTTTTGCTTCTACATCGATACCATTCAATGTTTCATCAATAATAATAATTTTATTATTAATCATAAATGCACTAACTAATTGAATCTTTTTCCTCATTCCATGAGAGTAACTTTCTATCAATTGATCTAATTTAGAATCTAATGAATAATACTCTGCTAAACGAGATAACTTTTCTTTGTCCAATGATGTATCATAAAAATCACATATCATTTCTATATATTCTTTCCCTGTTAAAAAATCCGGTAAAAAATCCTCACTAGATAAATATATAATTTCTTTTTTAGCCGATGGATTATCATGAGAAGTTTTATTAATGGTAATAGACCCCTCTTGAATTTTAATTAAATCTACTATTAACTTAATAAGCGTTGTTTTTCCACTTCCATTAGGACCAGCAATTGTTAATAGTTCTCCCTTATTTACCTTAAAACTAACGTTGTTTAGAACCGTATTTTTTTTTGTGTAACAATAAGTAATATTCTGAATATTAAGCATACAACCCTCCTACATGTTCAATTATGAATATATTTTTCCACTTGTAAGTTAAGTGCTTTATTATATGAAACTATACAATGGTGTTACTGTACTATCACTATTATATCAAAATTACAATTTATTACAACTGTTAATTTCCATTTTTTATAAAAAAATGGAAATTATCCCAAATACTATTTGCTACATTATAACAATCATCATAGTTAGACTCTCTATCAAATGATTTTTCAAACTTGAATTACATCGGCAATTTTGAATACGGCCAACGGAATAAACCACCTCTGCCATCTTATTTACCACCGAGTGACAAATATTTTACCCTCTTACGCCATCAATTTACCATTGCCACCCATAATTCATATTAATGGTAATTGCAACCGCTTCTGCACACCTTTACATGGAGATGTGGTCATGTTAGGCTCCGTTGCCAGGCAATCCACTGCCAGTACACTTGACCATAGAGGCTCCAAGTCAAAGCACCTCGAGTAAAGGAATTATTAATATAGATTATCACGTCTGTTGATTATCTAATTTCTACCAAAAAACGAATGTAAAAAGAGGTCCCTCTTGTACAGTGTAGTTACCACACCAACATTTACGAAACGAGGAATCTCTCACGAACAAAATACCACGTCCCACAAATTAATTCAAAACTTTCTTTCAAAAGTAGAACTTTAGGCGATTTTTACGGAGTTCAACCACACCGATACAGCCAGAAAATGCACGGTTTCTACAGTTATTTCGAATTTGATTAGTGCTCCAACAAATGAATTGAAAAGTTTGCGTCACGCAGCCGATGTCGGCCCAAGTATTGGACTCATTTCCACTGCATTCGTCACTGTCAAAGCACATGAAAGCACTTGCTTACGCCATTATAAAGCGTATTTTTTTACGTCATTGTTGACAAGTATCGTGCTACACGTGTAGTTAAAGATGACAAAGATGCTTCTTTCGATTGATTCGAAAACGATCACTGTTGACAAAACACGCTTACCATGGGCAGTTTATCATGGCGAACGTTCAGGCATAAATTGCATGTCAGCTTGAAAAACGAAACGGCGCTGCCTCTTCAAATCGTTTGAAACAACAGGGCTCAACCATGACGCTCCCGTTGGAGTAAGCCTTGAGGATAAGCGCTCTTTCCTCGTTTGTGATCGTAAGTAATTTTCAATTTAGTCTCCTTGTGTGATAACTTATTTGTCTAAATTATACTTAAGTCGTTATCGAAATATGGAATACACATTTGATGTGATTGAGCATTATTTTGCCGTTTTCATGTTTCAGCCTTTCCCATCTAGTTTAATTGGATATCTTACCTATTCTTTTTTCTTCCAATTTTGGGCTTGTTCAACTTGGACAAATCATAAAATATGACATAAAATGGTCAAATAGCTTGTTTCTCTTTCTTAAAGGGATTAGTAGTATATAATGATTACATACATCGTTCGACATTTTAAATGGGAGGGATTCTCTTGAACCCTATACTATTGATTGTTATTTGTGTAGCTTTTATCGTTTCGGTTGTAACTAGTTTAATCGTGATGAAAATGAAAAATCATAAGTATATCGCATTAGCTGTTTCATCTGCTATCACTGCGTTTATTTTAGTTTCAGCTACACCAATCGTTTACAGTCTTGACAATGGCATTTTTCAAAATCAGTCTATACCATTCTTCATCAATTTAGGGATTTATAACTTAATTTATTTTATCCCCGTCATCGTATTAATTAACTATGTTTTGATTCATGTGATGAATGCGAAAAAGAATCCAAAGTCAGAGCAACATAATCATGAGAATAATTAAATATCTGAAACATGCAGGATTTCACAGTGTGTGAATGGAAAGTAAATGTTCAAGGAATTGAGCATTTATTTTTTTGTCTTTTGCTTTAAACTTAGACATTTTGACATAAATTAGAGAAATTCAAGCGATAATCTATGTATTTCGGATAAAATGATGAAAAAAGTTATAGTTCCCTTTAAAGATATGGTAAACTTTTAAATGGTAAGGGAGGTCAAAATGAAAAAGATACTATTTTTGATTCTATGTGGCATTGTCCTTTCTGGATGTGTTGATACTACTCAACCTAACGATAGCTTAGATTTTCAAGAGCAAATAAGTGAGTTATTAGAAGAGAATCGAGACTTACGAACAGAAAATAGAGAATTAGAAGAAAAACTAAATGCCAAAGATATTGAGTATGATATTGCGACAGATGCCTTGCGTCAGCAATTAAATAATCGTGAAGATCATATTGAGGAACTAGAAGCTGAGCTTGGGTTACTAGACCCTACTCTACCCCATTCTGATGTTTTACAATTGTTATTAAATTATTCTTTCGAAATTTTTTATGCTTATCATACAAATAATGAGATGATGATTGATTATTTAATCACAGATGAATCTGAGTTATTATCAATTGATGACGAAGAATTTACGTTTTCACTTGAAACGCTCGTTTTTGAAGATATTTCTGTTTTAGAAGAGGATATGGTGGAAGTTATCTTTGCTGAAGTGAATGATAAGAGTCAAATTAACTACCGGTTCGTATTTGAAAAGTATGAAGACCAGTGGAAATTAGTTAACTTTACTAGACAATAAACACGGAAAACAGAGTTCATGCTGACTCTGTTTTTTTGTATGGTAGTTACATGGGTGGTGCTCATCTTCGAAGATCGCTCCGGGAATGGGGGGCACGCTTTCCGCAGGCGGGCGCTGAGCTAACTTGCTAACGCAAGTGGATTTCAGCCTGCCCTTTCCTCCTGCAGGAGTCGGCCTCCCCATTCCCTCCGCTCGGGTTGGTGCAGGCTTCTTGGGTCGTACACTTCTCATACAAAATAGATGAATGAAATGTAATAAAAACTAACAAACACCAAAAAGCAAAGGCATATGAATATGAACAAAATGCCACCAGTTGAAGAGCAAAAACCTGCTTTCATTCCTGTTGGTGATGAGTTGCTTAGCAAGTCATCATGGCAGTTTTGTATGAGAGTTGACTAACGCTGGAATGCGGAGCACTAATTGCCGCTACCGAAAATCATGCTCCGAGACAATCACGTGGATCTGAGCTAACTGGCTACGCCAGTTAGCTCAGATCTGCCACTACGTCCCATGGGGTCTCCGAATGACTCGCCCTCTGGGCTACTGCTGATTCTCAAGTTCAAAACCGCCTTAAAAGTGAGTTCCTTTTAACATGTGATCTATATTGGTCTGGACTTCTCTAACGTTTGCCAGCCCATTCCTTCTTATCAAGTTTATAATAGTTATATTTTTCGTTATTAATCTCGATAATACTCTGAAAGTTAAAACCACATTTTTGTATTACCTTATTTGACGGAACGTTATTTAAAAGAGCAATAGCACTAAGCACTTTAACGTTCGTACTCTCAAATAAATAATTAATCACTCCTTGTGAAGCTTGGGTTGTGAATCCTTTACCTCTATGACCCTTAGAAATTGCATACATGATTTCTCGATTTGGCTGTGGCAATTCACCTTTAATTCCTGAACAACACCAACCGATAAATTCTCCTGTCTCTTTCAAGATAATTCCTAATCGAAGACGGAGTTCACCAATGTCTTCACTTTTGGATACAGCATTCAAAAACTGTTTGTTCTCTGGAATTTCATAGTTGATAAACCAATCTTTCCTTTGCTCTTTCGATACGTTCCAGCCTGGCAAAAATTCATGTATTTCAGGTTGCCAGGTGAGTGAATGAAAATCATCTAAATCAGTTACTAAAAATTCTCGTAGAATTACATCCTTACATTCAATCGTAAAAATGTTTTCTTTGGAATCGGAACGAGCATTTGTGTTCATAATACATCTCCCTGTATAAAAACTGTACTAATGTCTATAATACCTCTCTAAGTGAATCATATTGCGATGTTAAAGTCACTATAATTGTTATTTATTTTAACAACAATATTTAAGGAAACAGCCTTATGGAAAGATTAAGAGAGTTTATTTTAGGAGGACTTGGGAAATCGACCGGTGGATGGGATTGACATGATGGGCTTGATTATAAATAGGAACAGATTTTCAGGGAGAATGTCTTACTTTTCTTATAAAAGAGAGACTTACACTTTTTTTCGGGGTTTCTAATTCTACGCAAAGAACAGAAATTACACATACTAATTTCTGTTCTACTCACGCATTCTGTTAGATGTTGAAATGAGATTTCACTTCATACTATAAGAAGCTTGATGATCGGTTAGTTATGAATTTATATAGGTGTTTAACCCTGCTTTCACCTCTAATTGAACCATACCTTCTTCTTGCAGGTATTTCATTCTTGCCATCGTTGTAATAAATGGACCAAAAAAGCGACTTGGTTTTGTTGGCTTATATTGTTTCATCACGATTTCTGCTATCGTCATGTCTTTGTCAGATAAGAGTGTTAAAATCTCCTCGAGTCTTCTTTCATGCCCTGCTTTAATTTCTAAAGCTCTTTTTTGCACATCTTCAAAAATCATGCCATGTCCAGGTAAGCATAACTTTGTTGGATAAGATTGGATAATATCAAGGGATTGCAAGTATTGTTTCATTGAATTTTCATTTGGATAAATGAACGAAAAATAAATAATCGGTGAAATATCTTGAAGAATATGGTCACCAGCGATTAGTATTTCTTTTTCATGATTATAAAAGCAATAGTGATCAGATGAATGACCCGGAGTCCAAATAGCTACAAAGCGCTCATCCCCAATCATAATCTGCTCATGATTTTCAAAAACATAATCAGGTGTAAACTGATAAGGTGTTGGATCGAGTGATAACAGTTCTGTTGGTACCTTTTGACCACCATTTTTAATAACTAGCTCTTCTAAAATGGAAGGGTCAATCTCGCTTGACTGAATGAGCTGAATTTCTTCATAACCATGCCTTGACATATGAATCGGAATCGAATGTTCACGTTGAAACCATTCAGCTAAACCGACATGGTCAGGGTGAATATGTGTTAACACTACCTTTTCAATATGTATACCACTTCTGATAACTTCTTGCCATAAAAGAATGGATTCCTCCGCTTCACTCCCTGTATCAATAACGGTATAGCCATTCTCACCTTTAAATAAATAGCTATTCACTTCTCGAATCCCAAAAGGAAACGTAACTTGTAACAAAAATATATTCTCGGCAATTTTTTTAAGCATAACAAGACCTCCTTAGATGTAAAAAAAGAGACAGACTAGTCTCCTTTTATATATTCCATCTTTATATGAGTGATCCCTGCTTTTTATGTGCAAAATCTCTATTCCTTAATAATTTTTGAGAATGATGCTATTTGGGCTGGCTTATACACATGAGTTCCTGACTCTTGCTGCTTTGCTTTTACGAGCATCGCGTGTGCTACTTGTTCCGCCTTTAATCCAAAAGATGCTTTTAATGGCTGAGGTACTGCCCAAGACAATCCATGAAATAGCTTTATTGCCATTTGCTCGCCTAATCGAAATTCTTCGCGTTCCCCTACTAATAATGATGGTCTAAAAATAGAGAGCTGGTGAAGTTCTAATTTTCTTAACTTAGCTTCTAACTCACCTTTTATACGGGAATAAAAAATGGACGAATCAGCATTAGCACCTGTAGCACTAATAAGCATACAACGTTTCAAACCATGGGCTTGTGCTAGTTTTACTGTATTCAATGTGTATAACACGTCTATTTCGTACATCACGTCCTTAGACTTCGCCTTTTTAATCGTTGTCCCTAAACACCCAAATAGATCATCTATAGATTCATTTGGAAAACTACCTTCTAATTGACGAAAGTCTACATAGATTACATTTAATTTAGGATGTTTGATAGATATAGGCCTCCTGACAAGTGCCGTTACTTTTTCATAATGCCTGCTATCTAAAAGTAGGGGCAACAGTTTCGAACCTACAAGTCCAGTTGCTCCAATGATCATTGCATGTTTAGTCATTTTTTCACCTCATCTTAAATTTCAGGCCATGTAAAGGCCAAATTCATTTACTTAAAATTTTTAAATAGATACATATATTTTAAGTTTCTAATCATTTGAATTATAATGTAAAGTATTAAAACGGATTTGCTTTATCATTACACGGAAAGGGTGTTCACTATGGAAATGGTACAACTAAATAACAATGTACTCATGCCTCAACTAGGATTCGGTGTTTTTAAAGTTGGTAACGCGGAAGCTGAAAAGGCGGTCAGCGAAGCTTTAAGAATAGGTTACCGCTCTATTGATACAGCCACCGTTTATGGAAATGAATCAGGTGTCGGTCAAGCGATTTCCAAATCTGGCATTGAGCGGGAGCAGCTATTTATTACGACTAAAGTTTGGAATTCAGACCAAGGGTATGAAAATACGTTAGCCGCTTTTAATCAAAGCCTGGACAAGCTGAAATTAGATTATGTTGATCTTTACCTGATTCACTGGCCAACACCTAAGTATGATTTATACATCGAGACATATAAAGCTTTAGAAAAATTATATCAAGAAGGTCGCATTCGTGCTATTGGTGTAAGTAATTTTGAGGTTGAACACCTTGAGAGGATTATCAATGAATGTTCAATTACTCCTGCTGTTAACCAAGTTGAATGTCATCCCTACTTCACACAGAAAGAGTTAAAGTCTTTTTGTTCGGAAAAAACAATAGCCTTTGAAGCATGGAGCCCGCTTCAACGAGGGCGAGAATTATTACAAGATCCTGCACTTTACGAAATAGCTTCTGTAAAAAAGAAAACAGTCGCACAAATTGTTTTACGTTGGCATTTACAGGAAAACTCTATTGTTATCCCTAAATCCGTTACACCAGCAAGAATTCTAGAAAATCTTCAAGTATTTGATTTTGAATTATCACCCGAAGAAATGAACATCATTGATCAATTAAATAAAAATGAGCGCTGTGGCTCTAATCCACATACAAATAACAGAAGGTAATTTCAGAAAAAAAGCTGAGCATATCGTTGCTCAGCTTTTTTTCTCCTTATTTTTTGTAATCAAACGACAGCTCATCTTCATTTGAATCATAATCCACATATAAATCGTGTCCATCAAAAAACCAGAGATGCGTTTCTTCTACATAAAAAGTTACGCCATTTTTTTCTGTTTGTACAGCGATATCAATTGGTTGACTTTCTTTCGCAAATGCTAGGGCGTAATTTTCTTGGATCGGGCTTGTGCCATAGATTTGCGAATAAAATTTGATTTTATCATCTTTGTCCATTCCGAAATCTTCTTTAAACCAACTGGCAGCAGCCTCACTTACTACAATCTTCACTGTGATCGTCCTTCCTTTTAATGAAACCTGCTTTTAGTCTTGGTCCATTAGCATTTACTAAAATAGGATATTATTTTACACTATAAAATTCTGATGGGATTGGTCCGAATGTCCGTTTATGATATAAAAGTGGTTCTTTTTTTCCACTATCTATTTCAACTACTTTACCAATTAGAATCATATGGTCTCCTGCCTCTACTCGGTTAAAGACTTCACATTCAAACACACCAGCTACATTTTTTAAAACTGGAACACCAAATTTTGATTGTTCCCACTCTGTATTTGCAAAACGATCATCGACCCTTGAAGCAAATAAAGTACAAACATCAGCTTGGTCAGATGCTAAAACATTAACCGCAAATTTATTAGTCGTTGTAAATACATCAAACGAAGATACTCGCTTGTCTATCGACCATAAAATCAGTAATGGATCAATCGAGACGGATGCGAAAGAATTAACCGTTAACCCTAATGGTACACCATCCTCCGTATTCGTCGTAACAACTGTAACACCAGTTGGATAATTTCCCATTACTTCTTTAAATAACTCAACATTCTTTGATGTATCGCTCATGTAAAGCTCTCCCTCCAACAATCATTTTGCTAAACTCTAGACTTTTTATACATAAATGTTTAAAAACTTCATGTAAATCATAGCACACTAAAACCAAGAATGCATGCACACTGCTCACAAACACTGGACTTTATATGACCACTAGCCTTTTGCAGTTCGAATAAAGTTTGCTTGCGATAAATTCTCGTGAAACATCTTCTTCGCTCTAACACTTCCCCCACTCCACGGACGAAATATATGAGACTACAGAGGGACATCATGTAGAAAGTTTGAAATCAGCTGGCTACGCCGATCACCTCAGCAACCCCCGTAGGACGCGAAGCATAATTTTCATAAGCGACGAGTTTAACTTATCATAACAGACCAACTTCTATACAAAACCCACATGGCGAAGCCCCATTTACTTCGCCACCAACAAACACGAAATTGGCGTTAGCCTTTAACTGGTGTAACTTCATTCATTTTGATTTTGTTCTTTTTCATTTTGATAGAATTGTGTTGAATTACTTTTTTGAATTAGTGAAATTACAGCAACCCAGCGGACGAAAATATGCGGAGACTCCCGCGGGAAGTAGTGGCAGAGCTGAGATCCAGCGGCTGCGTCGATTAGTTCAGCGCCACCCCGCAGGACGCGAAGCATAATTTTCGGTAGCGACGAGTAACGCTCCATGTTCGCACCAACTTTCATATCAAACCAATCGCGTCCCCCTCTTGTACCTCACCCGTCTGAATAACACGCGCATATTGCCCAAAGAAATGACCACGATTCTTCACAATATGTTTCAAATATCGCGAATCCCTTTGCCCGCTTTCCGGATCAACATTTATGATTGAACACCGCTCACACTCACGTACAAACTCCACTTGCACCTCAGAGCCAATTTGAATCACTTTTCCATATAGCTCCTCTTCCGAT
The DNA here is from genome assembly GCF_028610675.1 of Alkalihalobacillus pseudalcaliphilus. Taxonomy (NCBI): domain Bacteria; kingdom Bacillati; phylum Bacillota; class Bacilli; order Caryophanales; family Bacillaceae; genus Alkalihalobacillus; species Alkalihalobacillus pseudalcaliphilus. The sequence continues at coordinate 631,416 of NZ_JAQQWS010000001.1, forward strand.
ATCTCTAATCGATCAAGAGTATAAATAAAATTCGGACGAAATCGCTCAGCATGAATCGATTGTATCTGGAGTTCGTTCGCTAATTGATTAAGACTCCGTTGCGATACAAATAGTAAATGCTCCTCTTCAATAGCACCTAGAGGCACATCATCGACTTCATACTGAATAAATCGGATCGGCCTTTTCGCTTTCGCTTCTAAAACCTCTAAAGTTGACGGATCCCCCCAATAAAATAACTGCTCCTGTTGTAAATCTAGCTCTAATTCAGGGTATTCATCTAATGAATCCTCTGATACAAATCGAGCTGAATAAGTAGCCATTTCAGGAAATTGAGTAATCGTTAAAAATTTCTCTCCCCTTGATTGATCAATAATCGCATGACTACGATCGCCATATAAACCATAATTCATAACCCTAATCACCCGAACATGGTCTCCAGAAAAAGATTTAACGGGATAACGTATTATTCGATCAATTTGACCTATTTTAAGCATAAAACGGCTCCTTTATAAATGATATTTCGGACCTGACACCATAAGAGAAATAAGACTTTGGAATAATAATCGCTGCTCTTCTCGTTCCCAATCTTCATCCAATTCAGCTAGCATCCACATTACTTCATCAAGGAAAATATGTTCCAAGCAAAGAGTCCACAATTTTTTATCCTGTTCACTAATAAAATGCCAAGAGCGATACCCGTCTAAAAATAAATTCCATTCACGCTCCGTAAAGACCCGATGTGGAGCTTGTTCATGCTCATTATGAAAAAGCCATAGAACTAAAGCTAAATCAAATACTTGTGGAACCCACCTCGCATGATCAGGGTCAATAAGGACGGGTTTGTTTTGATAAATTAAATTATTCGCTTTAAAGTCATACGGTGTTGCTAACCATCTCACAGGTGCCTCGCTAAGAATTTTTTGGTTCTGAACAGCCTGTAATAATCGTTCCTGTAGTCGGTCTGCCTCTGTATGTAATTGAAATTTCTCTATATAATTTTGAATGGCTTCCATACTTTCCAACACTTCTTGTTCATTAAAATCAAACACTGAATAGACAGGGAGATCAAAATGGTTATTGATAGGGGAATGTTTATGAAGCTTGCCTAACAATTGACCAGCTTGAATAATCTCTTCATCTTTCCCCGAATATGAAGTCCCCTCAATAAATGGATAAACTACATAACAATCTTCTCCCAGTTCTTGCGGGTTTTTCGCATCATTTAATTCCAACGCCTTCACAACATCAATTTGTTTTGATTGTAAGAAAGTTAAATACTTCTGTAGATTTTCTGCTTTTTCTAATGGATAAGCGGTTCTTTTGATAATTTGTTCTCCAAACTTATATACAGGAGAAAATGGATAAATACTAATCGGTTCTTCTTTTGTTTTTAAATTAAATTTCTCTAATACCTCTTTGCCCTTCACAATAAAACTCCCCTTCCTATCCCAAATAATAACATAATATTCTTACAAAAGTGACGATAAGAAAACAACCTCACTGATGAACGTAAGGTTGTTCCATTGATTACTTTTTTAATTGTTGATGCTCATAAAAACGCTCTAAACCGATAAGTACCTCTCGGTTTGGAATCAATGGCGGTGCATGGTGTGGCTTTCTTCTACTATCAATAATTAAATTGTCACAACCCCAGTGCTTATGCAAATAAGTGGCATTCACACCATATATGTCGGTTGCTGGATTACTTCTCGTAAATGTCGCCCAAAGGAAATTACTCAAGTTCTCGGCAATAAATGCGCTGTCATCCGCGATAATAATTAAAGGACATTGTTCGATTCCATGTAACTTTTCGAGTTCTTCTGCTACTTGGACCATTTCTTTTTGAGTATGCTCGTAATCTTCAAATGCAGCGATTTCAATGGCGATGATACCGGGCTGGACGTAACGAGCGTTTTTTAAGAGTGGATGTTCAACAAATGAAGTCGGCAGCTGTTGACAAAGTGTCCGCTTCCTATCACCTGCAGCAGCGAAAACGACTTTACTACCTTGGTTAATACCTGTTCCTGTGTAATCAAGCGTATCAATCGTTGTATTCGTCTGAAAATGAATATCTCTTTGCAAATCAATTCTTTCTAATATATAGGAAAAGAATTCAACTTCACGGTGAGTTGAGAGCTCAATATTTTCTTCTGCGGCAATAAATAAATATTTAGCTAAACTTAAATGACTAGTGCCTAGTATTCGATTAGCAATGGTCAAAATTTCCTGTGGTTGCTCTAGTTTCTGATACGGCGTATATCGCTCATAGCCGATAGCAAGTAAAAGGGGGTGGACACCCGCTGCATCAACAGCATGGACTTCTTTTACACCCGGAATCTCTGCTTTTACAGCACCACCTGTCATCTCGTGGATAATATCACCAAAAGATGTATCCTCTTGTGGTGGACGTCCTACCACGGTAAACGGCCAAACTCCATTTTCTTTTGCATAGACTTTATGAATCTTTAAAACAGGGAATTCATGAACTAAGCTATAATAACCTAAATGATCACCAAAAGGTCCCTCTGGCTTCGTTTCATTCGGATATATTTCTCCTGTAATAACAAAATCTGCATCATGACTTATACAATATCCATCCACATAACTATAACGAAACCTCCTGCCTGCTAATAAGCCCGCAAAAGTCATTTCACTAAAGCCCTCCGGAAGTGGCATTACGGCCGCTAACGTATGTGCTGGGTGTCCCCCTACAAAAATACTGACTTTTAAAGGGTCACCTTTTTTCACTGCATTTGCTTGATGCACCCCTATCCCGCGATGAATTTGATAGTGAAGCCCCACCTCTTTATTCACTTCATATTCATTGCCACTCATCTGCACACGATACATGCCTAGATTTGCTTTCATAATACCAGGATTATCAGGGTCCTCTGAATAAACTTGCGGAAGTGTAATAAAGGCTCCTCCATCATCTGGCCAAGATTTAATCTGAGGTAAATCAGAGATTTTTATTTCTTTAAAATTGCTAGGTAAACCCTTCTTCTGAACAGGCAATGCTTTCGTCGCCGGTATACCTGAACGAACATGCTTGAATGGGTTTTTTAAGACACTCATTGGATCATTTCTTACAGCAATAACAGCTTGAGTCTGCTCTATTGTTTTACGAAAAATAAATTTACTACGTTCAACCGTTCCAAATAGATTTGAAACAGCTGGAAATTCCGAACCTTTCACATTTTCAAAATAAAGGGCTGGTCCATTTTCTGCGTACACCCTTAAATGCAAGGCAGCCATTTCTAGATTAGGGTCTACCTCTTCTTTAATACGAATGAGATGCCCTGCTTTCTCTAAGTCTAAAATACATTCTTGTAAGTTTTTATACATCTAAAAAACCCCTAATTATTAAGTCTTATACCAGTATTATATCGTGTTTGTAGGATATTGTCTCATTTTATCATTTGGCTGTAGGGTGTCTATTTTATGAATAATTACGGTACATGAAATTTTTATTTCCTTACTATCTCTTTCTTTAACTTTTTAACAATAGTTAGGTGTTTTAAGAAAACAAAAGCTAGCCGCACCATTGGCACAAGCTAGCAAGATTCCAATATTATTTATCTCACTTATGAAAGTTAGTTCCGTCCGTAGTAGCCTCGATAACTCCTGTCCGTACGAGGAAGTCACCAAAATGCTCGCCTTCTTCTCGCTCCTTAGCATATCTAGGTAATAATTCTTTCAAGATTGATAAAATTGCTTCTTCATCGATGTTTTCTCTATACATTTTGCTTAAGCGACTACCATCAAATGCAGCACCAAGGTACATATTGTACTTTCCTGGTCCTTTACCAATAAAGCCTATCTCTGCCAAGGTAGGTCTTGCACAGCTATTTGGGCAACCAGTCATTCGAATCGTAATTTCTTTATCTGTTAAACCATTCTCATTAACGATTGTTTCAATCTTATCAATTAAAGACGGTAAATACCGCTCCGCCTCAGCCATAGCTAAGCCACAGGTCGGTAAAGAAACACAAGCTAATGAACTTCGTCTTAAAGCGGAGTATTGGCTCCCATCTGTTAGGTTATACGATTCAATTAATTGATTAATCTTTTTCTTTTTCTGACTTGTAACATTAGCAATAATTAAATTTTGATTGGCCGTTAAGCGGAAATCACCTGTATGGATTTTAGCAATTTCTCGTAATGCTGTCATGAGTTGATAATTCTCCTGATCAACAATTCGACCACCTTGAACAAATAATGTATAATGCCATCTTCCTTTTACACCTTTTACCCAACCATAGCGATCACCGTTATCATCAAAATGAAACGGTTTTGCTTCTGCTAAGGACCATCCTAATCGTTGTTCTAACTCTGTAACAACATTCTCTAACCCTAAACGATCAACCGTATATTTGAATCTTGCATTTTTGCGTTCAGAGCGGTTTCCATAATCACGTTGGATTGTTAAGATTTTTTCTGCCGTTATAAGTAGCTGTTCAGGTCGAATGAACCCAATGACCTTACCGACTTGTGGGTATGTTTCCGTATCTCCATGTGCCATACCTAATCCGCCACCAATTGTTACATTAAAACCTGCTAAAGCCCCCTCCTCAACAATGGCAATAAATCCAATATCTTGAGAGAAAACATCAATATCATTAGAAGGTGGAATGGCGAACCCAATTTTGAATTTACGTGGCAAATAATACTTACCGTATACAGGTTCTTCTGTTTCTGGAGCTCCTGCTACCTTTTCTTCATCTAACCATAATTCATAATAAGCTCTTGTTTTCGGGAGTAAATGATCACTCAATTTCTTCGACCATTCAAATACTTCACCATGAAGCTCAGATTGATAAGGGTTCGGGTTGGCCATTACATTTCGATTCACATCACCACAGGCAGCAATAGTATCTAACTTGGAAGCATAAATATCTTGGATTGTCTTTTTCATATTCCATTTTAATATACCGTGCATTTGAAAAGCCTGTCTTGTCGTTAATTTTAACGTTTGATTACCATACTTCTCTGCAAGTTCATCCATGACGAGCCATTGCTCTGGTGTCGCGACCCCTCCGGGTGACCTAACCCTTAACATGAATTGAAAAGCTGGTTCCAATTTCTGCTTTTGTCGTTCATTTCTATAATCTCGATCATCCTGCAAATAACTACCATGGAATTTCATTAATCGATTATCATCATCTGAAATACCTGCACTTAAAGGTTCTTCCATAGACTGCTTTAACGTACCACGTAAATAATTACTTTCATCTTTTATTCGTTCTACATCACTTGGTAAACCATCTGGAGCCTTTAAACGTTGATCAGCCATATGATCTTTTTCACCTCATTTATCCATTTAATAGACGTCGCGTTGATATCGCTTCTCTTGCGTCATTTTGGCTACATATTCTTTTGCCCTATCTTGATCGAGCTTGCCTTCTTGCCGAACGATCGTTAGAAGAGCCTCATGGACATCGTGTGCCATATTTTTTTCATCCCCACAAACATACACAAAGGCTCCTTCTTCTAACCATCGGAAAAACTCGGCACTTTGAGCGAGCATTTTATGTTGAACATACACTTTCTCTTTTTGATCACGAGAGAAGGCAACATCCATTTTCGTTAAGGTTCCATCTTTTACCCACTTTTGCCATTCCGTTTGATAAAGGAAGTCTGTAACAAAATGTTGATCTCCAAAAAATATCCAAGATTTTCCGTCAATCCCTTTTTCCTCACGCTCTTGCATAAATGCTCTAAACGGGGCAACTCCTGTACCAGGTCCAATCATAATAATAGGTGTCTCACTATTATCGGGTAATTTAAAATTCTCATTATGCTGGATATATACAGGTAGCTTATCTCCTAGCTCTACCCTTTCTGCACATAAAACGGAGCAAACCCCATGACGATTTCGTCCATGAGATTCATAACGAACCGTACTAATTGTCACATGCACTTCTTCAGGATTAGCTTCATAAGAACTTGAAATTGAATAAAGTCTACCCGGTATCTTCCTTAATAATTGAACAAAATCCTGTGCACTTCCAGATAACGTACCAAAATCTTCGATAAAATCGATCAAATCTCGTCCTTCCACATAAGCTTTTAATTCTTCATTAGATTCAGCTCCTAGTAATCTATGTAATGATTCATTACTTGAATAAGTGGCTAGATTTTGAATGAGTGGTTTCGTTAAGACCGTTATCTCAAAATAGCTAGTGAGTGCTTCTTCCAACGTTAAGATGTCACCTTTTTTGTTAATGGTAACAACCTCATTACCTCGCCACGGAAGTATGGCTAGTAGTTGCGCGACATATTGAGGGTCATTTGTCGGGAGAATCCCTAAGCTATCACCAGGCTGATAGGTTAAGCCCGACCCTTCTAGTGAGATCTCGATATGTCTCGTCTCTTTATTTGACCCTCGTCCATTCAAATTAATATTCTCTAGAACTTCTGCTTGAAAAGGGTTTGACCTTGAGTAACTTACTTCCAACTCTTCCAATTTCGGTGTATCTGCTGTGGTTGCTTTCTCCGGATTAGACTGCTTGGTTAATGCTGAGACTACACCTTCTATCCATTCACTTGCTGGCTCATCATAATCAAGGTCACAATCAACTCGTTCATATACACGATTAGCGCCTAATTCTTCTAAGCGAATATCAAATTCTTTACCCGTCTGACAGAAAAAATCATAGGAACTATCACCGAGAGATAAAACAGAGAATCCTACACCCTCTAGCTTAGGAGCTCGTTTACCGTGCAAAAATTCATGGAATGCGATCGCCGTATCAGGCGGGTCACCCTCACCATGCGTGCTGACAAGGATCACCACGTTTTCTACTTTTTTCAGTTGGTTTGGTTTATAGTCAGCCATTGATACGAGTGTCACTTCAAATCCTTGTTCTTCAAATTTTTTCTTTGTCTGCTTAGCAAGCCCTTGTGCATTGCCTGTTTGAGACCCAAATAAAATAGTTACTTCTTTTGGTGCTTGTTCTATTTGGACTACAGCAGCCTGTTCATTAGATGGTTCACCTGTTTGGGCTTCCAATGATGGAAGAGCAACTTGATTCGCTGAGATATATCCGCTTAGCCATGCTTTTTGTGTTTCTGTTAAAGTAGGTAATAGTTGATTTAATAAGTTAACTTGTTCTTGATTAAATGGACTATTGGTCACCTTGAGTTGCAACAACATTCACCTCACAAAAAATCATTTTAGTCAGTATAAATAAATATATTCGAATTTTAAGAAAATATTTTCTTTAATAATAGCTTCACTATTCCTATAAGTCAAGTTGGTTTTAGGTTTGTGAGGTTGTTTTCTTGGATTTTATATAAAAGTTAGTGCGAACATAGAGCGTTGCTTGTCGCTACCTAAAATGATGGTCCGCGTCCTGCGGGGTGGCGCCGAACTAACTAGCTTCGCTAGTGGATTTCGGCTCTACCACTACTTCCCGCGGGAGTCTCCGCATGACTCGCTCGCTGGGTTATAGTAATTCTTTAGTTCAAAAAAAACAATCCAACACTATTCTTTTAAAATGATAAAGAACAAAATCAAATTAAATGAAAAAACAACCGTTAAAAGAACCAACTTACACGTTCGGCTCTTTTCGTGCAATTACTACACCCTGTCCTTCAGTAACTATCTCGTTCAGCCCTTTTCGTGTAGTTAATCCAAGGTTTGACGTCCTTATCTTCACATTAACCCTCTCTTTATGCAGTTACTCCGAAGTTTGGCCTCCGCATCTTCACATTAAGCGCCTCTTTGTGCAGTTACTCCGAAGTTTGGGCTCCTTATCTTCACATTAAGCGCCTCTTTGTGCAGTTACTCCGGGGTTTGGCTTCCTTATCTTCACATTAACCCTCTCTTTATGCAGTTACTCCGAAGTTTGGCCTCCTTATCTTCACATTAACCCCCTCTTTGTACAGTTACTCCGAAGTTTGGCCTCCTTATCTTCACATTAACCGCCTCTTTGTACAGTTACTCCGAAGTTTGGGCTCCGCATCTTCACATTAACCTTCTCTTTGTGCAGTTACTCCGAAGTTTGGCCTCCTTATCTTCACATTAACCCCCTCTTTGTACAGTTACTCCGAAGTTTGGGCTACGCATCTTCACATTAACCGCCTCTTTGTGCAGTTACTCCGAAGTTTGGCTTCCGTATCTTCACATTAACCTTCTCTTTGTGCAGTTACTCCGAAGTTTGGCCTCCTTATCTGCACAAACCTATATGATTTGTTAACATGGTGAAAGATGACTTTCATTCTTGTTGGTGGCGGAGTGAATCGGGCTCCGCCATGGGCGTTTTATATGAAATTTGTTGCTGATGCTCATGTGCGGAGCTTTGCCCGCCGCTACCGAAAATCATGCTCCGCTGGATTGCTGCTAATTCTCAAATAAAAAAATCTAACACCATTTTTTTAAATGATAAAGAACAAAATCAAAATTGAATAAAGTTCCGCCAGTTAAGAGCTGAACCCTACTTTCATATTTGTTGGTGATGATTTGCTTAGGAAGTCATCATGGGAGTTTTGTAAAAAGTGTACTTAGGAACGATAGTTCGGGCCTTGAAATTAGCTGGTAATCGGTTCCCTTAAAGTTACTGACATATTGGTTGTTTTTTTTGTTATCGCTTTTTAGTTACAGTGAGTTTTTTAGTATAGTCTTTGAACAAGGAGTTTAATGTTATTTCGGGAAATAGATGGGGTAGGTGAGGGGTTAGTTTAAGGAAACGAATTTACTTAAACCAACCTCGTTCTTTTGATTGTTTGATCGCTTCTATTCGGTTCTTCACTTCTAACTTATCGAGAATGACCGAAACATAATTACGAACGGTTCCTGTTTTGATTTTTAATTCGTTGGCAATTTCATCTGTGTTTTTACCATCAGCAATGAGTTCAAGCACTTCTTTTTCTCTCCCGGTAAGAGGGTTTTTGTTACTCCATAAATCATCCATCAACTCAGGTGCATACACACGTTTACCTGCCATGATTTGCCGTATAGCTTCAGCTAAATCATCACTCGGTGAGTCTTTCAACAAATAGCCGCGTACTCCCGCTTTAATGGCTCGCTGAAAATAACCTGCACGAGCAAAGGTCGTTAAAATAATGACCTTACAATCTTGACTGACCAATTGTTCAGCTGCTTCCAAACCACTTTTACCAGGCATTTCAATATCCATTAAACAAATGTCTGGTTTTAATTCTTCAACTAGAGTGATTGCTTGCTCCCCATTAGTCGCTTTTCCGATTACTTCCATATCTTCTTCTAAATTTAATAGAGCACCTAGTGCACCTAATAACATCTGTTGATCTTCTGCTATAACAATTTTAATCATATCGGTTCATTCCCTCCTCTCGCATCACTCGGGATCTTCATCGTTAAATGAGTACCTCCCGTTGTATTCAGTTGAAGTTCACCATTTATAAACTCTAATCGCTCCTTTATCCCTATTAAACCATATCCTGGAAGCTCCTGCTGCTTTTTTTGTTGAAACGTACCGTTATCACTAATTAAAACAATGGTCTCCTTATCAAATTGCTGAATCAATACTTTACACTTGGTTGCCCCACTATGCTTAATAATGTTATTAACCGCTTCTTTTAAACACATGCTTGCAATATTTTCTGCAAATAATGATATATTTTTCAGTGGCTTTGCATAGTCCAGTTCAAATTCAATTTCAGCCGCTTTCAAAATATTTTCTACCCGTACGAGCTCATCTTTTAGGCGAATACTCCTCATCGAAGAAACCATCTTCCTCACTTCACTTAACGCCGTTCTCGAAGCTTGTTGGACGTCTTGTAGTTCTGCCTTGGCTGCATGGGTATCTTTATCAATTAATTTCTTGGCTAGCTCCGCTTTAAGTCCAATCATGGAAAGTCTTTGACCTAATGTATCGTGTAAATCACGAGCAATTCGTTCACGCTCTTCTACTTTAATTAAATCCTCGATAATTTTATTAGCGTCTTCTAATTTTCCTTCTAACTCATCACGCTCATTTCGATTAAATATATTAAATGGTAATAAAATGATACTTAAACAAACAATCAAAACGAACGGAAGCTGAGTGATAAAAAATGGCTCTTGAATAACTATCATATAATTAATCGCAACAGCTATAGAAATTAAATGAATAAAATAGAGAACAAAAAACGCAATTCGATTTCTAACATTTCCTATTAAATAAGCGATAAAAAACGAAAAATAAACATAACTAAATACATAGGTAGCTACGTTTGAGATCGTAATTAAGATGAGTGTCCATACATAGACAGATGTTCTTTTTGCAGTCACGTAAGCAATCCGGTAAAAGATAAAAAATAATAAAGTAAGGGCAATCCCAATAATTGAAACAATTGTATCCGTCTGAAAGATAAAATAAAAAGGTAAAATGCAAAGGACCGTCCAAATATATGGAGCGATCCCGTTTTTCCTTTCAAACATCAACCATTTTTTAATTCGTTGCCATCCTGTTTTTTCTTCCATGTTAAAACCTCTATTAGTTTATTTTGGCAGCGTGAAAACCAACGAACTTCTTCTGTTGCTCATCCCACAAATGGTATTTTAATGATTCTAGGCTTGTTTTTAGTGTAATCGTAGGTACATGCTGTAATGGCTGAACCGTTTCATGAACATTTTCAAGCTTATAGTTAGGTACTCTTGGGCTTAAGTGATGGACATGGTGATATCCGATATTTCCTGTGATCCATTGTAATAATTTCGGTAACTGATAATACGAACTACCTTCAACAGAAGCTCTCACATACTCCCATTCATCATTTTGTTCAAAATAAGAATCCTCAAATGTGTGCTGTACATAAAATAACCACACACCAGCAACTCCAGCAACAAAAAAGAGTGGACCATGAACCATTAATAGTGCTTGCCATCCAATAAGGTAAGCTAAGCCTCCAAATAATAATACAATCATTAAATTACAAAGATACGTATTAAGTCGTTCTTGCTTTCTTGCTTTACGTCGGTTAAAACGATTATCAATTACAAATACATAAATCGGTCCGATTAAGAACATGACAATCGGATTACGGTAAAGACGATATTGAATTTTTGTCCACGTTGACGCTTCTTGATATTCTTTTAAGGTCATCATCCAAATATCACCGACTCCACGCTTATCCAAATTTCCACTTGATGCATGATGTACGGAATGATCATGTTGCCATTTACTATAAGGAAATAATGTTAAGATTCCTGAAATAGTCCCAAGAATCTTATTCGCTCGACGATTCTTAAAGAATGAGTAATGACAACAATCATGGAAAATGATAAAAATTCTGACGAGGAAACCTCCAGCAATAACAGAAAATACTAAGCTTAAGTAAAAGGATACGGATAAACTGAAATAAGCTAATACCCAAAGTCCAATAAAAGGTATAAATGTATTAATTAATTGTACCACACTTGCACGTAAGCTAGCAGATTCAAAGGGTGATACCTGCTTTCGTAACGCACGCTGTTTTTCTTTATCCATCATTACCTCAAAACCCCTTTATTACGTTCTTTTCTTTACTATATAGAATTGAGGACGTATGAGGAAGTCATAGGTATCATGTGAAAAACCATGATAAGTGTCATGGTTTCAAACCAAAAATTAGGAGCTGGTATTAATCAATATGTAATCTACAATAATAACTCTACCACCTCTTCTTTAATTAGACTATAATTAGGGTGACGAAATAAAAAGACTGTATAAAAATAACACAATCATTGAAGCGGCTTTATCCTCTAATATCCAAAACGTATGACTAATTTCAATAACATTTAAAATGATTTGGCACATTACAACTTTTTCTAGCCACTGTTCACCATTTCTTTAAGGAAAGTAAACCTGAACAATACCACAAAACGCTCTACCAAAGCATTCCATCACCAACAAATATAAAAATGGTGTTTGCCTTTGACTGGTGGCACTTAATTCAATATAATTTTGCTCCTTGGTTTGTTAGCTTTCATTATTTCTTATTCATTTTGTATAAGAAGTGTACGATCCAGGAAGCCTGCCCGCCTGGGGAAAGCGTGCCCCCCATTCCCGCAGCGATCTTCAAAGATGAGCACTTGAGCTTTAGTCAACTTTTATACAAAAGGAGTCTTATTCTTGCATATATTACAGAGATTTTCGTTAGAAGCACTAATCGTCGGCTTTATTGGTGGTTATATCTTTGCCCTTTTTCAACTTCCCTTGCCATGGGTATTAGGTAGCCTAAGTGCAATCACGATATTTCAAGCCTTTACCAAAAGAAAAATCGTATTTCAACCTACATATAAAGACATCGGCTTAGTTACATTAGGAGCTTATTTCGGTCTATACTTTACGATTTCAACATTTACAATCGTGACACCATTCATAATTCCTTATATTATCGCGACCTCGATATTAATTCTAGTTAGCATTATAATGAGCACTCTCGTAACAAAGTGGATTCCAATCGATCAAGTAACGAGTGTATTCAGTTCCATTCCTGGTGGGTTAACAGAAATGGCTGTAGCTAGTGAAGCATTACATGCGAAATCAGCTTACGTCGTGATTTTCCAAACGGTACGTCTCGTATCGGTCCTATTTATCGTCCCTCCACTTATTATTACGATTTTTAGTCCAGCAGATACACTAGCCTCGAGTCCAACGATAGGCTCGCTCGAATCGTTGTCTTTAGATTGGACATACACTTTATATCTAATCCCTATTATAGGTGGTTATTTATTACGGAACATTATTCCTGCTGGCATCGTTGTTGGTTCGATGGTCATCACGATACTTATTCATTTATTTATGCTCCCATTACCAACCATACCTGATGTTATCTTATTAATTGCTCAAGTCTTTATTGGAATTAGCCTTGGTAAAAGTATTCACATCCCTGACTTAAAGGCAGGTGGAAAGTACGGCTTTATTTATTTCATCATTACCTTATTACTTATCGCTACATCATTTGTTTTAGCTTATTTTTTTAGTTTGTTAACAGGGGTAGATATAAAGACTTCTTTACTGAGCCTCGCACCGGGAGGACTAATTGAAATGGTTCTGACAGCCTCACAAGTTGGTGCTGATCCAGCCTTAGTAAGTGCCTTTCAACTAACTCGAATTCTAGTAATTATTTTATGTGTTCCTGGTGCATTGAAATGGTATTTCCATTATAAGTCCTCAAAAAATTGATGGATTTTATCAAAATGGCCAGGTAAACCTTCGTGCCCAAAATCTGGGTATATATGAAAGATACGCTTAGCGTTTATCTTATTAAAAGCGGCAAATTGTGTGGACGGTGGACAAATCGTATCCATTAATCCAATCCCAATATGGACCTCTGCGTTTATTCTGGATGTTAAGTGCTGAATATCAATATAACCAAGCTTCTCAAATACCTTATCTTTTCTTTGATGTTCTGGGTCAAATAAACGGAAATACGTGCGTAACTCTTCATAAGCACCTTGTGCTAAATCCATTTCCCAAACACGTTGATAATCGCTTAAAAAAGGATAAACGGTCGCAACCTTTTTAATCTGTGGAAATAAAGCTGCACAAGCCAAAGCCAACCCTCCACCTTGCGACCAACCGGTTACACCTATGCGATTTTCATCAATAAAGTCAAACGATTGAACGATTTTCGCTAATTGAACGGTATCAAGAAATACAGAACGATAAAAGAGTTTGTTCGGATTTTCATTATCTAAGCCTCGAATAATATGCCCTTGAACCGTATTTCCAATAACACCTCCAACATCTTCAGAATATCCCCCTTGCCCACGGACATCCATCGCAAATACACAATGCCCTAATGAAGCCAATGATAAGATGGATGTCCAATCTCCAGAATTCCCTTTATAGCCATGGAACTTTAATATCGCTGCTTGTTTTTTGATCGCTGACTTCGGAACAACCATTTTCACATGGATCCTCGCATCATCTATGCCAGTGAAATACATATGATAACATTTGGCAAATTCCGTTTGGAAGTCGCTCTCAATTAGTTCATATTGAAGTGGGACTAGTGAAAGCTCCTCTAACGAGGACTCCCAAAAGCGTTCAAAATCAGCTGGTTTTGGGTTTATTCCTTCGTATAATTTCAAACGATCTAGTGACATATCAATTAATGGCATTGCCTTCACATCCTTATAAAAAATATCATCCCTTGTATATTCTCGGTCAACGAGCATTTTTCCTTTATCACAACATTTTTTCATGAAATCCTATCTTTAGTTCATCCTAACAGGGAGGTGAAAAAAATGGCTTGGTTATTTTGTTTTTTAACTTTAGTTTGGATTAATCCGATTAACGAGATAGATGCTAAAATTGAATTTATGTATGAGGATGAGATCATCTATACTCAAGCTAAAGCAGAACTGTTTCATCCACTGTTAGAAAACGGGCATATTAATTATGAATCTCTACATACTCTGACCGAAGAACTTATTAAGACCGTCTATACGCCTGCAACTAATGCGTTTATAGGTGAGTTTGGTGAAATTGTTGGAGATAAAAATGGCCAGACTATAAATCGTACGCAATTAAAAGAAGATATTATAGAAAGTTTGTTACAAACCGGTACAGATCAAATAACCGTTCCACTAATCCCTGTTTATGCAAAGGTAAACACAGAATTAATGAACCGGCTACGAAATAAGATGATTGGACATTATATTACCTATTTCAACCCCCACAATAAAGAAAGAAGCCATAATATCAAGCTAGCAACTTCAGCCATTCATAATCACGTCATCTTTCCACATGAGTCATTTTCCTTTAATGAAACGGTTGGCGAAAGAACGGTTCAAAATGGTTATAAAAAAGCGCCTGTTATCGTTAGAGGTGAGTTAAGCGAAGGTATAGGTGGAGGGATTTGCCAAGTATCATCAACCTTATTTAATGCAGTTGATCATGCAAATTTAAAAATTGTTGAACGATACATCCATAGTCGCCGGGTCTCTTATGTACCTCCTGGCCGAGATGCTACCGTGAGTTGGTACGGGCCTGATTTTCGTTTTGAAAATAAACTTAACCAACCGATCTTAATTCAAGCAAAAGTTTATGGCGGGCAACTAATCATAAAAATATTTTCCACAGAAGATGTTATTTACAAAACAAAAGAAGTTCCAAAAGCTGAAAGAAAGATTCCAGAAGAGATGAGAGTGAATAAGAGCAGCTAAGACTATTTATACGTTTCCTTAATTAATTTCAGCTGTCGTTGGCACTACCGGTAATCTAAATGTTTTAGAATTAGCTCTTAACTAATAGAAGCTACTGACATACGCCAATATGCCAGTAGCTTCTTAACTAGACAGGCAATCTTTAGCCAATCCCCTTTATTTAACCTCGTAACTTATCGTTAAGCTCTTGAATCTCTGTTTCCACACGTATTAATTTCTGTTCTAATGGGCCAATATCCCTACCAACAGATTCTACTTTCTCTAAATCAAATTGAATTCTTAAATATTCAGCCTTCAGTTCTTCTAGTTCTGCTTCCCATTGTGCTTTGCTCATCATATCCCTCCACTTTACTGTCCCTATAACTTTATCATCTTTTAGAAAAAAGCAAAACAGTGACTAATGTTTTTGTTTATAGTACGTGACAGCAAGTGCAAAAGCTAAAACCGTTCCTTTAACAATATCCATTGCGTAATAAGGGACCGATAGCATCACGAGGCCGTTCGCCAACAAACCGATCAAGACAGCGCCAACAAAAGTTCCAAAAGCATTAGGTTTTCCTTTACCTAAAACGGCAAAGCCGATAAATGTTGCCGCAACTGCTTCCATTAAATAAGGTGCACCGGCACTAATTTCGGCTCTCATTACCCTAGAAGCTAAAATAATTCCACCTATTGCCGCAAACGTGGATGATAGTGAGTAAGCAAGCCACTTATACTTGTTAACAGCAATCCCAGATAAACGTGCCGCTTCTTCATTTCCCCCAATCATATACATATAACGCCCATGTTTTGTATGATTGAGAAAGATATGTACAGCTACAACAATCACAATCATTAAAATAATAATCCATGGTACTTGTCCTAATTTAGAAAAGAATGGCGGTATTTGTCCTTCTGCAAAGGTTCCATCTGGCATAACCATATTCGGAGAAATCGTGGCTCCTCTTGTAAAAGTAAGAGCAACACCTTGAATAATAAACATCGTTGCAAGTGTTAATAACATATCCGGTACTTTTAACTTGACAATCATAAAAGCATTAAAGAACCCAACGAGTAATGCTGCCAACAAGGCAGAAATTAGGGCGATGACCGTATCCTGTGAAAACCAAACAAACATAGCCATCACGACAGCATTAGCTAAAGATGCAGTTGAGCCTACTGATAAATCAAAACCATTTACTGTCAAGGAAATGGTAACCCCAATCGCGATAATTGTCACGATTGAAATAGAACGTAAAATATTGATTAGATTATCTGTTTGAATGAATCTAGGCTCCAATATGGTAAAAATAATAACTAATAAGACAACTGTCACAATCGTTCCATACTTATATAAAAATTGAAATAGTCCAGTAGAAGATTGAGGAATTTTCTCTTTAGATTTCACTGGTTGCTGGCTCGTATTCATCCTGATTCCCTCCTGCTGAATAAAACAACACTTCATTTTCTGAAGTTTCGTCTGTCTTTAATTCTTTAACGATTCGCCCATCGTACATAACATATACTCTTTCCGATATCCCTAAAACCTCATGTAATTCAGCCGATACATACAAAATCATTTTTCCTTTTTTAGCTAAATTAATGATTAAATCAAAAATATCTTTTTTCGCTCCAACATCGACACCTTTTGTCGGCTCATCAAAAATATAAACATCACAATCAGCTAGTAGCCATTTTCCTATGACAATCTTCTGCTGATTACCACCAGATAAATGCTCAGCCTTTGTAAACGCATGCGGTGTTTTAATACCTAAACTTTGAATCATTTCACGAGCAGCTATCAGTTCCTGTTTCGGCTTCAAAAATGATAATCGATTTGTCCAAGCTCCCAAATGTGGCAACGTTAAGTTATGTACAACTGACTCTTGAATTAGTAAGCCTTCTTTACGTCTTTCTTCTGGAATAAGGGCCAGTTTAGCTTTGACGGCATCAGCAGAACATTGAATCTTCAGCTCTTGATCAGCCAGCTTCACTTGCCCAATATTCTTACTCTCACCAAACAAAGCCTTACACAGCTCCGTTTTGCCTGCCCCCACTAAACCAGCAATACCGACAATTTCACCTTGGTTAATCGTTAGATGAATATCCTTCAAGAATTTTCGGTCAGATAGGCCAATCACTTCCATACCAAGCTTTTGATTTTCGTTCTTGTATCTAGGAAACTGTTCTTCTAATCTTTTACCTAGCATATACCAAACGATTTCCTGTTCGTCCGTTTGAGTTGTCATTGTTGAATAGACATGCTTAGCATTCCTCATCACCGTAATATGATCACATATCTCAAAAACTTCTGGTAAGCGATGAGAGATAAAAACGATCCCAACGTCACGTTGTTTCAATTCTTTAATAACTCTAAATAGTTGTTGCGTTTCGGTTTGACTTAATGGAGCTGTCGGTTCATCTAATAATAAAAAACGACATTCCGTTGCTAGTGCTCTTGCGATTAAAATCATTTGTTTTTCAGCTAAAGACAAATCGCTAACTAAAGCCTTAGTAGAAATATGTAATCCAATACTGTGCAAAATATCTTTTGTTTGTTGATGCAGTTTACGCCAAGACATCCAATGTTTCTTTTTCATTTGATGAATAATCTTTGGCATCATGACATTTTCTGCAACAGTTAAATAAGAAATAAGTGCTGTATCTACTTCTTGGTACACCATTTGTATTCCTAATTGCTGGGCCTGTTTCGGTGACTGAATCTCAACATGCTCTCCATCTAGAACAATGGTGCCACTATAATGATTAATTGCTCCTGCTAATGCTTTCATTAACGTTGATTTCCCTGCTCCATTTGCTCCTATTAAAGCATGCACCTGACCGGACTTCAAATGAAAATCGACCTCGTCTAGGGCTTTAACACCCGGGAAGGTCATGGATATTTTTCTAAGTTCTAGTACATGCTGACTCATCTATTTCACCTTCTCATTTAATTATAGTGATGACATGTAGCACTCTTAAATCAGAAAGAGTGCTACTCTATCCATTTTAATCTTTTGAATGATATTCTTTTAAGGTTTTCATCCAATCTTCTTCAAATGCATCTGATTGTCCCCATCCATCAATGACTTCTGTAAGGTTGATCATATTAACCGGCTCTGAAGCTTGTCGTAATTCCTCTTGAGATATAAGAAATGCTTCTAGATTATATGTCGATGGCGTTTCTTCTTCCGCTAATTGTTTAGCCAATATTCTTACATTAACAGCACCAATTAGTTTTGGGTCAACAGCTGCTGTATATTGCCAAGAGCTTTCTTCATTTTGTATTTCTTGTAAATCAGCATTCGATACATCAATACCATAAATGCTAATTTCATCTCGTCCCGCTTCCCTTACTGCTTGGGCAGCCCCAATCGCAAAAGCATCCCACGTTGCAAAAATAGCATCGATTTCTCCTTCTGGATACTTATTTAACATCGCTGCTACTGCATTTTGGGTTTGTACAGAAGTATCGTCTGTTGCTAGACCAAATCGCTCTAACTCATTAATTCCAGAATGTTCGGATAAATAATTTTGATAAACGGCATTTCGACGAACCATAGGTGGGAATCCATCTACCCATAAATAAACAATATTTGCCTCACCGTTAAAATCTTCAACTAATTGATTTAACGATAAATCGGCCAACTGCTCATCATCTTGAGAGGTTAAAGTTACTCCTTCGATTTCTTGTAACTCTGGCACAGAATCAAACGCTACAACCAACTTGCCTGTCTCACGTAATTCTTTGACCGTTTGTACCGTTGCTTCATCATCTCCATGAGAAATAATAAAGCCATCATATTTATCAACATCTTGCGTTAGTGCATCATGAAATCTCGCTGAATCACCATTGGCAGTGAAGATATCAACTTCAAACCCTAGTGCCTCCGCTTCTTCCTTGGCTCCAGCTAAAAATTGAGCTGTGTGGTCGTCTCCACCTATTTTTCTAACTACTTTAATTTTTGGAGCTTTCCCTGATGTAAACACCTCTGGTACCCCTTCTAATTGTTGAACGGCACCAGTTGTTTCTGGCTGTTCTTCTCCTTCTGTTCCTTCATTGGACTGACACCCTACTAAAATAATCATGAAAATGACGGCGATTATTCCGATCAGTTTCTTCTTCATGTTTTTCTCCCCCTCTTTATTTTTATCTATGTAGTAATCCCTAATTTAAAAATTCGGAATCTACAATCAAAAGAAAAAACCTCTGCAATGAGAGGTTTTTTATATAGTCCTCTCTTATCTCTCGAATCTACTTCTAGATTCGCAGGAATTAGCACCAATTTTCTAAACGAAAACGGTTGCTGGGTTTCATCAGGCCAGTCCCTCCACCACTCAACATAAGAGTTTTACTATTCAATTATATTCTGACTAATCTTATTGGCATTATAATCCTTAAAAACGATAAGGTCAATCTTTTTTTATATGAGAATAAATACAACAATAACAAATTGAATGAAGAGCCACCAATAAGAGGACAAAATCTAAACGTTATCAGTCATAGAAAAAATATAAGGTAAGCTAATACTTTTTTCTCTTTTGCTGACGGAGTAGTATTGGTTCCTCCATGTGGATTTTATATGTGAAGCCTACTTGAAATTAGTGATTTGTACTTGTTCACTTGTCGAATGCTGCCATTATTAGCTCAAATGATTGTTTCTTTTTGTTGAATGCGTGAATGTTTGTGAGTAGCATACATTCATCGATATCATATTGGTTAGATATATGTAGTAAAATTGTTTTTATTCTTTCTGGTGAGCCCACTAACATTCGCTTACGTATAGATAACAGCTGCTCATAAAGTTCAGGTCGTTCCTTTACTTTCTGCTTGACGCTTTTGGTTGAAGGTATATATGGCATTTCTTCACTACCTGTTTCAATAAGTAAATGACGGTAGCTTTCACTTAAAGCAAGTTCATGTGCTTCTTCCTCCGTTTCTCCGCAAATGACAGGTAAGGCTACAATCTTTTTCCTTCTGTCTTCACTTTTTGTCTGTTCATTGTAAAGCTCGAGTGGTTCCATTGCATCGTTAATAGGTTGAAAATGCCCATATGTATATGGAAGATCTTTCTCTATAGCTAATAGAGCACTTTTATGACTTGACCCTAAAATCCAAATTTCAGGTTTCGTTTCTGGTATAGGAATGGCCAATGTTTTGGGATTCTGTTTTGGATTTTTTATGAAGCTCTTTAATTCATCGATAAGTTCAGCGTATTTAAAAACCTTCTGCAGAAAATGATCATTTAATGCATTTGTCACTTCTGCTGAACCGCCAGGAGATCTAGCAACTCCTAAATCAATTCGTCCAGGAAATAACGTCGCCAGCATATGAAAGGTCTCAGCGACTTTATAAGGTTTGTAGTGAGGCAAAAGCGTTGCACCTGAACCGAGGCGAATTCGTCTGGTTTGAGTGCCAATATAGGTGAGCAACACCTCAGGGCTTGGACAAACAAGCCCCGATAAATGATGATGCTCCGCAATCCAATATCGATGATAACCAAGCTTTTCCGCTAAAACGGCCAAATCCTTTGCTTGTTCGTAAGCTTCTTGATAGCTAGATCCTTCTGATAATGGAACTTGATCGAGGATACTTAACCTCATCTTGCTGCTTCCGAAATAATTTCTAATGATTTTTTTCTTGCTTCCTCATCATAGATGGTTGAGTTTATAATAATTTCATCAGCATCTGTCTCCGCTAAAAAGAGCTCTAATTCTTCTTTTACAGAAGATGGATCACCGATTATGGTTGAATCCCCTCTTTTTTCAAGCGCCGCCTGCTCATGTATCGTATGGTATCTCATTTCTTCATTAGTAGGTGGCTGTAATCTTCCTGGTCTACCTCGAATTAAACTTAAAAATTGCTGATCTTGAGAAGTAGCTAAATAAGTAGCCTCTTCTAAACTATTGGCAGCAATGACATTTTTACCCACCATTACATATGGTTCATCTAAAATTTCTGATGGTTGAAACTGACTTCGATAAATGTCTAAAGCGGGCAGTGTAAAATCAGGTGAAAAATGACTAGCAAAAGCGAATGGTAAACCTAGTTCTGCTGCTAACTTTGCACTAAATCCACTTGATCCTAATAACCAAATCGGTACATTTTGATTTTCCCCTGGATAAGCACGGACAAGAGGAGGAAACGGAGCTCGCTCTGGTTCAAAATATTGACGTAGCTCTTCTACTTGCTCTGGAAACTCATCACCTGTTGTACCAAGCCCTCTTCTCACTGCACGCATCGTAGCCTGGTCACTCCCAGGAGCTCTGCCTAGTCCTAGATCAATCCGATTAGGATACATTGCTTCTAGCGTACCAAATTGTTCAGCAATCATAAGTGTGGAATGATTTGGTAACATAATTCCACCTGCACCGACACGAATTTTCGATGTATGGTTAGCAATATGTCCGATTACAACCGAAGTTGCCGAGCTTCCAATACCAGGCATATTGTGATGTTCAGCAACCCAGAACCTGTGAAAACCTAATTCCTCGGCCTTTTTAGCTAGTTGGACTGTCGCCTCAAATGCTTGAGAAACAGATTTCCCTTCCGAAATTGGTACTAAGTCCAATATAGACAAACGAATATCCTTTAATGATTTATGTGAAGACATCTCATGTCACTCCTTTTTTACAGTACATAATTCAATAAACTCACTACTAAGAGTAATTCATCTCCTAACATTCGTCTAATCATCTGCTTATACATTTCTATTGTGTCCACAAATCATCAATGAGATAATCAACAGATAACAGGTTTACTTGGCTACTTCACGCAACCGCAGTTTTGAAAATTGAATGAAACTTAGATGAATTTATTCATCTGAAAGGTCAAATAAGGTCCAAAAACTAAAACTAAAAGTTTAACTCACCTTGAAAAAGCAATATGCTCGTTTGCACGAACAAAAAGGGAGCAATGACACAAATGATCACCCTTAAATAAAGGAGAAGATATGTATGAATAAAGAAATCGAACAACAAATTATAAAGCAATATCAGCAAGATGAAAAAATGATGGTGCTAGTCTTCAGCCAATGGTGTATTAATCATAACCTCGATCCCTTTGAAATTTATGCACAAGCTTACCCAACCCAACGAGATAACCCCTTATTAACCGACACACAAAAGTTAACAGTCACAAAAGAAGAAGCCGGTCATATCGAAGACGAAACCGTACTCAACATGCTTTCTTTATATGGAAATGATGAACTTGCTGCTATTATTAGTAAAGAAATTCATAAAAATAATAAATAAATACGTTATGATGAATAGAAAAAAGTCGATTGATAACAATGCAACCAATAATTAAAACATAAAAAAATAACCCCATTACCTTTGTTGGTTTTGGGGTCATTTATTCTTTCTTTTTTTCATACATTCAAATACATTTCCCTTCTAATTGCACAAAAGCCTTGCTTTACCTAGACAAAAACGATCATGCTTTTAAATTTTATAATAAGTTTCCCGTGTACACCCTTTCATTGTACACTTCGCTCACCTACGTCATTGGAATCACATCCCATCAAGAGGATTTGATACGTTCTCTCCTTTCTTTTTCGGTTATTTGTATTTTAATTGATTATGTGACAAAAGTAAAAATCCGATTTCATCCAAAAAACTTACTTATCCAAGCTATTTCTACAGTTTTCTTTTGTTATCTAATTATTTTGAATAATCAATCAAATGATTAATCATCCCTTGATCATCCGTTACGGGTCTTTCGAACTTTTGTTTATACGTCTCATGTCCTTTACCAGTTATCACGAGCCAATCATCCTTTTGCAATTGGTTA
The DNA here is from genome assembly GCF_028610675.1 of Alkalihalobacillus pseudalcaliphilus. NCBI lineage: Bacteria > Bacillati > Bacillota > Bacilli > Caryophanales > Bacillaceae > Alkalihalobacillus > Alkalihalobacillus pseudalcaliphilus. Next base: position 654,308 of record NZ_JAQQWS010000001.1, read on the forward strand.
AACACTGTTTCGATAGCCATTGTTCGATCTAATATGATTCGAACTTGCACATTTGCGACTTTCTGATAATACCTTAACACTGACTCCATTTCCGTCATACTGACACCGTTTAAATCATCTAACGTCAAAATGGTGTAATCACTATACGTAATTGAGTTGTCTACCATCACTTTTCTTTTAGAAGCATCACTATCACCTCTAAAACCAAAAATATGATAAATTGAATGAGGTTGATAACTCGCAACGGTTTGTAAGCATGCTTGAATGGCGTCTGGTGAATGAGCATAATCAATGACTACATGCGCTCCATTTTTTAAATGAGTCATTTGAAACCTACCAGGTACGCCTTGAAAGCTTGAGAAAGCCGCTTGAATAATCGGAGCTTCAAGCCCACATTTTTCGGCAGTTATATAAGCAATAAGAGCATTTCTACTTTGATAAACGCCCTTAATAGGGAGCTTCAACATAAGCGAATCATTTGGGTTTTCTTTTTTGTTCAATTCAAATAGAGTGGAAAACTCAGTCGAATAGGTTGAATAAACATCATTGCTCGAATTTGCACCGATCGTTGTAACCATAACGCCTTGCTTTCTTACTTCGTTAGCCATCCGCTCACCAAAGTTTTGACTATACGTTGCAATAATCGCTTGTCCATTTTCCTTTAGCAGTTGAAAAAGATGCCTTTTACTCAAAAAATACTCTTCCATATTTTGATGATAATTAAGGTGGTCGTGGCTTAAGTTAGTAAAGATTGCCAAATCAAATACAACATCCTCCACTCGCTTTTGATCTAAACCATGGGAAGAAACCTCAATAATGACGAATTCATCTTGACTTTCAGCTAATATCTTTTGAATCGTTCTAGCATCCGGGGTTGTGGCCGTAGATTGTCTCTGTTCGCCATTGATAATATGGTAGACAGAACTCACTAATGTCACGGTCTTTTTGGCATAAGTAAGAAGGTGATGGAGCATAAAAGCTGTCGTAGTTTTGCCATTTGTTCCAGTAATACCAATTACTTTATGCTTCCTTGCCGGAAATTGATAAAAAGCAGCTGACAGTCTTGATAAAGCTAATCGGCTATCTGGAACTGATATGTAAGGAATTCCGTTAATATGCTCAAGTTTGTCCTCTCCAATAATTGCAACAGCTCCACTGGCAATAGCTTCTTGAACATATTGATTGCCATCTTCACTAAACCCCCTTATAGCAACAAAAACAAAGCCTGGTTCAACTTTTTGTGAATGAAAATGAATACCTGAAATAACTGTGTTTTGAGCATTAGACATATCCAGCTTTTCATCAAGAACCTTTACCAATGTACCCAGTCTCATTACAAACCCTCTCTCCAATGTTATTGGCAATAGTGTCACCATTAGAGAAAAGAATATCCGAAATCAGCTTCACAAAGTTTATGGAAATCCTTTTAAAGCTAATCAAAATAAAGAGCCTGCCAGATAAGCAAGCCCCTCCTTATTTATTCGTTTTCTTTAACAAACTGTTTATACTTCTTAAAATCCTTTTGACGACAAAGAACTTTCATATATGTCCCTAACTCATCATGTTTCACCTCAAGAACATCGGCATGCTGTTGGAAGTATGCGACCAGCTCCCCAGCTGAATAAGGAAATAGGAATTCCGCCTCCACATCATCATAAAAAAGATGCTGCTCTAATTGCTCTTGTAATTCAAGAAAACCCGTGCCTTCTTTCGCTGACACATAGATAACTCCCTTGTCCTTCCATTGGAAATGCTTTTCAACAAGGTCGCTTTTATTAAATACATATACCATCGGAACTTGTTCAACACCAATTTCTTTTAATGTGTCATTAGTAACTTTAATATGCTGCTCATGTGCACTATTAGAATAATCTACGACGTGTATTAATAAATCAGCTTCTTTGACTTCTTCTAGTGTAGAGCGAAATGCTTGGACTAAATGATGAGGCAATTTATGAACGAAACCAACTGTATCTGTGAGTAAAAATGAACGTTTTTTCTCTAATGTCACTTTACGAACAGCTGTTTCCAATGTAGCAAAAAGCATATTTTTCTCTAACACTAATTTCTTCTCTCCGAGGTTTACATCCATATCCAACAAAGCATTAAGTAACGTTGATTTCCCCGCATTTGTATAACCTACTAAAGCGACAACCGGAATGCCGTCCTTTTTGCGACGCTCACGTTGTATTTGCCGTTGTTTAACTAACCTACTTAACTCCTTTTTCAAAATGACCATTTTCTCTTCGATTTTTCTTCGATCAAGCTCAAGCTTAGTCTCACCAGCACCACGGTTTGTCGTACCGACTCCACCAACTTGTCGTCCTAAAGATTGCCTTAATCCAACTAATCGTGGTAGCATATATTGCATTTGGGCAAGTTCTACTTGTAGCCTCGCTTCCTTCGTTTTGGCTCTTTTTGAAAAAATATCTAAAATCAAAATGGTTCGATCAATCACCTTGCATTCAAGAATTGCTTCGATATTTCGAATTTGAGATGGTGATAATTCATCATCAAAAATAACGACATTCGCTTCAAATTGTTCCAGTAACACTTTCGCTTCTTGTAACTTACCCGCCCCTACATATGTAGATGGATTCACTTTATCAAGACGTTGTGTTAATGTAGCTACGACCTCTACATCGCAAGCAAGAGCAAGTTGCTCAAGTTCCTCAAGTGAAACATTTATATGTTCTTGTTTCGCTAACTCTGCCCCAATTAATAAGGCTTTTTCTATTCTTTCTTCCATCTATACCTCCAAAAGACTACATTACGTTCTTTTTTTTAATGTTTCTAACAACGGAAATAAATCATGTAAATCACTAATTTCATCATTGGGTTTTACTTCATTCATTTCCTTTTTTTCGCGATTTAACCATACTGACCGAATTCCGACTCGATTAGCACCTAAAATGTCTGTCATTAAATTGTCGCCAACCATCATTACTTCGTCTTTTTCTAGATTCATTTCATCTAAAGCATATTGAAAAATAGCTGGCTCTGGTTTTCCTTTTCCAAAATCACCTGATATAATAATTTTTTCAAAATAAGGTTTGAGTTCAGGCGTAATTGACAGCTTTGTATTTTGCAATTGTGGTGACCCATTTGTTAATAATAACAGGCGATAATCCTTTTGTAATCTTTCAAGCACTTCTAAACTTTCTTCATATAAAAAAGGGGACTCCATCCGGTATGTTCGAAACTTTATTGCAAGCTCTTTTGCATAAGATTTATCCACAATCCCAACCTGCTTTAGTGATTTTTCCCACGTATCGAAGTGATAATTTTTCACCATAGCATTCATTTTTTGAAATTCTGGATGGTCTTCTTCAAAGTGACCCCAAAGTCCTTCAAAAGGGTTGATACCAATGAGTTGTGTAAATGAATATGTCTCATATTCTTCATAGAGGGAACGTGCTATTTTTCGAGCTGTTTCTTCAAATAATTGAGCATTTACTTGATACTTATTCTCTACATCTTGACTTGTTTTTGCAAATGCGGTATCTATGCTTTTCTTATCCCATAATAACGTGTCATCTAAATCAAAAAAAATCGCCTTCACTCTTCCCCACTCCCTATCTCTCACGAATTACCTATACGTTATAGCGTACCTTGAATGAAGGAGATCGGCAAGAAGATTTCTGATAATTGGTTTGTCATCAACCAAAGTCCTCCTTAAAGTAGTTTCTTTTAAATACATATCCTTTACAACCAATATAAAATTTGTTGAATTTATACAAATCATTGATTAAACGTTCAAAATGAGCTTAAGCTACTAATAATTATATACTATTAGAAATTTTTACTCTTTTAGACATAGCTCTAATGAACCACCTTATAAAAAAACAAGATTGGCCGATATTGACCAATCTTGTTACATCACGTTAATCAGAACTTGTTAATAGCTTTTTTAATTCTAGTAATTCCTCTTTCGTAAACGTCATTCCCTTTCCCATTTTGACATGGTCAGGCGACCAATCACGTATATCATATTTCGGGTCTCGCCCATTCCAACTAATCCAATTCAGTTCTCTCTTCCAGCCTTTTGGACTTTCAGAAATCGTACCAATGCTTTTAATAATATCATATTTAAATTCCGTCAATGTATGTTCCTCCTATTAAAATGTTCTCTCACAACATCTGCCATAATGAGCATCATTGCCGCTAAAGCAAACCCTCCCCATACATCGGAAGCATAATGAACACCTAAATAAATTCGACTAAAACCTATAAGGACTATCAGTAAAGCTATCAGGATTTGAATAAGAATTGTCACGCTATTTTTGTGAAAATGTTTCCCAATGAAATAAATGAGAAACCCGTAGAGTAGAAAAGACATCATGGAATGGTTACTTGGATAACTATAACCAAATCCATCATACATCATGATCACTTCTGGTCGTTCTCGTGAAAAAACAGCTTTTAACAATAAATTAAGGCAACTTCCTCCTATCATAAGACAGCCCAAAACCAAGGCATCCTGCCTCTTTTTTAGCAGAAGGAAGACAATGGACAATACGATGGTTCCTACAATTAGAAACGTTTTAGAGCCTAGTTCTGTAATTAAAACGAATAGTTCATTTGTGAAGGAATTTTCTAGGGATAAAGTTAATTTAAATAGTAGGTTATCCATATAGAGTTCTTCTTGTGTCATTACTAGAATCGTCATGATCAAAAAGATGAAAGTGCTTGTATAAAATAAGAAGGTCTGGGATTTTGACAAGGTTATCACTCTTTTTGAAGCTACCTTATCACAGTATGGATGGAAAAAACAAATGATAGATGGTTGACAAAATTGAAAGAGGTAGGTTTTGTAGGTCTCATTTGTATGAAGGGAGATTCTTTTGGTTTTGTATGGAGAGGTTATTCTTTAGACTACTTTAGTCCTGTGCCTCCTTCCCTGTTATTTATTATAATAATACGGTATTTTCCGTGAATCTCCTGCTTGATTTTTGAGTTTTTTGTATGAAAGTTTGTGAGAACATGGAGCGTTAATCGTCGCTACCGAAATTATGCTTCGCGTCCTGCGGGGTGGCGCCGAACTAACTAGCTTCGCTAGTGGATTTCGGCTCTGCCACTACGTCCCGCGGGAGTCTCCGCATATTTTCGTCCGCTGGGTTACCGTAAATTCTTAAGTTCAAAAAAAAACAATTCAACACTATTCTTTTAAAATGAAAAAGAACAAAATCAAATTGAATAAAGAGCCCATAGTAAAGAGTGAAACTGTAAAGGAAGTGCCGTAGTTTGTCGTCAATGGTGGATGAGGATAGCAAACACTTTCCTACAACATATTACTCCTTTGACCCCACTTATGTTGTTACTTCTTTGCTTTTCCTACAACATAGCAATGCTTTTACTCGGCTTATATTGTTACTTTCTTTACGTGTAGTTACTCACCTTTTTCCCTCGATTAACTGACATGCTTTTGCCCATACAAAAGTGTACATTGTTATTTAATCGTTTTTGAACATTCCTAGATTAGCCATGTTCTAGTTTTTGTTTAGTCCTTTAGGCTTATGCGGGAGTAATACTTACGTGATCGAAAAAAGCAAAGAAAGAGTTAGTTTTCTTTCCTTGCTTTGATTTTATTTATATTTCTAGTTCAAGGACAACGGGGCAATGGTCACTTCCTAGGATATGGTCATGAATATCGGCCGTTTTTATTGTACCTTGTAAAATGGATGAGAGGATAAAATAATCGATTCTCCAGCCAATATTCCTTTCCCTCACTTTATTCATGTATGACCACCAGCTGAATCTATCTGCTACATTTGCATGTATTGAACGGAAGCTATCGACAAAACCGCTATTAAGCATCCGTGTCATTTTTTCTCTTTCTTCAAATGTGAAACCTGAGTTCCCAATATTAGATTTTGAGTTTTTTATATCTTGCTCTGTATGAGCAACATTCAAATCTCCTGCAAGGATAACTGGTTTCAACAATTCTAGCTTTTTAAGAAATGCGAGGAAGTAATCCTCCCATTGTAGACGATAGTCAAGCCTTGATAAATCGCGTTTCGAGTTAGGCGTGTAACACGTAACAAAATAAAAGCTTTCAAATTCAAGTGTAATGACACGCCCTTCAAGGTCGATTAACTCTTCACCAATGCCATACTGTACGGATAAGGGTGTCTCCTTCGTAAACACAGCTGTACCCGAATAGCCTTTTCTTTTTGCATCATTCCAATATTGTTGATACCCGTTTAATGCTAATTCAATTTGCTCTCGTTGACATTTTGTTTCCTGAATCGCAAAAATATCTGCGTCTACCTCATGAAAATAATCTAAAAATCCTTTTTTCACACATGCACGAATACCATTAACGTTCCATGAGACTAATTTCACTGTTTCAGCTCCAATCCTAGTTACACATTATATCATTATAACGAGATAACTAGGGTTCTAGCAAGAAACATCTACTTAACTATCAGTTTCAAATTCACACCAACGTAAAATTAAATGCACGAATACTTTAGCCGCTTCAACCATTGCTTTTACTTCAATCGATTCATTCGGATAATGAGCTAGCTCTGTCGTACCAGGACCATAAACGACGGTTGGAATATGACCGACTTGATAAAGAACACCAGCATCTGTGGCCCACGGGGCTGCTTCGACTTTTGCTTTTTGACCAGATACCTTCATCACTGTATCTTTTATGACATGGAGAAAGGGGTGATCCATATTAATACTACCTGGCATCCACTGAGCCCCAAACCATTCAACAGCCAAAGGATGTTCAATAAACCACGGATCTAAGAACATCGACGGATGAAGGATTTGCTCAAAAACTTCTTTCGCTTCTTCTATCGTTTCTTCAAAAAAAACGCCATACCTTCCTTCGATGATTACGTGATCTGGTACCATCGATGGCCAGTCTCCACCAGAGATTTTCCCAATGTTTATTGGAATGGGAATCGGAATATGTTCATATAAAGGATGATGAATTTGTTCATTACGACGCTTTTCTAACATTTTGAGCTGCTCAATAACTACGTAAGCTTTATCGATTGCTGACACACCATCATATCGAGTACCACCATGTGCCGCCCTGCCTGTTACCTTAATTCGGAACCAAAGGGAACCTTGTTGAAGAGGAAAAATCTTCAATTTGGTTGGCTCTGGGATAAGTGCGGCATCCGCTTGATAACCTTTTAAAGTTGCCGCTAATGTTCCAGCACCTCCACATTCTTCATCCACGACACTTTGGAAGATGAGGTTTCCTTTCAAACGGACGTTCAACTCTTTTATGACTTTAAGAGCTAATAATAAAGAAATTGTCCCGCCCTTCATATCCGTCGTACCACGACCGAAAACCCGCTCGCCATCAAAGTAAGCTTGGAACGGAGCTGTCTTCCATTGCCGTAGGTCACCACCTGGCACTACATCAATATGACTATTTAACAGTAACGAGCGACCTCCTCCCTCCCCTTTCCATACCCCAATCACATTAGGACTCCGCTCAAATTGATCTCTAGTGGAAACGAATGCCTCATGTTTCATTAACTCATTAACATCTGGTTCAAACCAATCAATATCCATTTCTAACTCCGTTAATAACATGTTGATATATTGTTGGGCTTGCCATTCATTTTGGTAAGTCGATTCATAATTAACTAATTGACAGAGATGTTGAACAAATGATTGCTGATGGACTTCCAGTAATTTTTCAATTTGTTTATTCATTCAACTCCCCCCATAAATGCTAGAATCCATTAGAAAGCTTGCTTCTGTTGAAGCGGTTACTTCTTCTAAAGTATATGGAGCAAAGATTTCTTTTAAAATAAGCTGTTTATCTTTTATTGTAAAAACAGCACGTTCTGTTATGATCATTTGTACACAAGAAGCTGCGGTGAGAGGGTATGTGCATTGTTTAACGATTTTAGGTTGACCGAATTTGTTCGTATGGCTCATTAAAACAATAATACGTTTTGCTTTTTGTGCAAGTTCAATGGCCCCTCCTATCCCTGGTACTTTTTTTCCTGGAACTAACCAATTCGCTAAATCACCTTGGGCACTAACTTCTAGTCCTCCTAATATCGCCATGTCGATTTTACCAGAACGAATCATCGCAAAAGCCGTCGCACTATCAAAAAAAGAAGCCCCTTTTCGTAAAGTGACAGGAAGACCACCAGCATGACAAATCATCGGATCCTCTTCCCCTTGCTTAGGGCGAACGCCCATACCTAATAGACCATTCTCTGCATGTAAAAAAACATGTTTATCTTGTTGAATGTAGTTAGCAACAAGAGAAGGAATGCCAATCCCTAAATTGACAATCATCCCTGATTGAATTTCTTGTTCCGCTCTTTTCGCCATGTTCTCTTTGATCATGCCTCCCATGCCCACCTCCAATCAATGCCTTGACTTTGAACAAGATGTGTAACAAATAAACCAGGTGTCATAATATGCTCAGGATTTAACTCCCCGACATCCACCATCTCTTCTACCTCAACGATTACCTGCTCGGCAGCCATTGCCATAAGTGGTGCCGTATTTCGTGCGGTTGCCTCGTACATTAAATTCCCAAAACGGTCGGCTTTTTTAGCATAAATAATCGCGACATCAGCAGTTAGAGCTGGCTCAATGAAATAATCTTGATTTTGCCATCTCATTGTTTCAACTGGTTGATTTAAAGCTTCGGCATAACAAATATCGCTTAGCACTGCGGCTATACCACTACCGCCTGCCCTAATTCGTTCCATTAATATTCCTTGAGGTGAAAACTCAATTTCAAGCTCACCAGAAATCATCTTTTGGCCTGCTATAGGGTTAGAACCGATATGTGATGTAATTAACTTTTTTACCTTTTTATTAGCAATGACAGGCCCTATTCCAATCGTCGGAAAGGCAGCATCATTCCCAATTAACGTAACGGCTGATAAGTCAATGTCTGCTAAGACCTTCACGAGTAATGGTGGATTGCCAATACCTCCAAAACCACTATACATAATCGTTTGAGCTTTTTTAAGAACAGGAAAAATCTCATCAAGTTCACATACTTTATTCATAAATACCCTCCTCTTTCAAAACTCTTTCTAATTCTGTAAAAGTGCTTTGCAGTTTGGCTGTTAGCACATGCATTTCTGCATACGTAATCGTAAACGGTGGTGCTATTAAGAAACCATCCCCCTCCAAGCCATTACCACAGCTACCTGGATAAAGCAGTAAACCATGTTCTTCTGCAATCGTAATTAATTTCTCTAATAGAAGGATATGACGGGGGAACATGGACTTTGATTTTCGATCTTGCACAAGCTCTACACCAAGTAATAAGCCAACCCCTCTTATTTCCCCAATAAACGAATGTCTTTCAGCTAAGTGTTGGAGCTGTCGTTTTAAATAGTGTCCTTTTCTTTTGACTTTTTCCGAAAAATTTTCTTCTTGACCATATTGCAAAACTGCTAGGGCGGTAGCACACGCTAAAGGATTGGCACTGTGTGTATGCCCACTCATAATGATTTTCGAATGATGACCTATTGTTTGATAGATTTCTTCAGAGATAACAGCAGCAGCAATCGTTGCATAACCTGCCGCGAGACCTTTCCCTAAAGTAACGATATCAGCTTCTACACCCCAATGTTCTAAGGCTAGGAAAGGACCCGTTCGATACGCACCTGTCATGACTTCATCAGCTATCAATAAAATCTCGTATTTTTCACAAAGCTCTTTAATTTTTTCATAATAACCTCTAGGTGGTGTGATGGCACAACCAGCTGCACCCACGACAGGCTCTACAATAAATGCTGCAATTTGTTTCGCCCCTACTCGTTGAATAACGGTCTCTAATTCTTGTGCACACTTTAATTGACAGGTAGGATAGCTTAATTGATAAGGACATCGATAACAGTATGGTGCTTCAACTTGAGGGTATTTTTCTAACAAAGAGGAAAATCTCTCGCGTCTTTTTAGATGACCTGACATCGAAAGTGCCCCCATTGTTATACCATGATAACTAAACCAACGAGATAAAATAAACGTCTTAGTCGGCTGATTCCTGTCTTGCCAATATTGAATCGCTATTTTCATTGCTGTTTCAGTTGCTTCAGACCCACTATTGACAAAAAAAGAATAATAGGGCGTGTTAGTTGGCATTTTCTCATTAATAGTCGCTGCCAACCTTTCGGCAGCTGCGGTTGTGAATTGAGAGCGATAGACAAAACTTACTTTTTTTAATTGTTCATGTATCGCTTTTCTGATAGCAGTCACACCATGACCGAGCGAAGCTGTTACAGCACCAGACGAAGCATCTAAATACGCTTTTCCATCTACATCATAGAGAAATACACCTTTTCCATGCGTAATTTCCGCATACGTTTTTTGAAAATCTGGTTTAATGAGATATGAATTCGCCATAAGGACACCCCCTGTGTCATCATTTCCTTACTTCGTTACGTACTACCTAGAAGCGAAAATAATTCTTTTTTAATAATTTCGGTATTTCCATTAATTCACGATAAGTGATACTTGTGGGAAGCTCATCGCTTTTTATGAGCATAAGTTGGTCTTCGATTTCCTCAACGATTTCATCCTGTTGATATACCATCGAACACGCCTCGCAACAAATAGTTGGCGTCGCTTTAATTTCAATCGCTCGCAGACCACTAGGAAGCTCCCAAAAAACGGAGTCCATTATTTCCTTCGCAGCAATCTGGTCACACCAATTACACTTGATCATCAGGAGTCCCCTCCTTCTTCTGTGTTTTTTGTTGCTCTGCTTTATATTTTTTCTCTTTTAACTTTTCACGTAATTCACGTTTATCCTTTAACGAGCTATGTGCGGGGTTTGAATCATATTTCTCTCTCCGACCCATACGCTCTAAAGATTGAGGGATCATACTCGTTCTCTTGTCAGATAATAGCTCCCATACTCCCGTTGAATCTTTTGGTCCCTTCTCAGCAGGGTAAAATTCATTAAAATAAGCATCAGCTCTTCCTGCGACATAATGTTCTGGCTCTGGATATGAGGTGATAACCCCTTCAAAGTTTCGAAGTACGACTTTATCTGGACTTTGTGATATTAGATAATTAGGTTGAAGGGTAATTTTCCCACCACCACCTGGAGCATCAACGACAAAATTTGGCACAGCATAGCCACTGATATGACCACGCAAACCTTCAATTATTTCTAGCCCTTTTGAAATAGGTGCTCTAAAATGTCCAATTCCTTCTGATAAATCACATTGATAAATATAATAAGGTCGCACACGCATTTTAACTAAATCATGCATCAGCTTTTTCATAATACGGACACTATCATTGATTCCTGCTAAAATAACAGCTTGATTGCCCACTGGCACCCCTGCATTAACTAACTTTTCACAGGCCAACTTAGATTCTTCTGTTATCTCTAAAGACGTATTAAAATGCGTATTTAACCAAACTGGATGATATTTCTTTAAAATTTCACAAAGATTATCTGTAATACGTTGCGGGAATACAACAGGTGCCCTTGTACCAATACGGATGATTTCAACATGCTCAATTTCACGTAAGTTCTTTAATATATATTCAAGGATGTTATCATTTATTAATAACCCATCACCACCTGATATCAAAACATCACGAACTTCAGGGGTTGCTCGAATATAAGCAATCGCATCATCTAACTGCTTTTTCGGTACACCCATTCCAATTTGTCCGGAAAAACGTCTTCTGGTGCAATAGCGACAATACATCGAACATTGATTTGTCACCAAAAATAACACACGGTCCGGATATCGATGAGTTAAACCAGGTACAGGAGAATCCTCATCCTCTTCTAAAGGGTCTTCCATATCGTATTTCGTTTTATGAAGCTCAGATTCTATTGGAACGGACTGCATCCGCACCGGGCAATGAGGATCATCTGGGTTCATGAGCCATGCATAATAAGGGGTAATATTTAATGGTATAGTTTTCGTAGCAATTTTCACCCCTGCCTCCTCAGCTGGCGTTAAGTTTATGACCTTTTTCAAATCATCTAACGTACGAATCGTGTGTGTTAACTGCCATAACCAATCATTCCATTGCTCTTCTGTTACATCTTTCCACAAATCAATATCTTTCCAATCCCTTTTTGGTTTATAAACAAATGATTTCATGCTTCATGACCTCCTTGTTTGTCATCACTTATATAAATGCAAAGAACGTGCCAAGATTAAACGTTCTCCCCGTTCTGTGCTTTCTATAGAATATGATTAATTGGTTCAGCAGGTGCCCAATCCTAAAATTAGGTCTGCTATGAAGCCCAAAATCAATCAAACCCAAATTTGCTCCTGTCCTTGCACTCAAAAATGAACGCAAAAAAAGTGCCTAATAATGGGCAGTTTTTTATAAAAACGCCGATTATTAAGCACTTCTTATTTTTTGTATTTCACCCAAACATTTAAGTTCTCATACGAACCTTCCATAAAGCAATTATTCGTTAATCTTCCTTCATAGTGATAGCCCATTTGCTTTAGGACTCGATTCATGCCAAAAGAGTTCGCCCTCGCAATGGAATACGTGCAATAAATTCGTTTCTCATATAACTCATTTTCTAATTCCTTAATGATATGTCTAATAAGACCAAATTGACGATGATCCGGGTTTGTTGCACAATCCGTAATCTCTGCGTTATGGAAAACATTCTGTACCTCTGCAGAAGCTGCTGCTACAATTTCACCTTCAAATGTTACTATAAAAAACAGCGTTCCACCTTTTAACGATTTAGTCAAATAGTCGACTTCATGAATGGGTGTTGGATAACTGCTAAAAACCGTACCATAAAAGGTCGCAAGCTCATATAAATCACTTTCCCTTACTTTACGCATTTCATAACTATCCGGTAAACGCTTCATTGCACTAGATTCTTTTGCCATAACCTGGTCGATTAATTGATCCTCTTCAACCCAATTACCTTGCTTTTTTCTTTCGTTCGAATAATAGCGACACATGACATAGTTATCAACACCATTAAAATAACCTTTCATAATCGACTCTAACTGAAATCCATCCGCTATCAATTGTTGCCATTGCGTTGGTTTTGTATAAACAATTAATTTGGTAAATGGTTGCTTTTCACGTCTTACCTCTAATTCCTTTAAGAGGTTTTTAAAAGCGCCTTTATAATGGTCGATACGTATTCTTTCATTGTAATAGTCAATATAGAGGTCAGCTTCAACCTGCTCTAGTTCCATATATTCATATGTGGCTGCTTTACTAGCTCCTTTACTCTCCATCTCTCTTCCCTTTCACTTTGAATTTTTTTATTTTATACTGCAATGTTTGTCGAGGTATATCAAGTAACTCTGCCGCTTTTTTGACATTCCCTTTTGTACGCTCCAAAGCCTCTTTAATATAATGTCTCTCATCTTCTTCTAGTTGTTCCTTTAACCCTATTCTTTTGGCAAATCTCGTGTTACTAGAAAGTAATTGCTCATATTTTTTTTGTAAATGCAGTGGCAAATGTTGTGGCATAATAATACGATCAGAGCATAACGTTATCGCATATTCTATCACATGTTTTAACTCACGAATATTGCCTGGCCATGTATACTTTTCAAAAAACTGTTGGACAGAGTCTTCTAATTGAACTTCTGTTTTCGCGTTTAATGTACAAAAATGCCTTATTAGCCGAGCGATATCAGCTTGGCGCTTTTTTAAAGGTGGCAATTCTAATAAAAAGAAGGATAATCGATAATACAAATCTTCTCTTAATACACCTTGTTCTAAACATTCAAGTGGGTGCTTATTCATCGCCACAATCACTCGAACATCAATTTGGTAACTCTCTGTCCCTCCTACCCTTCTAATATATCCATCCTCAATCGTTCTCAATATCTTTGCTTGAAAATCAAGTGGCATCGATTGAATTTCATCTAGAAAAAGCGAACCTTTATCTGCAAGTTCAAATAATCCTTTTCGGTCCACTGCACCTGTAAAGCTGCCTTTCTTCGTTCCGAACAAAAGGCTCTCTAGTAAACTACCCGGTAAAGATGCACAATTTTGCACCACAAATGGTCCAGCTTGACGATTTGATTCTGAATGAATAGCTTGCACCATTAATTCTTTTCCTGTACCTGTTTCCCCATATACCATAATCGGATAAGTGGTTCTAGCTGCTTTTTGGGCAATTTCTATTTGCTCAATCATAACAGGATCTTCCGTAATGATATCATGCCATTGATAAAGTGTATTTTTATTTGAGTTCTGTTTCTGACGGGGAGATGTCATGGTTCGATGCAAATTCTCTAACTCTAACAGTTTTTCTGATAGCTGCTTAATATGTTTGATATCCTTGGCAATTTCAATCGCACCAAGTAATTCTCCTTTATACAAGAGCGGAATCGTTGTATTAATGGTTTCGATTAATTGACCGTAATGATTATAATAATTTTGTGGACGCTTAAAAATGGCTTTTTTCGTTGATAACACCTGAAGTAACGTACTAGACTCTGAGGTTAATGAAGGAAAATTTGTTAGCAGATGTTTCCCGATCACTTCTTCTTGACTTAATCCATCTAACTTCGCTGCAATTGAATTATAATACATCGTCACACCGTCTTGGTCAACAATGTGTATCGCTTCATCAATGGACTCGATAATGATTTCTAATGGTTTTTGTGCCATGAACTCACGTAACATCAACATCGGTTTCATTAATCACCTCTCATTGCGCGTCTATTCATTATATGGTTAAACCACTCCTATATATGATTGATACTTGCTATCAATAAAAGTGATCTATAAGCGTTTTATATGAAAGTGTACTTATAGGTGATAGTTTGTGCCTTGAATTTAGCTGGTCATCCATCTTGCGGTAGATGACCTTAGCAGGAAAGTGCCCCCTGTTTGATAGGCTGACTCCTGATGGTGATCGAGTTGTAAACGGGCCAACTGTTTAAGAAGTAGCCTCTACTTTCATCTTTGTTGGTAGCGAAGTGAATGAAAAGCCACCAGTTAAAGAACCAACTGTCTCGTTCAGCTCTTCTTGGCCTTTTTTTGCCCGTGATCATGTCGACCAGCCTCCTTCATCGGCATGTTCTTGGCCTTTTTTGCCCGTGATCATGTCGACCAGCCTCCTTCATCGGCATGTTCTTGCCCTTTTTTGCACGTGATCATGTCGACCAACCTCCTTCATCGGCATGTTCTTGCCCTTTTTTGCCCGTGATCATGTCGACCAGCCTCCTTCATCGGCATGTTCTTGCCCTTTTCGTGTAAGTTACTCAGCTTCTCATAAGAGCCCTTTTAAAAAGATTCAGCGCACCGCACAAACAGCCACTACTCACAAAAAAAGAAGCTATCTAAAGTAAATAGCTTTTAGAATAAGCTTCCCTACAAATAAAATAAATCATCAATCTTTTAATTCAATTGAAGCAATACTAGCAACAATCGTTCGTAGCAACTCTTCATTAGCCACTTCTTTAGACATACTAATGGCCGTATAGTGTAAGTACAAACCATCATCACGATTTTCTTCTTTTAATAGCAAATACATTATTTCATGTTCACGTTCAGCCTCTATAAAATAATCAAAATCAGAAATTCCTTCATAATCTGCCACATATAAATCTTTTACCTCTACATCATAATTTGGCTCAAATTCTACGATGGCTTTACGAAAATTCTGAACGATACTAACCATTTCCATATATTTTGATTCCATAAACTCGTACCCATAATTATAACCGTTACCCGTTATGGAAAGCATTTCATTTTCATCACTTGTACTGACCACTGCATCAATTGGTACAACAATACTTTCAATATCTTCAACTAACTCATTACCTGAACCTTGTTTCCCTTGTGTCTCTTGATTAATAACTCTTGCATCGACTCGATATTCTTGTGAAAAATCATTAAAAACCAATTCGTCCGTTATAACCTCTACGTCTTGAGGTTGGTTATCTAAGGCATCTTGTTCCTGTTGAGGATACATTGGATGTTCTTCTACATCATTAACACAGCCTGCTAATAACAATGCGAATATTCCTATAAAACTCCACGACTTTACGTTTCTCATTCGAACCCCCTACACCCTTACCTAAAAATTATACTAAAAAAATATAGACTCTTTTTATTATACAATAATCTAACAAACTATGAATAATAAAAATTCACAAAGATTCGAAAACAAATATATTTACCTCTTGTTTTAGCAACTTCCATTACACAGAAAAAAACATCTCCACAACGTAATGTTCATGGAGATGTTAGCTTTACTCTTCTACAACCGGTTTTGCGTAGATAATATATCGATCTGGTGCACTACCAATAAAGTTAAATGGATAACATGTAGATAAGGTTAACACTTCATCAGGTGCCGTTGAACGAATGACTGTCGTATCATCAGCTGGCACAATTTCAGACTCGTAAAACTCGTAAACGAAAGTACCATAAGGCATTTCGACGATAAACTGATCGCCTATTTCTAAATCACCAAACCCACGAAAGACAGAATCACGGTGTCCCGATAAAAGTATTTGATCATCTTGCCCTGGAAGTTTTGTTGTTTTATAGTGCCCAACACCACGGCTTAATTCCTCTTCATCCGTACCAGAAATGATCGGTAAATCCTTCTCAAGTTTAGGAATCTTTAAGAGACCAATTACATCGCCATCGGAAAATTCCATCGTTTCCGCACTACCAACCTCTTCACTATTTTCTCGGTCCACTGCCAAAACCTCATTAGCCTCAGCAAGTGATTGTTTTTGCTTTTGGTTTGCTTGAAATATTTCGTAACCACCATAAAATAAAAACGCTAAACCAACGATCATAATGAAACTAGCAATAAAACGCATCAGCTACACTCCATTTCTCACAATCTCTACCATTATCTTCTTATTGTAACATATTAACCAAGAAAAATTGATTTTGTCCTCGATTATTTGCTTCTTTTTTAAGATAAAATCATTTCGACTGGCAATACACCTTTTAACTCAGACAATAACTCTAACTCTTCTTGACTACACCAGATCAGAACATTCCCTGAATCTGACTCTGTCCGAATTAATCTTCCGACACCTTGTCTTAATCGTAAAAGCATATAAGGTAAATCGACCTCTTGAAAAGGAAGCTTGCTTTGAGCTCTTTTAGCATCAAACACTGGATCTTTGGGTGGAAATGGTAACGAAGCAATAAGAACTTGAGAAAGAGATTGTCCGGGAATATCAAGGCCCTCCCAAAGATGGTGTGAACATAAAACCGTCGAATTCTCTTGTTGAAATTGTTGCACTAATACACTTATCTCCTGGTCACCTTCATATAAAATCTCAAAAGGAAACTCTTTATCCTTCATCGTTGATTTAAATGATTCCATTTCTAACTTATTCGCAAATAAAACAAGCGAACTGCCTTCTTTTTGACGGAGAGCTTCTTCAATCTGTTCCCATTTCCTCTGTTTTTCTTGCTCCATTCGAAGATGAATCGACATTTTGGATTCATAATCAAAAGGAGAATTGACCGAAAATGAGTCGTATGAAGAGATACCAAGATTATGAGCAATAAAAGAGAAATCTTTGTTTTGTGAGAGTGTTGCTGACGAGAAAATAATCGGTTGATTCTTAGAAAATAGTTCTTCTTTTAAGATAGACTCTACTAACCTTGGCATGATAACAAAGGTCGTCTCTCCTTCATTTTGCTCTAACCAATAAATTCCTTCATTTTCTTTCATAAAAGTCGTCAATCCATATGATAAGAACTCTACATATTCCTCTATCATCTTGATATGATATTCATCTATGGTAAATAACTCAGAGTCAAAGACAAGCTGATCAAGTAGTTGTTCTACTGCTTCGTTTAAGCGGGAAACTAATGACATCATCTTCTGAGATCGATGGATATATGCTCTTTGGGAAGCTTCTAATTCTATTGCTTCTTCAACCATCATATCAAACCACTCATCATGAAGTTCAATAATGGTTTCGATCAACATTAACGATTCCTCCCGAACATTTTGTTGCATATATCCGGTTAATACATGCGTAAGTGTTTGTGAATGAAAACGGTAAGTTAGCCCTTTTTGAGCGGCATACTCTAATAAATGGCCTTCGTCAAAGATTAGACTACTAGCCTCCGGTAATAAAGGTAATTGTCCTTGTCTCTTTCGTGATTCCTTTGTCCAAATGTGCTCCATGTAAAAGTCTTGAGAACATATAATTAAATCTGTTGCATGACGGTAGTAGTCTCGAGTTAATGTTTGTCCACAGCGATGGCGTAAGTCACAGGTTGAACATTGTTGCAAAGGATCCCACGTAATTTTTTCCCATTCGTCATTAGTTAAAGAGCTATATTCTTTTCGGTCACCGTAATGAGAAAAATTTTGCAAGGAACCACTTGTCTGGAATACAAAGGACGGTATTTGCTCATAAACTTCATCATACTTTTCATTCGAGCCTTTTGTTACTTCTGTTTCAAGCTTTTTTACACATACATATTGGTCACGTGATTTTGCTAACCTTGCATCTATTGTTAAACCAAGTGCTTTTTCAATCTTTTCAATGTCACCATTTTTTTTAACGAGTTGTTCAATAAGCGTTTCATCGGCACACGCTATGATTGCTGGTTTTCCCGTATACCTGGCATAACAAAGTGCATATAGGAGGTAAACAATCGTTTTTCCAGTTCCTACTCCAGCTTCTGCAAAAATGGTTGATTTATTTTTGTAGGCTTGCTCTAACTGAAATGCCATAAAAATTTGTTCATCGCGTAATTCAAATCCTTTTTCAGGCAAAATATCATAGAAAACATCACCGATATAGTCGCCTAGTTTATCGAAGAATTTTTCGTTTTTTTCTATAGTGAATGGTAATTGTTTGTTCATGTATAACTCCTTTATTTGTTCTAAATTGACATAACTAATTTATTATACATGAACTTTTTTGACGATGGTAGGATTGTATTTTATGGAGGAGGTCATATATAAGGTCATTTATCGTAAGAAGGATGACCAGCTAACTTCAAGGCATGAACTATCACACTTAAGTACACTTTCATCTAAAACTTAATCCTTAATTTTCAAAACGGTTCTTTTCTTTACTCGCTTCTTCAGCACTTTGATCATATTTTAATAAACCAGAGTGAATAATTGTTACTTGTACTTTTATATCCCCTAATGAATCTTCTTCCAATTTGAATTCATTTTTGGTTAATTCTTTCCATAATTGAAAATGATGGACATACGTATAATATTCAAGCCCATAAATATCAATTTCTTTCTCATTAGCCTTTTTATACGTTTCCCTTACTTGATTTTTTATTATGTCCTCAGACATATCTTCTAGCTCCGTTTGGGTCGAATCCGACATTAATTCATTTAAGTCTGCTTTTATTTTAATATCCATATTATATCTAGGTTTTCCGTTTTGATTGACCAATTCAATTTCTACATCACTTGGACCAAATACTAATACACCTAATTTCTCATTGTCCTTTTCTAAAAATAATGGGTAACGTTCGTTATCCTTTGTCGCCCAATGAATACCGTTAAAATCTTTTAAACTTAAAAACCCTTTATATTCACTGTCTTTGAGGAAATACATCCCATCGTATTCCATCTTATCGATTGATTTTTTATTTTGATTCCATTGAGTATGGTTAATGCTGAGAGAAGGAATACTTACATCTTTCCCAGGTTCTTTTAATTCGATTAATACATCTTTTAAGCGTTTTGCTTGCAAATATGTACGTTGTTCCAATATCTCGTTTGGTTTATGTAGTAAAGTTAATAAGGTGGATAAGTTAAAAAAGGCAGGGGTTGCAAATAAGTCATCAATTGGTTCGGATGTCGCAAAAACCCATTGTGAAAGTCGTGATTCTGGATAACGAATATATCCATCAATCACTTCATCGATACCATTCTCTAATAGTCTTTGTGAAAACACGATTGATGTAACGTGACTCCACATAGTTTTCATTTGAGCTGTTTTATAAAGGTCTGTTAATGCCATATTAACCGTTTTCCCTTCACCACGCCCTATAAAGACGATTGGTTCTGAGCCAGGAGGTTGTTCGTTTCTTGCAACGAATGTAAAATCTAACATCTGAGCAAATGAGATAAATATATCTCTTTCTTGATCATAATCTAATCCGACAGCTACTACATAATTGACGTCTTGTATATCATATAAATCCCAACAACCAGTCAACATGCATACGGTCAACAACACTATGATCACCTTCACGATAATTTTTTTACACATATTGACCATCCTTATTATTTCTTTAACATTTTTGGGAGAGCGACGTGTGAGCTTTTCGGTCGATCTAATATAGCGGCTATCCATTCTTTAAAGGATACCGGAGCGATCGGTTCCAAATATCCCACACCAAAAGAAGTGAGGCCAGCTGCATACACAACAATAAAAAATAAACTTAAGAAAAAGCCATACATACCTAGTAAAGAAGCACCACTTAAAACAAATAACCGAAAAATTGTAACAGAACCTAATAGAGATTGATTAATTAATGTAAATTGAGCAACAGCGGCAACAGCCATAACAACTAGTAAGGTCGGAGATGTTAACCCAGCCCGAATTGCAGCATCTCCAACAATAAGTCCTCCAATTACTGCAATGGTTTGTCCTACTGATTTAGGCAGCCTAACACCTGCTTCCCTAAAAATCTCAAACATCCAAATCATTAAGAAGGCTTCCATTGGACCTGAGAATGGGATACCGAATCTAGAATTTGTAATCGTTGCTAGTAAATATAAAGGTATTTGTTCGACATTATAGGAAGCTAATGCGATATAAAATCCAGGTAAAAATATGGCTACTATAAAAGCAAAAAGGCGTAGTAACCTTTCTAAAGCAACAAAATAAAAAGGATGATAGAAGTCCTCAGGTGATTTAATTTGTTCAGTGAGATTAGAAGGTGCAATTAATGCCATAGGAGATCCATCAATAATAATCCCAAATCTTCCCCTTCTTAAGCTTTGTGCTAAAAAATCAGCCCTCCCACAATAATTCACCAAAGGAAATAAAGACAAACGATTATTACCCAAATATTCTTCTAGCTGCTGACTACTTTCCAAATAATCAATTTTACATGAGTTAAGTCTTTCAATAACAATTTCTATCAATTCAGTGCTAATCGTTTTCTCCAAATAAACCAAAGCAATGGTCGTTTGACTTTTTTCACCTAATAAAAATTCGCGGTTCTTAAGTAACGGTGTTTTAAGTCTTTTTCTTAATAGTGAAATATTCGTATCCAGTTCCTCGGTAAACCCATCCCTCGGCCCTTTTATCGAGATTTCTGTAGCCGATTCTTCCGTTTCACGCTTCGCGATATCAGACATCTTTCTATATAATAGTGATTTTTCACTTTCATGTTCTATGAAAATGACTAAATCACCTGATAATAAACGTTCAAATAAGCCACGGTCTGTTTCAATGCTATGAAAAGCTAATTTATGTAAAAAAACAAAACTCACATCCGCGTCATGATTATTCATCTCTGCTGCTTGCGGTAAAACATATTCATTTAATTGCTTTAAATCGACCATGACATCTGAATAAATAAAGGTCACTACAAGATCGTCTCGATAATTCACCGTTACAAATTCAAAGTCCTCAGCATTTTTAAATTCATTTTTTAGCTTTGCCAAGTCCCAATCTGATAATGAATGTTGGTCAAATAACTGTTCATTAATGGCTTGGTCATTTTCTTCACTAGATGCTCTCATTCTTGTTAGTCTTTTCATAATGACTACCTCCTTTCCTTTTCCTAATAGCTAAGAGAACAAATATTAAGATAGAAAACATATAAAATGAAAATACGCTCTGCATATAGACTTCGTAAAACCAAATTGAATCAGTTATAAAAGTAATAGGAGAGATCGTCACAAATAAATAGATAACCGCAACGATTACATAGACATAGATTATCTGTTTAAGTTTAAATAGATATTTGGCAATTTCACCAAGCAAATAAAATTCAAAAGCTAGACGTATAAATGCTCCAGATAACCATTGATAAATAGATAAAAAATCGACATTTGATATATAATCACCGATTTGAACGAGTAGCCATTGTTCAAATGCCGGAAATCTCATTAAAGAAGAGAAGGGGCCAAATGCAGCAATGGAACCCATTAAAGGACCTAAAGTTAAGCCTATTAATAAAAAACTTAACCATATTAAATGACTTGTTTTAAGTTTTTTATTTAAATGGTGATGAATAAACAAAACTGATATTAATTCCAGTGTAGATGCTACAATATATAAGATTGTTATGGCAATATCATTAAAAGACTGCGTGAATAGCGGAAATAATAACTGGTAATCTTTATACTGAAAATTGGCAGTCATCACAAAATATCCAGCAAGAAGGACAAAAGGGAGTAATATCGTTGCGACGATTCCAATTGTCCTTAAACCTTTAATCACTAAAAACAAGACTAAGAAAAGTAAGGCTAAAGTTGTCACAAGAAGGGGAGTTTGTCTTAAATATGTAACCTGTGTCCAATCAATCACTCCTTTTAATGTTAAAAGTGCGTTAATAAAAAAGTGGAAAAAAAATAAAAGAGCTACGACTACCGCTAAAAAATGGTTACTTTTTTGTTCTACCCATACAAGAAATGGAGTATGACCTAGACGTTTCATAACGAACCCAATTAGGCAAACAAAAATTACAATAATCGGAAAAGCGATTGATACAGCAATCCAAGAATCTTTCCCTGAATTTTGTAAGAGAATAGGAATCATTTGGACATGATTGACAAGCCCTATAGATAATAGCAAGATAAAAAATACTTGTTTAATCGTCATTTCACTTTTGCTAATCATAAGATTCCTCCTCACTGTACATATCCTTTATGATTAACTTCCCCCAATAGAAGGTCATATTATGCATCTAATCTTTCTTTGAAACAAAGAAGCATAAAAAAAGCCTGACCTTTCGTTTTTCAACAAAGGGTCGAGCTTTTATAGGAGAATAATAGTAGGAGATTATTTTACTTTTATAACGGTTCGTCCTTTATGCGTCCCTGCTGTTATCTTCGTTAAAACGTGTTCTACTTCAGATAAAGGCACAACAGATTTAAGCTCTTTTATTTGCTCAGGATCATGCAATTTGTCCGCAATGAAGCTCCATATCGCTAACCTTGTTTCGCTCGGACAATGAACAGAATCGATCCCTACTAGATTAACACCACGTAATATAAATGGCATCACTGTCGTTGGGATAGAGACTCCTCCCGTTAAACCACTTACGGCAACAGTCCCATTATACGCTAGCTGAGCCAATACATTCGCCAAAGTTTGGCCACCTACTGGATCAACGGCAGCTTGCCAGTGACTTTTTTGCAAAGGACGTGTATTGGCTTCTGACAACGTTTGACGTTCAATGACTGATTGAGCCCCTAGTTTGCGCAAATAAGAAGTTTCACTCTCTTTTCCTGTGCTAGCCGTAACATCAAAACCAAGTCTTGATAACATATAAACGGCTAAACTACCAACACCACCCGTTGCCCCTGTTACTAGCACAGGACCTTTGTTTGGATCGACCCCTTCATCAAGTAAGCGTTTTATCGATAAAGCGGCTGTAAATCCAGCTGTGCCGTATATCATCGCCTCCTCTAATGTAAGATTAGCTGGTAACGGTACAACCCAATTGCTAGGAACACGAGCATATTCAGCATAACCACCAAAATGACCAGTTCCTAAGTCATAGCTAGTGACAATCACCGGTTCGCCTGCTTGAAATTGCTGATTTTGTGAGGATACAATTTCTCCAGCTAAGTCGATACCAGGAATCATCGGATATTTAG
Organism: Alkalihalobacillus pseudalcaliphilus; assembly: GCF_028610675.1. Taxonomy (NCBI): domain Bacteria; kingdom Bacillati; phylum Bacillota; class Bacilli; order Caryophanales; family Bacillaceae; genus Alkalihalobacillus; species Alkalihalobacillus pseudalcaliphilus. The sequence goes on from NZ_JAQQWS010000001.1 coordinate 678,039, forward strand.
TAACTACTTTATTGTTGGTTAATAATGTCATACCATCCTTATAATTAACACTCGAATAATGGACCTTGATTAAGACTTCCCCAGGTGGTAAATCTTCTAATGTGATTGTTCGAATTCCTCTTTTTATTTCCTTCGTTTCTTCATTCTGCTCAATCCAAAACGCTTTAAAAGTTGTCATTCGAAAATCTCCTCTCGATTTGTATAAAGTTAGTGCGAACATGAAGCATTGCTCAGCGCTACCGAAAATTATGCTCCGCGTCCTGTGGGCTGGTGCTGAACTAACTGCACAGCCAGTGGATTACAGCCCGCCACAACGTCCCGCGTGAGTCTCCGCATATTTTGTCCGCTTGGTTACTACTAATTCTCAAGTTCTCAAAACAATTTAACACCATTTATTTAAAATGAAAATGAACAAAAACTAATTGAATTGAGTGTCAACAGTCAAAGAGCCAAACTCAACATTCCTCTTTGTTAGTGGTGGAGCTGATTTTGCTCAACCATCGGCGTTTTGTATGCTCATAACTAGTATTACTGCTTATTTGTACGCTTCTAAATCTTCTTTTGTTGGTCCAAATAAACCAGGTACTTTTAGTCCTGCTTGTCTCATTAATACGGTCATTTGCCCACGGTGATGTGTTTGATGTAATAAAACCAATTGGAGGAGACGACCAACTGTCATCGCTTCTCCATACATATCGATTTCTTTAGCTAAGTTCTGATCCGTCCAATTAGAATCGACAAAGTGATTAACATCCTTGGTTACTTGTTGATATGTAGCTAAAATCTGTTCGGCATCATTGGGATTATCGGCTTGTTGTTTTACTGAAGAAAATGAAATGCCAGCCAATTGACCAAGGCTTGAGATAGAAACTACTAAGTGCCAACTTAACCAACCTAAAGAATTATGGTCTTCGACAATCGATTGAGATAGTGTTTCGTTTGTTAAATTGCGTAAAACCATTGTTGTTCTTTCTGTTTCTGTTGCCCATTCTGCTAAAAATGCTTGCTTACTTTGAAATGCCATGTAAATTCCTCCTTTTGATTTTCAATTATAAGTATACCCAAATAGTAAAGGTGCTTACAAAGTAATTGCTTACGTTTCTGCGCTTTTCTATATCACAAGGTCCTCATTTTACTCGGGCTCTCCCTACAACACCGGCCATAAAAAAACTTACCATCCCCTTGGGTTTGGTAAGTTTTTTTAGATAACTATTGAACAAGCTTCATTAGTTCGTTTTGTTTTTCTTCTGTTAGCTGAATCATGTTTTTCTTAATGGTTTTAACTAATAGAGGTTTATTTTTATAATAAGGATCTTTTCCTGCTGTGTAATAATATTTAATGACTTCTTCTTCTTTAATAAAATTCTTTCCTAGCTTTAATAATTTCGTGATAGGCATTTTATCAAATTGGTTAAGTTCCTCGTTATTCTCTTCTTGAAAAGCTGGCTTTGATTCTGGTATTCTTTCTTGTTTCATGACCACCTCAACACGATGGGGGTTTTGAATGACTCTCTTTGCTACTTTATTACGGATTCTCTTTTTCTTCGATCGAACCTTTACATCTGCCTGTGTGATTACTTTGCTCATAAAACTACTCCTTACTTGTATTCCATTATTTCTGTCTAGTCCTTTACAATCGTCTAGTCTATCAATAAACGGCTTTTTTGACCATGTTAAAAATTGGAATTCCATTCACTGCTTAAATTGGTAAGGGGCTGTTGTCGTACCAAACCTTTTGATTTTCACCTCAATATCCAATTCTACTTCAAAATCTTGTAATCGTTCTTGCCAAATTTCTTCATTTTCTGCCCAGTAGTCTGGATGCTCCTTTTTTAATAAATCACCTAAACCAACAAAATCAGATTGATACTTTTTAATCGCCTCAAATGTTTCTACGAGGATATCGTATAATTCTTCCTCAGCCATGAGTTGATATTTCTTTAAGTCGTTTTTCAAAATTGGGTTATATCGGCAAGATGTTTCAGCCAATTCTGCTTTTACATATACTTTTGTTTGAAAAACAGGCTTTCCGTTTTGAATCGTACTCCCGACTCTTAGATTCCCACCTGTTATTTCCATAGTGAAATTATGCTTATCCCCTTCTTGACAATTGATCGGTCCTAATACCGAAAATTGTTCCGCTTTTAAATAATTTAAGCCAATACTTTCACGTTCATTTAACCACCCAATTAATTGATCATCTTTAAAAACACCTAATGTTGTTAACTGTAAATCTTCATATTGATTCACTTGTTTAACATTTGATTCAGATTCGCCTTCTGATTGATTACTACTGCTATATAAGGTAACCCCTGTTAATACAGGTTCTAACCCTTTTGTTGCCAATGAGTTAATCAGTTCATTCATTTTTATCCCTCTTGTTGGAGACCACACGTCTTCAGATAACAGTAAAGATGTATACATTTTATTTGCAGGTATTTTTTCTAATGGAGTTAAAATACTAATAATCTCCTCTGCCCGGTAGTCCTTAGCGATTAATAGAAAAAAATCAGGACGTATCTCATTATATCTCGTAAAAAAGTCTAAAATTTCGGAAATCCCATTTTCGGCCAATTGTTCATTAACAATGACGGTTCTCGTATGAGCAATATAAATTTCTCTAGATACGAGCGTACTCATTTTTTTAACAGCTTCCAAAACCGAGTCCGCTTTCATGGAGTATACGAAAACGGGAATTTGATTAGAACTTCCATTCTGAGCAATCTCTGAAGGATTTAATATTTGCATCGAAACCACATATTCCTCATCTATATAATCAATGCCAATGGCTGTGACGATGCCTATTTCATTTAATTCGACATTGCTCCAACAAGCCGTTAACATACACATCATTAAAATATAAATGGCACTCTTTTTGATCAAGGTCATGATGATGCCCCCTTTGATGGCGGAGCCGGTTTCTCCGTATTTGCACGTTTTGTATTTTTCTTAGAAATGAATAAAGAACGATCTCTGAGTGCCCATAAAGGAAATCGCAATAACGTATTTTTTTGATTTTTTAATATAAAAGGAGCAAAAGGTGTCATATAAGGAACACCAAAAGAACGTAAACTTGTTAAGTGTAAAACAAGCCCGATTAAGCCTAGGATAATTCCATATAACCCCAAAATCCCACCCAAAATTATGAACAGAAACCGTAATAATCGGACAGAAATGGCTAAGTTAAAAGAAGGCGAAACAAAATTACTAATCGCTGTTAATGAAACAACAATAACCATCGCTGATGAAACAATACCAGCCTCTACCGCTGTTTGTCCAAGCACTAGACCGCCTACAATTGAAATAGCTGAACCAACAGCACGCGGTAGACGAATTCCTGCTTCACGTAGAATCTCAAAAGCAATTTCCATCATAAAAACTTCAATAATCGCTGGAAAAGGAATACCTTCCCTTTGTGCGGCAAGGCTTATTAATAGGGCCGTCGGCAACATTTCTTGATGGTAGGTGGTTACGGCAATATATAATGAAGGGACAAGTAAGGCGAGAAAAAAAGCTAGGTAACGTAAAATTCTTAGTGCTGTACTAATATCCACTCTTTGGTAGTAATCTTCATTCGTTTCAAAGAAATTCGCAAACACAGCAGGTAATATAAGCACAAAAGGTGAGCCATCCACTATCACAACAATTTTTCCATCTAGTATCGCCGTTGTGGCCGCATCTGGCCTTTCTGTGTTCATGATCGTTGGAAAAGGTGTGAATGTAGCATCTTGAATGTACTCTTCTAATTGACCACCCTCTAGCAACCCATCAATATCTACTTTCTTCATTCTACTTTTTAACTCATCAACCATTTTTTTATCAGCAACAGTTTCTAAATATACGATGGCTACTTCTGTTTTTGTTTTTCGACCAATTATCATTTTATCCATCCACAAATCAGGCACTTTAATTCTTCTTCGTATCAGTGACTTATTGACACTAATCGTTTCAGTGAATCCATCTTTTGGTCCTCTGACTAACGTTTGTGATGTAGGCTCCTCAACCCCTCTACCTTCTTTTAATTCCGCACCAATAACTAAACAATGCGGCACACCATCAATGAATAAGATGATGTCACCATTAAAGAGATAATCAAAAACGTCATCAAGTGTGGTTAATTGTTGATGAGCATCAATTGGCAATGCGTAATGCTTCAAATACTGAAACAATTTAAAAGCAGTCGTATTCTCTTTATTTAGATATTCTTTCACTTCTTTCATTAATACATTCTGAATTAATTGTTCAATGAAAGGTTGCTCGGTTAGCTCCGCTATATAACCAATTGAAATCAAATATTGCTGCCCTTCCATAAATGTTAGTGTGCGAAATATGAGGTCTTGGCTGTTTCCCGTTTTCTCTTTTAGATAATTGACATTACGTATTAATTTTGAATGAATCTCCTGACCTTCTCTATTCATAGATTTTTGCTGTTTACTTTTTAAAGGAGTCATTGGATACCGACGATGCTTTTTTAAAATCGATGTTAACTTAGGCATAACTCCTCCTTATGTTTGTATGACATTTGAATGAGTTTTTGATTTTTCTTTTCTTTTTCTCATTTTTTCTTTTATATAATGAATGCAGATGAGCAAAAGTGGAATTCCGATCATATTAATTGGTAAAGCATACTGAATCCAATAAGTAGTACGGTAAAATAACTCATCTATCACATAGTTGTTAGGTATAAGTGAAAGACATAAGACAGCGATAACAAAAGATGTCGTGATAATAAATCTATTAGTTGCTTTTGTTACATCTTGAGCGACATGACTAAAACAATATGTATATAAGCTCATTTTAAAAAAAATGCTCATAATCCAGATGACAATAGCCAAAGCATCCAATCTTTGAAGGATGTTAAAAATCGAGATATTCCGAACCATCGTAAAGTAAGGGAATATTTGATGAACAGCAAAAGGAACACCCAGCACAGCAACAACAAAAAGTGTAACGAATGTTAAGCATAAAGATGTACCGATAATTGCTGCCATAAAAGCTCCTTGACTCATCTTGGCATCTTTAATAAAAGCTGTAAGAGCAATAATAATAACCGTTTCCCCTAATAAAGAGACAGGTGTTAAAGCACCCATTAATACAGGCTGCCACTCTAGTGTCGCAATAATGGGTTTTATATGGTCTAATTCAACATTATGAATATTAAAGACTAACGTGGCTAGAATACTCAAGATAACAAAAGGACCAAAAATCGTTGCACTTCTTGAAAGTACTTCGATGCCTAAATGTGCACCATATAAAATCAATAGGCTTAAACATCCCACTATTACAATTAATGGTGTTTTATATAATATAAATTCATAAATTAATTCACTTGAGATCCTTAATATAATGGCTGTAACACTTAACCACATTAATAAGTAATTAATGATAACTAGCTTAGATAGCCATTTACCAAGCAACTGTTCACACATCGCAACAAACGACTTTCCTTCATACTTCTTGGCTAATACGGTCGCTTGATAGGTAATAAATGTCGCAGCAGCTCCTGCTAATAACATCGATATCCATGCATAATGTCCCGCATAATGGATAGCTGGTTGGACGGTAATTAACACGGTCATACCAATTGACATAAGCGTTAGCATCCAAAATAATTCATAGCTCGATATTTTATACACGACCTTCACCCCTACCACTTATTACTAATGGGTATTGTATCCATGTAAGTCATTACTATTCATGAACCTACTTTTACACAAACTTCATAAGCTTGAACCTAACGAATAATAAGACTATGAGGTTACTTCTAAATAAATAATAAAACGAGCCCGATGAATTCATCGAACTCGTTTTATGTTTGAATAACGAGATTAGCTCTCTTTGAAACTATGAATCTACTTTAAGCAAAAACGAGAGTGACGACAACAATGGCTGCAACTAAACCAACAATATCAGCCAGTAAACCTACCTTTAGTGCATCGCCCATTTTCTTAATGCCCACCGCACCAAAATAAACAGTTAATATATATAAAGTCGTATCTGTACTTCCTTGCATAGTTGCTGCGAGGCGACCAATAAAAGAATCAGGACCATGTGTCGCAATTAAGTCAGTCGTCATGCCTAATGCCCCTGTGCCTGATATCGGCCGAATCATTGCGAGTGGTACAACTTCAGCAGGAACACCGACAAATGAAAGTAAGGGTCTTAATAAGTCAACAATAAAGTCCATAGCTCCAGAAGCTCGAAATACGGATATGGCTACAAGCATGCCAACTAAGAAAGGAATAATAGAGATCGCAAGACCAAATCCATCCTTCGCTCCCTGTACAAAAGTTTCATAGGTTGGTACTTTCTTATACGTACCATATATCAAGATAAACGCAATTAATGCAGGGATAATCCATGTTGATACTTCCGTAATAAACGTCATACCACACGCCCCTTCCTCCTCCGTCTATGATAAAAGTAACGGTCAATTAAAATGGCACCGATCATTGATATAAGAGAAGCGATTAAAGTCGTTCCTACTATCTCTGTAGGGTTCACTGAACCGTAGGTCATACGTATGGAAATAACGGTTGTTGGAATTAAAGATAAACCAGCCGTATTAATTGCTAACAATGTAATCATGGAACGACTTGCATAATCTTGTCCACCATTCAGTACCTTTAGTTCTTCCATCGCTTTAATACCCATTGGCGTCGCGGCATTTCCTAAACCAAACATATTAGCTGTCATATTTGATAAGATATAACCCATTGCTGGATGATCGGAAGGTACTTCAGGGAATAATCTTCTAAAGATTGGTCTTAATAATTTCGAGAAACTACGTAGTAAACCTGAATTCTCCGCAATCTTCATTAACCCTAACCAAAAAACTAATATACTTATTAAGCCAATACATATGGTCACAGCCTCTTTGGCTCCAGTAAATACAGCCTCATTTACGTCTGACATTGTTCCATTAAAGGCTGCATAAATTAAGCCAACCAACAATAACGATACCCAAATGATATTAATCATAACGATCGACTCCTATTGTATGAATAAAAATATGAAACCACCTTGACCAAAAACCTTTTTTCTTTTCCTCAAAAGGACCGTCATAATAAAGGGCCATCTTCTCTATCAGTTGTTCATCTAGATAAAATTCAACTTTACCTACGGGTTTATTTTTTTGAAATGAATGCTCTACCCTTTTTTCTGGTATTTTTAAAAAGGTAAATTTTTTATGAAGCTGTCCTTTTTCAGATTCAGTCAACGGGTAGGTAAGTTCGTTTTTGCTGATCACATGGTCACGATAAAATTCATCGCCCACATCCTCGACCTTTCCTTTAGGTAAGATTGCCTCTAATTCATATTGGTCATACGCCCATTCAAATAAATTCATATGATCATGCCAATCACTCGGTGCATTAATCGTTACGACAATTAAATCCATATCCTCTTTGGATGCTGTCGACACAAGCGTTCTTTTCGCTCTTTTGGTGTAACCTGTCTTTCCACCTGTTGAGTGGGGATAGAGCTCTGTTAATAAACGATTCTTATTCTTGAATACACGTATTTCCTCATCTAGGTTTAAACTTTTATAGGACTTCGTGCTTGATACGGTCCTGAACTTCTCATTATTCATCGCATATTGAGTTAATAAAGCCATATCATAAGCACTTGAGTAATGGTCCTCATGATCATCCAAGCCATGCGGATTTTTAAAACTTGTATGTTCCATACCAATTTCTTCTGCTTTTTGGTTCATAAGCATAACAAATCCATCTAAGCTTCCACCCACATGTTCAGCTATCGCTACAGCAGCATCATTTCCACTCCTAAGCATTAATCCATAAACAAGGTCATGCAATTTAATTTTTTCATTGGCACGTAAATAAATCGATGAGCCCTCTGCTCGAATCGCTCGATCAGAAACAACGACCGTTTCATCTAACATACCTGATTCAATGGCAAGAATCGCTGTCATAATTTTTGTGATACTAGCGATTCTTAACGGTTCATGCTCTGCCTTCGCGTATAAAATGCGTCCTGAAGATTGCTCCATCAAAATAGCAGCCTGGGCCGATACGGAGAAATTCCGGTCATTCACTGCTTTCACTGTCGTTACGTTTGGTAAAAGAATACACATTGCCATAACAATCATTAACCACTTCATTCGTTTCATACGATCACCTACATTCCAAATTCATCTTATCTAAGCACTTTGATTCTTATAGCATGTCTCTTCTTAAAAAATGTATGCTAGACAAGCTTACTTATGCCTTTTTATCAAAACAGATTCATAATAAAACCAATTACCGCACACACTAGCCATTATGTGGAAATTTTAAGGAGCTGCTCTTACATGTTACTGCAAGAATTTGCCATCATTTTTTTAAGAATCATTTCCATTTTCCCTTTATTATTATTTGCTACACTTATAATGGGTAAGCGATCAATTGGTGAACTACCGATTTTTGATTTCTTAATTATTATGAGTTTAGCCTCCGTAACAGGTGCTGATATTGCTGATCCTACGATCCCTCACATCCATACTGTATTTGCCATTATGGTGATCGCATTATTTCAGAAATTAATCGCTCGTATGTTAATCAAGAATAGAAAAATGGGCAAATGGATTACTTTTGAGCCTACTGTCATTATTAAAAATGGAAAATTACTCGTCCAAAACATTGAATCGATTCGTTATACGATTGATAATATCTTGCAGTTACTTAGACAAAAGGGTGTTTTTGATCTTGATGAAGTAGAGATAGGTATTATTGAAGCTAATGGAGATATCAGTATACAAAAAAAGCCAGAAAAAGCGTCTCCGGCCTTAGAAGATATGGGATTACGTAAGGTTTCTTCAGGGATTACTTACCCTGTCATTATCGATGGTCTTTTTCAATTAGAAGTAATGAAAGAGCTTTCCATTAACAAGGATTATATTTTATCTTTTATTTATGACAAAGGTATTGCTCGAATTGAAGATGTATTTCTTTGTACGAGCGACCCTAACCAACAGCTTACTCTCGCATATACACGAGAAGATACACATATTCAGCTTATTCAACATTAATGAAGGTCGCCTTTTAACGTTAAGTATGCTTCAGTGATTTGGTTATAGCACCATTGATAGGTTTGTTTTACTTCTGGATTGTTTGTATCTAATGCGTAAGATTGTAAATCGGCCTGTACTTTATGAATTTGTGCTTTTAATAATGGTAAGGTTACAGGTTCAACTTGCTGTAAGCTATCATCGAATACATCAACATATAAATCGCCATTCTCATCAATTTGTCCTAAAAAAACATTCTCAAGTGAAATGTCTTGTTTCGCTAATTCTGTTTGCAACCAATCTCGATTCAATCCTCTATTGCCGAGGCTTTCATCCAAAATACGCCCATCAGCAATAACCGTTTCAGGCTGTTTACTTTGTTTAACACTTTTTCGTTTTATCACTTGGACCTTCTCATCTTTTAGTAAAACATTTAACTCACCATTTGTTTCTAAAAGAGCAAATTCAACATCAGCAAATCGAAAAATATCTTTCTGCCTTAGCTTTCTTAACAATTCATCACCCGTAATATGCTGTTTGTTTAATGCATCCTCTAATATTTTTCCTTCTTGAATGACTGCGGTACCCTTCCCAAAAAAGAATGTTCGAAATGAGGCACTTTTAATTGCAATAAAATAAATAGATACAATTGACAAAGTCCAAATAACTAATGCTAATAAAGCTAAAACTGGTGGAATACTTAACATGACAGCACTAATGGCCGCAATCATAACCGTACCTGTAAATAAAGCAAATTCTAAAAATGAGCTTTCTCCAATCGGTTTTTTCACGACAACTTTTGAAATGATAAATAAGCTAACTAAGGCTGCAATTGTTCTAACAGTTACTTCTAACCATCCAGGCATATTTTCCACCTCAATTCCCTTTATACTGTGGCTCTTCTCTTTCGAGCTCTGCTACTCTTTTTTCGATTTCATGAATGACAGCTTTAACTTTTAAGTTTGCCTCATGGAAACGACTTCGCTTCTCAATTCCGTCACCTTGGAGTGCTATCGCTGCAATCGTCGCTTCCATCCCTTTTAATGTGGCTAAAGTCCCCTTCACTTGTTTTCCAATAGTCATAAAATCTACCCTTTCGGTTTAAAAATAAGTGACGCAAAAAATCCAAAAATGATCGCCGCTGAAATCCCTGCACTTGTTACTTCAAAAATACCGGTAATCACCCCAATTAGTCCGTTAGCCTCGGCTTCTGCCATTGCCCCGTGCACAAGTGAATTACCAAAGCTCGTAATTGGAACCGTTGCACCTGCACCTGCAAAATCGATAAGAGGTTCATACAAACCAAAGCCATCAAGAATCGCACCTGACACAACCAAAACCGTCATCGTATGTGCAGGGGTCAGTTTGCCCACATCCATTAATAATTGTCCAATGACACAAATTAAACCTCCAACTAGAAAAGCCCATAAGAAAATCATTCGATATTCACTCCCCTTTCAATCGAAACAGCATGAGCTATCGTTGGTATACTTTCTTTTTGTTGAAAGGATAAAGGAGACAATAAAGCACCCGTTGCCACAACAAGAATCCGTTTAAATTCACCTTGACTCATTCTCTTTAATAAATGTCCATACACCACCGATGCTGAACAGCCTGGCCCACTCGCACCTGCTAAAACAGGCTGGCCTTCACGGTAAATTAATAATCCACAATCTTGAAACTGTTCGTCTGAGTAAACCATACCTTTTTCTTTTAATAATTCTCGCGTTATTTTCAGACCAATTTTCCCTAAGTCTCCACTGACAATTAAATCATAATAATCAAAGGGTAATTGTCTATCCCGAAAATGGGCTTCTATCGTGTCAGCAGCAGCCGGAGCCATCGCTGCCCCCATATTAAAAGGATCGGAAATACCCATATCAACAATTTTTCCAATCGTTGCCGATGTAACGACAGGACCTATTCCTTGTGGAGCGACGATAGCTGCTCCTGCTGCTGTCACGGTCCATTGCGATGTTGGAGGTTTTTGACCACCATATTCAGTAGGGTAACGAAACTGTTTTTCTGTGGCTGCATTATGACTAGATGCTACTGTAGCGATATAGTTCGCCCCGCGATTATTAATTATAAAAGCCGCTAAAGCTAAACCCTCCATTGAGGTTGAACAAGCACCAAATACACCTAGATATGGGATTTGCAAGGTGCGTCCTGCAAAGGACGAAGGAGTTAGTTGATTCACTAAATCACCTGACAGCATGAATGTAATTTGCTCCTTGGTTAACTTTTCTTTCTCAATCGCAATGGTTACCGCTTCTTCAATTAATACTTTCTGAGCTTTCTCATATGAATCCTCCCCAAGCCAAAGGTTGTCATGTAGCTTATCAAAGTCATGAGCGATTGCACCGTTGGCTTCAAATGGTCCTGCTACTGTACCGGTTGATAGAATGACTGGCTTATTAGGAAAAATCCACGACTGATGACCTTGTAACATCGTTTACAGCCCTCCCCATTGGATAAGTATGGTTTTAATTAAAGCAATCAAAAAAGCAGCGACGGTACCAAATACGATCACAGAGCCTGCTAATTTAAACATATTACCACCGACACCTAATACGTAACCTTCTGTTCGATGTTCGATGGCAGCTGATGTAATTGAGTTAGCGAATCCTGTTACAGGGACGGCTGTACCGGCTCCAGCAAACTGGGCAAACCGATCGTACACCCCAAATCCAGTAAATAATGCGGCCAGTAAAATAAGCACAGCAACGGTTGGGTTACTAGCCGTGCGCTCCGTAAAATCAAAAAATGTATAAAAGAAGATATTTATGGCTTGTCCGATTATACAGATCAAGCCTCCGACTATAAATGCCCTGATACAGTTTTTTAGAACCGGTCTTTTTATTTCGTACCTATTTGCTAACGCTTGATAAGCCTGCTGTGTTGGCGTCGCTTGTTTTTGTTTACTGTTTGACATTGTTTAGTCACCCCTTCATATGCTTTTCAATTTTATCAAGCTCTTTCTTAAGCTCTTCTTCTGTAATTTTGCCGTCCTTTAATCTTTGCTCTAATTTCTCTAGTTCCATATACACTTTTTTATCTGTAGATACATGTATTTCGTGTTCGGGATATAGGTTTTTAATTTGATCAAAGGATTGTTTCCTAAGTCCATTTAATCGAAAACGTGCCAATTGTTTAACTTTAGGTGATAAATAAATCCGATCTTCAATCGATACCCCATGTACATCAATAAACTCATCTAGCTCCATTAACTTTTTCTTACTCTCGTTAGCTTCCGTTTGTTCAAATTGTTTATGATCCACCAGTAACGATTGTACGGTTGGTGAATCTCCATTCGAACAAGCACTTAATAGAAGAAGTAGAACAAAAAATCCGATACATCTGCTTTTAGTCTTCATAACTCCTCGCCTCCCTTTTAGATAATTGTAAAATATGTAAAACGAGCCTCCGATCAATGATGGAGGCTGTAAAATGGATCATTGTCGATACTGTGGTTCTTCTTGCATCACTTGCTGTACTCTCGGTTCTAAGCTATCCACAATGGCTTGTGTTTGTTGTGAAAGCTGTTGGTATAATTGTTTGGCTTGTTGATTATCTGTCTCTAAAGCAAAGCTTTCTAAGCTTGCTTGAGCACTTTTTAATCCCACCATCGTTTGTTGTATTTTCGCAATAACAGTAATAACTCTCACTCCTTTTTATTTATATTCGAACTTCTTCTATATTTTTCAACATTATTGCCAAACTATTAGTTACAAATTATGTTAATTGTTTCAACTACTACTTCGAGAAATAATAATGAGAAGTAAGGTACATGCTAATAAAAAATCGAATTCAATCTAGCCAAGCAACAAGACAGTAAATCAGCCAAAAAGCTAATTAACACATGGCAAACTAAAATAACCAGATTAATTTTCAAATACGGACCAAAATTAAAGTCGGAAAGGTCAACAATTATTTAAAATCAAATACCAGCCATCTTATTAACCTTAGACGCAGCTAACTGCTCCGCCGCCAAATTATTGATCCTTGACTGGTTAACAGTTAGTTTTTCGTTTAATTTGATTTTGTCCTTTTCATTTAAAAGAATAATGTTAGATTTTTTTACTTGAGAATTAGCAATACGAAGCGGACGGAAATATCTACTCCCATGGGACGTAATGGCAAAGATGAGATCCGCTGGCTGCACCGATTAGCTCAGCGCCACGTGATGTCTCGGAGCATGATTTTCGGTAGCGTTGATTAACGCTCCATAAACTTTCATACAAAAGTAAAAACAGAGGTGCAAACGCATATGAATATGAACTTTGTCTCCTTAACAGTAGAATTATTAATCGGCTTTTTCGCTTTATTAGCCTTAACCAAATTTCTAGGCAAAAACCAAATTACACAATTAACTCCCTTTGACTTCATCTCTGCATTAGTACTTGGGGAACTCGTAGGTAACGCTATATACGATCCTGAAATTGGCTTACATTATGTTCTGTATGCCATTTGTTTTTGGGGAGCATTAATTTTTTTCATCGAAATGATTACACAAAAAATCCGTGAATCTAGAGCCCTCTTAGAAGGAAAGCCTTCACTTATCATTGTTAACGGCAAAATTCAATATGAAGAACTTAAGAAGAATAAACTTGATCTCAATCAATTACAGCATTTATTAAGAGAAAAGGACGTCTTTTCGATACGAGAGGTACAAAATGGCATTCTCGAAACAAATGGCACATTAAGTGTAATGAAAAAATTCAATTACAATACACCTAAAAACGAAGACTTACGAATTCCTGCAAAAAGCAGTCATTTGCCGATTGCACTCATTATGGATGGTGAAATTATTTACGAAAGCCTCAACTTCTTAAACAGAAAGGAATCATGGTTAATGGATGAATTATTACGAAGGGGGATTGCGGGTCCAACCGCCGTCCTTTATGCTGATTGGATTGAAAATGAGGGTTTCGAAATCCAGAAATATTAACAAACATACTACAAGCAAAGAATATATCATTTTGAATATAAAGAATCGGATATTTAAAGGGAAATTCGTTTCATCCTACCTATGAATCGGGTATGATAGAAGAAAGTAAATATTTCCTCTGATATAAGGTTCATACGCTTTCATGTCAGAACAATGTAGGTAGGTAAATTATGGACATTTTTTCAACACTCGTCACCGTACTTTTTATTTTAAATTTCATTTTTGCAACAGTCCTTATTTTTATTGAAAGGAAAGATCCTGCTGCAACGTGGGCATGGCTATTAGTCCTTTATTTTATTCCATTTTTAGGATTTGTCATTTATTTATTACTTGGACAAAACTTAACACGAAGTAAGCTTTTTTATTGGGAAGGTATTAAAAAAATAGGCTTAGAGGATTCTATTTCCGTACAAAAGGAACAACTCATCGACCCTCAATTCCAATTCAGAAATGAAATGGTTCAAAAAAACCGCGATCTAATTTATTTACATTTGATGAGTAATGACGCACTTCTCACCAAGCATAACCACATCGATATTTTCTATGATGGTAAAGAAAAATTTAATACTTTATTTGAGGATATTGATCGAGCAACCTCCTATATTCACATCCAATATTATATTTTGAAGCATGATGATCTCGGGAAAAAATTAATCAAGTTATTAACTAAAAAGGCTAAGCAGGGTGTCACCGTTAGGCTTTTATATGACGATTTAGGCTCAAGGAAATTAAGGAAAAAACATCTTAAGGAATTTGAAGACGCGGGTGGAGAAGTCGCTGTTTTCTTTCCTTCAAGTTTTACGATTATTAACTTACGATTAAATTACCGAAATCACCGAAAGTTAGTCAATATAGATGGAAAAACTGGCTATATTGGGGGATTTAACGTCGGTAATGAATACCTTGGCAAGAAAGAGAGATTCGGGTATTGGCGCGATACTCACTTACGCTTACAAGGTGAATCTGTTCACGCTATCCAGACACGCTTTATCTTAGATTGGAACCAAGCCGCTAAGAAAAAAGAGATTGAATACGAGGAGCGTTATTTTCCTGAAAACTATTTTGAACAAGAAAATAATGTGCCTATGCAAATCGTATCAAGTGGTCCGGATTCAGAATGGGAGCAAATTAAAAACGGTTATGTAAAAATGATCTCAGAAGCCAATGATTCCATTTTTATTCAGACCCCCTATTTCATCCCTGATCAAACCTTATTTGATGTTCTTCGAATCGCTGCATTATCCGGTGTAGACGTACGTGTGATGATACCTAATAAGCCTGATCATCCATTTGTCTATTGGGCAACATACTCTTATGTTGGAGAGTTATTAAAAGCAGGTGCCAAAGTCTATATTTATGATAATGGCTTCATCCATGCCAAAACATTAATTATTGATCGAAGTATTAATGCTGTGGGGACAGCGAATATTGATATGCGAAGCTTTAAATTAAATTTTGAGGTTACAGCTTTTATATATGACATGAATACTTCTGAAAATTTAGCTCTAATGTTTGAGGAGGATATGAAATTATCGTTTGAATTAACACCCGAGTTATATGAGAATCGTTCAAGCTGGATTCGATTTAAAGAGTCTATATCCAGACTACTTTCTCCTATTCTATAAAAAACAAAAGACGGATCGTGTCAATAGTTGATACGATCCGTCTTTTTTTCCTATCTAATTCCACTGGACAAGCTTAGCTTTCTCATACCTCATCGCTACTGCTGGCCAATTCACAATGTTCCACCATTCATTCACATAATCCTTTTTCTCATTTAAATATTGTAAATAATAAGCATGCTCCCACACATCAAGTACAAGGAGAGGAATCGCATCTTGTTGGGAAAGTTGCTGATGCTTTTCCGCTTGCAAAATTTCCAAACGTTTAGCCCTTGGTGACCATACTAAAATTGCCCATCCCCCACCTTCAACTGCATCTGCCGCGTGAGTAAAATGCTCTTTCATTTTATCAAAGCTACCGAATGAACGATTAATTTCACTTAATAGCTCACCTGTTGGCTCACCCCCACCGTTCGGAGACATAATCTCCCAAAAGATAGAATGCAAATAATGTCCCGCTCCATTAAATGCCGCTTCTCGTTCCCAATGTTTAATAAGATCATAATTCCCTGTTTCTCTGGCCGTCTGCATTTCTAATTCTGCTTTGTTTAAGCCTTCCACATAGCTTTTATGATGCTTATCATGGTGTAAGTACATAATATCTTCCGAGATATACGGCTCTAAAGCATTATACGCATACGGCAAAGGTGGTAGAGTATGACCACCAATCGGCACAGGAGCCCGTTCCCCACGACTCAAATTCCCTTCAATTAGCATGTAAACGGAATCTAATAAATGTGATAAACTCGCATCGGATATCTGATTATGACTTCTGTGCTCTAATGATAATACTTGTTCAATTTGAGTTAACAGTTGACGAAGTTCTCCTTTTTCCTGTTCAGATAAGTGATTCAGTTCAGCATACAAAAAATCTTTATTGTCTTCGTACCAACGCTTTACTTCACTAATATAAATACTCATGTCATCCCCCTTAAAAAACATCATTTTATAGTTTATGAATAAAAAGCCCAAATGTGAACTCATTTTCATTTTGATCAAAAAAAAGAACTACAGTACTCTGCAGTTCTTCATGTTTCTTCTGTTTCTAATTCTTTTATAAATAAATCTACATCTTCCTCCTCTTCATCATTTTCATCAACATGATCAGGTAGTGGTGGTAAATCAGCTAACGTCTTTAAACCAAAATGATCTAAAAACTGAAGTGTCGTTCCATATAAAATCGGTCTACCTGTGCCTTTCGCTCGCCCGACTTCCTTCACTAGAAGTTTCGTCATTAAAGATTGCAAGGCTTTTTCAGATTTTACTCCACGAATATCTTCAACCTCAACGCGTGTGATCGGTTGTTTATAAGCAACGATTGCTAGTGCTTCAAGAGCAGCCTGTGAAAGCCCCTTATGTATCGGAGAAACCGCCAATGCTTTTATATAACTCAAATGCTCTGGTTTAGTGGCCAGTCGATACGTATTAGCAATCTCAATTAATTGCAATCCACGTGATTTTTGTTGATACTCGTCTTTTAAATGTTGCACGGCAAGTTGAATTTGCATAGGCTCCGCATCAATGATTTCCAATAATTGGTTTTCTGATAACCCTTCGTCTCCAGATACAAATAATAAGCTTTCAATAACTCCAATTAACGCCTTATTCTCCATTTACGTTCTCCTTATTCATTTCATAAATCATAATGCTTTCAAAATTTGAGTTCTGTTGACAGGTAATCGTATTTGTTTTCATTAATTCTAAAATGGCTAAAAATGTTACAACCATTTGAGATTTATCCTCCGGCACAAATAATTGCTCAAACTTACATTGACCATGTGATTTTTGTAGAAAGTCCAAAACTTCCGTCATTCGTATATCAATAGAATATTCTTGATTCCTAATCGTTCTTGTTTGCGGGGCTTTCAGTTTATTTCTTTTCATTAGTTTTTGATAAGCAGCAAGCATATCGAACAGCGATACTCCTTGTATGGAGATATCTCTTTTTTCTTCATCTGTTACATAAGGATCTAAATCCTCTGGTGCTCGTGTTAAAACGAAGCTTCTTTCTTCCTCTCGTTCTTTTAATTCTGTGGCAGCATCTTTATATTTCCGGTATTCAATTAATCGTTGAACGAGTTCATCACGGGGATCGTCATCGTCTATATAGTCAATCGCTTCTTCCTCAAGCTCTAACGTTTGGTTTGGTAAAAGCATTTTAGATTTGATCGCGAGTAGCGTCGCCGCCATCACTAAATATTCACTAGCCACATCTAATTGGATTTCTTGCATTGTATGTATATATGCTAAATATTGGTCAGTAATTTTGGCAACGGGTATATCATATATATCAACTTCTGCTTGATTAATAAGATGAAGTAATAAGTCAAGTGGACCTTCAAAGCTATCAAGCTTTACTTCGTATGTATTCATAAGTCCATCACAAGCACTTCCTAAATGATTAGTATTTTCATAGAAATTATATCATATTTTGTCGATAGACCCTATCTTTGATTTTCTGTATGAAAGTTGATGCTGGTACTCATGTGCGGAGCTTTGCTCGCCGCTACCGAAAATCATGCTGTGCGTCAATCACGTCGCGCTGAACTAACTGGCACAGCCAGTGGATTTCAGCCCGCCACCGTCTGCTGGGTTTCTACTAATTCTCAAGTAAAAACAGTCTAACATCATTCTTTTAAAATGAAAAAGAACAAAGGCAAAGTGAACGAAAAGCCACCAGTTAAAAGCTAAACTCTACTTTCATTTTGTTGGTGGCACAGCATTTTAGCTCCGACATGGGCGTTTTATATGAAAGTTGATGCTGATGCTCATATGCGGAGCTTTGCTCTGCTCATCGCTACCGATCATGCTGTAGTATAACTCACCCACTTTCTTGCTTAACTGCCTTGTTGGAGCATCTTGGGCGGTCTTTTCTTCACATTTGTATGGCTTCAATGATAAACTAGCAGTATTGAGTTTATCTGTTTTTAGTATTGAGAGTTAAGGATGATGATGATGTACCCTAAACCATTTTTAGATTATCTAGTTTATTTCCACGCTAATTATGATTATTTTGAATGCCATGAAGTGCTTGAAGAATATTGGAAAGAGGCGGAGGAAAGTCAGCGGCACCCTGTCTGGGTCGGTTTAATTCAGCTTTCTGTTGGACTTTACCATGAAAGAAGAGGCAATTATGCTGGAGCTAAAAAGATGCTACTCAGCTCAAGAAATTATTTAATGGCTGAAGCAGAATCTGTTCGTCAGTTAAATATTGATTATGACCAATTAGCAGCAGATATTTCCAACCACATTCACACTATTTCAACCATACTTAACTCTGAGCCCGAACAAGCACAGCACATACAGGTTCTTTTCCAGCCAATAAAAATTCCCTTTTTTGATCAACAAATTCATGAGCTTATACAAAAGAGAAGTGAGGAATTAGGCATTAGCTGGCAGCAACCTGAATTCACGGAGCCTTATATTATTCATAAACATAAACTGAGAGACCGATCTGACGTTATCGCAGAACGCCAGAATCAAATAAAACGAAAAAACTCTTAAAACAAAGAAACAGGTGAGCCAACACATGCTTGGCTCACCTCTTCATTTCCTATTCTTGATCAAATGCTCTTGATAAATTTGCCATTTCTATCGCAGCTGTAGCCGATTCCCAGCCTTTATTTCCAGCTTTTGTACCAGCCCTTTCAATCGCTTGTTCAATAGAATCTGTCGTTAAAATGCCAAAAATAACTGGTTTCCCTGAAGATAGAGATAAAGAAGCGATACCCTTGGCTGCTTCATTACATACGTAATCAAAATGTGGTGTCGCACCTCTAATTACGGTACCTAACGTGATTACCGCATCATAGCGGTTGCTGTCCACCATTTTTTTCGCCGCGAATGGGATTTCAAAAGCACCTGGCACCCACGCAATATCAATATCACTTGCTAAAACACCATGTCGTTTCAAGGCATCTTCTGCCCCTGATAATAATTTACTCGTAATAAATTCATTAAACCTTCCTACTACAATTCCAATTTTTAAGTCTGTTCCAATCAAATGTCCTTCTAATCTATTGACCATTCTGAACTCCTCCTTCATTTCTCAATAATTCGTCGATGTTAAATAAATGACCGAGCTTTTCTGATTTGGTTTGTAAATATGATTGATTCTCTTTCACAGCAGGAAAATGTAAAGGCATACGTTCGATAATTGATAAGCCATACCCACTTAACCCTGTGATTTTGCGTGGATTATTCGTAAGTAGTCGCATTTGTTTAATACCGAGGTCACGTAAAATCTGTGCTCCAATCCCATACTCTCTTAAATCCGCTTTAAAACCAAGTTTTTCATTTGCTTCAACTGTGTCATAACCATCTTCCTGCAGTTTGTAAGCTTTGAGTTTATTAATTAAACCAATGCCACGCCCCTCTTGTCTCATATATAACAAAACGCCAGTTCCAGCTCGCTCAATTTCATGAAGAGCCGCTTGCAGTTGCGGGCCACAATCGCAACGTCTCGAACCAAAGATATCTCCTGTTAAACACTCGGAATGTACCCTTACGAGCGTAGGTGTTTCACCATTTATCTCCCCTTTTACTAATGCTATACTTTCTGTTTGATCGATTTGGTTCGTATAAGCAACAGCTTTAAAGTGTCCGTATTCCGATGGTAAATCTACAACGACCTCTCTTTGTATAAACGTTTCTTTTTTAAGACGGTATTCAATCAAGTCTTTAATGGTAATCATTTTTAATTGATGTGTTTCGGCGATTTTTCTTAATTCAGGTACTCTCGCCATAGTTCCGTCATCATTCATAATTTCACAAATCACACTACTAGCTATCTCTGCACCTGCTAAATGGGCTAAATCAACGGCCGCTTCCGTATGTCCGGCTCGTCTTAAGACTCCACCGTCTTTAGCGATGAGTGGAAAGATATGGCCAGGACGTTTAAATGAGGATTTCGTTTCCGATTGTTCGATAATCTTTTGAATCGTTAGTGAACGTTCATAAGCTGAAATTCCTGTCGTCGTCTGTTCATGATCGACACTAACTGTAAATGCTGTGCCATGTGGGTCTGTATTCGTATCGACCATCGGCTTCAAATCCAACTCCATAGCACGCTTTTCAGTAATCGGTACACAAACAAGTCCTCGACCAAACGTAACCATAAAGTTCACAATTTCAGGCGTTATCTTTTCCGACAATGCCAAGAAATCACCTTCATTTTCACGATCCTCGTCGTCACAAACAATAATGACTTCTCCTTTTTTTAAGGCCACTAAAGCCTCTTCAATTGGATCAAACCGCTCTTCTTTTTTCTCCATCTCTTCACCACCTTTTTTAAATAAATCCATTTTTCTCTAAAAATTCATTCGTAATGTTCGTTTTTTCTTCCTTATATGTCTGTGATTGACTTAATAATTTTTCCGTATATTTCGCCAAAACGTCGCACTCAATATTGACCCAATCACCAACTTTCTTGTTTTTTAAAACCGTTTGACTGAACGTATGTGGAATAATGGAAATCGTAAACGAATCATCACTCACGTCAAAAATCGTTAAACTGATCCCATCAACCGTAATTGAACCTTTTAGAATCATATATTTCGTTAAACTCTTAGAGACGTCCACATGAATATAAACAGCGTTTTTCTCTTTTTTTATAAGCTGAATTCTACCTGTACCATCAACATGACCTGAAACGATATGTCCACCAAAACGTCCATTTACAGCCATCGCCCTTTCTAAATTAACACGTTGGCCACTTCTAACCTGTTGTAAATTAGATGATTTTAATGTTTCTGGCATAACATCTGCCGTAAAATATGGTGGCTTTAGTTGCGTAACGGTTAAACATACCCCATTTACTGCTATACTGTCGCCTACATGACAATCTTCTAAAATATGATTGGCTTTCACAACTAAAACAAATTGCTCTTGCCCTTGACGGATGCTTTGCACTTCACCCATTTCTTCAACAATTCCTGTAAACATCAAACCCCTCCTTTCATTCTCTTTACATCACTCATTATGATTGGGAGGGCAACATTGCACGCTGACGTTTATTTGTGAAACAGAACATAAAAAAGCCTCCCGATTGTTCATTGGGGAGGCAAAATGCTAGCACAAAATAAACCTATGTATTTGCACATTCAAAAAAGAAATTACCACTTTTTTGAAAAACAAATAAACCACAGTTCCTCTAAAAAATTTTAGATCTCTCCTGTGTCTAGGTGCTTTCACTTCCTTCTCCCATCCAGACTTTCACTGTCGGCTCTAGATTTTCACTAGATCCACCGTCCGCTTGTATAGCGTCCGGGTCACGGACTTAGAGGTTGACCTCATCACCGCCGGTCGGGATTTTCACCCGGCCCCGAAGGAAACTATTTAATTATCATAATAATGATTGTCTTCTAAGATATTTATACCTTAGATTGGTTTGAATTTTATCACTGTTAATCTCGAAAGGCAAGAAAAAGAATTGCTCCGTTAAAAACTATTATCAATGTTAAAAGCGGTGATTCTCTCTACATGTCAGAAATTGAATAGCAATAATCAATACCGTACTACCTATTAAAACCATAACTGCTGTAGATAATGTGTTCCCATCATTTTATAAACTGAATGCTAATTCACCATTTACCAGTTTATGAATCTTGAAAATGAATTTAGGTGGGCCGCCTCCCCAGTTACACCTTCATACAAAACCCACATGGCGAAGCCCCATTCACTTCGCCACCAACAAAGATGAAAGTAGTGGCGACTATTTAAACAGTTGGCCCGTTTACAACTCCATCACTATGAGGAGTCCGCACGACCAAAAAGGGAGCATTGTCCTGTTAAGGTCGTCTATCGTAAGATGGATGACCAGATAACTTTAAGGCACAACCTATCGCCCCTAAGTCCACTTTCATACAAAATACACATCGACAAAATTGATGAATCAGTCGATGTGTAGTCCATTAATCAATCATGTATTAAAAACTTCTATTTAATAGTGCCTCTTCTTTCTCTTTCAAGCGAAAACGATGTAAGATTGGCTCCGTGTATCCACTCGGTTGATTTTTGCCCTCAAAAACTAACGCTAACGCTGCTTGAAAAGCATTGGAGCCATTTTCCCCTCTTAATAATGAGCGATAGTTGGAAGCTTGCTCATTTTGCTTATCTACAACTTTTGCCATACTTATAAATGTTTCATTCACTTGCTCCTCCGTACAAATACGATGGTGGAGCCAATTAGCAATATGTTGACTGGAGATTCTTAAGGTCGCTCGATCCTCCATTAATCCAATATGATGAATATCTAAAACTTTAGAACAACCGACACCATGATCGACCCAACGTACTACATAACCTAATATACCTTGAATATTATTATTTAGCTCTTCTTGAATTTCTGCAGGTGACCAGCTTTCCTTGGTGGCTAGTGGCGGTGTGAGTATATGACTAATTAAATCATACTTATTATGCTGCTTTTCTTTTTGAATAGTGAATACATCAATTTGATGATAATGAAGAGCATGTAATATTGCAGCTGTTGGTGAAGGTACCCAAGCGGTATTAGCACCTGCTTGAGGATGGTTTTTCTTCTGATCCAGCATTTCTTTCATCTGGTCAGGCATCGCCCACATCCCTTTACCAATCTGAGCAGAATGGTAAAAACCTGTACTAAGCCCACATAAAACATTTGATTGTTCATACGCCTCTAACCAAACTTGCTGTTTCATAGCCGACTTCCTGACCACTGGACCGAGTTCCATGGAAGTAAAAATTTCATCACCCGTTCTATCAAGAAAACCTGTATTAATGAAAACGATCCGTTTGCGAACTTGATAAATACAGTTTTTCAAATTAACAGAGGTTCGTCTTTCTTCATCCATCACACCTATTTTTAACGTATTTCTCTCTAAACCTATTAAATCCTCAACACGGTTAAATAATGTAT
The DNA here is from genome assembly GCF_028610675.1 of Alkalihalobacillus pseudalcaliphilus. NCBI lineage: Bacteria > Bacillati > Bacillota > Bacilli > Caryophanales > Bacillaceae > Alkalihalobacillus > Alkalihalobacillus pseudalcaliphilus. The sequence goes on from NZ_JAQQWS010000001.1 coordinate 701,513, forward strand.
TAGCAAAACCTACCTCCTCTGATCCATGCATTTTTGGTTTAACAATATAAACAGAACCTTGCTGAGAATTTATTCTGTTAGACCGACCAACTAAGGAGTATTTCGCAATAAATGACGTCACAATCGTATCAACTATACCTTCAGGCACTTCTTTTCCATCTAATAGAATCATATTCGTTGTCATTAAATGTCCGACATGACGGATAAAGAGCAATGACCGCCCGGATAAAGTTAGACGTTCTCCATTTAGCTTTTGAAAGGAGCGGTCAGGAGCGAGCTTTCTTGTTATCGTCTTTCCATCTTTGATAAAACTTTCTTGTAAATCACCTTTCATAAGCCCTAACCAATTTTGGTAGAGGCGGAGTTTATCTTTTGTATCGACAGCAGCAACGGAATCCTCACAGTCCATAATCGTCGTTAGAGCTGCTTCTAATAGGACATCTTTTACACCCGCTTTGTCGCCTTGACCAATGAAGTGCTCACGGTCTATTTGAACCTCTACATGCAAATGATGATTGATAAATAAAAGTGACTCAATCTTGTTGTTTACTCTATTAAATCCTAGCCACTTTTCAGGTGATTTTAAGCTAGTTTTTTGACCATCTGCTAGTATAATCTCTAAGCCTCTCTCTCCTACGTGATACTCCGATACGTCAAAGTGACTGCCAACTTCTAATGGGATTATCTCATCGAGAAAGTTTTTGGCAAATGCAATAACTTTTTCCCCTCTTTTTGGATTATAACTTGTTCCCTTTTCACAGCCTTCCTCTTCTGATATTACATTTGTTCCGTATAATGCATCATATAAACTCCCCCACCTAGCATTAGCCGCATTTAAGGCATATCTCGCATTATCTAATGGTACGACGAGCTGTGGACCTGCTTGATGTGTAATTTCTGTATCAACATTTCTCGTAGAAATTTTAAAATCAGCTACTTCTTCTTCTAAATATCCGATGGAACGTAGATATGGTTCATAGGTTGTCTGAGAGAAACCCTCTTTTTGATACCAATTATTTAATTGAGTTTGAAGCTTTACTCTCTTTTTCAACAATTGTTCGTTTTTTGGCGTCAATTCCGCAATTAAGCTCTCGACTCCGTGCCAAAATGACTCATAACTAATTGCCGATCCTACCCTAAGCTCTTTTTCAATAAAATCATAAAGCTCCTCTGCTACATCTATACGCCCCAAATGTTGATACTTCATTGTTTTCCTCCTCTAAAATTCAAAAAAGGAAGAGCTCACTCCCTTTTTTGAACATTCAGTTTTATTTCATCCAAAAGTGACACAACTAGTAATAAGTTACATTAGATTGGTTCTATTCTACTTCTTTTCTTAAACAATGATCACATTTTGTTGTATACGAATCATGAGGTGCTTTCACTTGATGTCCACAATCTGCACAAATCATTGTTGTTACATGCTGAGCTTTTTTCATAAAATAGCCCCCTCCTATCGATAATTTTTACTATTATCATTATTTGCTCACTTCTGAATGAGTTGATATTGACAAATTAAACAAATTGATCCGCTTCTGTTGAATTTTTCATCGCTGTTGTAGACGATGTACCACCACTAATAATTTGCGATACTTCATCAAAATATCCAGTTCCCACTTCACGTTGATGTCTCGTCGCTGTATACCCGTATTTTTCACTCGCAAATTCAGCTTGTTGAAGTTTTGAATAGGCTGCCATCCCACTTTCCTGATAGCCCCGAGCTAATTCAAACATACTATGATTTAACGCATGGAATCCTGCTAATGTTACAAATTGGAACTTATACCCCATCTTACCAAGCTCCTTCTGATAACTTTCGATCGTGTCATCATCTAATTTAGCCTTCCAGTTAAAGGACGGGGAACAATTATACGCTAATAATTTATTCGGGAACTTTTCATGAATAGCCTCTGCAAATCTCCTTGCTTCATCTAGATCGGGCTCCGACGTCTCGCACCAAATCAAGTCAGCATAAGGTGCATACGCTAAACCCCTTGAAATCGCCTGATCAATTCCAGGATTTGTTCGGTAAAATCCTTCCGGTGTTCTTTCCTTCGTAATAAATTCAGCATCATATTCATCAATATTACTTGTAATTAAGTCAGCAGCATTAGCATCGGTCCTAGCAATTAAAACCGTTGGAACACCTAATACATCCGCCGCAAGTCTTGCAGAGATTAGGTTTTTAACCGCTTGCTGTGTCGGTAATAAAACCTTTCCTCCTAAGTGTCCACACTTTTTCTCTGAGGCAAGTTGATCTTCAAAATGAACACCCGCTGCTCCTGCTTCAATCATGGCTTTCATTAATTCAAATACATTTAGTTGACCACCAAAGCCAGCCTCTGCATCTGCTATAATCGGGGCAAACCAATCAGAGCCTTCTTTACCTTCTAACACATCAATCTGATCGGCCCTTTGTAAAGCTTGGTTGATTCTTTTCACAACAGAAGGAACACTATTAGCTGGATATAAACTTTGATCTGGATACATTTGACCGGCTAAATTTGCGTCTGCAGCAACTTGCCATCCACTTAAATAAATAGCTTTAAGTCCTGCCTTCACCTGTTGAACGGCCTGGTTACCGGTTAAAGCACCTAATGCATTGACATAGTCCTCTTCATTTACAAGCTTCCATAGCTTTTGAGCTCCGTGTTGTGCTAGCGTGTATTCAATTTGTAGTGAACCACGTAATTTGAACACATCCTGAGCTGAATATGGTCGCGTGATATTCTGCCATCGTGCTTCATTCTCCCAGTGTTCTTCTAATGCCTTTACTTGTTCTTGGTTAGCCATGATTTTTTCCCCTTCCTAAACTTTTCTATTTTCTTGAAGGAAAAGCATTAAAATTCTGAATTTAACTTGTACTAGAACAACCTTCCCTTCCGATATTTGTATTATATAACAGTAACGATCTTTTGTGAACTGTTTTATAAAAGATTTTTGAAATTGTTATATAAAAGTTAAATTGTTATGTAACAGATTGTGTTTTAACTTATTAGGCTCCGTTCAGTCCATTGATTCCGATTTAAAAAACGAACATGAGTGATTAGTATTTTTTTATATTTTTTTCATAAAAAAGACGACATCGTGGAAATGTCGTCTTTTGTATAAAAGTGATACACATTTTCAAGCTGATTTGACCTTTCGACTATAGAAAGTAGCACCTCCCCAAATCCAGTATAATGGCAGTTGACAAAATACCAAAAAAGATGAAAGAGTACTTCCTATGTTCGTTTTCGGTTGAACAAGCTTAAATGAGATGAACTACTTTTATTGTGATGGAGTTAAACCTTTAGTAAAATCGCATCTCCTTGGCCGCCGCCGCTGCAGATGGAGGCGATACCGTAGCCTCCGCCTCTTCTTTTCAGTTCATGAATTAGTGTTAAGACGATTCTTGCCCCACTTGCACCGATTGGGTGACCGAGTGCAATAGCTCCTCCGTTCACATTGATTTTATTTTCATCAATATCAACGAGTTTTTGAGTGGTTAAAGCTACTGCTGCGAATGCTTCATTAATTTCAAATAAATCAATATCAGCTACATTCATATTAGCTTTCTTTAACAATTGTTGAATGACCAAGCCAGGTGTTTCTGGAAAGTCTGACGCTTCTACTGCCACTGAAGCATGAGCGATAATCGTTGCTATCGGTTGAATACCTAATTGCTTAGCTTTGTCCTCACTCATCGCTACCATCGCACAAGCCCCATCATTCACTCCTGGTGCATTACCTGCTGTTATGGAACCATTCGCCCCAAAAGCCGGCTTCAGTTGTCCAAGCTTCGTTAAACTTGTGTCTGCTCGAGGAGCTTCATCCGCTTTTACCCAAACAGAATCATCTTTCCTATTTTTAATTAAAACAGGCACGATTTCTTCTGCAAAATGACCTTGCTCTTGTGCTTTGATAGCTAATGAGTGACTTCTCAAAGCCCACTCGTCCTGCGCTTCCCTTGTGATGTTAAATTTATTCGCTGTTTCATTACCATAGCAGCCCATATGAACGCCGGTAAACGCACATGTTAACCCATCTGTTAGCATCGAGTCGTGCATTTTTATGTCACCCATTTTTGCTCCCCACCTCATTGCCTTGTTAAGGTACGGGGCATGTGACATTGACTCCATCCCACCTGCAACGATAACCTGTTCATCGCCGGAACGAATAATCTGGTCAGCTAGTGATAACGCTCGTAAACCAGAGGCACACACTTTATTAATGGTTTCTGTGGTAACATCCCAAGCAAGCCCTGCTTCTTTCGCTGCTTGGCGAGAAGTGATTTGTCCCTGGCCCGCTTGTAAAACATGACCGATAATTACCTCATCAATCCAACTGCTCTCAATACCACTTCGTAGAATCGCCTCCTTAATAGCGATTCCACCAAGTTCCATAGCTGTAAGAGAGGCTAGATGTCCTCCAAATTTACCAAAAGGCGTTCTTGCCCCTCCAACTATAACGGTTCTCATAATTCATCCCTTCTTCCGTTTACACAGGGTATACCGGATGTTTCCTATGGCTAAAAATTTGCTGTTTGGAAGCATACACATCTAATCGGTCGATCAACTCATTTCGAAGCTCATTTCCATGGACAATGCCGTCAATAACGAGTTCAGATGCAAGACGATATACATCAATGTTTTCCTTATACTCACGTCTTTTTTCTTCAATAAAAGCGGCTCTATCCCCTTCATCAAGCTCACTAATCTTCTTGGCATACACGGCATTTACGGCTGCTTCAGGACCCATGACTGCAATTTGTGCTGTTGGTAAGGCTATGCAACAATCAGGCTCAAATGCAGGTCCACACATCGCATATAAGCCTGCTCCATACGCTTTTCTTACAATGATTGAAATTTTAGGTACCGTTGCTTCTGAGATGGCCGCAACCATTTTAGCACCGTGACGGATTATTCCTGCTCTCTCTACTTTTGTACCAATCATAAATCCCGGAACGTCTGTTAAGAACACTAACGGAATATGATAGGCATCACATAATTGTACAAATTTTGCGACTTTATCAGCCGAGTCAGGGAAAAGTACACCACCTTTTACTTTCGGTTGGTTAGCGACAATGCCGACTGAACGACCACTCAGTCTCGCAAAACAAGTAATGACTTCTTGTGCAAAAAGCTTCTTTATCTCAAAAAAGCTTCCTTCATCAATGATTCTATCAATTAATTCATACATATTAAAAGGTACATTCTGATTTGCAGGAATAATATCCTCAATCGTTTTTTCAAATATTACAGCTTCCTCTGCCTTTACTTGTTTTGGCTTTTCGGCAAAATTTGCTGGAAAGTAGCTTAAGTATGTTCGGCCCATTTCAATTGCTTCTTGTTCATTCAATGCCAAAATATCTCCACATCCAGAAATAGAACAATGCATCCTTGCACCACCCATTTCCTCCAAACTAACTTTTTCGCCTATCACCATTTCCGCCATTCTAGGGGAACCTAGATACATGGACGCATTTTGGTCGACCATTACGACGATATCACAAAAGGCTGGAATGTATGCTCCTCCAGCAGCAGACGGACCAAACAATAAGCAAATTTGGGGTATCTGTCCTGAAAGCTTTACTTGATTATAAAAAATTCGACCTGCTCCCCTTCTACCTGGAAACATTTCAACTTGATCCGTAATTCTAGCACCGGCAGAATCTACTAAATAATACATCGGCACTTGGAGACGTTCTGCACGTTCCTGAATACGAATAATCTTTTCAACGGTTCTTTGTCCCCATGAACCGGCTTTCACGGTTGAATCATTAGCCATAACACATACCGTTTGACCATTGATTTTTCCATAACCTGTTACAACACCATCAGCAGGTAAACCATCAGCCTCACTATTAGCAAACAGAGCCTCTTCAACAAAAGAATCTGGGTCAAACAATAACTGCAAACGTTCTCTCACAAAAAGTTTACCTTGCTTTTCATTATGTTCGTGATATTTCTGTGCACCACCCTGGTAAATGCGCTGAGCTCGTTCTTCAAGTGTCTTAACTTCTTCGTTATTTGTTTTCATTTAGTCCTCCTACTAGGAATAGGTTTCTCTATCAGTCATGTATACTTGTAAGTTATGACTTAACTGCTTTCTGGCTAATTTCTTTGAAACGAATGCGCTCGCCTGTAGGATCGCCTGCTCATCTAAGCCCGTTTCAATGCCCATATGATGAAGCATGTAAAGTAAATCTTCCGTTGCTACATTCCCCGATGCTCCTGGAGCATAAGGACAGCCACCCAAACCTGCCGTTGAAGCGTCAAAAGTCGTATAGCCTAGTGTCAAAGCTGCATGAATATTAGCAAGGGCTAAACCACGCGTATCATGAAAATGTAACGCACACTTTTCTTTTGGAAAGTTCCTTTGCCACAATGAGAGAAAATCTTCTACTTGTTTTGGATTTGCGACACCGATCGTATCCCCTAATGAAATCTCATCTATATCCATCTCAAACAATGCGTCTCCAATGGAAAGAACATTTTCAGGTGATATCTCACCTTCATAAGGGCATCCAAAAACAGTCGATACATAAGCACGTGTTTTTTTATTTTCTTGTTTAGCACCCCTCACAACCTCTTCTAATACAGGCAATGTTGCTGAAATCGATTTAGCTATATTCTTTTGATTATGCGTTTCACTCGCTGACATAAAAACTGCGATTTCATCAACGCCCACATGCAATGCTCTTTCTAATCCACGTTGATTTGGGACTAAAGCTGAATAAGTAACCCCATTTTTACGTTCAATTAACCGGGCAACTTCTTCCGCGTCTTTTAATGCCGGAATCCATTTTGGTGATACAAACGAGCTGATTTCTATCGTATTGAAGCCACAAGCTGATAATTGATTAATCCAAGCTACTTTATCTTCAGTGGCTAACCATTTTTGCTCATTTTGTAAACCATCACGAGGTCCAACTTCTTTAATCGTGACTTGCTTTGGTAAAGTCATGGAATCACATCCTTTTATTCCATTTCAAATAAAACATCGCCTTCGTTGATAAAGTCCCCTTCGCTCGTTTTTACTTCTTTCACAATTCCATCTTGCTCAGCTGTAATCGGTATCTCCATTTTCATTGATTCTAAGATAGCTACCTCATCTCCAGCCTTTACTGCTTCTCCTTTACCTACCAATAATTTCCATACATTTCCTGCCATACTAGCTGTAATTACTGCCACAATTATTCCTCCTCATACTTTTAATGTTTTCTCAATAAAATTCGTTGTTGTATTGCCGGCTGCAAAAGCTTCATGTTCAAAGATGTCCAGCAGTAATGGAATATTCGTTTTAATACCTGTCACTTCATAATTTTGTAAGGCATGGACCATTAACTCAATGGCTTCATTTCTCGTATTGGCTGTAACGATTAATTTCGCAATCATTGGATCATAAAACGGTGTCACAGTTGAGTTCGTTTCAACACCGAGCTCATGTCTAATCCCTGGACCGTTTGGAATCTCTAAGTTTGTAATCGTTCCTGGTGAAGGAAAAAAAGTGACCGGATCTTCTGCATATATACGTGCCTCGATGGCATGACCCTCTTTACTAATATCCTTCTGTCCATAAGTGAGCTTTTCACCGCATGCAATTTTAATTTGTTGTTCCACAAGGTCCAATTTTGTAATTTCTTCCGTCACCGGATGTTCCACTTGTAATCTCGTATTCATTTCTAAAAAATAATAGTTTTGTTCCTCATCGACAATAAATTCAATCGTTCCGGCATTCTCATAACCAATAGCCTTGGCTGCAAGCACCGCTGATTCACCCATCTGCCTTCTTGTTTCCTCACTTAAAAATGGTGACGGAGCTTCTTCAATCACTTTTTGATGTCTTCTTTGGATCGAGCATTCACGCTCCCATAAATAAACGGTATTTCCTAACTTGTCAGCGATGATTTGGATTTCAATATGACGTGGATTTTCAATATATTTTTCCATATACATCGATCCTTCACCGAAAAAGTTGAGAGCACGCTTTTGATTGCTAATAAAAGCCTTTTCTAACTCTACATCATTAAAGGCGACTTGCATGCCAATCCCACCGCCACCAGCAGATGCTTTAAGCATGACTGGATAACCTATCTTTTGAGCTGTAAAAACAGCATCTTCTACATTTAAAAGCTGATGCTCGATTCCTGGAACAATCGGAATATCTGCTAAAGCCATTGCTTTCCTTGCTTCGATTTTACTGCCCATTTTTGCGATAGTCGCTGCTGTTGGACCGATAAAAACGATACCTTCCTCTTCACATCTTTTTACGAATTCAGGATTTTCTGATAATAATCCATATCCAGGATGAATGGCTTCTACGTGAGCAGCTTTTGCCACTTCGATGATTTTTTCGATATTTAAATAACTTTCTGAGACACGTGGGCCCCCAATTAAGTAGGCTTCATCTGCTGCTCTTACAAAAGTCGCTTCTTTATCTGCTTCTGAATACACTGCCACCGTTTGAATATTTAATTTTTCGCACGTTCGGATAATCCGTGCAGCTATCTCACCACGATTGGCAATAAGAATTTTATGAAACATTTTGATGCCTCCAATTCTTTATAACCTAAGATGTACACCCTATTTCTTTTGCAATAACCATTCTTTGCACTTCAGAAGTTCCTTCACCAATCTCTAAAAGCTTTGCATCGCGGAAAAATCTTTCCACTTGGTATTCTTTCATATAACCATAGCCACCATGAATTTGAATCGCTTGATCACATGCTTTCATACATATTTCTGACGCGTATAGCTTAGCAATCGCTGCTTCTTTTTTGAATCTTTTACCTTGATCTTTCAACCATGCTGCTTTATATACCATCGTTCGAGCTAACTCAATATGCATAGCCATATCTGCCAACTTAAATTGAATAGCTTGAAAGGAAGATAATGACTGACCAAATTGTTTCCGTTGCTTTGCGTAAGCTAATGCTTTTTCATAAGCAGCTTGAGCTATCCCTACCGCCATTGCACCGATTCCAATTCTTCCCCCATCTAATGTCGCTAAAAATTGTTTGAAGCCCTCACCTTCAACACCTAATAACGCCTCTTGATTAACGCTTACATTTTCTAATACAAGTTCCGTCGTGTTTGATGAATGCAGGCCCAGCTTTTCATATTGATTTAGTACCGTAAATCCTTCAGCAGCGGTGGGAACAATAAAAGCACTAATTCCATTGATCCCTTTTGATGAATCCGTTACGGCTGTTAATGCCAAGTTTTTCGCATAGCTTGCATTCGTAATAAAACATTTTGTCCCATTAATCTCCCAATGATCACCAAGCTTCTTCGCTTTGGTTTGTGTTCCACCAGCATCAGAACCAGCATTAGGCTCCGTTAAACCAAAAGCTCCTAAATATTCACCTGTACACAAAGGCGTCAAATATTTTTGCTTTTGTTCTTCTGTACCAAATAAATATAGCGGTGCACCACCAAGAGAAATATGTGCGGAATACGTAATACCGGTTGATCCGCAAACTCTACTCAACTCCTCGACGACAAGAGCAAAGGAAATTGTGTCCGCTTCGGCACCTCCATATTTCTCTGGAAAAGGTAATCCCATTAACCCTAATGCAGATAATTTTTTAAAAAGCTGTAAAGGGAATTCTCCACTTTTATCACGCTCATCTGCCTCAGGTGCGACCTCGTTTAAAGCAAAATCACGAACCAACTTTTTAATCATCGCTTGTTCTTTCGTTAATTCAAAATGCACATGGCTTCAGCCCTTTCTGTTAGCATAGTCATTCTAAGAACAAAAAACTATAAAACTTATCATACGGCTAGGCTTGCTACATAGTTAAAGAGAATAAAGAGAACGTTAATGAATAAGTAAAGCAGTCATAGAAGTAGGGTACGCGTGAGGTTAAGTAGGACAAGTAATGTAAGCGGTATCATTTTTTGATACATATTTATCATAATCAATGATGGTGGAAAATTCAAGAAAAAAAGCTGTTCTCAAAAAGTCATATGAATAACCTTGAAGAATCAGCTTTCCCTTCATAATAAGAAAATTTAAATGAGATAATAGAATTTTATTTACCCATTTTTAAGCGTGTTTACATTTCTATGATTTGATTTCTAACAATAGATCCGTGATTAACTCTTCAAACGTCTCGGCTACGAGAATCTCTTTCCAATTACTATCTTCTCCTTCATATAAAAAAACAACAGAAGGCTCCTCTTTAAATTCAACTCGGTAATCAAGAGCTAACCAATTATACATGTCACCTGTAATCAATACGAGATCTTTTGGTAAGTGCAATTCTTCAACAAAGATTGTAGATAACCCTACACCTTTGTCTAGCTCTAATTCTTGCAAATACTGAATAACAAATGGTAGCTCATCATCCGGATATATAGGTATAACCATTTCCCCACCATTTTGTAGCTTCATTAATTGTTTATAGATATGAGGCAAACGAAAACCAATCGCTTTCTCAATGTGATCAATTTTATCGTCTGTTACAATTTGCCCGGGTTCGTAGGCACTTCTTTCTTTCCAAACCTTCATTAACTCTCTATCATCCATTCTCATCAACAAAACCTCCCTCATTTAAGGAATCAGTAAATATAAAATAGGTAATACAACGAGTAACATGGACGTACTGACTATCCAGTTAGCATTCGCTAGTTCAATATCAAGCTTATATAGCTGTGCTGGAACGAGTGACATCACCGCTGGAGGCATTGCAGATAAGATTAAAAGAACATAAATTAATAATCCATCTTGATAAGCACCCAAGCCTAATAGCCAAGCGGCTGATACAGTTATTATAGGAACACTAATAAATTTAATACTAGAAATAATCAATCCTTCTTTATAATACTTCCTCACTGAATTGACCTTCATCGTAAACCCTAAAGGCACCACTAATAAAAAGGAAGCTAGCGGTACAAGAAATTCATTAAGATTACCGACTAGTTCAGGCCTAACAATGCCCGAGAAGTTTAATATCGCACCGATACTAATTGCTGAAAACGTGACGAGAATAAACGGATCGGTCACTATTTTTTTAAAACGGGAAGGTGCTTGGTCTTGCTTAGCATTAGGGCCGTACCCTTTAGCAACCGGGAAACAAACTGTGTAATAAAATAATTCCTCAAATAGACGAACCATGGCCGCGAATGCTAAGCCCATCTCACCTAATAATAAAAAGCAAAATAGCATTCCAAATGCTCCCCAATTGGAGAAGCTACCACTAACAAACATCGCACCTGTTTGGACCGGTTGATGCCGTAAAAGTCTTGAGGAAAGTATCGCTAGTGCTCCACCAATAATCAGAGCGAATATGCCAAGAACGGGAAGTAAAAGAAACTTCATTTCTTCGATTTCTACAATCCAAAAGGCAGCTAATAATATAATGGGATTGATCCCTAAAAGAACAAATGGAATCATTTTTTGAATCATTTTATCAAAAGGAATACGTGATGATTGACCATTTTTCTGAATAAAAAGGCGAAGTAACCGACCAACTAGTAGTCCACCAATAATAATTGCAATTGCAAGAATAAATTTTAACATATTTCCTTCTTTCTAAGTCCATGGATACTTCTTTTCTTTTTATGGATTTCATGTTGTTTTTCTATATCCTATCAAAAAATGAAACTAAAAAGAATGTTTCATTGATGATTTTTTTATGTAAGGGGTTTCTTAACTAAAAGATAATGCCCTGCTCTTAGACAGGGCACTTTCTATCGAACTAAAATGGCGACTATTCATTAGCCATGTCCCGCCTGTTAGTCCCTATGATTGATTCTTACTCATATTCATATACAACTTCTACGTTCGCCTCAATAGCCAGTAGTCCAGTTGAGATCGGTGTTGATGCGGCTTCAAATGTTTGGAGCCTTGGACTGAACGGTTGAGCAACTTGGCCTTGTTCGTGTATCAATAACGGTGTTTGTTTTAATTTGACCTGATTACTCGCTGCTAATTCAATCGCCTTTTTTTTAGCATCTTCAACCGCTTTCGTAAGGGCCTGGCGATATAATTGATTTTCTCGATTGCTTTTAAACTGTACAGATTGTGTGCGGTTCGCACCTGCTTGAACAACTTTGTCAAGAACTTGACCTGTTTTCTGAATATCCTCTATTTCCACTTCTAGAAGATGCGTAAGACGATAATGACTAAATAGTTGCTGGTTATTATGAAAGTCATAAATCGGCTGTAACTGATATTCGATCGTACGAATGAGTTCATTCGGAATGCCTTCCTGTTGTAAAACGGACAAAATGCTTTGCATTTTCTCAGCATTCTCTGTTTGAACCTGTTCCACCTCTTTGCCTTCTGTTTCAACTCCTACCACAACAAAGGCAACATTTGGTGCATCACGAACAATTCCTTTCCCATAAACAACGATTCGATTTAAACCCTTTTCCAAAAACATCTCATTCTCTCCTTTCACCCACACTATCAGTCTATTCATGACAACTATACACCATACCTGAATGACCTTGATACTACATGATTATAAAATATGTGAAGCACTGTGTTGTTCACAATGTTTCATCGATTATTTTTCTAATCGATAAAACCCTCCATTTTCACAAGAAATGAATAGGCAAATACAAAAGTACAAACATTCAAAGCTCAAAAGGTAAACGTAAAAAAGCATAAGCAACAAATTCACCAAAAAGAAAAGCTCTCGCCTATCTATAAGCAAGAACTTTCCTTATCTATGAATACATACTAGACATTAACCGAATTGAGCTAAGTGTAACCTACGGTAAACGCCTTCCTTTTCAATCAATTCCTCGTGTTTACCTTGCTCTTTAATTCCATCCTTTGTAACAACTACAATGCGGTCAGCATTTTTTATCGTTGCCAAACGATGTGCAATAACGAGTGTCGTTCTACCTTTAGACAGTTCTGTTAATGACTGTTGAATAGCCATTTCTGTTTCCGTGTCAAGAGCAGAAGTCGCTTCATCTAAAATAAGGATTGGTGGATTTTTCAAGAACATTCTAGCAATGGCTAAACGCTGCTTTTGCCCTCCTGATAATTTCACACCCCTTTCCCCGATCACCGTCTGTAAACCATCAGGTTGAGACTGTAAGAAATCATCCAGCTGTGCTTTTTTCGCTGCTTCATAAATCTCTTCATCGCTAGCATCTAGTTTACCGTAAGCAATATTTTCCCTAATTGTCCCTGAGAATAGAAATACATCCTGTTGCACGATCCCAATTTGGGTCCGGAGTGATTCTAAGGTAATATCCTTAATTGAATGCCCATCAACTTGAATATCACCACTCGTCGCTTCATAAAAACGAGGTAACAAAGAACAAAGTGTTGTTTTACCTGCACCAGAAGGTCCAACAAAAGCTACTGTTTCTCCAGGTGAGATGGAAAGACTAATATTATTTAAAATTTTGTCATGCTGCGTATAACCAAAAGATACTTGTTTATAGGAAATAGCACCATTCACTTGGATATCCTTTGCATTTGGATTGTCCTTAATATCAGGCTCGGTATCTAAAATTTCACAATAACGTTTAAACCCAGCAATACCTTTCGGGTAACTCTCAATAACGGCATTTATTTTTTGAATAGGGCCTAATAAAACATTGGATAATAGGATAAAAGCAACAAATTCACCATTTGTTAATTGGCCACCAAGCACAAAATAGGTTCCACCAATTAGTGTAAATAACGTCACAATTCGCATAAACATATAGTTTGACATAATATTTTGGGCCATGATTTTATACGATTCCAGCTTTGTTTGACGATATTTTTGATTGTTATTGGAAAATTGCTTTTGCTCGTACTTCTCATTAGCGAAAGCTTGTACGACACGGATTCCACCAATACTATCCTCTACACGAGAGTTAATTTCGGCAACATCACCAAACATCTTACGGAAAGTTCCAGTCATTTTTTTATTGAAATGAATGGCAAAAATCATCAATAATGGAATAACAACAAACGAAATTAATGCAAGTTTCCAGTTAATCCCTAACATAATTAAAAAGGCTCCAAGAAGTGTCATGACAGCAACAAAAACATCCTCTGGTCCATGATGGGCTACTTCCCCAATTTCCTCTAAATCCTTAGTAAGCCTCGAAATAGAGTGCCCTGTTTTATTATTATCATAGTAGCCAAATGATAGTTTCTGCATATGAGTAAAAAGCTTTTGTCTCATATCTGTCTCAATATTGATTCCTAACTTGTGACCCCAATATGTAACGACAAAGTGTAAGAAAGTATTAAGTGCATAAATAAATAATAAACCTAAACATGCCCATAAAATAATCGTCCATTCACCCATCGGTAATAAGCGGTCAATGACTTGGTTAACGGCTAATGGAAATGCTAATTCTAATAAACCTACTAAAATGGCACATGAAAAATCTAAAATAAATAGCCACTTATATGGTTTATAATATGAGAAAAATCTTCTTAGTAATTGTATCTTCTCCAACCCCTTCTCTCAGAATTTTATTTAGACCTACGAAATAAAAAAGTCCAAAAAAAATACTCTTTCCCTTTATATAATATTCTAATTGATAATGATAATCAATTATAAACTGAAATGATGAAAAATTCAATGGGTTTTATATAAAAGTTGCTTACAGCTGGTATTCGGAGCTTTGCTCACCGCTACCGAAAAATCATGCTCCGCGACAATCACATGACGCCGAACTCGCTCTGTTACTTCCGGGCTTTTCCTACAACAACTGGCACCTTTCCTTGCTTTTATATAAAAAAATCCGTTACCTTTAGCATCTTAGCTCAAAATAACGGAACCGAATTATTAATTTGTAAAAATATCGTTCTTTTACCGGTTCTTTAATCTCAATATGACCTGATACAGGACAAATAATCCGACGACAATCGCAAGTCCTAAGCTTACGTATTGAACATACATATTCGTACTTTCCACATAGATAGCAACATATGCCCAAATGAATGGTAGAGGGTAAATGATGTCATCAAATCTCTTCATCAGTGTAAAAGCTAATAACCATCCAATAACAAGCATAATAATGGTCCACGCAATTTCATCAAGAAATAGGAATGATTCAATGCCGCGATCTGTAAATACATTAAACACATTAATAATCGTTGCAACCGAAACCCAACCCATATACAAGGAAATCGGTAATCTCATAAATGGCTTCACTTCTTCATTATTTACAGAGATGATCCGATAAATCATAATAAGTGTTAATAAAATGACGACAATGATGGCGAGGCTTACAATGATTTGCCCAGAACCATAGCTGATAACCCATAATCCATTAAACAATAAATTGATCGAAGTCCATCCTAAGACTTTCCCATATAATTCCTGTTGATAACCACGAACAAAGTAAGCTCGAATAATCCAAATCGCCATCAATACGTATATAAGGCCCCAAATCGCAAAAGCATATCCGGCAGGTTCAATCTCATTATTCAAAGCATTCGCTACATCTGAAACATTCCTACTGACTGGTAAGAAGTAATTCACACTTAAGGTAACAATTAAACAAAGTAAAGTCCATGTCACTAAAATAGGGTGCTTTTTCAACTGAAGCCCTCCAAATCGACTACTCATCGTTATTTGCTTATATTTTTCCTCATTTCATTACTCTTAAACCACTTATTGATTGAAGCGCTCGATTAAGTCATACAAAAAGCCACTTTCTTGCTCAAATTGGAAAAAATCTAAAGCATAATAAGAAGCAATACCGGTAATAATTCCCCAGCCAATGACACTACCTAGTACCCAAGAGGTAACGTGTTTTTTGCTACTTCCTAGTGATATAGCTAATAGCACAGCTAAATGACTCCCGACAAATACAGGACCTAATAGCGCAAGACCCGGTAATCCAAATCGACTCATGATTTTTTCTGCCCGTTCATTTTTCTTATTAACCTTTCCTTTTTCTGCATTCCTTCGTCTTTGCCATTCTCTAATACGATCGGCTAATGCTATAACAATAACAACCGTTAGGACATTCCCAAACGTTGCTACAAATGTCACGAGCCAAACATTCAATCCAGCAATAGCCCCTACCGGAATTGTAAAAACAACCTCAATAAAAGGTGTCGCTGCTGCTAAAAAAATGATGATGTATGCAATAAAATGTGCGATAATACTCCCTCCTTTTAATCTTCTCTTATTTTTACTGATTCCCACACTTCTGTAAAGTATTTGCACCACATGACTTGTTTACTTGTTTTTTAAAGAAAAAACTTGAAAATCCTTGTGGCAAAAATATATTGACAACATATCTTGTATTAGTGTACTATCTAATTAATACACCAACACAATTAAGGAGGTTCTTATGAATACTTGGTTACATTTAATTAAAAAGGAATTTCATTTAGGAAAAGGCATGCTGTACGGTGCTATGATTGCTACGATTATCATCACAAGCTTGTCTTATATTTTGACTGAAAGCTACTTTGGGATTGGGCTTTCCCACGTTTCTATGACCGCTTTATTTCTGATGGCTTTCCATATATTATTCCTGCTCGGTTATTTCTATCATAGTATGCAAAAAGAAAATCTACATGTATGGCTTCATAATACATTACCGGGGTACGCTTTGCTTGGAGCTAAACTTGTAGCAGGGTTAATCTCGATGTTCATTTCGCTACTATTCACAAGCTTGTTTATTTTTATCCCTATTCTCTTAGGTCTCGTAGAATTACCATTAAATGAAATTTTCGCACTTAATGTCACACAAATTATGGCTATGTTTTTGTTTATGCTTTTTCAATTTACCATTTCGATGACAATCGTCCTATTGTTCTTTTATATACTCTACCTATTGTTCAAAAAATATTTAAAGCCTACGCTTAGCTTTATTGTTTCAGCCGTTTTATTTGTTACTTCCATGTATTTTTACGGTGAACTAACAGAAACAGCTTTTTTTCAGACGCTTACCCAATGGGGTTATGTCAGCCAAACGATTCAATTTGGTGAGTTCAATTTCTCCTTTGACCAAACAGGCTTAGAGATGTCTGGAGCTAATACAGAAGTATCACTCTATGTCGGTGACTTTGTTATTCAGGGTATTCTTCTAATCATTTTGTTTGCCACTTCGAGTTGGATTTTGGATCGAAAGCTTGAGGTGTAAAAAATGACTGACACTTTTCAGACGAATCAACCGATTTACTTACAACTTGTCGAGCGAATCAAAAAAGAAATTATGCGTGACGAACTCAAACCCGGTGACAAATTGCCATCTGTACGTGAATTAGCTGTTCAGTCAGGCGTTAACCCTAATACGGTTCAAAGAACATATAGGGAACTGGAGCATGAGAAGATTGCTGAATCAAGGCGGGGCCAAGGTACATTTGTGACTGAAGATAGCACGATTTTAACGAAAATGAGAGAATCAACAAAACAAATTGAAATCGAACGATTTGTCATCGGTATGAAAGAAATGGGTTATCGTGAACCCGAAATTATTGAAGGACTTCAGACCTTCTTACAATTATCAAAACGAGGTGATTTTGAATGATTCAACTAAAGCAAGTCACGAAAAAATACGGTTTGAAAACAGCTCTAAAAGATATCGACCTCCACCTTGAAAAAGGGAAAATCATTGGGTTAATAGGCGAGAATGGTAGTGGTAAATCAACAACACTAAAACTCATTGCTGGGTTAACTTCTCCTAGTAGTGGAACGGTTCACGTCTTTGAGCAACCTGTTTCAAGGCGAATCGCCAGCCATGTTAGTTTTCTATCTGATGAAGATATGTTTTATTCTTACATGACTGTCAAAGATGTTTTAGATTTTTATCAAGGACAATTTAACGACTTTAATCGTTCGAAAGCGGAAGATATGTTAGTTTTTATGGAATTAACATTAACAGATAAAGTAAAAAAATTATCAAAGGGCAATCGTGGCCGGTTAAAAATCGTATTGGCTTTATCTAGAGATGTTCCCATCGTGGTCATGGATGAGCCCCTTTCAGGCTTAGACCCGCTAGTTCGAGACTCTATCATGAAAAGCCTTGTTTCTTTTGTAGATTTAGAAAAGCAATTAATTTTAATCACGACCCATGAGATCAAAGAGTTTGAAATGATTTTAGATGAGGTCATTCTCATCAAAAACGGACAGATTATTGGACATGAAAGTGTCGATACAATTCGCGAGCAAGAAGGAACCGATATTGTTGGTTGGATGAAGAAACGTTATGTAGAATAAATAGAAAAAGCTGGCTAGTGATAGGGTAATCACTAGCCAGCCTCCTGATTGTTATACTTATGAAGGAGAATGACTTTCATCCAAAACCGTTTTCGCAATACGTTTATCTAAGTCTTCAAAATCATTGTGAGCAATCGTATCATATAGCTCTTTTCTCGTTTGCATATGTTCTAATGCTCCTACTTGTGTTCCTTCGTTTTTTATGAGTGTAAAGACGTGTTCATACGCTTTTGCCGCCACTCGTAAGGAGGTCACTGGGTAAATGACCATCCCATAACCCAAATCTTCAAATTGCTTAGCTGTTAAGTATGGTGTCTTTCCAAACTCAGTCATATTGGCTAATAATGGTACTTGAATGTGATCTTTAAATTGACTAAACTCTTTTTCCGACTGGAGTGCCTCTGGGAAGATCGCATCGGCACCGGCATCAACATACGCTTTAGCTCTTGTTATCGCTGCATCAAGCCCTTCACTTGCTAAGGCATCCGTTCTAGCTACGACAACTAAACTCGGCACCGTCTTTTTTAATGCTTGAATTTTTTGGAACATTTCTTCTGTGGTTACTAACTGCTTTCCGTTGAGATGCCCACATTTTTTCGGTAATTGCTGATCTTCAATTTGCACGGCCGCTACTCTTGCTTCATACATTTCAACCGCCGTTCTCGCTGCATTTAAAACGCCCCCAAACCCCGTATCAATATCTACAAGTATTGGTAAATTCGTCGCTCGAACAATCTCTTGTGCTCGCTCTGCAACTTCAGTTGACTGGAGCATGCCTAAATCAGGAAGCCCTTTACTTGCCGTATAAGCACCTCCCGACAAATATAACGTTTCAAATCCAGCATTTTTAGCTACTAATCCTGCCATCGCATCATGGGCACCAGGAATTTGTAAAATTGGTTTTGCAGCTATTTTTTCTCTGAACTGTTTAGCTAGCTCTTCTTGTGTATGTCCTTTATCGACAATCCAGACCATCTTAGCACCCCCTCCTTACTTCACATAACATTCTACAAAAGCCTGCACAGTTAAGTTAGCTAATGTATCAATGTCGTAACTGATTTCTTCAATTTCTTGTAATTGTTTTTTTGCATATTGAGTTGTTAAATTATATTGATATTTCTCTATAATCCTTGGTTTTGCTTCATCACGACGGAAGCGGTGACCTAAAGGATATTCACACGCAACCTCATCTGTTGTTGACCCATCTTTAAAATATACTTGGACAGCATTAGCGATTGAACGCTTTTTCGGATCCAAATAATCAGCTGTATATGTTTGGTTTTCGCTAATGACCATCTTTTCTCTTAATTCATCAATACGCGGATTCGCTGCAGCGGCATCTTCGTAATCTTCGGCAACAATTGTTCCATTTAATAAAGCGACCGCTGTAATGTACTGAAGGCAATGATCACGATCGGCTGGATTATGCAATGGACCTCGTTTATCAATAATTCGAATCGCTGACTCATGTGTGGAAACCGTAATCTTGTCAATATCATCAAGGCGGTCTTTGATAGCGTGATGAAGAGCGACCCCTGCCTCTGCCGCTGTTTGAGCATGGAATTCTGCTGGATATGACACTTTAAATAAGACGTTTTCCATCACATATGTGCCTAAAGGCTGACTAAGAACAAGCTCTTTTCCTTTAAAAAGAACATCTTGGAAACCCCAACCAGGTGCACTTAAACCTGTTTCATAGCCCATTTCACCTTTTACAGCCATTAAAGCAAGTCTAACCGCTCGACTTGTCGCGTCTCCTGCTGCCCACGATTTTCTTGACCCTGTATTGGGGGCATGACGATAGGTGCGTAAGCTCGAATTATCAATCCAAGCGTTAGATAAGGCATTGATGATTTCTTGACGACCGCCGCCGAGCATCTTGGTTACTACAGCGGTTGAAGCGATTTTCACGAAAAGAACATGGTCTAAACCAACGCGATTTAAGCTATTTTCTAAAGCTAAAACCCCTTGAATCTCATGTGCTTTAATCATCATCTCAAGAACTTCTTTCATTTTTAGAGGCTCTTCACCCTTCGCTTGACGTTGTTGACTGACATAATCGGCTACAGCCAGTATTCCCCCTAGATTATCTGAAGGATGACCCCATTCAGCCGCCAGCCATGTATCGTTATAATCTAACCAACGGATCATCGTGCCAATATTAAAGGCTCCTTGCACAGGATCAAGTACGTGAGAAGTTCCTGGGACACGTACTCCGTTTGGCACAATTGTACCAGGTACAATCGGTCCTAGTAATTTTGTACATTCGGGATAATTTAAGGCTAATATTCCACAGCCAATCGTATCAATGAGAACATAATGGGCGGTTGAATAGGCTTCTTCGCTTGTGATTTCATAGTTTATTACATAGTCTGCGATTTCTTCTAGAAGACTGTCAGTTTTTGTTTTTTCATTTGTTTGTAACATGGTATTCTCTCCTTTTTATATGAAAGTTAGTGATGGTACTCATTGCGTGTTGACCTTTCTGTCTTTGTTTTTGGTCCGTTTTTGAAAATCGAAATCGCCTTATCAGATGAAAGGATTCATCTGAATGGCATTTCGATTTTCAAAACTTCACGCCATGGCGTGAAGTAGCCAAGCGAGCTTGGCTAACGGCCCAAAAACACTTGGATATTGGATACTAATCCTGATGAGTGACTACTCTCTCTTTTTGTTGGTTGTGGCTGTTTGTGCGGTGCGCTGAATCTTTTTGGGATTGCTCTTACGAGCTATCTCAAAAAGTGGCGGGGCTACAGCCAAACGTGAGAATCCTCAAAACCGCTTATGAATGAAAAGCCACCAGTCAAAGAGCAAAACCATTCTTTCATGTTTGTTGGTGGCGGAGCTGGTTTTGGCTCCGCCATGAGCGTTTTATTGAAAGTTGATGCTGATACTCATGTGCGGAGCTTTACTCATCGCTACCGAAAATCATGCTACGCGTCCTGTGGGCTGGCACTGAGCTAATCGGTGCAGTCAGCGGATTTCATCTCTGCCATGACGTCCGATGGGAGTCTCCGCATGACTCGCCCGCTAGGTTACTGTTAATTCTCAAGTTCACTTCCAGTGTTACAGGTTACGACTAATCATTAAGTTCAAAAGCTCATTGTGACAACATACCCCTTGAGTAACTGACATGATTGGCCGTTTTCGTGCAGTTACTCATCTACTTCCTGTGAGTAACTGACATGATTAGCCGTTTTCGTGTAGTTACTCACCCTCTTACCTTCAGTAACTGACACGATCAGCCCTTTTCGTGCAGTTACTCACCTACTTCCTTTGAGTAACTGACACGATGGAACCTTTTAGTGCCGACTCTTTGGTTCATTTGCTTCTCATTCAAAACCCAAATTGAATGAAATGACACCAGTTAAAGAGCCAAACACTACTTTCATGTTTGTTGGTGATTAGTTACTTTGGTTAGAGTTCATGAATCATTTTTTTGCTTATTGGCTGACTGGTACTGGTATACTAGGGCTCTGTTTTGGATTTCTCTGGTTTCAGATTTAATAATCTTTTCCTATATAACGGACGCGTGGTCTGAAGAGGCGATTATTGTCATGTTGTTCAATCACATGTGCAGCAAGTCCAACCGTTCTAGCACTGAAAAAGATGGGTGTGTATAATTCTATTGGAATTCCTAACTTCCAGTAGACAGGTGCTGCGTAGTAATCTAAGTTTGGATACAAACCCTTTTCTTCACGCAAAACGCGTTCGCCCGCCTCACACATCTCTAACAGTAGATGGTCACCATCTAAATCAGAGAGTTGTTTTAAAGACTCTTTCATAATTAAAGCTCTTGGGTCCATTTTTTTCATATAAACACGGTGGCCGAATCCCATAATCTTCTCTTTTTGGACTAACTTTTGATAAAGCAGCTCTTCAAATTGTGTGACGGTTTCAACTTCATTTAACATATACATCACAGCTTCATTTGCTCCGCCATGTAAATGTCCTTTAAGAGAAGCGACGGCGCCCGTTAATGCCCCGTACATATCTGACTGAGTGGAAGCGATTACTCTCGCGGTAAAAGTAGAATTGGGCATTTCGTGTTCACTATACAAAAGAAGTGAGCGATCAAAAATTTCAGCCTCTACTTTACTTGGTACTTTTCCTGTAATCATATACAAGAAATTCTCACTATAACTTAATGTCGGGTCAGGATTTACCGGATCCTCTCCTTTTATAATGCGATAAGCATTAACGGTAACGGTAGGCAGTTGTCCTAAAAGTTGGTAAGCACGTTTTTTATTGACAGCCTGCTCACGGTTATCAATTTCATCATCATAGCCAGCTAAAGCAGAAAGGCCAGTTCGCATACCATCCATTGGATGTGTTTTTTTCGGTAGTAGCTTTAAAAGTGTCGTCACATCAACAGGAATATGGTAATTCGTTTGTAAAAGTTCCTTTACCCCTGCCCTTTCCGTAGAGCTTGGTAGCTCACCTTCTAACAAAAGATGAACAACATCTAAATACTGATGTTTTTTTGAAAGCTCTATCAAGTCATGCCCACAAATGATAATTTTCTCCACATCGGTATCTAAAAAAGAAAGCTTTGTTTCTGTAGCAATAACACCTTCCAAACCAGGACCATACTCTTTTAAACTCATCGTACTTCCTCCTAATTCATTTTTTGGAATTGGTTCATACAGAATTTAAAACGCTTACATCTAGACAAGCTTTTCATTACTACTAGTCAATCATTTCTCGACAAGTTATTTGAAACCTTTAAAACGACCAAAAAATCACAATTTTCCGTTCTTTTTCATTATAAAATTGATTCAACAATTAGAAAAATATATAATTTTTATCATGAACCATAAATTTTTTCTATATCTGGAGGCAATTCGATGAAAACCGAAGATTGGCAAATGCTAGTAGCTCTTGAACAAACCGAAAACATAACCCTTGCTGCTGAACAACTATTTGTTTCACAACCTACACTAACTTCACGTATTCAAAAGTTAGAGCAGCATTACGGGGTCGCTTTGATTATTCGAAAACAACGAGGGATCATGTTTACCCCTGAGGGAGAATTATTATGTGCACATGCAAAAATACAATTACGACAAGAGCGGGAAATAGAAGAAGCGATCCATCATTCAAAAAAACAAGTAAGTGGCACATTAAGGCTTGGTGTCTCTAACTTTTTTGCGACACATAAAATTCCGAAGCTCCTCCGTCTATTCAAACAAAGCTACCCACATGTTGAATTCCAGGTAGTGACAGGTTGGAGTAGTGACATGTATCGGCTTGTCTTAAATCATGATGTTCATATCGGTTTTATTAAAGGAGATTTTTCTTGGAAAGGTAAAAAGCAATTATTATATGAAGAAGAAATTTGTATTGCGGCCCCTTGGGATTTCACATTAGAACAACTACCTGAACTACCACGCATTGATTATCGTACAGATGAGCAAATGAAACAGTTAGTTGATTCATGGTGGTATAGGAATTATCAGAAGCCAGCTAATATTAACATTCAAGTAAATCAAGTGGAAACCTGTAAGGAAATGATTTTAAATGGATTAGGTTATGGTATTTTAGCAAATCTCGTCGTTCGTTCTTATCCCGAAATTATTACTTTGCCATTAACTTTGCCGAATGGAGAGACTGTTACGCGAGCAACTTCCATGTATTATCAGGAGTCAACTCTTCAGCTTAATGTTGTGAAGGCTTTTGTTGAATTTATTCAAACAGTGGATGTAAAGGCTTTGTAGTAGTCTAATTGATCACTTGATGCAGTTCTGGAAAACCTAAACCTAGCAAAAATATGGTATGTTTAGCGTCAAAAAGGACGCTAAACTAGCTTAAAATAAAACATCTTGAATTTTATTTTTAATCGCTTGGTCAATGACAAAGGTAAAATGTTATAAACGATTATTTTTTCTGCGGTATCGTCTGCTTCACTCGATAACCAGACTCTTACTTTATGACCGTGAACTAAATCTTCTTTATCGTCTATAAAAAAAGAGCCTAACCCTACTGCTGTAAACTTTGTTTCTTCCGTTATTTTGATCTTATCTATCACATTACCAGCATCTCTGTATGTTCTTAAACCAGCTAAATAAATGGTTTCTTCTGCTACCTCAACTACTTGTCTTTTCATATCAAACCAACTATACCTTATAAAATCAAACACATAAAAAAGAGAAACGAAGACAATTAGTAAAATCAACGACCATTTGATTACTTTCAAATTGGCTCATCCTCCTTGTCATTTATATCATTATAGAAGAAATAGAAAATTTTATATATACAAATAAATCACAAGCTCTTCAGAATCTATTTAGATTGTTTCCCTTTACGATAAGAATCGTGTACAATAAGGTGAATCTAAATATTGGAGGTATACATATTATGAAAAAAGGTTCGATTACTTTTGAAAACGGCGAAAAACTCGTCATTGATTTCTACGAAGATGCTGCACCAAATACAGTGAAAAACTTCGAAGATTTAGCAAATAAAGGCTATTACAATGGCCTAACATTCCACCGTGTAATTCCTGGCTTTGTTGCTCAAGGTGGATGTCCGACTGGAAATGGTACAGGTGGCCCTGGTTATTCTATCGATTGTGAAACAGCTGGAAACCCGCATAAGCACGTAGCTGGTGCCCTGTCAATGGCACACGCTGGTAAAAATACTGGTGGTAGTCAGTTCTTTATCGTTCATGAGCCACAACCTCACCTTGATGGTGTTCATACCGTTTTTGGACAAGTTGTAGAAGGTCTTGATTCTGTTTACCGTATTAAGCAAGGTGACGTTATGCAAGAAGTGAAGGTTTGGGAAGAGTAAAAATGATGAAAGCCTTGGAGAGATTCCAAGGCTTTTTAGTTGCTATATGTGGTCAGTCAAATTGATGTTTTTAAAAAAACAAGCTACTCTCTTCCTCCACATAAAAGTATTGACCAGTTTTTGCATCAATGGCTCGAATATGACCAGAAATATGTTTAAAAGTGGGAACATAACAGAGTTGATAATTCTTTTGCCCTTCTAGGTCATATTGATACGAAAATGATAAAAGCATTTCGAGCTGTTCCTTAAAAATATCCTTCGCCTCACTTAAGCTAATGTTAGGGACTTGTGAGATATTCTTTAGATTTTTTTCATGAGGTATATCGATCACAGCGTACATAACCCTACCCGTTTCTTTTCCGATTGAAATACTTGCTTGATGACCTTCAACCCGTACATCTTGATGATAGAAATAGAAGATAAACATATAAGCGGCTTCCTCTTCAATCAGCTCATATTCTTCCCAGGTCGGTTCAATATCTACTTCGATTGGTTCCTCCACCTTATCATACATTTCGTCAAATGGATTCTCATCTTCATACTCTTCCTCAACTCGAGCCATTTTTAAATAATTGGGTGCAGACGGATCAAAGGTTAAAAGAGCTTGAATCGCCAATTCTTTTGCTTGTTCCTGACTCATATTCTCTTTCCTTTTTTCATCATGTTCATAACGAAGCACTTGAATAAGGCGATTCGAAGATTGTTCAAAGCAAAGCTTCACTATATGAGGTTCAGCATCATCCATGGTAGTAGTAAACGCCTCTACTTTATGACGGTTTTTCGACCAGATTTCTAGTCTTTTTCCATTATTTACGAACCGGTCTAAACATTCATATTGTTCGTTGATTCCCACTAACTCATAAATAGATTGATTTGTTGTAGCTTCCCATTGTACGTCCTTCTCAAGTGAAAGATCTGAAAACGACTTTCCAGGGTCTGTGCCATCAACCGGTATTTCCATAACATGGCCTGTAACACAGTAGGCTAAATGATAACGGTTGTCACCATTTTTAAACAAAGCTCTTGAAAATTTTTCATACCTTAGTTCAAAATCCAATTCATCAATAAACTGGCCAAGTGCCTCTTGCGGTGAAGTTATGATATTTACATAATTGACCTCATATTCTTCTTCTGCCTTATAAAAATAAGGAATACAACCATATTGATTAACAGAAATACTGAAACCAGACTCAGGTAAAGAAAGTCCATATTGTTCATCTTTATCTTGAAATTGTAATAGGAAATGACCCTCAATCTCTTGTACAGATGTTGGTGCAGCTAAGTTTTGGTGTGGATAAAACGCTTTAATAAATGTCTTCGCCTTCTCCACGCATCGATCCATGGTGAGAGGATTTTTATCACCCTTACGATGTCTGTGAAAATAAAAATGAACAAGTTCTCCGCCACTATTAACCTTATAACTTCCTACTTCTTCATTTGTTTTTTCATCAACTAACACCGATGTCAATCGTTCATCCTCAGCGTTTAAGCTTTTTACGGGTAAATCGATAAATTTCTTTAATTTATCTAACAAAATAATCCCTCCACCGTTTGACCGATTGAAATTATAAACAAACACTTGCAGCTCTTACTTACATTCAAAACCTAGATGGCGAAGCACGTTCACTTCGCCACCATCAAAGAAAAAATAATGGTGACTTCTTAAACAATTGGCACTTATACTACTCTATCACCAGCAGAAGTCGCACGAACAAGCAGGGATCTGTGTTAAGGTCAGATATCGCAAGATAGATGACCAGCTAACTTCAAAGCACATACTATTGCCCTAAGTCATTAACAACTCATTAGCGTCTAACTGTTAGTTTCAAAATAACTTCTTTTCCTTCTAATAATTCTCCTGTATTGACGAATCCAAGTGACTCATAGAAATGAATGGCAGAATCATTATCTGGCTCTGTTGAAAGACCGATGTAGTTACACTCATCATTCATTTTCAAAATATCTATGACTTGTTGCATGGCCTCTTTACCGTAACCCTTTCTTTGATAAGAGACATCAATCATAAATCTAGGGATCCAATACCTCCTCTCTTCGATCTCATTTGGATCACATTCCGTCATAACAAAACCTATAACTTCATCATCCAAATGAATAACATAAGGTGTTAAAAGAGGATTTACCTTTGATTCTGCAATCGAATAAACATTCGGAGCAACTCGTTTAACTTGATCAGCCGCTAACTTTAAATCCAAACACTTGTATATATTGTTCATCGTTAGATTTTTAATTGTTATCTGCTTCATGAATATTCACCTCTACATCAATTTTTGTGGATAAGCCTTAAGGAGTTTAAATGAATGGATTATACCCTCAAGCAAAAGAAAGTAGCTCTTTCATTCAACGAGCACTACTCCAACGATATCTTTGAACATAGAAAAAAGTCTCACCCCCCAAGGTTTTAATCCTTGGGGACGAGACTTCTGATTGTTAAAAGTTCGCGGTGCCACCCCAGTTAGTTATTGTATCGCTACAATAACCTTTTCAAGTACGTCATGTAAACATGGTTATACTAATCTCTATAACGGGAGAACCCGGTACACCATCACTTTGCAATAAAAGATCCTTTGTACAGCTCAGAGGCTTGTTTCCTTATGCCATTACATCCTCCATTCCCACTATCTGGAGTTCTCTGTTATGCTTGTGCACAAGTACTCTTCTCATCATCGCTTTTTAGTTTTTTAAATTATATGTAATTTTCTGAAATAAGTCAATGCAATTTTCTGTTTGCACTCTTTTGCTCCTTTAATAAAAAAGAAAAGAATGACACCTTATAAAAATCAAGTATATTTAATACCCCATAATAACCTAATCTTTTTATTATTATGTTTAAAGTCATCAACGTTAGGTATTTATTATTACGGTAATGATAAGAAGCATATTTATTGAAAAACTAACCTAGAAATGACAATACCTATTAACCCCCCCAGCGAAGCGAGAGCAAAAACCCATACATATTTTGACTTCATGTTATCACCTACCAATAAGAAAATCTTTACAACACCATTCCCATTTAATAGATTGTATAATCATGCTTTTAGAGTGATTCGTGGACATTTATTATGAATATTTGGTTCTTCTCACCTTATATGGATAGATAATTCCAGAATAATCTCACATAACAAAAAAACGCCTGGTCAACTCCAAGCGTTTTCTGCTCCATGTATCTTTCATTTCTTGGCATTTCATTGGTTTTATCACTCTAATTGAGTGTTTATATCATGAGCTTTATACGGCTAATGAACTTGAGATTTATAAATGATTAACAACCTTCGCAAGCGGACGATCTAACCGAACTAAGTCAGCGTAACTTTCACGCTCAATCACGATGTGAGCTTCTGAGTTTTCAACAAAAACAACGGCAGGTCTTGGAATACGATTATAATTATTCGCCATTGAATAACCATAAGCACCCGTACAAAATACAGCTAAAATATCTTCATGGTTGGCTTTCGGTAACGGTAAATCCCAAATTAACATATCGCCACTTTCACAGCACTTTCCCGCAATCGAATATACTTCTTCTGCTCGATCATTGACACGATTGGCGAGCACCGCTTCGTATTTGGCTTGATATAATGCCGGTCGCAGATTATCGCTCATTCCACCATCAACAGATAAATAATTACGAATAGCAGGTAATTCTTTTGAAGAACCGATAGAATATAACGTCGTTCCAGCATCGCCGACTAATGAACGACCTGGCTCAATCCAAATTTCAGGAATATTCATTCCTAATTCGGCCGATTTTTGTTTCACGATCGCAATCATTTCACGTACATAATTTCCGACCGGTAAAGGTTGGTCCTCTTCTGTATAACGGATACCAAAACCGCCACCTAAATTCAAGACGGAAGACTCAAAACCAAGCTCATCCCGCCATTGCTCAAGAGAGCGATAAACCTTCTCTACAGCCATAACAAAACCAGCCGATTCAAAAATTTGTGACCCAATATGACTATGAACGCCTAATAATTCAATGTATTCTGCCTTTAATGCTCGTTTCACTGCTTCCGTTGCTTGCCCACTTTCAATATCAAATCCAAACTTCGAATCCTCTTGACCTGTAGAAATATATTCATGAGTATGTGCTTCAATCCCTGGAGTAATCCGGAGCAAGATTTTCATCAACTTCCCTTTCTCCCAACTAATACGCGATAACTGATCAAGCTCATAGAAATTATCAACGACCACACAACCAATCCCAGCGTCTACCGCCATTTCTAATTCAGCTATACTCTTATTATTGCCATGGAAGTGAACCTTCTCCATTGGTACACCTGCTTGTATCGCCGTAAATAGTTCTCCACCAGAAACAACATCAAGGCTTAGTCCAAGCTCATCCGCTAATTGAAACATCGCGAGGCAACTAAACGCTTTACTTGCATAAGCCACTTGGTAAGGTATCCCTTCATCAATAAAGGCTTGTTGGAAAGCAGCTGCTCGCTCTCGAATAAGAGATACATCATAAATAAAAAGTGGTGTTCCAAATTGTTTGGCAAGTTGAACCGTATCTACTCCTCCGATTTCTAAGTGTCCAAACTGATTAATATGACTAGTTCCATGTATATACATAATATCTCTCCCTCATTTGTTCTCTCTATATAATCAACACATCACGACTGGATTGTTCATTTCTGTTAAAAGGTAAAAGAAAAAACAGCTAGTGTTACCTAGCTGTTCGCCGACGTAACCCCACTAAAAAATGAATAGTCCTCCACTGATTCCTCAGTGACAGTGCGTTATTTCTTCAATAACACCCCAGCTCTACATAATGTGGTACATATGTAGGCTTCGGCAAGTCGACCTTTCTACTCATATCTATGCGTTCCACCCGCTCCATAAGTATACTGATTCTTCCTGCGCCTCTACCCCACTTTTACATGAGGTTCATGAAATTGTTGCTCTAACTTTACCATAATCATACGCCGTTCGCAACACCAACATGCCTCATATATGTAGACTATTCATTTTTTAAATCCTGTTTAACAGGATCCTGTGGATTTACAATACTTGGACGCCAACGCATCGATGGAACATTGGCTCTAATTAAGATTTGCCATAATGCCGGTGGGTCAAAAGGAATAAATGGCCAAAAATAAGGCTTGTTAAATGGTTTTATTGCCGTCAAACAGAAGATTAGTATTAACGTTCCCACAACAAAACCAGGAACTTTAAATATCCCAACTAATAAGACAAGGGCAATTCGAATGATTCGCAAAGCCACCCCTAGTTCATGACTAGGTGTAGCAAACATACCAATAGCACCTAAAGCGACATACAAGATAACTTCTGTTGTAAAATAACCTACCTCAATCGCCATTTCACCTATTAATAAAGCTGCGACCAAGCCAAGGGCTGTGGCTAATGGTGAAGGTGTATGAACAGCCGCCATCCTCAGTAGCTCAATCCCAAATTCAGCAAATAAGATTTGTAAAAGAATCGGGATATTATTCGTCTCCTCAGGACCAATGAAATCTAGAGCTGCAGGTAATAAAGTAGGTTCAATAACGAGCAACAACCAAAAAGGAATGATAAATAAAGACGTTGCAATTCCGATTGTTCGTACCCAGCGTAAAAATGATCCGACTGCAGGTGCTTGCCTATATTCCTCCGCATGCTGTATGTGATGAAAGAAAGTGGTCGGTGTAATAATGACACTTGGAGATGTATCAACCATAATCACAACATGACCTTCTAATAAATGGGTTGCCGCTACATCTGGCCTCTCCGTATAACGAACAAGAGGAAATGGATCATAACCTTGTTTAACAATGTACTCTTCAATCACCTTATCGGCCATCGTTAGTCCGTCTATTTCAATCGAATCTAACTCTTTTCTAATAATATCAACTAGGTCAGGATCGGCAATACCATCTATATAAGAAATACAAATATCTGTTTTAGAGCGTACGCCGACTTGAGTAATTTCATGTCGTAAACGCTCATCTCGAATCCTTCTTCGCACTAAGGCCGTATTCATGATGATATTTTCAGTAAAACCATCACGTGCACCACGAACGACACGTTCTGTGTCTGGTTCCTCAGGTCCACGCCCAGGATATTGACGAACATCGATAATAAATGCTTGATCATATCCTTCAACGATAATAAATATTAATCCCGAAAGCATTTGTTTAATCGCATTATTGACTTCTCTCGTCTCTTCGACTTGGACATGTGTGAGATGGTTTTTTATAGCACCAAATACATCTGAAGATTTTCGGTTCCTAGCGCCTAGATCCATTAATTCTTTCATAATCTCAATGATATATAAGTTATCAGTAAGACCTGTTACATAATAAATCCCAATCCGATGATCTAGGATTTCTAACTCACGAACACCGATATCGAAAGAAATATCTAGCTTTAGCCGTTCTTCTAGATAGGCAATATTGTCTCGATAGCTCTTATAAAATAGCGGTTCATCCTTATAATCTCTTTTTTTTGTCAAGGTTACCACTCCTTTCTAAAATAATTTGTACTGCTTGCATTGTGATCGGGGCACCTTTTTTCACATCATCAAAACCTCCCATTTTACCTATATCACCAATGCCTACGACTACTGGTATCTCAAATTCATCAAGAATATATAAAGTATCTCCGTTAATTCTGCCAATTTCTAAGTCTGGGAAACCATTTTTATCGACTCCATACTCGGTTAAATGGCCAAAACGGTCTATAGAAATATCAACTTTGGCCCACTCCTTACTATGTGTCGCAGATGCTACAGCAATTGCTCCAATGACTTGGATCATAGGCTCATCGTACACAATCCTCATCGCATGTTCACCAAGCCCCTCATATCTTGAGCCACAATCATCAAACATGACAAAAACTGGGTTTTTATCTGCTTGTAAGATTAATTCAATTAATTCTTGCCCTGTTAAATGCGTTGGATTTCCTGCGGATTGAGCTATACAAAGTCCACCTATTTTATTGGCTACATATTGAATCGTTTTTAATGCAGCCGCGTCCCCATCGGTAACTACAATTACTTGCTTTTGCTCCAAACACCATTACCCCCTCGCCTTAAAAAATATAGCAGCTAAAAAACTAAATAAGATAGCAGAAGAGAGACCACCAGATGTAACCTCAAACATCCCCATACCTATTCCAATAAACCCTTCTCTGCCACCCTCTTGCATCGCTCCATGAACGAAAGAATGCCCAAAACTAGTTATCGGTAAAATAGCCCCTGCCCCGCCAAAATCAATAATTCGGTCATAAAGATGAAATCCATCTAACATGGCACCAAGTGTTACTAATACACATAATGTATGAATCGGTGATAAGCGAACGAGATCCAGTAAAGCTTGTCCTAAGAAACAAATCACACCACCAACTATAAAAGCTGCGAGATATTCCATTACATGTCCTCTCTTTCAAAGGCAACCGCATGGGCAATCGTCGGAATCGACTGCTTTTGATAAATCATAAAAGGGTTTAATAAAGAGCCCGTTGCAACAACGAGAACTTTTTTAAATACACCTTTCCTCATCAATTTAAATACATGACCAAACGTTACGACAGCACAACATGCTGCTCCACTTCCACCTGCATTGACGGCTTGATCGGTATAATAAATCATCGTGCCACAATCATCATACGTATGTGAAAGCTTTATTTCCTCTTCTTCCAATAGCTTATGCAAAATCCCAGATCCTACACGTGCCAAATCACCCGTCAAAATACAATCATAATCTCCAACAGACGTTTTCGTATTGTCTAAGTGACTTTTAATCGTTGCAGCCGCTGCTGGGGCCATCGTCGCTCCAAACTGAAACGGGTTTTTCATATCATAATCGACGACTGCACCAATCGTTGCTGCTGAAATTTTTATGTTCGTCTTTTTCTGACTCAATATACATGCTCCTGCTCCAGTAACTGTGTATGAGGCCGTTTCCTGCCTTTGATAGCCAAATTCATTTGGATAGCGAAATTGTCTCTCACTAGCAGCATGATGACTACTCGTAGCTAGTAAAATTGAATGGGCAAAGCCACCATCAATCATCATTGCTCCAATCGCCACCGCCTCCATTACAGTTGCACATGCTGAAAAAACCCCCAGATAAGGGATAGCTAATTTTCTTGCATTATAGTTAGAAGTAATCATCTGATTAAGTAAATCTCCAGCAATGAAAATATCAATGTCTTCTTGTTTCCTATTTGCTTTTTTTAACGCATGTGTAATTGCATCTTCCATGAGCTTTCTTTCTGCTAGCTCCCAAGACTCTTCGCCACAATATAAATCTTGATAGGTTTGGTCAAATGATTCCGAAAGAGGGCCTGCCGCTTCTTTTGGACCAGCAACGGTGCCGCTTGATTCTACATAAATCCCATTTTGAAACGTCCACGTTTTCATGACCGACCATACCCCTTCTAACTAATGAATAATGTAGTGTATTATTAAACGAACAAGCCCTACCAAATAAGAAGACAAAACCCCAATTGCAATAATGGCTCCGGTTAATTTGAACATATGAGCTCCAATACCATAGACAAGCCCTTCACTTTTATATTCTAATGCTGCACTGGTCATCGCATTCATAAAACCGGTAACAGGAATTAACGTACCGGCTCCAGCAAATTGTGCGATTTTATCAAACCAACCAATTCCTGTGATTATCGCTGTTAAAAGGATAAAAGTTGACATCATTAATGCCCTTGCCTCTATTTCATTAATGTCCAAAAAGAGGAGGTATAGATTACTAAGCCATTGACCAAAAACACATAATATACCGCCCACAACAAACGCTTTGATACCTCGATTAAAAAAGCCACGCTTAGGCTGATATAGCTCGATATTTTTATGATATTGATTGACTTTTTTCAAATCTTGTTCAGCCATCGCTTCTCTAACCTCCGTATTTTCCGTACTACTCTCGACTTTGATAGTATGTGACAAGGTCATATTTTCATTCGGAATAGAATTGATTTCCACAGATTAATGGCACAAAAAAAGCTTGCCAAGGCTTCACATTTTTCTGAAGCACTGACAAGCTAGAAAATTCTTATTAACTTTCTCGCATCCACTTGAGTATTTCTTTTGGTGTAGCATTTTTACCATACATAAGAATTCCTGTCTTAAATACTTTTCCAGCTAATTTGATGAATAACCAAATCGTTACAAAAAGGATTAGCATTGAAATAATCACTTCAATCCACGGCCACTCTTCAAGCATCGATAAACGTATAATCAAGACACCCGGGGCGGTTAGCGGAAAATAACTTCCAATTTGGGCGATTAACCCTTCAGGATCAGAAAGAATTGGACCTAATAAAATGAACGGTAACCATGGTATCATAAAAATAATCCCTTGAAAGTTGCTAGTTGAGCTTACTTCATCTACCGTTGCTCCTATCCCAACAAATATAGCAGCAAATAATAAATAACCTGCAACAGCGATTAATACAAGTACAAGTAATTCTGGAACAAATAAATAGCTCAATAATGGAAAGTCAACATACCATGTTAAGAATGGCAGAATAATCGCTATCCAACTCGCAACCTGTATGACACCTAATACAAAGTATCCAATAATTTTACCTTGCATGAGCTCATGGGGTGTGATTGATGACAAAATCATTTCAGACACTTTTTCTTTCTTCTCTTGTGAGGCACTTGTAAATATCATCATGCCAGTAATCACAACTGAAAATAGAATAACACCCGCAAATATTCCGGGAACAAGCCTTTCTAAAAAGGAGAAAGCCCCTCCTGCTTCTTCAGCCTGATCTGTTTCCGACTCAGCTTGTGCGATAAATGACACAGGCATACTCGCTATTTCAATTTCATCATTTTCGAACCCAAACAATTCTAACTGTGCTTGTTTGACAAACGGCTGTATCGCTTGAAGCTGGTGTAGATCAGTTTCTGATAAATCCTCACTCAGATATGTTGGAATTTGACCGGACCTTATATGTTCTTCTTGAAATGAGACCATAACGCTATTTTCCTTATCATCTAAAAAAGCGGCCGACGGCGTCTCTGTCGTTAATTCTACATCCCAATCTAATGAATCTGCTAAACCTGTAGAGTCAATTGTTGACCACACCTCTAGTGGATCCTCCACATATAAAGTTAAAGAATTTTGGTCGGTTTCACCACCTGAATTAAATAACATCGGAATGGAGAAAAATAATATAAATAAAAGCGGTGTTGATAATATGGAAATGATAAATGATTTATTTCGTAAGTTACGTTTTATTTCCCATTTAGCTACTTTCATACTATTTTTCATATACATACCCTCCTTTAAGACGATCAGAAGCAATATCAATAAAGATTTCGTGTAAGGAAATTCGATCAATTTTTAGTTCCTGTATATCTAATTCAGAAGGTATTAGTCGAATCCATTTATTCACATCGACATCGTTTTCTAAAAAGAGAGTTGCCCTATCACCTGTTTGCTCCACTCTTACAACATGAGCTATTTTTTCTAGAGCATTCTTTTCGTTCACACCTTGAATCGTACATTTAAAGTTAGCAAATTTCCTTTTCACATCATCTAATGTTCCATAGATGACTTTGCGGCCTTTATTGATCATAAATAAGCGGTCACACAACTCTTCAACGATATTCATTTGATGTGAGGATAATAGGATCGCTGTTCCTTGATCAGCTAGTGCTTTTATTTCCTTCTTAAATAGATCTTGGCTGACAGGATCTAACCCTGAAAATGGTTCATCCAAAATTAAGAGCTCTGGCTCATGAATAATCGAAGCGATAAATTGTACTTTTTGTGCCATTCCTTTTGATAGTTCTTCAATAGAACTTTTATCTTTGCCTTCTAATCCTAATTTCTCCAACAACTCTAACGCTCTTGTTTTCGCCTTATGTAATGGATAATCTTTTAAATCGGCAAAATATAATAATAAATCAATGACTTTGACACTTTTATAGAGTCCTCTTTCTTCAGGTAAGTAGCCTATTTTTTCTCTTGGGACATGGCGTACTTCTTTCCCTTCGTACAAAATCTTCCCTTCTTCTGTATACATGATCCCTAATATGCTACGAATAGATGTTGACTTTCCTGCCCCGTTAGGTCCTAGGATTGCCATAATTTCACCCTTTTGGACTTCAAAGCCGATGTCTTCAATGACTTTTTTATCCTTAAATGATTTTCCTAGTCCTTCGACCTTTAGAATTGCAACCATTCTTTATTTCCTCCTTTGTTTTGATTCAACCCACCCTTATGCTTACGTATAATAGCAGCTTTAGGTTTCATAAGTTTTATATAAAAGTTACTTATGGGCGATAGTTTGTGCCCTGAAGTTAGCTCGTCATCCATCTCGAGATAAATGACCTTAGCAGGAAAGTGCTCTCTGTTTGTTCAGGCCGACTCCTGATGGTGATCGAGTTGTATACGTGCCAACAGTTTGAACAGTCGCCACTACTTTCATCTTTGTTGGTGGCGAAGTGAATGGGGCTTCGCCATGTGGGTTTTTGTATGAAAGTTAGTGCGAACATGGAGCGTTACTCGTCGCTACCGAAAATTATGCTTCGCTAGGGTACGACTAATTCTTAATTTCAAGAGCTCATTGTGACATCATGCCGCTTTTTCAGCACGCAACCCCGAGATTCCTTGTTTGCTCGGGCTTGCTACTCCTTTTTCAGCCCGCAACCCCGAGATTCAGCGTTTGCTCGGGCTTGCTACTCCTTTTTTCGCTCGCAACCCCGAGATTCCTTGTTTGCTCGGGGCTGCTACTCCTTTTTCAGCACGCAACCCCGAGATTCCGTGTTTGCTCGGGCTTGCTACTCCTTTTTTCGCTCACAACCCCGAGATTCCGTGTTTGCTCGGGCTTGCTACTCCTTTTTTCGCTCGCAACCCCGAGATTCCGTGTTTGCTCGGGCTTGCTACTCCTTTTTTCGCTCGCAACCCCGAGATTCTCCGTTTGCTCGGGCTTTCTTCCGCTTTTTGTTATTTAATCGTTTTTGCACATTATTAGATTAGCATTTATATTACTCACCTTTATTACTCACCTTCTTCCTTATAATAACTGACACGTTCGGGAGGTTAGTTTATGTTCTCGTTACATAAGAAAAAGCCATTTATCTATGTTCATTTCAACAAAGTAAATGGCTTTTCCTTCTATTTATATTCCTTCAGCTTCTTCACTCATGACCACTTTCATCTGTTCGAGAATCTTTTTTTCTAATCGAGATACTTGCACTTGTGATATACCTAAACGTTCGGCAACCTCTGATTGGGTTTGATCCTTATAATAACGTAAGTATACGATTAATCTCTCTCTTTCATCTAAATCTCGAATCGCTTCTTTAAGAGCTATTTTATCGAACCAGCGGGTTTCTGATTGATCAGCGATTTGATCTAACAACGTTATCGGGTCGCCGTCATTTTCATAAACCGTTTCATGTATAGATGTTAATGATTTACTGGCTTCACCAGCAAATACCACTTCCTCAGGTGGAATCTCTAGATGTTCGGCAATTTCATTGACGGTTGGTACTCGACCTAAATTTTTTGTTAAATCATCCTTCACCTTACGAATCTTGTTGCCTAGCTCTTTAATCGAGCGACTTACTTTAACTGTACCGTCGTCTCGTAAGAAGCGTTGAATCTCACCAATAATCATAGGAACCGCATAGGTAGAAAATTTAACATCATAAGATAAATCAAACTTATCAACCGATTTAATTAATCCAATGCAACCAATTTGAAATAAGTCATCAGCGTCGTATCCTCTATTCATAAACCGTTGTACGACCGACCAAACTAACCGAGTGTTCCGATTAACAATCGTATCCCTTGCTTCTTGATCTCCAGCTTGACTTCTTTCAATTAACTCTTTTACTTCCTTATCCGACAATTGAGCCTTCTTTTTTGTTTGCTTCACATCTACATCCATATCCTGGCCTCTTTAATTAAAAATTGCTTTACTTTTAGTAAGGTGCTTTTTTAAATAAATCGAGGTTCCAATCATCGGCTCAGAGTTAATTTTCATTTCATCCATAAAATTTTCCATAATCGTAAAACCCATTCCTGAGCGCTCCAACTCAGGCTTCGTTGTATAAAGTGGCTGTTTCGCCTCTTCAATATCCGTGATACCCATACCTTCATCACGAATCGTTAATTCAATTGTTTGGTCATCAATAATGGCGTGAATATAAACCATACCATCTGGATTATTATCATAGCCATGAATAATAGAATTGGTGACTGCCTCGGAAACGACCGTTTTTAATTCTGTCATCTCATCCATGGTTGGATCCAGTTGAGCGATAAAGGCACCCACCGTCACGCGTGCAAATGCTTCGTTTTCACTACGAGCGGAAAATCGAATCTCCATTTCATTTCTAGCCACTTACGCCACCCCCAAAGTTTCAAGTGCAAATTGCTCATTTTCTTCTAAGCGAATGATTTTAAACAAACCAGACATTTCGAATAAGCGTTTAACAGATGGTGAAATCGCACAAACGACCATTTCGCCACCAAGACTTTTTATTTGCTTATATCTGCCTAAGATAACGCCAAGTCCAGAGCTGTCCATAAATGTTAATTGCTTTAGACTTAATACAATATGTTTAATATTTGTTTGTTTAAGCTTGTCCTCCACTTTTGTGCGTAATAACTCAGCTGTATGGTGATCCAATTCTCCTTCAAGACGAATGAGTAGAACATGATCTTTATGTTCTAAATCAATGACTAAACTCATCTGACCATCTCCCTTTTCCTTAACTTTTATTTACTAGAGAGTAGTTCGTCTTTTTCGCTTTATATCCCTTCTCGTCTGACAAAACTAGATTCATTTCGAAAAAACTAGTGCAAAATAGTTAGTTTCCTGCGAAATTCGATAAAACTCGTTTAAATAATTGCCACCAAGAGGCACTATCGACATCTTCTCCTGACACAAGGTTAGACTCACTTAAAACCTTGCCGTCCTTCTCCAAAATTAATAACCCCACAACATCACCTTTTTTGATCGGCGCTCGTAATTCTTCTTGCCATTCGATTCTTTCCGTGACGTCATCAACAGACTCACCTTTTTTTGTTAATAAAGAAACCGACTCACTCGTTAAGACAGGAATTGTTTTTTTAGAACCTTTCTTTATTGGGATTTCTTTAATGATATATTCTCTTTCATACATTGGATGTGTCATATATTGACTAAATGAATAGTCTAACATTTCAGTAATTTGTGCATTTCGATCTTTTGGTGTTGGTGCCCCCATTATGATCGTAATCACTCTCATCCCATTTTTTTCAGCGGTTGCTGTCAAACAATACATCGCCTCACGAGTAAAGCCTGTTTTAAGGCCATCTACTCCTGGATAAAATTTGACGAGCTTATTTGTATTAACTAACCAAAATTCCTTATCCGTACCTTTACGTAAATAATCTTCATAAATACTCGTGAAATTTGTAATATCCTCATATTTAAGTAACTCTTTGGAGATTATGGCTAAATCATGAGCCGTCGTGTAATGGTTAGCAGCTGGTAATCCGTTAGAATTAATAAAATTTGTATTAATTAATCCTAATTCATTTGCCTTTTCATTCATCATTTTTACAAACTCATCTTCGGTTCCCGCGATATGCTCAGCCATTGCAACAGATGCGTCATTACCCGATGCCACAGCGATCGCTTTTAACATATCAGTAACCGTCATTTCTTCTCCTGGCTCTAAAAATACTTGTGAACCACCCATTGAAGCAGCGTTTTCACTCGTTCGAACTAAATCTTCGTATTTAAGGGCCCCTTTGTCTATTTGTTCCATAATAAGTAGCATGGTCATGATTTTTGTCATACTGGCTGGCGGCAACTTTTCTTGGCTATTTTTCTCAAATAAAACTTGCCCCGTATCGCGTTCGATGACAATGGCTGAAGATGACTTCTCTGCCAATTTCACTGCTGATTCTTCTTCCTTTGCAAAGGTTAATGGTGCGTGAATGAAGCTAAATAACATCGTAAAAATAAGTAATGTTTTTAATGTTTTCATAGTGGTCCTCCCATTCATCTTCCTGATTTAGGCTCATGTAATTAGTCATAGTAACTCCCATCTAGTTTTTCCAGTTAAGCAGTTTCCTATACGATATTTTGAGGGGTTTGTATTTTATATGAAAGTTGATGCTGATGCTCATGTGCGGAGCTTTGCTCACCGCTAAAGAAAATCATGCTCCGCTAGGTTTCTGCAAATTCTCAAGTTCACAACACAATCTAACACCATTCATTTAGAAAAAAACTAATTGAATGAAGTGCCAACAGGTAAAGAGTGATGACTGTGCCAGTTCGTTCAGCGCCACCCCGCAGGACGCGGAGCATAATTTTCGGTAGCGGCAAATAGAACTCCGCACCTAATCATTAGCATAACTTTCATACAAAACACTTGAATCTGATTGGTATTTGTTTCTTTATTGACTTCTATGTAAAACTATCGCTTTACTCAATAAAAATATCAATTGTTCGCTTTTTTATCTTTGATTTTGATAGAATGATTTTAATGAGACATTAAGGAGGTATAACAGCATGTATATTGTAACGAATCGAATTAAAATGAAAAAAGGATTTGCAGAAAAGCTAGCTCCTAACTTCACAAAGCCAGGCCCGCTTCAAGATATGAAAGGTTTTATTAAAGTAGAAACTACGATTAGAGAAAATATAGAAGAGCATGATGAGCTTAGTGTCAACATGTATTGGGAAGAATTAACTGACTTTGAAGCGTGGAAAACAAGCGATGCTTTTAAACAAGCTCACGCCAAACCAAAATCAGATGAGAAGAAAGAAAAAAGCGACTCACCCATGCTTAGTAGTGAAGTCATAATTGTTAAAGTAGCAACAACGATAGAAGCGAACTCCTAATAATTAGGACACATACATTCCGTTATTACGATCAAATTAGGTAGGGAATTAGAGTTTCGTATGACACGAAGTGCTAAGACATAAAAAAACACCCCCAAAAGAAATAGAACTCCTATTTCATTCGGGGGTATTTTATTATTATCATAGCCAATAACTACTAACTCTCCACTGGCTTGTACACGTCTTTATTTTGTATAAACTTTTAATGTAACTTCAACATTATCTCGAGTTGCTTTTGAATACGGGCAGAATTCGTGAGCTTTGTGCACTAACTCTGTTGCCTCATCATTAGAAACACCTTGAAGCGTCGCATGTAAAGTAACAGCTAACTTAAATCCGCTGTCGATTTCATCTTTAACAAGGCTAACCTCTGCTTCAATTTCAGATTCGATTTCTTTTTTCGCTTTACTTGCCATTAGGTTTAAAGCGCCATCAAAGCAAGCTGCATATCCCGCTGCGAATAATTGCTCAGGATTTGTCGCATCCGAAACAGTCTCCCCATTTTTAGGCATCTTTAAAGGCAAATCGATAACACCTGTATCCGATTTAACGTGTCCTTCACGTCCACCTACTGCTTTTGCTTTTGCTGTTAAAATGATATCTGCCATTGTTAAAAACTCCTTCCTTATTTAAAACACTCTATAAACTATTCACTTTTTTAAGGCAAATTAAACACCTTTCTATAATAATTCGCCAAAAAAATAAGACATCCTTCTAAAATAAAAGATGTGCTCTGTAAATCTCAGGAAACTTTTTTATGTTCATTACCTTTTACGTTATTTACACAAAATGGATTGTGTGAGATGCTTTTAATGAACCAAAAAACTGATAAGTGACTACTCCCTCTTTTTTTACTGAACAAGTGGGCTGCTGCTCTGCACTTGTTCCCATGGAGCATGTGGCCGTTTTCGTCCATATAAATAAAACGGTTAATACATTTGAAACATACATATAACAAAAAGGAGAATTCAGCTTGGAATTTAAACGAATAGCAAAAAGTGATGTAATCAAATGTACGGAAACATTTATTGAAGTATTTAATGATGAGCCTTGGAATGATGAATGGACATTTGCTCAGGCTCAAAAATATTTAGTGAGCTTTTACCAGACACCTGGTTTTATAGGGGTTTTAGCGGTAGAAAACGAGGAAATTCTTGGCTTTATATTTGGCGTAAATAAAGCATGGTGGAGCGGAGATGAATTTTTCATCAATGAAATGTGTGTAAAAACAAAATATCAAAATAGAGGCATTGGTAAAGCCATGTTGAATTATCTAACAAAAGAACTTCATAACAATCATATTAACAACATGACACTTCTCACAGATAGAGGCATACCGGCCGAAGAATTTTATAAGAAAAATGGTTTTGAAGAAATAGAAAGAATCATTTTCTTACATAAAAACATCAAACTAAAGATTTAGAGTGTGCCCAAACGTGAACCAAGCTCATGAAAAGAAATAACAAACAGAATAAAAGACATTAATCTCTTGAACTGGTGGCAGTTCGTTTAATTTGGTTTAGCTTCTTTATTCGATCGCTTTTGATTCACTTTGTTTTTTTATTCTTATTCATTTCAACCATTTTTGTAAGAATCATTCTAAACTTGAGCATGAGCAGTAACCTAGCGGACGAAAATATGCGGAGACTCCCACGGGACGTAGTGACAGAGAGTTTTATATTCTTGATTTCCTAAATTTATATGGAAGTCTAAGTTTTTTCATCCTCATGATCCAGGCTATATATTTTTAGGACGCTAACTCAGTCACGTAATAAGGATTTGAATAATTCCCTAATATGAAACCCCATCTAAGCCTCGTTTGTTTACGAGACTAAGAGGGGGTTTTTTAATCACTCATCTACGTATTAAAAGTTACTTCTCAATCGTTTCATAAATTAGCGTTTGCTCTTGTACCGGATCTGCGTTTAATTGGTACGCACGTAAAATAAGATTTTTTACCTCGTCGACCTGCTCTTTCGAACAATGCAAGGTGACAAGTGCTTCACCTTCGTTCACATGGTCACCGATTTTTTTCTGTAAAACGACTCCTACAGACAAATCAATTTGGTCTTCCTTCGTTTCTCTTCCCGCACCAAGTTTCATTGCTGCATTTCCAATTAGGTGTGCCTCAATAGCATGGACATATCCACTTTTTGAAGACGCTACCTCAATCTGGTATTTCGCTCCTAGCATTTGCTCTGGTTCATCCACAACACGAGGATCGCCACCTTGTGCTTCAATAAATGCTTTTAACGTTTCTAAAGCTTGCCCATTATCGATAACCTCTTGTAATTGAACTCGTGCCTCTTGAATCGAAGGAGCTTTTTGAGCCAAATACACCATATAACTACCTAAAGTTAAACAAAGCTCATGAAGATCTTTTGGCCCTTTCCCTTTTAAAACCTCAATCGCTTCCTTCACTTCTAAAGCATTCCCCACACTTTGGCCGAGTGGCTGATTCATATCAGAAATAATCGCCATCGTTCTTCGTCCAAGCTTGTTGCCGATTTCGACCATAGCCTCTGCCAGTTCCTTCGCTTGCTCGACATCTTTCATAAAAGCACCTGAACCCACTTTAACATCTAATACGATAGCATCTGCACCAGAAGCGATTTTTTTACTCATAACAGAACTAGCGATAAGTGGTATTGAGTTAACCGTTGCCGTCACATCACGTAAGCTATATAACAACTTATCTGCCGGTGCTAAATTACTTGTTTGCCCGACTACCGCGACTTTATGCTTATTAACTTGAGCGGTAAAAGCATTATTATCTAATTCAATCGAAAAGCCAGGAATCGCCTCGAGCTTATCCAACGTTCCTCCAGTATGTCCCAAACCTCTCCCTGACATTTTTGCAACAGGTACTCCTAAAGCTGCCACAAGTGGCGCTAAGGCAATCGTTGTTTTATCACCAACACCACCTGTTGAATGTTTATCAACCTTGATGCCATCTATTGATGATAGATCAATCGTCTCACCTGAATGAACCATCGCCATCGTTAAATCAGCTCGTTCTTCCGCCGTCATATCTTGGAAAAAGATTGCCATCGCTATAGCTGAGATTTGATAGTCTGGTATCTCCCCATTCGTATAACCCGAAATAAACCATTCAATCTCTTCTTTTGATAAAGCTAATCCATCTCTTTTTTTCTCAATCAAATCGACCATTCTCATTAGAGCACCTCCATTGGAATGTTATATGTTTTCAACCGTTGCTTTTACTAGTTGCAAGAAGTTTGCTTTGACTTTCTCCGTTGTCTCAATGACTTCATCATGGGATAAAGGTTGTGGTAAAATTCCTGCTGCCATATTGGAAATACAAGAAATACCTAATACCTTAATATTGGCATGTCTGGCAACAATAACTTCTGGTACGGTTGACATTCCAACAGCATCACCACCTAAAGTACGAATCATGCGTACTTCTGCAGGTGTCTCATAGCAAGGGCCAGTATTTCCTACATATACTCCTTGTTGAAGCTTTAATTGATGTTTTTCGGCTACATCCATAGCAATCGACATTAACTTTTTAGAATAAGCTTCAGACATATCAGGGAATCGAACACCTTGCCCTTCATCATGCGACCCAATTAATGGATTAGTCCCCATTTGATTAATGTGGTCAGTGATTAGCATCAAATCACCTGCTTGAAATTCCGT
This sequence comes from Alkalihalobacillus pseudalcaliphilus, assembly GCF_028610675.1. Lineage (NCBI taxonomy): Bacteria > Bacillati > Bacillota > Bacilli > Caryophanales > Bacillaceae > Alkalihalobacillus > Alkalihalobacillus pseudalcaliphilus. Next base: position 745,944 of record NZ_JAQQWS010000001.1, read on the forward strand.
ATTCACACCTCCGGCAGCATTTGTCACAATTAAAACCTCTACGCCAAGCTCTTTCATAACACGGACAGGGTATGTAACTTCTTTCATTGAATATCCTTCATAAAAATGAAAACGGCCTTGCATCGCAACAACTTGTTTTCCATTTAAATGCCCAAATACGAGTTGACCTGCATGACCACTTACTGTAGACACAGGAAAATGCGGGATGTCTTGATATGGTACTTTGATTGGATCTTCAATTTCATCAGCTAATACACCCAAACCAGAGCCAAGAATTAACCCAACCTTTGGTGTTTTTTGATATTTTTCTTTAATAAAATTAACGGTTTCAACAATATTCACGTTATCTTCCCCCTTCTAAATATCCTTTAAAAAACTATGTCCGAATGCCGGTAGTTGAACATGAAAATTATCCGCAACCGTCGCACCAATGTCAGCAAACGTTGATTTAATCCCTAAATTTTGTCCACTTGTTTGTCCTTTTGTATGCGTAATTAAAGGTACATACTCTCTCGTATGGTCAGTTCCTTTAAACGTCGGATCATTACCATGGTCAGCGGTAATAATTAATAGATCATTCTCCTTAAGCTTTAATAAAACATCGGCAAGCTGCCTATCAAATTGCTCTAATGCTTTACCATAACCGAGCGGATCACGTCTATGACCATACTTGGCGTCAAAATCAACTAAATTCAAAAAAGCTAATCCATGAAAATCTCGGTCCATTAAATCAATTAGTTTGTTCATGCCATCGTCATTTGAAATCGTACGAATTGATTCAGTAATACCTTCTCCATCATAAATATCCGATATTTTCCCTAAAGCAATCGAATCTAAATCGGCATCTTTTAATTCATTCATAACTGTTCTACCAAATGGCTTCAAGGCATAGTCATGACGGTTAGCCGTTCTTTCCCAAGCACCCACTTGACCAATAAAAGGTCTTGCAATAATTCGCCCTACCATATAAGGATGCTGCAATGTCATGGCTCTTGCTTTTTCACAAATGGCATATAACTCCTCTAAAGGAACAACATCCTCATGTGCCGCAATCTGTAAAACAGAATCTGCTGACGTATAAACAATTAAATCCCCAGTTTCCACATGAGCCTGACCTAATTCATCTAAAATTTCTGTTCCTGAAGCAACCGTATTCCCAATTATCTTCCTACCTGTCTCTGCTTCTAATTGTGCAATCAAATCAGGTGGAAAACCATCTGGAAATACCTGAAAAGGCTCTTTTATATGTAAGCCCATAATTTCCCAATGCCCCGTCATCGTATCTTTACCATTTGAAGCTTCCTGCATTTTTCCGTAGTGACCTATTGGCATTTCCGTATTTTTAATACCTTGTATCGGCTCTATATGTCCGAGCCCTAACTTTTCCATATAAGGCATATGTAATCCATTCATTTCTTTCGCAATATGACCTAATGTGTGCGAGCCAACATCACCAAATTTTGCAGCATCTGGTGCCTCACCAATTCCAACAGAATCAAGCACAATCAAAAATACCCGTTCATATGCTTTGCTCATGAGTAATCCCTCCAAAATAATCAAAACTTACCTTTCTATTATACCCATTTTTAGACAAAGATGAACAGGAAAACTCGTCAGAAGTCTGACCTCTTTGTGAAAAAACACCCTTTTGCCATTAAGCTCGAGGATGAAATTGAGAATATACATCTTTTAGTCTCGTTTTAGTAACATGTGTGTAAACTTGCGTAGTAGAGATATCTACATGACCTAACATTTCTTGTACCGCACGTAAATCTGCACCATTTTCTAATAAATGCGTGGCAAATGAATGCCTGAGTGTATGGGGGGAAAGCTCTTTTGTAATCCCTGCTTCTTTAGTTAATTGCTTTAGTATTTTCCAAAACCCTTGTCTTGTCAGTTTTTTACCATAGTGATTAACAAAGATAAAGTCATGTTTATTTTTCTTTAATAATTGCGGACGGGCCTGCTGCATGTACTTTTCAAGTGCACGTATCGCCGTATCACCAATCGGAATAATTCGTTCTTTATTGCCTTTTCCTATACACCGAATAAACCCCATCGATAAATGAATATCATCTAGCGTAAGGTCCATCATCTCAGAAACCCTTATTCCTGTTGCATATAATAGCTCAAGCATTGCCTTATTACGAATTTCAGTCGGCTTTGTCCCATTTGATTGATCGAGTAAAACTTCTACTTCTTCCATTGATAAAACCTTAGGTAATTTCTTTTGTGCCTTTGGCATTTCAATTAAATCAGAAGGATCATGAAGGAGAACTTGCTCTCGAATTTGGTATTGGTGAAAAGCTCTAATGGAAGATAGCATTCGAGCAATCGTAGTATCGGCTCTACCTTCATCTTTTAAAAAATAGAGAAATTGCCTAATTTCCTCTCTCTTTACCGCATCAAATGTATCAATTTGCTCAACATGTATTAAATAATGTTGATAGGCTTTTAAATCTCGTTGATAGGAAGAGATCGTATTTTCACTTAAACCTCTTTCAATTTTCATATAACGGATAAAATCGGTTATTAATGTATCCACCCAAATCGCTCCTAGCTATTCACCTAAACGATAGAACCAAAGCAAACGGTTTTTCATAGAATGCTCTTCACTAGATTCAATCTGAAAAACCTTTACAGCCTTGCCTTGGGGCTCATCATAACGGTGCATACTTTCATACTCTTCACTTATCCATAGAATACCATAATAAAAGAAAACTGTGCATCCCATAAATAAAAGGAATACCTTTAGCGCATGCCAAACCATAGCCACCTTCGATTGAAACATCCAACATCACACTCCTATACCCATAGCGAGAAAAGTCTATAATACAAGCTATGCCAAAAACAAGCGTGATTATACCAAATGTTCACCAAAATAAAAAAGTCTTCTTTTAAATAAAAGAAAGACTTTCTCATCTGAGTTTAGAAGACCGTTTCCGCATTTTGTTCATTCTCCTCATTTTGCTTATCCTTATCATGACAACGATAACAAATCCCGTGGAAAGTTAAACGGTGGTCTTTTATTTTAAAATTAAAATCGCGCTCAACGATTGCCTCAACATCGCCTAATAAATCTTGCTGTATTTCATCAACAGCCCCACATTCAATACAGACTAAATGATGATGAAAATGAGCTGCTCCTTCTTGGCGTAAATCAAATCGAGAAACACCATCACCAAAATTAATTTTATCAACAATTTTTAAGTCAGCAAGAAGCTCCAATGTACGATACACCGTCGCTAAACCTATCTCAGGTGCTTTTTCTTTAACTAGGAGGTATACATCTTCGGCACTCAAATGATCTTCCTCATGCTCTAACAATACACGAACTGTCGCCTCTCTTTGTGGCGTCAGCTTATAACTTTGTGAGTGCAAATGCTTCTTTATTCGCTCTAATCGCTTTTCCATTTCTAAGCCTCCCCAAGCATCTAACTTTCTTTATTATAATAAGTGAAAAAGGGAGTGTCAATCGATAATGATTATTATTTAGAATCAGATATTCATTTTTATATAATAATTATTACATAAAAGTAGTAATTATAAACTTCATCAAGATTGGTGATAAATATGCTTCACAAAATGAGGCAAAGGCAACAGCACCGCCTAAGCAGAGCATTAACAGAGAATAGCGAACAAATTGTGGCATAAAAGGAACCGTTTGTTTTTTAAAAAACTGCTGTCTCATCATTTTTACACAAAATGCTGTTCCTGCCGTTCCAATAATAATAAAGACCGGTATCAGAATAAAGTTTTGTGGCATCACAGCGGCAAATGATAATAGAAAGCCTTGTAAGCCCAATTGATTAACTAAAAATCCAATCGTGAACCCAACAACGACACCTTTTAAAAATAATAAAATAAGTAATACAGGTAATCCGATTACAGATAATCCTAATAGCCACATTAGACCAATGTATTTAATATAATGCATAAAGCTTGTTGCAAAGATTTCTGCTGAGGATGTCATATGGCCCTCAGACACTTGTCCAAAGAACTGCGAGACATATAAATGTAAATCATGCCTTTGTGTTAAACTCATGCTATTTACAACGATTGCTCCGAAAATAATCCCCATTAGAAATAATACCGTCGTAAATATATATAAAGAACGATTTTCCTCAATATGACTCATCACCATATATTTAAAACTATTTGTTCTCATCATATCAACCCTCTCGCATAGCCTTTAATCTACTCTATGATAATGAGAACGAATCTATGACAAGAACTTCTAAAGTCTTTCTATTCTTTTTTTGCTAGTTTTAACTGCATATATTGTACCGCGTAAATTGTTTTAGCATCATGGATGATCTGATTTTGGATCATTTCTTCTGCTTCCTCTATTGAAACTTCTATCACATCCAAAAATTCATCTTCATCTAAAGCCATTTCTTTTTTCTCAAGTCCACCAGCCACATAAATATGGATGATTTCATTAGCAAATCCAGGTGACGTATAAAATGACACGACAAAATCCATACTGTTTGATACATAACCTGTTTCCTCTTGTAGCTCTCGTTTCGCACATGCTATTGGTTCTTCTTGATGATCTAACTTCCCAGCTGGTATTTCTACAATCACTTTTTCTAAGGCCTTGCGATACTGACGAACCATGACTAACTTTCCTTCAGATGTGATCGGAATGATACCAACGGCTCCGGGATGCTTGACTACTTCCCTTTTACTCGTTTCACCATTTGGTAGAAGTACGTCTTCTATTTGTAAATCAATAATTCTACCTTGATAAATCGCTTGAATGTTTGTGGTCTTTTCTACTAAATGATTCAAAACTATCAATCCTTTGTTCTAAATTATGGTTTTGCTCATAAAAGTGTATCACAGAGTGTAAAAAAATATAAACTAACATCCATACAAGGAGAGATGAAAATGAAAATTGATATTCATCCAAACGGCATTCGTTTAACAGGGAAGGCTTGGGAAATCAAAGCGAAACTTAAGGAAGCTCAAAAACATTATTTATACGTGAAGGAATGGACAGATGCTGTCTACTCAACGAAACCTAAACTTACTCTTGTCGCTTCAAAAACACCACAAAAATAATCAGGATCTTCAGCAAAAGAACGATTCATCGTTGTAATCTCATCTTCAAAAATAGTGACCGCTTTTCTAATATGTTCGAAGTTTGCTTTTTTTGTACTAATAATAACCGTATGTTCTGTTAAGCTTTTGGCATGTGCTAATTGTTGTTTGATTAACTGCATTCTATCTTGCTGCAAATAGGGTAATGGTAATATAGATTTCGCATACGTAAATTCCATTAAGGCTGTTCTTGTGTGATGGCTTACCCCCCTTTGCCTTTCACGCTTATCTGCGAAAGAAATTCTTGGAACCCATACAGGAACACCTTGCAACGCACCTATGATATTTGCCCAATTTGCTAAATGAATACCAGAAAATCCATATTTGGTTCCCGTCCCAACTACTCCTGGACCAACAGAAACAACGATCAAATCGGACCGTAAGTATTGGTCAGCAAACTGTAAGGCGTTTTGTAAGGTCGTTGCTTCATATTCCCCACCAAATGCTTGACCGATAGTAATCGAATGAAAACCCTTCTCCTTTTCTAACCTCTCAAGATGTTTACTTATGGGGAGAGCGAGCGCTGCTTGTTCATCAAAAATAAACGTTATTTTCAACTGTTCATTCAGTTGTCTAGCAAAACTCCAAATGAGCGGTACCATACTATGTAATTCAGCTAAAAGCACTTTCTTTCCCTCTAAAGAGAAATCTTTTTCAAATAAAGTATGATAGGGACTCTCTTGTGCATCGATCGCTTGAACACTATGCTGATTCGGTGTATAACGAAGTTTAATGATATGCCCTCCTTGCTCGTTTCTTGTTACCGTTTCAGGGCTTATTTGTTTGCTCACAACAATATCATACCCGCCTGTGCCGAGATTAAGATGATAAGCTGTTATATTTACATATATATCATCTCCTGCTTTCACAGGCTCTAATACTGATTTATAAAGGATCGCTCTCCCTGAAAATTGGTCCGTTATGATCCACTGCTTTTTATGATCTTCGAACAAAACAGAAACAACTTTAACAAGTGCCTGATGGTACATGATTAGCCTCCTTTTGGATGAAGGTGTACTTAGGTTCGATGGGTTGGCCTTGAAGTTAGCTCGTCATCCATCTCGCGATAGATGACCTTAGCAGGATAGTCCTCACTGTTTGTTCAGCCGACTCCTGATGGTGATCGAGTTGTAAACGGGCCAACTGCTTAAAAAGTCGCCACTACTTTCATCTTTGTTGGTGGCGAAGTGAATTGGGCTTCGCCATGCGCGTTTTGTATGAAAGTGTACAAAAGATGATATGCTTCGGGAATGGGTTGGTGCAGGCTTCTTGGTTAGAGAACTTCTCATATAAAACAAATGAATGAAAAGCCAACAAATAAAAAAGCAAAAACTAATTGAATGAAGTGCCACCAGTTAAAGAGTGAAACCCTACTTCCATGTTTGGAGAGGACTAGTTGTAAACGTACCCACAGGTTAAGAAGTCAACACTACACATGAATGACCACTTTGTGCAGATACTCCAAGGTTTGGCGTCCGTATCTTCACATTAACCCTCTCTTTGTGCAGATACTCTAAGGTTTGGCGTCCGTATCTTCACATTAACCCGCTCTTTGTGCAGATACTCCGAGGTATGGCGTCCGTATCTTCACATTAACCCGCTCTTTGTGCAGATACTCTAAGGTTTGGCGTCCGTATCTTCACATTAACCTTCTCTTTGTGCAGATACTCTAAGGTTTGGTGTCCGTATCTTCACATTAACCCGCTCTTTGTGCAGATACTCTAAGGTTTGGCGTCCGTATCTTCACATTAACCCTCTCTTTTGTGCAGATACTCTAAGGTTTGGCGTCCATATCTTCACATTAACCCGCTCTTTGTGCAGATACTCCAAGGTTTGGCGTCCGTATCTTCACATTAACCCGCTCTTTGTGCAGATACTCTAAGGTTTGGCGTCCGTATCTTCACATTAACACGCTCTTTGTGTAGATACTCTAAGGTTTGGCGTCCGTATCTTCACATTAACCCGCTCTTTGTGCAGATACTCCGAGGTTTGGCTTCCGTATCTTCACAATTCCTTATGAACCTTAAGGGGGTGATAGATGACTTTCATCTTTAGTGGTGGTGGAGCGGTTTTGGCTCCACCATGCGGGTTTTGTATAAAATTTTAATGGGTGATGCACTGAATCTCGTCAAGTTCACTTCCAGTATGACAGGTTACGACTAATCATTAAGCTCAAGAACTCATTGTGCCATCATGCCCTTTGAGTAACTGACATGATTAGACCTTTTCGTGTAGTTACTCACCTTCTTCCTTCGAGTAACTGTCACGTTCGGCCTTTTTCGTGTAGTTACTCCAAGGTTTGACGTCAGTATCTGAACAAACCTTTATGAATTGTTAAGATGGTGAAAGATGACTTTCATTTTTATTGGTGGAGAAGTGAATTGAACTTCCGTGTATGCATTATACGCTCTATGTTCGAACTAAATTTAACAAAACTTACATGATGACATTTCGAAAATACTCATCACACCCTAGCGTGAAACCTGGATTTTGCCTTTTGATTGTTGGAACTTCATTCAATTTAATTTTGTTCTTTTTCATTTTAAAAGAATAGTGTTGGATTGTTTTTTGTTCTTGAGAATATGCCAGTAACCCAGCGGACGAAAATATACGGAGACTCCCGCGGGACGTAGTGGCAGAGCTGAGATCCACTGGCTGTGCCAGTTAGCTCAGCGCCACCCCGCGGGACGCGGAGCATAATTATCGGTAGCGGCGAGCAAAGCTCTAAGTTCGCACTAACCTTCTTATAAAATATAAGCCACTAGTTAAGAGTGAAAGTGTACTTTGATCCTCATGGAGCTGTTTTTGTTTTGACATGGCATTATTAAGTTTATGCAATAGCCAGTTATTTAAGCAAAAAAAAGAAAGAATTCGCTTGAATCCTTTCTTTTCTCATATTGGTTTAACATTTTCGATTAATGTATATAAGGTTCAATGGCATTCTTAAGCATCTCTTTGTTGATTTCACCTGGGAAGATTTGTTGAATGATACCCTCTTGGTCTATGATATAAGTTCTAGGAAACCCTGTAATGTGATATTGCTCATACATTTCCCCATCAACATCAATAAATACCGGCAAGGTAAATCCTATTTCTTCTATAAAATTCGGTGCATCATCATCATTTCGCTCAAATCTATTCATATTAACCGTTAGTACAGTTACATCATCATATTCATCATCGATTTCCATTAAATCAGGCATTTCACGAATACATGGTTCGCACCAGGATGCCCATACATTTAATATAATTACTTCTCCAAAAAAATCACTTAAGCTCCTTGTGTCATCTTTATACATCGGCAAAGTGAAATCAATAGCTTGATTCCCTTCATATGCTCCAACTTCCGTACGTTCAGTTAAATAAAAAACAATTGCTCCTCCTATGAGGGCCAATAATAAGACGGATATTGTAATTCCCTTTTTCATCGGTGCTGCCTCCCTTATCTCATAACCTTCATTATAAAAATGTTTAGATTATCAGACAAGTAGGTAGACTTAGAAACTTGTTAAAGCTTTGTGAGGGAAAAGTGGCAAATGCACAATGCTCGTGTAAAACTTGAGCTTTTTTCCTTTGACGCTGAATATCTAAAAAAAAGACTTTGAGTAAATTAATACTTAAAGTCTCTTTTATATGACTACTTCACTTAATATTTCACCATTTAAGAAGCATTCTCATTATTTGTATCTTTTTTTGATTTAATCTCTTCTGTTAATTGGTCAACAGAATTTTTCACATTCGCTTTACCTGAGAAATTCTCTATTAATTCTTTTACGTCAATACCTGATGATTCTTTTAAACTTGTTTGTAATGTCGCCATTAAATCAGTCGCATAGGAGGTAACTTTATTAGCACCGCTACCTTCTCCATTACCACCTGTATCAACGACAGTAATCTTATCGATATTGCTAAGTGGGCTAGCAATTTCTTTTGCATAAGTAGGAAGCATTTTTAAAATCATATCGAGCATCGCTGCTTGGCCGTACATTTCGAACGCTTCGGCAATCTTTTCTTTGGCTTCCGCTTCAGCAAGACCTTTCAAACGAATAACTTCCGCTTCACTTTCCCCTTTAGCTCTTTCAGCTTCGGCAAAGGCAAGACCATCAACACGTACTTTTTCAGCCTCTGCTTTCGCCATCGCTTCGATACGATATTTATCAGCATCTGCTTCTGTTACTTGTTTCCATTTTGCTGCTTCTGCTGCTTGTTCAACCGCATAACGATCAGCATCTGCTTTCTTCTTAACTTCAGAGTCATATTGCTTTTCTCTTCTTAAAATTTCTCGCTCTTCAAGCTCAATTTGCTTTTGGCGTTCAATGATTTGAATTTGCATTTGTTGCTCAGTAACTTCTTGTCTTGAGCGAGCTTCTTCTAAATGATAAGATTGGTCAGCACGAGCTTTGGCACGATCTTGCTCCGTACGGAACTCAGCTACTTTAAGTTGGTTAATCTTTTCAGCTTCAGCAATTTCAGTTGCACGTTCAAGTTCAGAGCGTTGAGCTTCTTTACTTGCTTCTGCTTGCTTAATTCTTGTTTCTTTTTCTGCTTCAGCTGTAGCAATATCAGCATCTCGTTTTACTTGAGCAATTCTTGGTTTACCAAGAGACTCTAAGTAACCATTACTATCACGTAAATCCTTGATTGTAAATGATACAATGACAAGACCCATTTTTGCTAAATCCATAGAAGCTACTTTTTGTACCTCTTGCGAAAAACGTTCACGATTACGGTATATTTCCTCTACTGTCATAGTTCCTAAAATTGAACGTAAGTGACCTTCTAATACTTCCTTCGCTTCTTGTTCACGCTCACTCTTTGGCTTACCTAAAAATTGTTCAGCCGCTGTAGCAATTTCTCCAATTGAACTACCAATCTTAATAATTGCTGTACCATCTGCAATGACTGGAACCCCTAATTCTGTATACACTTCAGGTGTCTGTACATCTAGTTTACTAGATAATAATGACAATGGCTCAGCTTGTTGGAAGACTGGTAATACAAAGGTACCGCCACCTCTAACAATTTTAATTTTATTTCCAACAGCATCGGTATTTACGTTTTTTGATCCTAAGAAGCTCCCTGTCACAATCAATGCTTCATCCGGCCCTGCTGTACGATATTTCGTAATAAAAACTGACACTAATGCAATAACAATGGCAACCGCAATACCTATAACAATAATAATAGGATCCATCCGTTCACGCTCCTCTTTAAATTTATGAATCTAGTAAATCTTTTTCTTGTATTGCGACATATAAGACACCATCTTTAATATCGATGACGATGACCTCTTCCCCTGATGCAATACTTGTTTCTTCAAAGCTTTTAGCCGTTCTAGATATATGACCACTATGATCGGTAATCATAATCTCGCCAAAGCCATCCTCAGGTATAGAAATAATAACCTTAGCCATTCTTCCTCTTAAATCCTCTTCAGTATAACCTAATGTTGCTTCAGCATTCGATAGTGGAATGAGTACAAAGACGTTTAATAATGTGACAAGCAGAAGGCTAATACCCATTGAGATTAGAATAATGACGAATGAACTTATCGGTAAAAATTCTAACAAATAGCCTGAGGCACAAAAGAATGTTAGAAAGGAGAGGATAAGAACTGGGTTAAGTATGCCATCAAGAAAACCAAAAACTGGCTCTAATAAATCGCTTAGTAATATATAAACGACTGTAATCGCAGCCCCAACCATCAATCCAATAAAGTACATCTGCTGGAGATCTTCCATTTAATCTCCCTCCCTTCAATTAAATAAACCACGACCCCTATTTAGTTCCCCGCAAGGAATTACTGACTATGTAACCAGAACCTCCTTCTTCTGTAAAATGATGTTCTATACAACTTTACGTATCTAGTTTAAAAAATGTTTCACATAAATACAATGTTTTCTAATAATTATTTTTATAGGAAAGTTGATGCTGGTACTCATGTGCAGAGCTTTGCTCGTCGCTACCGAAAATCATGCTCCGCGTCCTGTGGGGTGGCGCTGAGCTAACTGGCTACGCCAGTGGATCTCAGCCTGCCACTACGTCCCACGGGAGTCTCCGCATGTTTTCGTCCGCTGGGTTAATGCTAATTCTCAAATTCTAAAAACAAAATCAAATTGAAAAAGATCAAAAGCAAATTTTATCAAGAGCTGAGTTGGAAAGGACTTATCACCACTTTCATTCTTGTTGGTGGTGGAGCTGGTTTTAGTTTCGCCATGTGGGCTTTATCTGAAAGATAGTGCTCCGCGTCTTGTGGGATGGAAATGGTGATATTATTGATAAAAATTGAACTCCCTCATTTGTAGAAGTTCCATTTTATAATATTTGCTTGTTAAACTAACATACTGTTTGTTTAACAACATTTTAACCCAACAATTATCCAAATTGGTTCTGAAACCACCAAGTAATAAGAGTCATACTCACTATTCCCCAAACTGTGGTACCCACTATCCACCAAACTATGGATTTAACTTTTGTTGAACTTTCCCCGTCTTCTTCATTCGCTATTATAAAGGCGAGCTTACTTTCCATACCTTTTTTCATAGAAACGAGAACAATAAATCCAAAAATTATGAAAACAAGCGTTATCCAGAGTAATAAGTCGATTTTTTTCTACCTCCTTTTTTGTGGATTACTTTCCTTTCTATCTTCTTTATACAATGATCCTTCCAGTTGGTTGAACAAGCCGTAATGTCTATATCGTGAATCTAGATAACCTAAGTGTATCATACGTTTCCATGTTTTGTAATAAATTCCCTTTAATCATCCATTCATTCAGTTACTTTGTTGAACTCCAAGTGGATCATGAAATTATATATGTTTATCATTGACAATTTGAATATTGGATTTTTTTATCATTACCTATTGCCTTTATTTGGATTTTGTATTACAATCATTTTCAACTTCATATCATTGCGTTGATAAAGAGGAGTAGACATGCTGAGTAGTTTTAGAGAACTGATGGTTGGTGGGAATCAGTCTACTTTCATGTTGAATGGACTTTGGAGCTTTCAAGCTGAACATTAAAGTAGGCTTAGACGAAACGCCTTATCGTTACAAAAGGCAGCGTATCGAAATGATGTTTTATTTCCGTACGTCGATAAGTGCGTTTTTTGAAAAAAAAAACGAATCAAGGTGGCACCACGGGTTTCTCGTCCTTATTTTAGGATGGGAGCCCTTTTTGTATGCAAAAATTAGGAGGTATATGTATGAAAAAAGTAATAACTGGCATAAAACCAACCGGCACAATCCATGTTGGAAATTATGCGGGGGCTATAAAGCCTGCCCTTCAATTTTTAGAAAGTGACGAATATACACCATTGTATTTCATCGCCAACATGCATGCTTTAAATACAGTGACTGATGCTGAACTTTTAAGAAAACAAACGCTAGAAATTGCGGCAACTTGGTTAGCGCTTGGGCTAAATCCTACTCAGTCTCTCTTTTATTGTCAATCCGACATTCCTGAGCTTTTTGAACTAAATTGGATTTTAGCTAATTTAACACCAAAAGGATTAATGAATAGAGCTCATGCATATAAAGCACTCGTTGACAAAAACACCACAATGGGTCTGCATCGTGATGACGGTGTGAACATGGGCCTATTTAATTACCCCATTCTTATGTCCGCAGATATACTGCTTTTTGATGCGGATTTAGTTCCTGTTGGTAAAGACCAAATTCAACATATTGAAATTGCCCGGGACTTGGCCCAGACCTTTAATCAGAAGTATGGTGAAACCTTTGCGTCGCCAGAAGGATATATCGAAAAAGATGTAGCAATTCTACCGGGACTTGATGGACGCAAAATGAGCAAAAGCTATAATAATGTCATTCCACTATTTTCAGAAGCAGCTCAATTAAATAAGTTAATTAAACAAGTAAAGACAGATTCTTCTTTACCCCATGAAGCTAAGGACCCAAATACCTCACCATTATTTACTTTGTATCAAGCTTTTGCAAAAGATGATGAAGTTCTTAATATGCGTGAACATTTTAGAAATGGGATTGGATGGGGTGCTGTCAAAGATGCTGTATTTGAAGTAATGAATCGTGAATTAACTATCCCAAGGGAACAATTTCAAAATCTCGTGTCAAAACCAAAAGAAATAGAAGATATTCTACAAGACGGTGCTACAAAAGCACGTATGATCGCAAAGGAAAAATTGATTCAAATTAAAGAAAGAGTAGGGCTCCTTCATATTTAAATATGGTCTGAAACCTATTGAACATATGAAAAGAGCTACCCAAACAGGTAACTCTTTTTCTACTATATTCTATTGAGTGCTTCCTCAATATCGGTATCACCATTTAGAATTTCAAATGTTTGTTGAAATGTATTTTCTTTGTCTAATGTAGCTACGAGTACTTTAGCAACATCAGCTCTCGTTATGGTCGTATCACGATTTTGTATGACTTGTTCTAGTTTAATTTTCCCAAGTGACTCTTCATTCGTTAGTGAGCCTGGTCTTACGATCGTGTAATTTAATTCTGAGCGTTTCAGATGATCATCAGCAAGTTTTTTTGCGACTAAATAATGCTTTATTTTATCTGATTGTTCGGGTTCAACTGTACCCATGGAGCTAAGCATGACAAAGCGATTCACTTTGTGCTCTATGGCTTGGTCAATCACTTTTATCGCTCCCCATAAATCAATAAGAATCGTTTTATCTGCACCTGTATGCCCTCCTGAACCGGCAGCAAAGATGACGGCATCGATATGCTTGAAAGCGTGTGAAATATCTTTCTCTAAATCAGCAAGGACAACTTCGTCAGCACCTAGTTCTTTTAACGACTGAGCTTGTTCATTATTTCGAATCATCGCAAAGGTTTTGTGATCTGTATCTTTTAGTTCTTTAATTGCCTCCTTGGCAACTTGTCCATTTGCTCCAACGACTAATACATTCACGTCTATCAACTCCTTACTTAGTCTTTTCCCAAACGTGTAATGTTTAAAACGTCAACTAGGCAAACTTTTTTGCCATAGTAATAGGTTTTATATAGAAGTTGGTGCTGATGCTCATTTGCGGAGTTTTACTCACCGCTACTGAATGAAAGTCGTATTGTACTTGGTGACTGCTTATTGTTGCTTTGTATCAACAGCCAATCAAATGAAAGCACCTTCGTAGTTTTTCCAACTACTAAAGGTGCTTCATCGTTATTGTGTAGGATTTTTCACTTTTGATACTGTTATTAAAGAGTTTGTTCTTCTTTTTCGTAAACGGGAACCCAACCTTCTTTTGTTTTGAAAATTCGTACAGCTACAACTTTTCTGTCGTCCATTAGTGTGAAATAATGACGATAGTTTTCTGGGACGGAGATTAAATCACCTGGCTCAAGTTCTACATCAAACCATCTTTCGTCCGTTCCTTCAATGGCAAAAATTCCATGTCCACTTACAATAAAACGTACCTCATCATCTGTGTGATGATGCTCTTGGACAAAGTTCTTTAATAGCTCATCTAAGTTAGGTGTAGAATCTGATAATGAAATGACATCAGCTGTTAAATAGCCACGACGAGCTGAAATGTCAGCAATTTCTGACTTATACACTTGTAATATCTCTTGTTTTTCCTCATCTGTTAAAGCGAACTTTTCAACTAAATGAGCAGGTAAATTCTCTGTACCCCAATTTTCATAAATGACCCCTTGTTCTTCTAAATACTTAACTAGTTCTTCCCCTACTACTCTTTCGTTATTGTCATGAAAACGTAATTGTGCCATTTTGTTTACCTCCCTTTAAATAATGTTTATATTGTAATTGTCGTAAGTGAAAAGAACATAAAAACTCAAAGGCTTCCAAATGCTTCTTTGCCTCAAAACCTGTTCTTCCCCATACGGTAATACCATGGTTACGAATAAGAACGCCCTTAATGTCAGGTGTAATTTTCTTCCCTAGCGCTTTTGCTAAGGTAGGAATATCTGCGTAATTTTCTATAATGGGTAAGGTTATTTCGCCATCCTCTTCCCAAATGTTAAAAGCTTTAATAAGCTCTTGACCTCTAAAGGTAATCAAGCCATCATCACCATACAAATCTGAAATTAAATTATTATCTAATGTATGAACATGAAGACTACAACCAGCATCTGTTTTTTTGTAAATTTCTGTATGAAGTAACGTTTCTGCTGAAGGTTTTAAGTACGAATGCTCAATCGATTCACCGAACTCATCTACTAACAGAAAATCTTCATTTGTTCGTTTCGTTTTATCTTTACCACTTGCCGTTACTAAGAAGGTAACAGGATTATCCGATACCTTTATCGATAAATTCCCACTCGTACCAGGAAACCAATCTCTCCGTGCCAATTGTTCCTTAATATCAGCAAGTTCTTCCCAGCGTTCCCTCATCATCGGATCACCTCCAACTTCTTAATATGATTCAGAATGTCAAAAAAATCGCTAAACGTTGTATATGGTATATCTTGCTTTTGGCATTCCTCTTCCAAACGGGCTCGAGCGAATACATGGTCTGCTTTTTTGGCTGCTTCAAAATCGGTCACTGAATCACCAATCACAATGTTAAAATCCTCCGCTTCGGAAATGGTACGTATGATTGATGGTTTACAGCACCCACACTCGTTATGACAATCGGTGTCACATGGGTAAGGCCAAGTAATTTCAATGACCGGTCCTTCAGCATCATGGCCATTGCAATAGATTTGCTCTTCTTCTAAGTCAAATCTAGCTAATAAAGGGTAAACAAAAAAATCAATGCCACCACTTACCACATAAAAGCGAATACTTTCCTGCTTACAATAATGAAGTAATTCTTGAAACCCCGGTCTGACTTTTACAGTGTCTAATAAATAGCTCACCATTTCTGGTTTCTTATTACTTTTTATTAAACGAAAAAGCTGGCCCACACCTTCTTTAATAGAAATAGATTGTGAAAGGATTTGCTCTTTTATGGCCTCTGCATCATTTGGACCGAACTTTTCCATTAATGCAACAATATTATCTGACTCCGTAATCGTTCCATCAAAATCACAATAAATGACTGGTTTTGTCACGGTTTTAAATACCCCCATGCATCAATGGCTTGCCTTAGTTCTATACTTGTATTGGCTACCTCCAGTAAACTCTTCTGTTCCATAACTCCATCAATCGCATGACGAAAAGCTTTTCCACCCGCTATCGCTCCACCTGGATGACCGTGGATGCCACCTCCAGCATTAATCACAATGTCTGGACCAAAATCACTGATAATTTTTTCAGTCATCCCAGAGTGAATGCCTGCAGAAGGAACCGGGAATGCTTTCTTATAGCTATCATCTTGCTCAGTTAATGACGTGACAATGCCTAACACTTTGTCCTTTTCTAACGCCACATTACCATAAGGTGACGGGAATAAAACAAGGTCCGCTCCAGCCATTCTTAATAATTTCCCTAACAATAATTGATGAGAAAAACCATAATAAGCACTCGATGTCATCGCCCCACTTACTGCAGGGTGGGCTAAAATGGGCACATCAATTTCGGTATCCTCTCTTAAATCTTGTAAGACATCCAACCCATAAGCAAAGACATTCAAGAGTAGAGCAGGTGCTCCTAAATCTATCGCTTGCTTAGCCCTGTCCTTAAGTTGTGAGGTCCTTCCAGTGATATTGACAGCATATAATGGTCTATGTCCTGTTGATTCTGCCGCTTCCGTAATAGCAGCCAAACACACTGGAATTCTCTCTTCTAGAGGTGTTTTTTCATTTTCAAATAAAATTTCATCATCTTTAATAATGTCAACTCCGCCTAACGCTTGAAGAAGCATTTGCTCATGTAACGAGTCTAAATCTCTACCGATCGCCGCTTTAAAAATACTCATTAATAGTGGCCGTTTCTTCACTTCTACAAGTTCACGGACACCATCAATCCCATATCTCGGACCGGGAAAATAGGATTTTAACTCACTAGAGAAGTTTAAATCGATTAATTTCACTTCACCATCAAGGGAAAGTTTACCAAAAACCGTTGTTAAAATCGCTGGTAAATCCGGAGAGAAGTTTAAACTTGGATAGCTAATTTTTATTAATCCATGCTCATCACGACCTTCTCCTACATATTCTACTTGCTCTACATTTCCTTTATGAGCCTTTAATTGCTCTTGTTCAATGGTTGGTAACTCTGTCCACGATCCTACTGTTAATCCTAAGGCTATTCCTTCTGCTTTTTTAGCTAATTCCTCTTTTTTTCCTTTTACTAGATACGTTGCTGTCACATGACTCATGTTTGTTCCACTCTCCTTACACCTATCAAATTACTAACAAAAAACTCTCCATTCAAATAAAGAAGGAGAGGACAAATTTGTATTCCCTCTCTCATCTTTCAATCATAAAGATTGTAAGAATTAGCACCGTATTTAAATAAACCGGTTGCCGGGCTTCATAGGGCTTATCCCTCCGCCAGCTCTTGATAAGAGATTATTTATTTTTATATGAAAGTATACTTAAGGGTGGTAGTACGTGCCTTGAAGTTAACTGGTCTTCCATCTTGCGATAGACGACCTTAACAGGTCACTGCTCCCTTTTTGGTCGTGCGACTCCTGATGGTGATGGAGTTGTAAACGAGCCAAATGTTTAAGAAGTCGCCACTACTTTCATCTTTATTGGTGGCGAAATGAATCAGCTTCTCCATAAGTGGTTTATATGAAAGTTCCTGCTGATACTCATATGCGGAACTTGGCTTGCCGCTACTACCGAAAATCATGCTCCGAGACAATCACGTGGCGCTGAGCTAATCGGCTATGACCGGAACTCAGCTCTGTCACTAATAGTCATCTGATGATTCGATATTGTTCCATTTTGTTGCTACTTGCTTGGTTGTATTTTCCTTGCTATATATATTGCCAGTTTACTTGTTTAATTGTCAATCTTTTTTTATTATTTATTCTATTTAGCTTATTTCTATTTCAAAGGCACACTTAGCCTATTATGTGTAATATATATAATTTTCAAAAACTTATTGACGACCGAGCCTACATCCTTTATAGTAATCACAAGTCAGTTAATTTCATATTTTTTACACTCTTATCATGAGTAGGTAGAGGGATTTGGCCCGATGAAACCGCAGCAACCGACCTTTTGGCACGGTGCTACATCCAACAGACATGTTCTGGTAGATAAGAGAGGTCGATTCACACATTGTCTATTCGCCTCTTTCTGCTAACAGAAAGAGGCTTTTTTATTACTTAAATTAAAGGGGAAGATAACAAATGAGTATACAATACATAGCATTAACAGAAGCAACTGCTGTCAATTTTTTAAAAGAAATTGGTTTACTAAATGAAGATGAGCGGGCGACAGTATCAGAGATTGGTGACGGCAATTTAAATTATGTTTTCAATATTTTCAGTCAAACAACAGGTCGTTCATTTATTGTTAAACAAGCTCTACCATATGCCAAAGTGGTTGGTGAAAGTTGGCCGTTAACACTAGACCGTGCAAGAATTGAAGCATCAGTTCTTCAACTCGCTGCCAAATACGTACCTAATCTTGTGCCAAAGGTTTTTCACCATGATCAGACACTTGCCTTAACCGTCATGGAAAATCTTAGTGACTTTACAATTTTACGTGAAGGATTGATTACGGGTAATCTTTACCCTCAAGTTGCAAGCCATATTGGTATTTATTTAGCAGAAATACTTTTTCGTACATCAACCTTTCATTTACACCCTAAGGAAGCAAAAGAACTCGCGGTAGATTTTATCAATCCAGACCTTTGTGATATTACGGAAAGACTCGTTTTCACTGATCCATTCTTTGATAGTGAAACAAACTCTTTTGACGACCATTTGAAACCACTCGTACATGAATTATGGAGCGACAATAAGCTAAAAAGAGAAGTCGCAAAATTAAAACATCTCTTCTTAACAAAATCGGAAGCACTTATACACGGAGACATTCACACAGGTAGTATTTTTGTAACAAAAGATGAAACAAAAATTATTGATCCTGAATTTGCCTTTTATGGACCAAAAGCTTTTGACATCGGCACTTTTTTTGCGAATCTGATTATGAATTATTATGCACAAGAAGGTCAAGCAAGTAATTCAATTGAGAAAGAACAACAACAAAGCTATTTAATTCAAACGCTCATCGATACGTGGAAGGTTTTTGAAACGACATATACCGAGCTTTGGAAAAACGAAAGTAAAGAGTCGTTTACAAAAGTGGATGGTCACCTTGAAGATGTATTAGCGACGATTTGGACAGAGTCAGTTGGATTTGCAGGTGCAGAAATGATTCGTCGCATGATTGGTTTAGCACATGTAAAAGATGTCGATAGCATTCAAGAGTTAGCAATCCGTCAATCTGTTCAGCAAACCATTATACAAGTAGCTCGAACATTCATCACAGAACGTCATTCAATTAAAGACATGGATTCGCTTATTCAACAAGTAAAGGTGGTATATGTATGACAATCCAATCAGTACGTTGGGATAAAGATTCCGTTTTAATTCTTGACCAACAAAAGTTACCTCATGAGGTAACTTTTGAACGAGCAACGACAATTGAACAAGTTTGGGAAGCTATTACTTATTTGAAAGTGAGAGGGGCTCCAGCAATAGGTATTGCCGCTGCATTCGGATTAGCCCTATGGGCACAAGCGAAACAATCCAATCAGCTTGATTTATTTCTTTCAGAATTTATCGCTCAACGAGATTACTTAGCTTCGAGCCGACCAACAGCTATTAATTTATTTTGGGCCATTGATCGTATGACTCAAAAGGTAAGCGGGTCAGGTAGTGTTGAAGAAGCTAAAGACATAGCTTTAACTGAAGCTTTAGCCATTCAAAAAGAAGACGCGGAAACATGCAGGAAAATTGGCGAGTATGGCTTATCACTTTTTAAGGATCAAGACACAATTATGACGATTTGTAATGCCGGTGCTATAGCTACTGCCAAGTATGGTACAGCTCTTGCTCCATTCTACTTAGCTAAAGATCAAGGTTTAACGTTACATGCCTATGCTTGTGAAACAAGGCCCGTCTTACAAGGCTCACGTTTAACTGCTTGGGAGCTCCAACAGCTTGGAGTCAACGTCACTCTCATTACCGATAGTATGGCAGCTCATACACTCAAAACAAAAAAAATAGATGCTATTATTGTTGGTGCCGATCGCATTGCGGCAAACGGTGATACGGCTAACAAGATCGGCACATATGGTTTAGCACTGCTTGCGAAAAGTCATCAGATTCCTTTTTATGTAGCAGCCCCTTTCTCAACTATTGATTTAAACACATTACATGGTGATGATATACCCATTGAGGAACGTCCCCCAGAAGAAATAACTCACCTAAACGGGCAAGCAATTGCTCCAAGTGGTATTAACGTGTTTAATCCAGCATTTGACGTTACTCCGCACTCATTAATTTCTGGTATCATTACAGAATATGGTATCATAACAGAAGAATTCAGCACAAATTTAACTGCATTACTTGATAAAAGTAAAGAAGGTATCCAGGTGTAGTGTAAAGGACAGCATGAATTGGATTCATGCTGTCCTTTCATTAATTTTTTTTATCGACTTCTAAAATCCAATACCTCCATTGCAAGTAGTTGCGAAACTCATAAAACTTCCGTTTACATGTGATTCAGTTGTTCTTTTAAATTTCTTGGCAGAAACTCATACATATTCCCAGCCAAATCTTGGATTGTTTGCTCCCGATCTAATTCTGTTTGTTTTATTGCCTCTTTGATATCAGCTTTTGCCTCTTCCACAATATGCTCCTCATCTTGGCTTGTCCACAAACCAAGGCTTTCCAAAAATAGTCGATAACGCTGTAGAGGGTCTTTTTGAAACCAAGATATCTCAGATTCATCTGTTCTATAGATTTTAGGGTTATCTCCAGACATGGAATGTGGACCGAATCTATATGTAATCGTTTCTATTAATGTTGGCTCACCTTCTAAAACAGCCCGTTCCCTTGCTGCTTTTGTCACCATATATGTCGCCAAAACATCCATTCCGTCTACTTGTACTCCTTGAATCCCTGCTGCTATAGCTTTTTGGGCAATTGTAGCAGCTGCTGATTGTCTAGAATATGGGGTTGAAATAGCAAATTGATTATTCTGGACAATAAAAATTGTAGGTGTTGCGAATACACCTGCGAAGTTTAATCCTTCATAAAAATCTCCCTGAGATGACCCGCCGTCCCCTGTGTAAGTAACGGCAACCGATTTCTTGTTTTTCTTTTTAAGACCTAACCCTACTCCTGCCGCTTGAATAATCTGTGCACCAATGATTATTTGTGGGGGAGTAACATGAACTGCATCAGGCATACTCCCCCCTTTAAAATGACCCTTTGACCATTGAAAAAGTTGTTTTAAAGGTACACCATGGAAATAAATTTGTGGTAAATCACGATAACCCGGCAAAATCCAATCATCTTTATGCAAGGCAAAGTGCGTACCGATCATACTTGCTTCTTGACCTGAGACCGGTGCATAAAACCCTAATCTTCCCTGCCTACTTAATGCCACACATCGCTCATCGAAAGTTCTTGTATAAACAAGCCTTTCCATAAGTTTAATTAATTCTTTATCTGACAAGTTTGGCATCAACTTTTCGTTTATTATGACTCCTTTTTCATTAAGAATTGTTACCATTTCAAAGTTCTCCTGAATATTAAACATAATTAGCCCCCTCGGAACGCAATTTTATAACTTGTTTTTAACGATAGTTATAATATAAAGTATAATAAAACTTTTAGAATTGTCAAATATTTATTTGCGAATGATTTAAATTGCCTTTAAAAACTGGTATTATCTTAAATGAGGTGAGTGTGTTGTCTTTAGAAAGACTTATTATATTACTTTTATCAAAAAAAACGGTCATAACTAGTAAAGAGTTTATATCACTATTAGCAGATTTAAGTTTTACTTCACAATCGATCAGAAATTCACTAACAAAGTTGAAAAAACTAGCTTATATTACTTCAACAGAACGTGCTTCTTACACATTGACAGACAAGGGAATCAAAGCAAATAATGGATATAGAATGAAGGATAATTACTATAATATAAAATGGAATGGGAAATGGCTTATTATTTTAATAGGAATACCTGAAACATTAAGAAGTAAACGTGATTATTTTCGAAACTTCCTACTTAATATTGGTTTTGGATATTTATATAAAAGTGTTTATGTATTCCCATGGAATATTTCTAATCAATTATTTGATATCATTGATACCTTAGAAATTGAAGAATATTTAACAATCAGTATTAGCCAAGAATTTATATTAAATAAAATTAGTGCTGAAGGTATTTCAAGTTCGAATTCTGTAAGAAGACTTTGGAATATTGATGAGATACATAATAAATATGAAGAAAAACAGATTTGGCTTGAAGAAAATCAAAAACTCATTAATACTTCCATTTATGAGAAACAGCAATATCATTCACTTCTATTTTCTCGATATCTATCATTAATCGTCTTACAAGAAGAATTTATAAATCAGGATCCGATGCTACCTCCTGAATTTCTTCCTGGGAATTGGTTAGGTACTAAAGTATTACACGACATAGACCAACAAATAACTTACATTGAAAAGATACTATCAACAGACAACTATTATTCACTATATATTTCAAATGAAATAAACCAGAATTTTAAAACAAGGTCATAACATTTACTTAAAAATTTTTACCAGAAAAAAGAGATCACATGTGATTTGTATTAAATTATGTAATGGTTAATGATTTGGGGTATAGCGGAGTAGTAAATTTGTTCCGTACAACCACTCTAAACACGAGAGATTAAATTTGTTGGTTAATAAAAAAAGCTGTTCTTACTTATTAAAATAAAAAACCGTTGACATTATTAACAACTATAATGTCAACGGTTTGTTCAGGTTAAATTCTAACCTTTACGTATATGTAATTACAACACTAACAAAACCTACGAATGATTTCGAGATCCTCGGGATATACATGTTTAATTTTTTCTAATTCAGAAATAGGAATCCAGGCTGTCTCTACAACCGTCTGAACCGGTTTTCTGGTTTTATCGCTAATAATTATTGGAGGATTATATACAATTAATTTAAGAAATCTATTATAACTTTAAAGTAATTGCAAGAAATACCTTTGTAATAATGTAACTAACGGGAAATAGCTTCATAAGAGAAATTAAAAATCAATCCCTAAATGTAATGTGTAGGGACTGATTTTTATGCTCCAATTTGCTTAACTTTATACATCCGCATTTTCCTGACGGTCCCCCTCTTTAGTATACAGAAAGGCCTCTCCTAACTGTTAAAAGTAAATACGGCGTAAGGAGTGGCCTTTGAATAGGTGATAAAGTAGATAGATACAACCTAACTGAGCTTATTAATGATGTGTGTTGTACTATATAAATAAGGAAATATGACTTTAAATCAAATTTGCGAAAATACATATGTATCAAGAGCTTCATTATTTAGAAAGATAACGAAAAAGAACAAATAGTGTATTCTTCCTCTATCATAGAGCTAGATTGTGGAGGAACTCTTATATTGTGCAGTATACCTATACTACACAATAAACAATTAAGATTAAACTTTATTTTTCTTAATTCGAAAGCATGAACCAATAACGATTCATCCATTAGTTAAAATTTGGGTTGTCACAGCGGATCTTGAATTCGTACAAATGATGAACGAATTGTGATATTTCTGTCTATTACAATGAAAATTTGCAGAATAGTAATAAAATATTTATATATTGATAAATTTGGAGGTTATCTATGAAAAGAAAAGCCATCATTTTTCTTCTATTGGCAATCATCACTACTATTCCATTTTCTTTGAATCATAACGATTTAACTAGAACAACCGATCTTAATAAATTGATTAAAGACGTAGAAACAAAAACTGAAAAATTATTAAGTAAATCAAATATTCCTGGGGCAGCAATTTCTGTGCTAGAAGATGGTCAAGTTACATGGATAGGTACGTTCGGTTATGCGGATCTTGACGTTAAAAGGAAAGTAGATCAAAATACTGTGTTTCAAGTTGCTTCGATTTCTAAATCAGTGACAGCACTTGGTGTGATGAAATTGGTGGAGGATGGTCTCATCAATTTAAATGATCCTATTGAGAATTACATAACAAGATGGCAGCTACCTGAAAGTGAATATGACCAAAAAGCGATAACAGTGCGAGGGTTATTAAGTCATACATCAGGGCTATCTGTCGGTGGAGGTTATCCTGGCTACGAGTCCAATACACAGCTGCCTACTTTAGAGGATTCACTTAGTGGGATTGGTGGTGGTTCAAAACCTGTTGAATTAGTAAATGAACCAGGAGCACGGTATAGCTATTCAGGTGGTGGTTATAACTTACTGCAACTCATGATCGAAGAAGTAACAGGAGAAGACTTTCATTCATATCTAAATGAAGTTGTTCTAGCACCTTTAGGAATGGAAAATAGTAGTTTTCAATGGGACGATCATCTCCAAGATAAGACAGCGAAAGCTTACGATGTAAAACTACAGTTGTTACCAAACTACATATTTACCGAGAAAGCAGCGGCCGGACTTTATACAACGATAGAAGACATGAATAAGTTTATCATTGCTGAAATCAATAGCTTTCACAGATCGGGGATTTTAGAAGCTGACACGGTTCAAGAGATGTTTAGCCCTATCTTAGAAGTTAGAGGTTTTGAAAGCTTTATTAATGATGAGGCGGCATTAGGTCATTTTATTAATCACGCAAATAACAGTAAAATCGTTACACATGATGGAAGTAACAACGGTTGGAAGGCACATTTTTCGATGGAACCACAAACAGGGAATGGGCTTATTATTTTAACGAATGGAAATAACGGTACTTATTTGTTAAATGAATTAGTTAGTGCTTGGTACTATACAAACTTTGGGATCGAACGCCAGTTTGATCAATTAAGACATTTTGTAATGGCGACGGTGTATGTTCTCTCAATATTGATTCTATGTTGGTCATTAAGTGTCATAGTTAATTTAGTTTCTGCTTTTATTAAGAAGAAGTTAATAGTTACTACATATTCAAATAAGAAAGTTCTTTTATTAAAATTGCTCGTGTCCATTGTTTTAGTGAGTGGAGCGTTTCTTTTGAGCAAAATTTCGGTACTGATTTTATGGTTCATTGATCCGTTTATTGTAATCCTACTCGTCACATCTGTCTTTATTAGAACAATATTAGCAGTTTTACAACTATTCACAAGGGAGAGCGAAATACGTAAACATGTAAAGTTTTGATAACAAATAGAAATAAAAAATTCAGCGAAGGGAGCTTGATATTATGCCAAACATTAAACAAGTTTTAGATTTAAGAAATTACAATTCGTTTTAAAGATTTTACTGTACTGATCCAGTTTTTTTAACGAAAAAAGGGTGAAGTAAATATGCCGTTATTGAAAAATATGAGAAAAACCAAGCTACAAACTTATAGAAGGTAATGAGGCAATTAAAACTGGGAATGATTGGCTAACTGAAGAACAAGTTGAGGATGATCTTGGAGTTTAATCAATATGTATATGTTTAGTATAAACCCTGTTGCTAAACGAGACTTGTATGAAATTAAGGAATATATCACCAAAAAACTTGACGGTTTTGGATGCAGACGTGAACTCACTCTTCCTATTCTTACCTTGATTGGTAAACATACATATACTCTAGGACTTGTTTTATCGTAAAATATGGTTATCTACTTTAATAACTGTACACTTTTATTCAAATAATATAATTTTTATATGATAGCTCTTTTAACTTCTTAAGGATTACATTTCGCAGCCCTTATTGCTTAAATGTAAATTTTCATCTTCCTGATGATTTACCTATAAACTCTAATTTACATATATAAAATTATTAACAACTATGATGTCAACGTTTTGTTCAGGTTAAATTCTAACCTATACATTTGTATATGTAATTACAACACTAACAAAACCTACGAATGATTTCGAGATCCTCGGGATATACATGTTTAATTTTTTCTAATTCTGAAATAGGAATCCAAGCTGTCTCAACAATGGTCTGTTCCGGGTCATTAAAACCCTGACTCTCGCCAATCGCCTCCACTTCGAAATAATAAGCCGTAACACGTATGCTTTTGAGGAGCGTTTCTTTGACATATAATTGTTTGATCGTTTTAACGGTATAGCCCGTTTCTTCTTTCACTTCTCTTACACAGCATTGTGCAGCAGTTTCACCTCTCTCAATTTCACCAGAGGGAACAGACCACCCATCTACATCAGCATTTTTCACCATAAGCACTTCGTTCCGATTATTCAAACAAATAGCTGACGCCCCTAACCAAGTCTCCAGGCTAATCACCTCACATTAAACGTGTATGTCACACAAAACCCACATGGCGAAACCCAATTCACTTCGCCACCAACAAAGATGAAAGTAGTGTTTGGCCCTTTGACTGGTGGAACTTCATTCACTTTGATTTTGTTCTTTTTCTTTTTGAATGAATGGTGTTAGATGGTTTTGTGAACTCAAGAATTAGTAGCAATCCAGCGGACGAAAACATGCGGAGACTCCTGTGGGACGTAGTGGCAGTGCTGAGATCCAGCGGCGTAGCCGATTAGCTCAGCGCCACCCCACAGGACGCGCAGCATGATTTTCGGTAGCGGTGATTAACGCTCTATGTTCGCACTTTCATATAAAACACTAGCTTTTAATAACCGCAATCGGGCTATTCTCATAAGAGATCCAATCACTCCAACTTCCTGCATAAAGAGAAACATTTTGATAGCCTAATTCTTTTAATGCAAAAATATTCGGACAAGCTGAAACACCAGACCCACAATAAACGATAATCTCTTGTTCTTGCTCAATATCTTTAAAATGTTCAGCAAGCTCCTGTTTCGATTTTAACGTACTATCCGAATTAAATACATCCTTCCAAAAGTAATTCCTGGCAGAAGGAATATGACCTGCTTTTGCATCAATTGGTTCATGGAGCCCTTGGTATCGACCTGGTTCTCTTGAATCCATAATAACAGTATCCTGCTTCTTAATTGAATCTACGACATCCTCATAATGAAGAACGTGGAAAGCCGAATTGGTTTTCACTTGAAAATTTGTTTCTGAAAGCTCAGGAATTTCGCTTTCAACGTCCCTGCCTTCTTTTACCCATTTCGTCCAACCACCATCTAATATTTTTACATTTACCACACCAACCATTTGAAGCAACCACCATAATCGCGGGGCCGTCATACCCTCTTCATCATATACAACAACCAAAGATTGCTTTTCAATCCCTAGTCCCTGCAATGATTCCATGAAAGCTTGCTTATCAGGTAAAGGATGACGTCCACCATGCTCACTTTTTGTTCCAGATAAATGCTTATTTAAATCTAAATAATGTGCCCCAGGAATATGAGAAAAAAGATATGATTCATAGCCTTTTTCAGGCTCAGCTAATGAAAAACGCACATCAATAATCACTAAATTTGTCTCCTTTTGATGCTGACGTTCATTTAAATATGTGGTCGAGATTAAATGACTTTGCATCTTCTTTCCTCCCTAATCTTTTTTTCTAAAGATTTAACAAGCTGTTACAAGTTCTAAAAATACTGCTTGCTTCAGTATTTTCCATTCTGAAACAAACAGTATCTATTGTTCACATACTATCTTAACATTCCTTGATAAATACTTTTTTCTGACCCGGGAATTTCAATAGCACCAACCGCTTTTTTATAAAAATCAACAGGTCCAGCACTACCAATAATCGCATAGGCGTAGCCCATATGTTTCATCTCTAGTAAGCTTTGTATTAATAATTGCAAACCAATACCACGACCGCGGGCCTTTTCACTCACACCTGTTGGTCCAAAAAAACTTAATGCCGTGACATTGAAGCAAGCAAATCCAATCATTTGATTATCTTCTACAGCAATCAAACATGAAGCTGGATTTTGGGATAAAGCTACTTCCACTTCACTTTGCCATTGTTTTGAAAAATGTGTTCCCACCCACTCTGTTATGACATATTTCTCTGGTGGGATCGGTTTTCTTATCGTCCATGACTGTTCAGGCTTTTTTGATATTTCTGGTAATGTATATAGTGGTACTAATAAATCTCCCATACGTTTTATCCCCTCACTTTGACCATAATAGAAAAACAACTAGGCATCATAATTAACTACATATAATTGAAGATTCGTATTATAATAACCAACGCTATACTCTGTGACATCTCCTAATTCACCCATAGAATAACGTAAACGTTTCAATAAAGGAGTGTGTGTGACCACTTCTAATAAATCAGCAATATAAGCTGGTGCCGTTTCTACCGCAAATTCATCACGGAATTTTTCCAAAACAAGTTGATGGTCGGCGAGTAACTCATATAACGATTGATCATTTAAATCAGATTCTTCAAAATCAGCGAGCTCAATTGATAGATAATGAGTAAAATGAATGTATGGGTCGTTGTTTAAATAGTAGATTCGTTCTACTCTTACACATCGATCTCCAAATAATCGATAAGGCTCCGTGTCCTCTTCATTTTGCACAATTTCAGATTTTACGACCTTCTTTTTTATTTTATGACCTTTTTCCACAAGAACTTCAGTAAATCGCTTCCCTTTAGATAACTTGGAAGCTGAGGTATTTCGAATTACTTTCGTCCCTTTACCACTCTTTTTTTCTAAAAAGCCTTCTTGAACCAGTTCTTTAATTGCATTACGGATTGTAATTTTACTCACTTCAAATTCTTCTTCTAATTGTATTTCGGATGGAATATTTTCACCGATTGGGTAAAAACCATGAAGAATTCTGTCTTTCAGTACATTACGAATTTGTAAATATAATGGCCCTTTTTTTCTACTAATATTCATTCTCTTCTCTACCTTTCTACATCGCCGACCGATTCTGACATCATGCGAAGAATATCATTCTCAGAAGACATAGGCGTATCACCCTCAGTGGAATGAGCAATCATACTAGCCACTGTTGCAAAATCAACGGTTTCTTTTGCTGAAAAGTCCTGTTCATAACCATGTATGATTCCACTTGTAAAGGCATCGCCACTTCCAATTCTGTCATAAACAGCAAACGTTATCGTTTTTGAAAAAGTCATTGTTTCATCTAGATACATAAAGCCAGTCAGGGAATGCTGATTATCACGATGTATGTCACGATGCGTTCCTGCTATCTGCTCAATCTTGTAATGTCTCGCTACCTCAGGAATCACATCAAGTAGTTGCTCTTTTCTTGTTAAGTGCTCTGTACTAATCCCTAATATCGATATCGCATCTCTTTCATTCATCATAACAAGATCAGCCAAATAAAGCATCTTTTCATAATAGATTTTTGCTTTTTCATACCCATTTTCTCCCCATAAGGTCGGTCGATAATTACAGTCAAAAATCACTCTCTTGCCAAGTTCTTTCATGACTTTGGCAAGTGTCAAAACTTGTTCTCTCACTGCATCATTCATCGCAAGTGTGATGCCACAGAAATGAACCGCGTCAAGTTCTTTGGCGACTTGATGAAACTTATATTCAGCAAGCTTAGCCGTGTTAAAGGAGCTATCTAATCGATTCGTATAGGTTACTTTACTCGGTCTCACACCAAACCCTTTTTCTAAAAAATAGAGGCCTAAATAAGCATCTCCTCTTATTAAATAATCCGTATGTATGCCTAACCGTCTTAACGCAGCTTCGGCTGCATCTCCAACAGATGTTGCTGGCAGTTTTGAAATCAAATAGCCTTGATGACCATAATTAGAAAGAGCCGACAGAACATTGACGCCTGTTCCGGAGAAAGACATATGCAGAGAATCTGATTGCCTTAATAGCCTATGATCAGGTGTTTGCAAGCGCATCATAATTTCACCAAAAGCGCCTATTCTAAGCATATTGAAGAATCGCCTTTTTTGTTAGTTCTAATAACTTAGATACATCAGACACTTTCGTTAAGCCTGTTTCCTTATCAATAATAGAAGAATAGATATGGGGAATAATTTTTGGTACTCCTTCATTTAAAGCGATAGAGAGAATTTGCTGATAATTTTCTAAATCAATACCACCAGTAGGTTCTAAGCAAAAATGAGCATCAGCACAAGCTTTTGCAACCGCCTGAAATTCATCAATGGAAGCTAAACCATTCATCGGGAAATATTTCAGTGCGTGTCCACCCATATCCTTGACTAACGCAATAGCTGCTTCTACTGGAACCACAGCCTTATTAGACTCTGCCGCACTAAAAGGTCCGGTAGAAATATTTACATAACCGACTTGACCAGACGGCGAAACTAAGCTATTAATCCAGCTTTCTTCACAAAGATTACTAGCTGTTTGACCGACAAAAGGAAAGACTTGATTAATATGTGAGCCAGGATAGTGTTTGACAATGTCTGCAACTACCTTTGCTTGACGGTTATCTCCTGCACCTAACCCAATCGAAACAGCATCATCAATGGCCTCTCCATATAATCGCATCGCTTTTACTGCCTCTTCGACGGATGGATAATCTTTCGACAAAACCCCTACAACAACAAACCCTTCTGCTGCCTCGAAAACTTGTTTCGCATTCTCGACATCTTTAGCTAAAACATTGAGAGCAACTCGTTCTTGATAAAAACGTTTATCTATTTTCATCGGGATTCCCCCCCTAAAATTTCTATTAATCTAATAAATAACACATCTAGATCATCCTCTTGAAAAGAACGTGCATCTAAATCGAAGAAACCTTGACTCGCCCCATAATCTCTTGTATATACAGCAATTTTACCATATTTTAATTGCTGAACAACATCTAGAGCATGTAATTGGCTCACAGCGGCATCTAAACTTATTCGGGCACGATAAATTGCTCGTCCTGCTTCATCTTGAATAATGCTCACATGAACACCAGGAAATTTATTTAAATCCAAAAAACGTTCAAGCTTTTTCTTTTCTTGCTCGCTATTATCTATTTTTTCCTCATATTGATCGAGGGCCTGTAATAAACCAAAAATTTGTTCCTTTCCTACTTTCATTCCTCGACCAATTCCTGACATCTGCACCTTAACCATGTCCACATACTTTGCTTTGCCGCAAACAATTCCGGATGTTGGACCCTCTAGAGCTTTTGAACCACTATAGATAACGATATCGCCGAACTGAATATATGTTAATAAGTCTTCTTCAGCTGCCGCATCAATAATGAGTGGAATTTGGTACTTGCGACTTATTTCCGCCATTTCCTCTACAGTGAGCATATTTTTTTGCACAGCATGATGGGATTGCACAAATAAAAGTGCTACGGTTTTTTCATTGATAGCTTCCAAAACATCCTCTTTTTTTCCTTCGTTGGCATAACCAACTTCTATAACTTTACCACCACCTAAAGCAATCATTGTTTCAATCGGGGCTCCGTATTGCACATTATGGCCTTTAAGGATTAGAATTTCATTTTCTTTGATTTCTTCTTGATGTAATTTCAATGCCTTTCTCTTTTGACCTTTTGTAACGATTCCAGCAACCGAAAGAGCAATTCCACTTGAAGCAGAATTAACAACCAAAGCCGCTTCACATTTTAGCTTAGTCGCGATATACTCCCCTGAATTTTTCACTAATTCTGACATTTCAACGTATTTTTGACCGCCTTGTTTCATTGCTTCCATGACTGTATCTGTCGGAGCAGAAACACCTAAAATACTCATTCGCCCGCTAGCATTAATGACTCGCTTTAGTCCGTACTTCGCATGAATAGTATTCTCCATGAATCACGACTCCCTTTGCAACAATTTCCTGTGTTCCAATCCTCGTTTTACCGTGAGAATCCTCTAAATCCACTAAGTGATTCTCCACAGAAAATAAGGTTAAATGAGCGATATCTCCCACTTGAATTCTTCCTAACTCTGGCTTTTTAAGCCAATCGGCCGGCTGTTTTGTTACGCCATTAATTACCTCTTCTAAAGAGTACCCAATCGCTAGAAACTTCGACATTACTTTTGCTAAACTAAAAACAGGACCATTTAACCTATTTGTTTTATAAATATCAGAACTAATTGTGTTAAAATGGATTCCTTCGCATTTGGCATATTCAGCTATTTCAAAAGAAAAGCTGGCACCACCATGCCCTACGTCTAAATGGACGCCTCTTTTAACTGCGTCAGTCAAAACCTGTAAAGGCTTACCATTGTGATTAAATAAATTATTTTCTTTTCCATTTAAAAAATGAGTTAAAATATCATTAGTATCCAAATTAACAATAATCTCTTCAATATTTGGTGGCCCAGAGCCAATATGAACCATTAATTTCAATTCATTTTCTCTAGCCATCTCTTTCGCCAATAATAAAGGGGCGATTCCATTTTCACACACGACACTTTGACTTATTCGTGCTTTAAGTCCTACGATCAAATCTGGATTCTCAAGAATAGTCAGCTTTGCTTTTTCACGATTAATCCAGAGTAAATTGGACAGTTCATCTTTTCGACTCAAGCCAATTTGTGAGATATTTAGAAATGCCAGTACATTCGTTTTTGCTTGATTCATTTGAACAACAAACTCATCAAAATGATCCGCCCCACAACTTCCTGCATCCACAATTGTTGTCACGCCTTGTTTGTATCCAATTTCATCAGCTAGATCTCCGTATGGATCAAACTTTGAAAAGGCATGGACATGCATATCAATCCAACCACTTGATATATACATTCCTTGGCATGGTATAATTTCTCCTTGTGCCGTCCCGGCTTCAGCTAATTCAACGATTCTTTCTCCTTCAATAACAATATCTAAATATGTTCCATCTATTCTCTGAACTTCTTGTAGAACGAAACGCCTCTCCATCTCTCACACCCTCTTCTCTCCACGGTCACAACATAAATATAACATTATAATGTTAAGTTAGCACAGTTAGTAGCAGATGTAAATATAACATTATAATGTTTATAAAATTTTACATGAAAACTTTGGATGTATCATATATGGACTTGCTTCTAATTTTCTTGTGATTGCTTTGTCTTTTTCAAGAATTTTTCTCGACGTGTTTTCATCGCCTTAGTAATATAACCACCTTTAAAGCTTCTTGGTTCAAATGAGACGATAAAAGCACTAGGCTCATACTCACTAACAATACGAATAAACTCTTTCTCACGATCCCTTCTTGCTGTACATGCAAGTAAGACTCGGACAGAATTCATACCCTCTAATTCGGATACGGATACACTAAATCCAACTTCACGTAACCGATGAATAAGATCGTCGTTTCGATTCATGATATTAACTTCAATTGTGACATAACCGATGGCAAGCCTTTCTTCAATAATGGCTCCTATATATAAGCCGACCCCAAACCCTAATGCATAAGCAATCATATTAAGGTAATTGGATAAATCAGCAAAAACTAGTCCTAACGCGACAACATAAACAGCACCTTCTAGTACCCCGACTGCTGCAGCACGTTCCTTCATGCCTTTAACCATCATAATCGTTCTCACAGTTAAAATTGGAACGTATAAAAGTTGAGTTGCGAAAATAATTAATGCACTAACCATAAAAATAAAGCCACCTTTCTATTGAGAACTTACCGTTCAAACTCTCTCAAGAGTACTAAATATGCACTTATTTGACTACCGTTTTTTTATGTAATTTTTTGCTATTATTTTTGTCTATATTGTAAGGGAGTTCGCTTCTTTCTATACAGGTTTAAATAAGTTCATTTCTAGTATTTTTTATATGAAAGTTACTTAGGGTCGATAGTTTGTACCGTGAAGTTAGCTCGTTATCCTTCTCGCGATAAATAACCTTAGTAGGACCGTGCTCCCTGTTTAATCAGGCCGACTCCTGATGGTGATTGAGTTGTAAACGTGCCAACAGTTTAAACAGTCGCCACTACTTTCATCTTTGTTGTTGGCGAAGTGAATCGGGCTTCACCATATGGGTTTTATATGAAAGTTACCTAGGGACGATGGGATGTGCCTCGTAGTTAACTGGTTCTTTAATCTCTTCGCACCTTTTCGTGCAGATACTCCAAGGTTTGGCTTCTGCATCTTCACGTTAAACACCTCTTTGTGCAGTTACTCCATGATTTGGCCTCAGTATCTTCAGATTAACTGCCTCTTTGTTCAGTTACGCGTTCGTTTCTTCTCTGTATCTACACATTAAACTCCTCTATGTGCAGATACTTACTCGTTCTTTATCCGTATCTTCAGATTAACCCCCTCTTTGTTCAGTTAGAACATTGGAACGGCATTGAGAAAAAGAGAGTTAATTCTTATCCTTTTAGTCACCATTTTTTTCATAAAAAAAGTAGTGGATAGCACAAAGGCTTTCCACTACTGTTTATTTGTTAGGCTTGAATATCAATGACGGGTGTTGCCCCTGCTTCTACATGCTCAGCGGATAAGACTTTTACTTCTTTTAAATCATCTTGATTGGTAATAACCATTGGTGTAATTGTACTATTGGCTTTTTGCTTCACTAGCTCTAGATCAAAATCAATTAGTGGATCGCCAACTTTAACTTGGTCACCTTCTTTGACATGAGCCACAAAACCCTCTCCATTCATTTTAACGGTTTCTAAACCAATATGGATTAGAACCTCGGCTCCATTTTTGCTTTTTATGCCAATCGCATGTTTTGTTGGGAACAACTGAATAATTTCACCATCAATAGGAGAAACAACTTGTCCATTATCAGGGCGAATCGCCACACCATCACCCATCATTTTCTCAGAAAAGGTTGGGTCTGGAACCTCACTAATTTGTACAAAACTCCCCGTTAATGGCGACATCACTTGTACTGAGCTTACTTCATTTGTTACTTCCTGTTTGTTCTTTTTATCTAATCCAAATAATTTCTTTAACATCATAAACACCTCAATCGTCATTTTCAAATTTCATTGTATCATGTATATACAAGTTTAGCATTATTTCTATATATGATACTTTTCCACGAGAGGATTTATCTAAAACATTTTATTTTATGGAAAATGGGCGAAAAGCCCAAACCAATTCCATGAATGACCATACACTGTAGGGAAGAGTTTAGAAAGGAGCTGGGGAGATGGGTTACGGTTTTGAAGGCGGATTTGGTTTTACTTTCATCGTAGTATTATTCATTCTTCTAGTTATTGTAGGCTCTGCTTACATTTGCTAATGAAATAGACGAATGAACCGGCCCTATCACGGTAGGGCTCTTATTACATAATTATTTGAAAGCAATGAAACATTTAAAAACAAATTCCATTGCTCCACTAAAAAAGAACTACTCTTCGTTCACCTTATTTTTCGTAAAGCCTTTCCGATCATTTCCAATTTCAAATAAGCCCGTTGCTGATAAACCTGCAATTCCTCCTGCCCAAAGCCTTAAGGCTAGGTCTAAATCTGTAAAAGGATATGCGACTCCACCAACAGCTAAACCAACGACAAAAGAAAGTAAGGGAATATAGTTTTTCGGAATAGATACTGTTCTTTTCACTAATTGTACTAGTGCTAATATAACAGGACTTAGGATCGTCGCAAAAATTAAAATCGTCTCCATAAAAATCACCTCAGTTATTTAATAGACAAGCCTTACTTCATTTTATGACTTATTCAATTCTCCCATTCTTGAAATGTGAAAATATTTAGATTAATGTTTTTATTTCATTAGATGCAAAAAAGGCTTTTCTTGACACAGCATTTGCTCTATACTAACGAATATAGTTTATCGAAAATAACTCATATAATAGCGAGGATATGGCTTGCAAGTTTCTACCAAACTACCGTAAATAGTTTGACTATGAGTGAATAATGACACGTACACATTGATGATCATGTGTTTATTTCGTCACTTATTCACGCATAGCGTGGGTAAGTGACTTTTTTATTTTTTTACTAAAAAGGAGGGGTTCACGTGGAGCTCTTAAAAACAGCAATCCGTGAAAAAGGAAAGGTTTTGTCAGATGAGGTTCTAAAGGTCGATCATTTTCTCAATCACCAAGTCGATACCTCACTGATGATAGAAATTGGATTAGAGTTTGCTAGACGGTTTGAAGACGACAAAATTACGAAGGTATTAACCATTGAATCATCTGGTATTGCCCCAAGCTTAATGGCTGCCAATCAATTAGCTGTCCCACTTATTTTTGCACGAAAAAAGAAATCATTAACGATGAATCAAAATGTATTTGTGAGCCAAGTCTACTCTTTCACAAAAAGAGAAACGAATGATATTACCGTTTCAAAAGATTTTCTTCAAGAAGGTGATCGAGTACTAATCATCGATGACTTTTTAGCAAATGGACAAGCAGCTAAAGGTCTAATTGATATTGTCAAACAAGCAAACGCAGAAATAGCTGGCTTTGGTATTGTCATTGAAAAATCGTTTCAAGATGGACGTCAACTACTTCTAGAACAAGGGTACCGTGTTGAATCATTAGCACGAGTTCATGCTTTAGAGAATGGCGAAGTCAAATTTGTAGATGAATTAATAGAATCCAAATAGAATCCGTGTGGCCTTTTGTGCGCAAAAGAGAAAGAAGGGAATTAAATGTCAGCTAAAAGTATCGTTTATCCTTGGTACAAAAAAGAGGATACAGATGCCTTTTTTGCCTTATTACAAAACAATCTAGCCAACTTTGTGTTAATTGCCGTAACGATGTTAGGAATGGGGTTTCCTGCTAGTATCGTTTTCGGAAAAGTAATACCAGGTGCTGCTGTAGCGGTCATTGCCGGTAATTTATATTATGCTTATACGGCTAACCGACTTGCTAAAAAAGAAAATCGAACAGATGTTACAGCACTTTCTTATGGAATTAGCACACCTGTAATGTTTGTGTTCTTATTTGGAATTTTAGGACCAGCCCTTGCTTTAACAGGTGATCATGAATTAGCTTGGAAAATCGGTGTCGCTGCTGCATTGATTAGTGGTTTAATTGAGGTATTAGTTTCATTTACAGGAAACTGGGTTCGTCAAAATTTACCTCGTGCTGCTTTACTCGGTGCGTTAGCTGGGGTTGCCTTAACATTTGTAGCTGGAGAGATGCTTTTCCACACATTTGCAACACCTGTTGTAGGAATTGTCGCTTTAGCTATTATCGTAGTTGGTATCATTGGGAAAGTGGTCATGCCATTTAAAATTCCAACGTCACTTTTTGCTATCATTATCGGAACCATTTTAGCTTTTGCATTTGGCTATCAATCTTTCACTGATTTCACCAATGCGTTTGAGTTTATTGGATTTTATCCGTTCCTTCCAACCCTCTCATTTTTTGAAGGCTATCAATATTTATTCGGAGCTTTAGTTGGATTGTTCGCTGTTCTTATTCCTATTTCTTTATACAACGCTGTAGAAACAATGAATAATGTTGATGCGATGTCTGCTGAGGGAGATTCTTACGATGTTCGTGAATGTCAAGCTGTTGACGGTATGGGGACAGTAATCGGTGCGTTCTTTGGTGGTTTATTCCCAACAACTGTCTATATTGCTACAGTCGGTTCAAAAAAGATGGGTGCTGGTCGAGGTTATAGTATTTTAAATGCCGCTGTGTTTGCGGTTTTAGCCTTGACAGGTGCGATTGCTGTATTATCAGCCTTAATTCCGATGGCTGCGATTGCTCCTATCCTTGTTTTTGTCGGTATTTCAATGGTTGCAACAAGTTTCTCTTCTAATGAGAAAAAATATTATCCAGCTGTCGCATTAGCTATGTTACCTTATTTAGGAAACTATATGATGACTCGTTTTAACAACGCGGCTCCAGAAGTTGTCGCTGGTATTTCTGAAGGAATTGTTCCTCTAGGACAAGGTGCTATGTTTACAGCGATTATTATTGGTGCTATTACTGTATGCATAATTGATAAAGACTTTATAAAAGCAAGTGTCTTTTCATTGATTGGTGCGGGCTTATCTTTTATTGGCCTTATGCACGCTCCATCACTAACATGGAATGCAGCACCTGACTTTATGGTTGGTTATCTTCTCATTTCACTCTTTTTTGTATATCTACATTTTGCCGCTAAAAAAGGACAACAAAGGATTGCTGAACCTAAAAAGCATGCTGCATAAAGGATAAGGAAAAGGACGAACCGTGTTCGTCCTTTTCTCTGTGTTTGCTGGCGGCGGAGTGAATCGGGCTTTGGTATGAAAGTTACTTTGGGGCGATAGTTCGTGCCTTAAAGTTAGTAGGTTCTTTATTCCCTTCGGCTCTTTTCGTGACTTTACTCACCATATGCAATTAACGCTCCACTGTTAGTGCTCGTATATCATCTTTTTCGTCATACCGCCATCAATGGATATATTTTCGCCATTGATAAAGCTATTATCTGGATTTGTTAGAAATAAGCACGCGCTCGCAATATCCTCACCTACACCAACTCTTTTCGAAAAGTGTTGGTCGTGATCTATCTCTCTTAAATCATTCTCTTTCCCAAAGTAAATCCAGCCTGGGCTTATGGCATTGACCGTTATTCTCTCATTTTGTAAGCTTGCTGCAAGAGCATGAGTGATCGAAACAACACCACCTTTAGATGCTGCATAGGCTTCACTATTTGGCTCGGACATTGCAGCCCTAGTAGAGGCAATATTAATAATTGAGCCTCCAGTTTGTGTTTCTTTCATACAGGCTGCCACGGCTTTAGACATTAAGAACACACTTGTTAAATTAGTATGTAAAACATCATTCCATTCATCTAACGATAATTCAAATAATGACTTCATCTTTGAGACACCGGCATTATTTATTAAAATATCAATTTGTAAGGTCTCACGTTTAATTTGTGATACAGCGATTTGAATGTCTTCTTCACTTCTAATATCACAAGGAATCGCACGAACCTCAAGTTGATCTTTTCTTAAACGTTCAACAGCCTCATATAACTTCACCTTATTAATATCTAATGCATAAACAAGATCTCCACGATTGGCAAACATTTTTACAATAGCCAAGCCGATACCTTGTCCAGCACCTGTCACGACGACAACACGTTTTTCCATTATCTACCTCCTACTTTACACCTTAGTGATTTCTGTCACTAATATTCCCTATAGTAGTTCATATCCAGCTCGTTACGTTTCCTTTCAAAAATAAAGCCATTCTCCATCTTCTAGAAATCGAAACCTCTTACTATTAACCATCATACTATTATCAACATGATAATATCCAATAGAGATACTTATTGCCTAATCTCCATTCACCAATATATTCTTTACATCAAAAATTATAGCAAAAAAACCGCCTCTTGTAAGAAACGGTTTTTAGCTTTAATCGATGCGATTTAACCCCTTTACTTATTCGTAAGTGGCACTTACCCTTCAATCTTTACCTGATATTTCTTCAACCAATGATCCATTTGGACAAAATGAGCCAGTAGCTGCGGGCCTGCCATCAGTTGACCAAAATATGGCTTTCCTGCAGGTAAACCACCTGTTTTAGCAACCTCCGCTAACCGATCTTTATTAATAAATTCAAACAACGGACCATCTTTTTCCTTTAAAATTCTCTCTATTTTTGTTTGGACAATTTGTGTGTAAAGAGGGTGATGTGTTTTCGGGTACGGACTTTTTTTACGATAGAGAATTTCATTAGGTAAAATTCCTTCAAGTGCTTTTCTTAAAATTCCCTTCTCTCTCCCATCAAGCTGTTTCATTTCCCACGGGATATTCCAAACATACTCAACTAAGCGGTGATCGGAGAAAGGAACACGAACTTCAAGACTTGCTCCCATACTCATTCGGTCTTTACGATCTAATAAATTGGTCATAAACCAAATGATATTTAGATAGGAGATTTCCCTTCTTCTCGCCTCTATCTCATTATCTTTATGGAATTTTGGCGTCTCCTTTATCGTCGCTTTATAGCTTTGATAGACGTAATTTTTTAAGTCTAATTTCTTTTTCCACGTATCATTTAACAAAGCTTCACGTTCATCAATCGCTCTCATCCAAGGGAAAAAATCCAAATTGAATAAATCTTCACGATGGAACCACGGATATCCACCAAAAATTTCATCCGCACATTCGCCTGACAACCCTACCGTTACATCATTTTTGATTTCCTTACAAAACCATAATAAAGAAGAGTCGATATCTGCCATACCTGGTAAATCCCGAACTTCGGTAGCTTCTTCAAGCAATCCTGCCAGCTCTTCCATATCAATGACCGCATTATAATGATCTGTTTTTAATGCTTTTGATATTAACTTAATCCAAGGTGCATCCGAATTAGGTTGGAAATCACTCGCTTTAAAGTATTTATCGTTTTCTTCATAATCAATCGAGTAACTTCGAATAGAACCCTTACCCTCTTCTTCATAAATTTTGGCTGCGAGTGCTGTCAGAGCACTCGAATCAACACCGCCTGATAAAAACATGCCTACTGGCACATCAGCAAAAAGCTGCCTCTTAACGATATCTTTTAATAATACTTGAATATGATTTGCCGTTTCTTCGGTCGATTCTGTATGGACTTTCCCTTTTAATGTCCAATATCTACTTATTTTCGCTCCATTGCGATCATAAATAAGCATATGAGCTGGCCTTAATTCGTTAACATTTTTATATATTCCATGTCCAGGTGTTCGTGAAGGACCTAAACCAATAATTTCTGCTAACCCATCGCGCTCAACAATCGGATCAACGTCCCGATGAGCGAGTAACGCTTTTAGTTCAGACGCAAAAAGTAACCGACCATGGTCTACCGTATAAAATAAAGGCTTCACACCTAAACGATCACGTGCCATGAACAAACTTTGATCCTGTTCATTCCAAATCGCAAATGCAAAAATACCATTGAGTTTCTCTAAACATTGATAACCCCATTCAATATAGGATTTTAATAAAACCTCGGTGTCAGAGTGCCCCAAAAAGGTATGCCCTGCTCGTAGCAACTCAGTTCGAATATCTTCAGTATTGTATAACTCTCCGTTATAAACAATTGTATATTCTTTATGATTAACTACACGACACATAGGTTGTTTTCCACCTTCTGGATCAACAACAACAAGTCGTGCATGACCGAAACCAACATGGTCACTTACCCAAACATTTAAATCATCTGGACCGCGACGATTTAATGTCGTAGCCATTTTTAATACTTGATCCTTTTCCTTTTTCATATCCACTTTCCAATCAATCCATCCGGTAATGCCACACATCTATTATCAGCCCCTTTGTTGGGAATTTATTCTGTGTTCTCCTCTACCCTCGTTATGGGCTACTCACCATTTATCTTATTCACAATTGTCGTCCTTTGTTCTAAAAACGTTTCAATTTGACGTGTTTATGCGAATAAACCAATCACATAAAATATCATATTTTTTTACATCCTATTGATTGATGTCTTAAACGAATCAACCTAAAATAGAAATGACCAAATTAGTCAAATAGTCATTTTTGAGTTTCTTGATAAGGTTATCCTAAATCTCATGTACTAAGCTTTACTGTAGCAACCAAAAATCATGCTGCCACCCTGCCTACAGTAAGACTTCTTAAACTGTTAACACGCAACTGCGTGAAGTTTTGAAAATCGAAACACAATTCAGATGAATTCATTCATCTGATAAGGTGCTTTCGATTTTTAAAAACCGACCAAAAACTAAAACCAAGGAGTTAACTATTGTGAGCACCAGCTCTAACTTTCATTCAGAAAACTCAGCAAAAGTAGAATCATTTCAACAAAAAGAGAGGTAAACCATGTTAAAGAATAAAAAAGAGACCATCTTAACTGCTGCTAAAGAAGCATTTTCAAAATACGGGTACAAAGCAACAACTATTGACCAAATTGCCAAAATCGCCAATGTCGGAAAAGGAACGATTTATACAACTTTTAAAAACAAAGATGACCTATTTAATGAAGTCTTACACGATTTATTAAATGAAGTTCAAGATATCTTTCACCGCTCGATTTCTGAAGGAAAAGACCTTATTGAAAATATTAGTATGGCCTTAAAAGAGCTCCTCTTATTTCGCGAACAGCATCAATTACTCGTCAAATTACAGGATGAAATGACCTACTTCGCATCAGAGAGTTCCAAAAGAGCATTAAAAGAATTTGACCAAGTCATCGTTCGACTTATTGATCATTACTTACAACAAGCCGAGCAACGCAAAAAAATCGTATCACCGCACAGACACGTCACAGCTTACCTCATGTATAAAACATACATGATGCTTGTAAGTGATTATGAAGAACAGTATGAACCACTTCAACAAGAAGAGATAATCACGATCTTCAAATCACATTTTATCCACACATTCGAGATTAAATAGGTAAATCTACAATTGACGAATTTAATCATTCATAGCACTTTTTTTATTATAGAACTATATCGAATCAATCAAATTGTTTTTTGAGGTGAATCATGACCGGCTATATCAACGAATTAAAAGGAATTTGGAAAAACAAAAAACTATTCATCGCCTTATTAGGTATTGCTATCATGCCATTACTATATGGTGGCTTATTAATTAGCTTTTTTTGGGACCCATATGACGCTATTGAAGAACTTCCGG
This sequence comes from Alkalihalobacillus pseudalcaliphilus, assembly GCF_028610675.1. Classification (NCBI taxonomy): domain Bacteria; kingdom Bacillati; phylum Bacillota; class Bacilli; order Caryophanales; family Bacillaceae; genus Alkalihalobacillus; species Alkalihalobacillus pseudalcaliphilus. Next base: position 788,442 of record NZ_JAQQWS010000001.1, read on the forward strand.
TAGCTGTGGTCAATGAAGACATAGGGGCACAAATTGAAGAAGAACATATAAATGCAGGTGATGATTTTATACAGGAATTAAAAAAAGATCCCGCCTTTGACTTCGACTTTGTTTCTAGAGAAGAGGCAGAAACTGGGCTTAAGAAATTTGATTATTATTTTTATGTTGAAATACCAGAGCATTTTTCTGAAAATATTATGTCGATCCAACAGACAGATCCTCAAACACCTTCTATTTATTATGAAGTGAATGAAGATTATAATTTTGTTTCCTCACAAATTGCTAACACAGCCATTTCCACTATGGAAGAAGAGCTTTCACGTGCACTAACACTGGCTTATATCAAAATTGCTAATGATGCCTTTAGTCAATTAGGTGAGGCTATCATTTCGCTTAATCAAGGTACAGATGATGTGATGGAAGGCTCAGAGCGTGCCCATAATAATATGACGAATCTTAAAGACGCCTTAGAGGTGCTGAGTGAAGGTTCTATTGAACTCAGTAACGGTCTCGAAGAAGTGACGAGTGCTGTAGGGGAAATTCAACAAGAGGCCACGATACTTTATGACGATATCCATAACTCAGATGTTATGCAGAGCATTCCCCAACAAATTGAGCTTTATCAAAGTAAAAATCAGCAAATCATGAACCAGTTAGAAAATAACGCCTTTTCGGGCCAAGCTCAAGAACTTCAGCAAATCGAGGATTTTCTTACTGATGTAGCGGAACAAATCACTTCAAGTACAACAGAATTTAATGAACTGTCTAAACGGTTAGGTCAAATCGTCATGCAACTAGAAGACTTGGAAGAAAGTCTATCAAGTTCTTCTAATATTTATGAGAGCCTGATCGAAGAGCTCGAATCAACACTGCAGGATTTGAACAATGACGAAGTGACTGCGCATGAGCAACTAGAAAAATTGATCGAGGATTTAAAAGAGCTTAATAGTGAATTCGTATTGATCAAAGAGCATTTCGAACAATTTGAAGCAATTATGGAAAATCATGACCCTAATTGGCGCGAAAATGAATCACTTGTTGAATGGTATGAACAGATAGACCATCAACTTTCTCAAGGTATAGAAGCAAATACGACCATTATTTCGGAATGGCAGCAAGTCATCGACGATTTGGAGGAGCAAAATAATGATCAAACTGACTTACTAGAAAAGCTATTGAACTCATTACAAGAGAATCAAAATGAGTTACTTACTAGCCATTCCTCTATCCATACTATTTTAATAGATTCAATTGACGTCCTTAAGCAGTTACAAAACGCTGTTGATAAAATTGAAACGCAATTTCAAAGTGTTCTCTTAGATGATCTTGCATTCGATGAAGTAGCCTCTCGACTAACCGAGTTTGAGAATGATCTTTTTTCACAGTTATCTGAGCTCGATTCAACTTTTACCGAAATGACGAAAGCTTATGATAACTTACAAACCATGAAAGATGAAGCTTTTACTGGATTATCACAACTTAACGACGGTTTATCCGAATTAAAACAGGGTGGACAATTATTAGCAGAAAACCTTTCTAAAGCCTTTGATGGTTCTGTAGCTTTAACCGATGGTTTACACTCACTTTATGAAGGAGCAAGTTCATTATCTAAGAATATGGAAAAACTAGAGGATAGAGTTCTAGGCGTTGACCCTAATGACAAGCAGCAAGAAATGGCCTCGCACCCCGTTCAATCGACAAGTAAACACGAGGAACAAAATTATTCCTACGGCGAGGGATTAAGTCCTTATTTTCTATCAATTGGTTTATTTGTAGGCGGTTTGACTTTATCCATTATATATCCTTTTCGAACACCATTAGGTCCTCACAAAAATTGGGTTGAATGGTTTTCGGGTAAGTTAGGCGTTGTCTGGACGATATCGTTGATCCAAAGCACACTCGTTAGCTTATATTTGCTTTTTGTTATCGGACTAGATGCCGCACATCCTTTCTCCTTTTACTTTTTTACGTTGCTTGCTGGACTTGTGTTTGTAACTTTTGTATTTATGTTAGTCAGCATTCTTGATAATCCGGGTCGCTTTGTTGCGATCATCTTATTAATTATTCAACTCGGTGGAAGTGGCGGAAGCTTTCCCGTTGAACTATTGGCATCACCACTTCAAAGTGTGCACGGTTGGTTACCAATGACCTATTCAGTCTTAGGATTCCGCTCGTTTATTTTTATGGAATCTCCAGCCTTAGCAGGAAGAAGCATCTTATTTCTACTTGGTGTATTCATTATCTCAATCGCTTTACTTGTCATATTTTATAAATTCACTTTTAACAAGTATGGACAATTCGTACAAGAAAAAAGCTCTTAACTCATTAGATAAAAAGCTTTTTTCACTTCAAACAAGGCACCTTTTCATTTGAAAGGTGCCTCTTTTCTTTGATTATATCGTTGCTATTTTGACATCTTTGCTCCTTAGTCACGTCACATTTATTTTTTCATAAACTGTTTTTTCGCTACTCTTTCTACAATAGCGGGCATTAGTTGATATAACTTAGAGCCTAACGCCATCCAGCCCGGCATATTCACTTCTCTTTTTGGCTTATCCATTAATTTGATAATTCTTCTTGCGACATCGTCAGGCTCAAGCATCAGTTTGCCCACATTTTGAACATACGTACCTGTTTTATCTGCTCTGTCAAAAAATGCGGTACGAATTGGCCCTGGGTTCACAACACTTACATGGATCCCCTGTTCCTTCACTTCCATTCGTAAGCTATTAGAAAAACCTAAGACCGCATGTTTACTTGCCACATAGCCGCTAGACTTAGGCGTCGCAATTTTGCCTGCTTGAGAGCCGATTTGAATGATATGACCCTTACCTACGTTTATCATATAAGGTAAAACGGCCTGCGTCACCTTCATCATGCCAAGCACGTTAACAGCAAACATCTCCTCCATATCTGATAACTTTGCATCGATAATGGAATCAAATACACCTAATCCTGCATTATTGATTAAGACATCAAAAGCTAATTGATGCCTTATTCCATATTCCATGGCTTTCGTTATTTGCTCTGTCACCGTGACATCAGTTTCGATACCTATCATTTCACCCGGTAAATGAGCAACGGCTTGCTTTAATTGCTGAAGTTTTGTTTCACTCCTTGCAAGTGCTACGACACGGTGCCCTTCGGATAAAAGTTGATAGGTTAATCTTTTCCCTAATCCACTTGTTGAACCAGTAATCCAAACTGTTTTTTTCATTCATCTCACCTAATTAATAAAAGTTAAAAAATGGACAACTCTTTTTCACATTAAAGTCTTGACGTAAATTCCCTTATGACTATATACTATAGAAAATTAAACGAATACCTTTCACATTACTAATTAAATCATAGAGATGCTATGAGAGGAAATAGTAAATTGGCTTCATGTCTTTAGAGAATAGGATCCACCGGCTGAAAGATCCTTGACCACTGCTCCAATTGAACCTGTCCTTGAGCAGCTAGATACTAGCCGTCCATCCCACGATACGGGTTTGAGAGGACAATATTAATTGTCAAACAAGGTGGTACCGCGGAATAGCTCTTCCGTCCTTTTATGGACGGGGGAGTTTTTTTATTTGCGAAAACCACTTGAGCTTTATCAGGAAAGAAGGAATACAAATGAAAAAACAGCGAATTGTCATCAAAATAGGTAGTAGCTCACTGACTAGTAAGTCCGGCTCTCTCAGTTACGAAAAATTAAATGAACATGTCAAAGCGATTGCCAAACTCAAAAAAATGGGTCATGAAGTCATCTTAATTTCTTCAGGTGCCGTTGCTGCTGGTTTCTCCCTACTTGGTTATCCGGTCAGACCCGCGAATATTGCTCAAAAGCAAGCTGCCGCCTCGGTTGGGCAAGGTTTATTAATGCAAGGTTATATGGAGCAATTTCAACAAGAACAAATGGTCGCTGCTCAGATTCTCCTAACAAGAGAAGATTTTTCTAGTGAAGAACGCTTTAAAAATGCATATTCCACGATGACTGAGCTTTTAAAACGAGGAGCAATTCCTATTATCAATGAAAACGATACAACGTCTGTTGAAGAGCTTACCTTTGGTGACAATGATATGCTTTCAGCTCTCGTCAGTGGTTTCATGCATGCTGATACGTTATGTATCTTAACTGATGTAAATGGCTTATATACGGCAAACCCCAACATCGACATACATGCAAAAAAATATGATCGCCTAGAAAGAATTACAGAAGAACTTTTAGCAGTAGCTGGTGAAAGTAACTCCCAAGTAGGGACAGGAGGTATGCGTTCGAAAATACTTGCAGCAGATGTCGCCCTCTCTTTACAAGTTCAAGTTTTTATTGGAAAAGGGTCAGGTGAAGATAAACTAGTCCAAATCATTCAGAATCAAGGTGATGGCACGTATCTCGAAAGCCCCCAAGCTGAGCGCTCAATTCCTACACATAAACAGTGGATTGCGTTACACTCAAAAAGCAACGGAGCAATTACGATAGATGCTGGAGCTGCCTATGCTATTTTATTTCAAGGAAAAAGCTTACTACCAGCAGGTGTCACTATGATCAACCAACCGTTTACCCGCGATGCGATAATTGATGTGTATGATGAAGAGAGCAACCTAATCGGAAAAGGAAAAACAAGATTTTCATCGATAGAATTAGAACAAATCAAAGGTCTAACAAGCCATGAAGCCAAAAAACAAATACAAATTACCAAACCAGAAGTCATCCATCGCGATCAATGGGTCCGCATCATCCAACCGTAAAATAATTTCTTATTCTGAGGATTTGAAGCTACCATTCAGATGAATTCATTCTCTGATAAGTTGCTTTCGTTTTTCAAAAACGGACCAATAATAAAGACCAAAACGTCATGTTAACTTAGAGAATTGAGCACCACCCATTGAACTTTCATCCAAAAGGAGAGATATCCATGAGCGAATTGCTACAAAAAGCAGCAACAGCCAAACAAATAACAAAACAGCTTGCATTAAAAACAACCGAACAAAAAAACAAAGCCTTACTCGCAATGGCCAAACAACTCATCGAAAATAAGAATGAAATATTAACCGAAAACAAAAGAGATCAAGAAGCAGGGAGAAAAAACGGCCTATCAGAAAGCCTCATTGACAGACTTGCTCTCAACGAACAAAGAATCATTGCCATGGCGGAAGGAATTGAACAAGTAGCAAGTCTCAATGACCCAATTGGAGACATTTTAGAAACGAGAACAAGACCGAATGGATTACAAATCGAAAAAATTAGAGTACCTTTAGGTGTTATCGGAATGGTTTACGAGGCACGCCCTAATGTAACTGTTGATGCATCAAGTCTCTGCCTTAAAACAGGGAATGCTGTTTTATTACGTGGTAGTTCTTCTGCTTTATATTCCAATAAAGCCATTGTCAAATTCCTTGGTCGTGCTCTAGAGAAAGTAGATTATCCTATTGAAGCGATCCAGCTTCTAGAAGATACAAGTAGAGAAACAGCTAGTGAGCTCTTTCAATTAAATGAATATATTGATGTTTTAATTCCAAGAGGTGGTTCAGGGTTAATTCAGACTGTTGTAAAGAATGCCACCATCCCCGTCTTAGAAACAGGTGTCGGAAACTGCCATATTTATATTGATGCATCAGCCAATAAAGAGATGGCCCTATCCATTGCCATCAATGCCAAAACTCAAAGGCCTTCTGTCTGTAATGCAGCAGAAACTATTCTCGTTCACCAAAGTTGGGCCAAACAACATCTTGCCACAATGATTCAAGAACTAACTGACAAAAAAGTCGAGATATTTACGGATGAGTTTACATTATGGGAGTATCCTCATGTTAACAAAGCGAATGAACATGACTGGGTAGATGAATACTTAGACTATAAAGTAGCCCTAAAAGTTGTCAACAACCTCAATGAAGCCATTCAACATATTGATAAGTACGGAACTAAACATTCCGAAGCAATTGTTAGTGAAGACGCAACAAGTGTAGAGGCCTTTTTAAATCAAGTAGATGCTGCTGCTGTTTATCACAATGCTTCTACTCGGTTTACCGATGGTTTTGAATTTGGATTTGGAGCAGAAATTGGTATAAGTACACAAAAATTACATGCCCGAGGTCCTATGGGTTTAGAAGCTTTAACTTCAACAAAATATAAAGTGTTAGGAAATGGTCAAATTAAATAAAGGCAGGTGTATGCATGAAAAATATTACTTTTTTAGGGGCTGGCTCTATGGCTGAGGCCATCATCGGTGGATTATTAGCACAGAACATACTCTCGCCGCAACAAATTACCGTGACCAATTTTACGGATGAGCAGCGTCTGAAGCAACTTTCCGCTCAGTATGATGTTAAAGTCACACGTAATCGTCAAGAGGCTGTTGCAAAAGCGGATGTGATCATCTTTGCCATGAAGCCATATGGAATAAAAGATTCGATTACTGAAATAAGGGATTTTGTAAATCGAGAAAGTCTTTTTATCTCTATCTTAGCTGGAGTACCTACTCATTTTATCGAAGAATTGCTCGGATTTGAGGCAGCTGTGATAAGGACCATGCCTAATACATCCGCTTTCGTTCGTCATTCAGCAACCGCCATAACAAAAGGACGCTTCACAAAACCAGAACATTTAAAAGCAGTAAATCAATTATTTGACGCTTTAGGTACTGTTTTAGAAACGGACGAATCGAAGCTCGACGCAATTACGGGTTTAACAGGTAGCGGCCCCGCTTACTTATATTATTTTATAGAAGGCTTATATGAAGTCGCTCACCTATCTGGCTTACATCAAGATGAAGCCCATACATTAATTACGGAAACTATAATCGGTGTCGGACAAAGGTTAAAAGCTACAGAAAAAACACCTGAACAGCTTTATCGTGAGGTAATGAGTCCCAACGGAACAACAGAAGCGGGTTTCCAACACTTAGAACGGTTTCAGGTGCAGGAACAATTTAAGGATGCGGTCTTAAAAGCCATTAACCGTTCGAAAGAATTAGGGAAGGTTTACGCGAACCATAACAATCCCTTATAAATTGCAACTAAAATTGGTCTCATTCATTTTTAAAAGTGAATGGGTTTTTTCTCCGTCCAACTTATTTACATGCTATACTGTTGCTTAGAAAGGTTATCAAAGTTAGGAGTTTTAAAAAGAGATGAAAAGTCATTCTACCATCGTTCAACTAAGTAAAAAAATCGTTGAGCATCGTTATTTCACTCGTATTATCATCACACTAATTCTGCTTAACGCTATCTTAGTAGGTCTTGAAACTTATCCGTCTTTACGAAGTGAGTATGGCACTCTCTTTCATTCATTAGATGTACTATTACTTTGGATTTTTACGATAGAAATCATTACACGATTCCTTGCAACAACACCGAAGAAAGATTTTTTTAAAGGTGGGTGGAATTGGTTTGATACGGTGATTGTACTTTCAAGCCATGTATTTGTAGGAGGACATTTCATCACGGTCTTAAGGATCCTTAGAGTATTAAGGGTATTAAGAGCGATTTCCGTTATTCCCTCTTTAAGACGACTCGTAGATGCTTTAATGCTTACGATACCAGCGTTAGGTAATATTATGATCTTAATGAGTATTATCTTTTACATATTTGCGGTACTCGGAACGATGCTGTTTAACCAAGTCGCACCTGAGTATTTTGAGAATCTGCAACGCTCCATGTTGACACTCTTCCAAATAGTTACTTTAGACTCATGGGGAAGTGGCGTCATGCGCCCAATTATGGAAAGCTTACCTTGGGCATGGATATATTTTATTGCCTTCGTGCTCGTTGGTACATTTATTATTTTCAATCTATTTATTGGGGTTATTGTCAATAATGTGGAAAAAGCGAATGAAGCCGACCTTGCTGATGAAGTGAAAGAAAAGGAGTTCCAATCACAAAAACAAATGAAACTTCTTCATGCCGAACTTCGTGAAATCAAAGGCTATTTAAAGGAATTAGAAAAAAGGTCATCATCAAGCAAATAAACAGAAAAACCCTCAAATGAGTGAGGGTTTTTCTTTCATGTTCTAATCAATGACCGCTTCCTTAATTCCACCAAAAAACTCTTCATACAGGGCCTTAATCGCCGCATCTGCATCTTCTGCATGTACAGCTAATCCTAAACTTACCTCAGATGAACCTTGATTCAGCATCTCAATATTTACATTCGCTTGAGCTAATGCAGCTGTAGCTCTTGCTGCTAGACCAATCGTATTATGCATGCCTTCACCTACAATCATCACCATCGCAAAGTTATGCTCAATATGCACATCATCAACATTTAATTCCTCTGTGATTCTCTTAACGATTCTTTTTTCTACATCATCGCTAAGCTGTTCTTCTCTTAAAATAATGGATGTATCATCAATGCCTGAAGGTATATGCTCATACGAAATACCTTCATCCTCTAAAATTTGTAAAAGTTTTCGACCAAACCCTACTTCTCTATTCATTAAATACTTTCGCACATAAATAGCCGCAAAGCCTTTATCTGCCGCAATGCCAATAACAGGATTTAAGAAGTACTCTCGTTCGGCAATGATCATCGTACCGGAACTTGATGGGTTATTCGTATTTTTCACGCATACTGGAATTCCTTTTTTAAATGCTGGAATTAAGGCTTCATCATGAAATACGGAAAAGCCAGCATAAGATAACTCCCTCATCTCTCTATATGTCATGCGTTTAATTTGAACAGGTTGATCAACAACGGTAGGATTCGCAGCATAAACAGAATCCACATCTGTGAAGTTCTCATATAAATCAGCTTTGACTGCAGCAGCTACAATTGAACCGGTAATATCTGAGCCCCCACGCGGGAATGTACAAAGTATTCCCTCTTTTGAATAACCAAAAAATCCTGGGAAAATAAGAACCTGCTTTGTCTCTCTTAATAATGCAAGCTTTTCATAAGCTTCAGGTAAAACCTGAGCATTACCAGGCTCATCACTCACTAATAAACCTGCTTCTAATGGAGATAGATAATGAGCGTCCATACCAAGTCTCTGTAAATAACAAGAAATTAACTTTGCATTATTATCTTCTCCGCTCGCTTTTATGACATCCATATACCGCGCATGGTTGTTCGTATCGTATGTAATCCGCTCACGTAAATCTGCTTCTATCGTGGCCATAATTGCTTGATCTAATTCAAGCTCTAAGGCAATGGCACGATACCGATTAACAACAGCTTGAAGCTCTTCCTCTGCTTCGGAACCGCTTAATCTAGCCTCACCTAAGGTAATTAACAAATCAGTCACTTTTATATCTTCCTTATCACGCTTACCAGGAGCAGAAACGACAATGATCCTTCTATTTGCATCCTCTTGAATAATCGCCGCAACCTTTCGAATTTGCATGGCGTTTGCAACTGAGCTGCCTCCAAATTTAGCTACTTTCATGACTCTCCATCTCCTACTTTCTTTACGTTCTCTCTCTTTTTTAAAAATTATTTGAACATTCTAACTATAACACAATCACTACGAGTTATCAAAAGCTATAACAGCGTGTTTATTGGACTCTCACTCGCCTAATTCCTTTTAAACGTTTTGATTATTAGGAGGCGTAAAATTAAAGCTCAATAAGACAAAATCCTTACCAATCCTTTTTTCCCCAATTAAAAAAGCCTAAACATTTGTTTAAGCTGTAAACCAAACGATAAAAAGCGGCTTTTTCTCTGTTGACATGTTCTCTAATGTACAAGAAGATTCTGCTTCATACCCGATATCTTGTGCAAGGCGAATCGTTCCTTCATCAATATTATTCGTAAAGTCAGCTTGATCAAAGCACATCGGGGCACTGTAGGCAAGTAAAGTGTGATCGAGGATGACTCGCTCATCATTAGAAGTTTCAGATATAAGTGGGACAGTAAATCCAAAAACGATAAAGGCTAAAAAGAAAATAATGGCTCCAATCATTACTTTTTTCATATTCATTCCAACTTTCTTGTCATAGAATCCTTTAGTAGTGTAATATGAAGTGTAATTTCTTTCAAGTAGTTTGCTTGACAAGAGTTGACGAGTATGAGGTGATATGATGAAAAATGTAGAACGAGATACAATTAAAAATGATCCAAATGGCCTTTATCAGTTTTATTACCCTTTAATGTTTGAATCTAGCTTGGAGCCAACTATACAGACAGCCTCTGTAAAAGTGACCATTCAAAGTGAAGAGGTAAACCATTTGTTATTAAGGAGCACCTTCCATCAACAATTTCATGATTTTTTCCAAATGGAGCTATTGAGTTTGGAATCCGCACAAAGGTTTCTCAACAACTACTCCATAAACCAAAACCCATTTATTCGAATGATGAAATTATCGTTGATTTGGTTTATCTCAGAAGGTGTCCACCACGTATACAAAGCTATAAAAACCTCTTACAGCTTTACAATCACTTCTAACGCAAGCATTCAATTAACGATTTCGATATCGGACGATTTAACCTATGCCCCTTTGAACACTGGAAACCATGAATCTTTATCAATTGCCATCACCACAACGAATGTAAGTAGAGATTGGAAGGAATGGTTATATGACAACCTACTTAATTCTTATTTGCAACCAAATTTAGAGGACGGTTTAGTATCTCTGCAAGATATATTAAACAACGAGCAAGATATTTCAACTCATCAAGTAACCCTTATTTAACATCGTCAGTGAGGTCAAGTAAATATTTCAGAAGAAGTGTCTCGCGGTCCGCCCTATTTAAAAAAGTCTCATCCGTTATCGCTAACAGCAATTGTTCTTTTTTTATTTTTGCTACTTGGATTTGTTGAATAAGCTCCCTTGCTTTTGCTAAAAAGGCTAAGTGATCATTGTATTGCTTAATTGGGAGATTTTCTTTCAAATCTTTTTTTAATCTTTTAGCATAAATCGGACTTGCTCCTTGTGTTGACCAAGCAACTAGAAGATGGCGTTCCTTCATAAAATTCATAAATTGAAAAGATGAGGTAAATCGATTGGCTGCGTCATAGATAAGGAAAATATGTGGATTAGCCTCTTTTAGCATCTCGTGTACAACACGGTTATTTGTCGCTAAACACAATATATCCGCTTCCACTTTCTCCTCACCTGTCAATGTTCTTTCATGTAATCGAATAAGGCCTTGCTTGAATAAATCACTTATTTCCGGCTCACATCGCTCCGCATAAACCACTACACGTGCTCCCACACATAAAAAGCGCTTGATGTTCCTTAAGGCAATGGGGCCACCTCCAACGATCGCTACGACTTTATCTTTTAGTTGTAACAAAATAGGTAACTTTTCACTCATCGCTTTCCTCCAATACTTCTTCCACACGCTTAGAAATAATCGGAACTAATTGATGGTCAAAACCTAAATAATCAGCTAACTTTACCTGTTTCCTACCTTGACTTTCAATCACTTTCTTTTTTTGCTCCAAACTTTTCATAAGAACACCTGTAAACAATAAATACGGAAGCAATATCAATTTCTCCGTTTCAGATCGCAAAATCTTCTCAATTCCCTCCTCTAAAGTGGGTTCTGTTGCCGCTAAAAAACAAACCTCCACCTGCTTAACAGGCGTAAACTCCCATAATAATCTTGCTATTTTACATAAGTCACTATTCGCATCTGGATCACTACTACCTCTACCAATGAGAAGTACGGTTTGAGGGAGTCGTTCAGTCTGTAATGGCTTTTGGTTTAGTTTAGGAATGTTCACAGTCTCTAATCTATCTTGTAAAATACGAATAACTCCCTTTTCCACACCTATTGGCCGCCCATATCGAATACGCACATTCGGATACTCATCTTGAAAATCACTCAATTCATCAGGGATATCTTGTTTTGCATGACCAGCACTCAGTAATAAAATTGGAATTACCGTTATTTTAGTTGCTCCTTGGACAACACATGCTTTTAAACCTTCCCTAATCGTTGGAGATTCTAACTCAATAAATCCAATTTCTTGTATGGGTATATGTGAGAAAAGGTTTTGAACTTTATGAACAAATGCTCTTAATTGCTCATTCCCCTCTTTAACTCGACTCCCATGTCCTACATATAAAATCGCCTGCATGTAATTAGTCCTCCACATACTCCGAACTTAAATGACTGATAAGCTCATTGACATTCGGTTGTTTTAGTTTAGTTGTAACTTGATAACCTAACGACTCTGCTTTTTGGGAGGTGATGGGGCCAAAGCAAATGATCGACGTCTGTTCTGATAAATAATGAGGCGTAAAATTTGTTCCTTTTAAAGCAAATGTGAGCATTTCGACAGATTTTGCATTCGGAAAAATAATCTTTTCAATCCGCTCCTCTTCCCACATTCTCTGGAAGGTAATGAGACTTTGAGGCACAACCGTTTTGCGATAAAGTCCGAGATATTCAAAATGGCTGACCACCTCTGGAACCTTTCTCCGAGCCCCCTCCTCACCTATTAATAATCCACTATTATCTAAAGTAACATCTTGTAGGAGACTTGCTTGACATCCATACTGCTGGAGTACATCGGCTTGTTTGGAATTTCTGACAATAAAGTCTGCATGAATCATCCGAATATCTGTTCGTTTTTGACGAAGAGATTCAAAAAACACCTCAATACTTGATTGGGTCATAAATACAATTTGTGTATACCGTTGATAATCTACTACTTGTCCTTCCAAACAAGGCTCAATGACATATCGAGGAAATTCTAAAACATCTGCACCTAAGCTGCTTAATTGAGCAGCCATCTCCCCGCTTTCTACCCCTGCTTTAGCGAGTAACAGTTCTTGATTAAATAAAATCTTCTCTTCAAACCAACTTTTCTCCTGCCTTAATTGGTTAATATCACCCACTAAAGCGATTGCTGGATTTTGAATCTGTGCCGCCTTCACCTTGGCAACGATTGTAGTCAAATTACCCGAAACAACACGTTGTTTACCTGTAGTCGCCCATTGAATAAGAGAAACAGGCTTTTCTGGATTTGCTCCGTGTTTTAATAACTGCTCTGTGATAAAAGGAAGGTTTTTGACGCCCATATAAAAAGCAATCGTATCAACCCCTTGAGTTAATGCTTGCCAATCTACAGTTGGTTCACCCGATACAGATTGATTATGGCCAGTTACTACAGCAAATGAGCTACTATAGTCGCGATGTGTGACCGACATACCCGCATAAGTAGCTGCACCAATTCCCGCCGTGATACCAGGAACCACCTCAAACTGAATTCCCGCTTCCCTTAGAGCACTTGCCTCCTCTGCTACTCGTCCAAAAACACTCGGGTCGCCACCTTTTAAGCGCACAACACATTTCCCTTGAATTGCATATTCAATTAATAAGTCCTGTATCGTTTCCTGTCTCAAAAAATGCCTGTCTGGTAGCTTGCCTCCATATATCAATTCACAATTCGGTTTCGTCCATTCTAAAAATAACGGATGCACTAATCGGTCATAAATCACGACATCTGCCTGTCTTAATACCCGATACCCTTTTAAAGTTAATAGCTCGGTATCTCCAGGCCCTGCACCAACCAAATACACGACACCCTTTTTGTCCTCATCCATCATCTCATCTCCTACACCAATTCCGAGTTATTTAATATGTTTTATAAGTATAATATATGAAGTGATACAAAGGCAATCTGATTTTTTCGAATATTACTAGTAAAGTAAAGAATTCAATTAAAAAATTGGAAGATAATCTAACAAGTGTTCGCACATAATCTCCCTTGATGTGATATAGTATTACAAAAGATGAGAACATTCTTACTTTTTACAGCGAGGTGGAGTGGATTGTCCTATAAAGATAAAAAGGTCATTACAATAGGTGTTGTTAGTGAGTTAACTGGATTATCCGAGCGTAAAATACGCTACTACGAAGAACGGAAGCTGCTCTTTCCTGAAAGGACCAAAGGCGGCACAAGGAAATATTCCTTCTTAGATGTAGAACGGTTGATTGAAATTGCCAACAAAATGGAAGATGGTATGCAAACCTTTGAAATAAGAAGAATGGAACAAAAAGCAATGAAAAAACAAGAAGTTCGTGAAAAGATGTTGCGTGGTCAAATTAACGCCGCTTTTAACATTAGAAAATAGTCAGCTTTTATCAAAAGACATGGTGTGCAGAGGATAAACCTCTCACTCCATGTCTTTTAGTTTATTTTTATAATTTGTGAGCTCTTTTTTCCGTTTCTGTAATGAGATACACACTTTTACGACAAACTAACAGGAAAAAAAGGAGGAAGTATTTTATGGCAAGAGCAATGATCGCAATCATTTTTGGTATCGCCATTCTTTGTATGCCGATTCAAACATTAGCAGAAGAAAATCAAATTGCCCTCATCATAGATGACTTTGGTGGTGATGTTAAAGGAGTGAAGCAATTTTTAAAAGCGGACATTCCCATTACAGTTGCTATTATGCCTTTTCAAAAACATGCAAAAGAGCAAGCAGAACTGGCCTATAATGCCGGCTTAGAGGTAATTATCCATATGCCAATGGAACCAAAGCAAGGCAAGGCGTCTTGGCTTGGCCCCAATGCCATTACAACAAACTTAAGTGATGACGAAATTGAAAAGCGGGTCAGAGAGGCGATTGAAAATGTCCCCCATGCCGTTGGGATGAATAACCATATGGGCTCCAAAATAGTGGAGGACGAACATATTATGCGTATTATCTTAAAGATCGCTAATGAGCATCAATTTTATTTTTTAGATAGTGGCACAAGTCCTCAATCAGTCATTCCTAAAATCGCCCAAGAGTTCAATATGCCCTATATAAAACGCGATATCTTCATTGATGATACATTGTCAAGTCAATACGAGGTCGAACAACAATTAGATAAATTGATAAAACTCTCCATTGATAAAGGTAAAGCAGTCGGCATCGGTCATGTCGGCGTAAAAGGTCACGAAACCTTTCTGGCCGTTGAAAACGGCTGGAAAAAAATGAAACAAAATCAATTAAGACTCGTATCTTTATCTGAATTGATGGACTCACCTCTCACTCACCAGCTGCACCACATTCAATACGAAGGCGGGGAAAAGCCTTGAATCATTTATTGGATACGAAAGAGTATGAAGGAAAAGACGGATCGCACATCTTATTGCGGCCTGCCGAGAAAAAGGATGCTAAAGCCATTATACAGGCAGCTAATGACATTGTCTCAGCTGGTAAATACATTCAGAAAGAACGAGTAAAAACCGAAGCAGAAGAGCATGCTTTTATAGATGAGGTAATCAAACAAAATCATATGTATATCGTCATTGAGGTGAATAATGAAATTACTGGCATTGCCCGTGTTTTACTAGGTGAACTTGAAATGAAAAAACATGTTGGCCTCTTTAGAACTTGGATTCATCCGCGTACACAAGGAAAAGGTATTGGTCATTTTATTATGACCTATACATTAGACTGGTGTCGATTAAGAGGTTTGCATAAGCTTTGTTTAACGGTTTTTGCATCAAATAAACCAGCTTACTCTTTGTATAAAAAATATGGTTTTATCGAAGAGGGCAGACAAAAAGAACAAGTCCAACTTCAAGGAGTGTATGATGATGAAATTTGGATGGGCTATTTTATGAACAATGAGGTGAAACAAGAAAATGTTTAGGAAGTTAGCAATTGTAATCGTATTAATAAGTGCATTTGGAATTGGGATGTTTTTAATGGGGCAGTATTTTCTTGAAGACGAAAAACCATATGTCCTAGACAAGGAAATACCTCAGACATTGGATTCTAGAGCGATGGATGAATTAATGGCAAAGGATTTAGCATTAACTACCTCTATGTTTCTAAGCCAACTTTCCAACCAGCTTAATCGTTGGGGCGAGTACGACTTAAATAATGAAGAGTACCACACAGTATTTAAGGAGGAGCTTAATGAGCATCCACACTTTCATGGTTTTGCCATTTTTAATGGCGATTCCATAACGATTCAAGAAGGTCAACTTTCGACCACGGATCGTTCTTTACTCACTCATACACATATGCTTAGTGAATTTTCGGATCCCTTTGAAAGAGAAGGAACTTATTATATGTTAATGGGTGAGCAAATTGCAGATGGGCGCACGCTACTTGGTGAAGTTGATTTAACCTTCGTCAAATCTTATGTAAAAGACCTAGCTTCTGTTGCTGATTCAAACGGTAATTTCTTTGTATCTGGCGAAAACCCCGACATTCAATGGCAAACAATGAATGACGTTCCCTCAGGATACAAAGCGGAACACGTGCCTGAGTTAGGTTGGGATATTGTCGTACATTCTGATCAGAAAAAAAGCGAATCCGAGCAAAGAACCTATATTGAACATCAAGCTGTCATTAAATTTAAAGATAATCAACGCTCTTTAAATTGGATAGATGAACATCAAGATTTAACCTTTATTGAATCATCGGGACCCTTTCTCGTTGTCCAATCTGACTCTTTTACAACCGAAGAATTAATCAATCGTTTAAACAACGATGCTGACCTAGTTTTTATTGAACCTAATTACTTAATGACAAATCAGGTGAGAATAGCATCAACAGTACCTAATGATGAATTCTTCCAGCCGTATCAATGGAACCTTGAACAAATTAATATTAGTAATGGCTGGGATCTATCTGGTGGTGAGAATATCATGATTGCCATTCTCGACACGGGCGTTGATGAAAATCATTTAGATTTACAAGGCAAAATAAATAAAGGCTATAATGCCTTTAGTGAAAATGGAGATTTTGCTGATGCACATGGTCATGGTACCCATGTCGCTGGTGTCGCCTCGGCTACGACCAATAATATTACAGGAATTGCCGGGGTATCATGGAAAAGTGAAATTTTACCTGTGAAAGTTTTAAATGACGAAGGTGAAGGTTCATCTTATGAAGTTGCCAACGGAATTTATTGGGCTGTCGATCAAGGAGCCGATGTCATCAATATGAGCTTAGGTGATTATTATCATTCAGATGCTCTTTACGATGCCATTCAATATGCTTATGAGAAAGATGTCGTCTTAATTGCCGCTTCAGGAAATGATAATGTGAGCGACCCTCTTTATCCCGCTTATTATCCCGAGGTGCTAACGGTTGCTGCCGTTGATCAAGATAAAAACCGTGCTTTCTTCTCCAATTACGGTGAGCATGTTGATATATCTGCTCCAGGAGAACATATACCTAGTTTATTCCCTGATAATAATTATACCGTAATGTCAGGGACATCTATGGCTGCTCCACATGTAGCTGGTTTAGCTGGATTAATCCGGGCACTTCGTCCCGATTTATCCAATCAGCAGGTTTATGATACGATAACTTCGACAGCGAATGATTTAGGTGATAATGGAAAAGATCCTTATTATGGTTATGGTGAGATGGATGTTGCCAAAGCTCTACAATCTATTCGTTAGTACTACAAACAAAGAAACGAGCATTTTGCTCGTTTTTTTGTTCGTACGTATGATTAAAGGTACAATATTCTCGTCCTAATTAATGCTTCGCTTCTCGCTGATGAGCAGCTCATTCTCAAGCTTGATCAGTCATTCATCATTTTAAAAAAGGAAAGAGCTACGCAGAATGAAAAGCCATACATCAAACCAAAAGGATATCAAAACCTTCAAAGAGCCTCTTTGGTCCAGTTACTCCCTTACACACCTTCACATCCTGTCCATGAGGCGACATGGCTTCAAGAATTTTATATTACCCGTTATTACTGTTGATGATTTCAGTTCCTACGATACCTGCTTCCACCAAATAAGCAATCACCTTTTGAATGGACCCTTCAATTGACAGTTGATCGGTTTCGACCAAAACCTCAGGATTTAAGGGCTCTTCGTACGGCGAGCTTATTCCTGTGAATTCTGGAATTTCACCTGACCGCGCTTTCTTATATAAACCTTTTGGGTCTCTTAATTCACATTTTTCTAAAGAACACTTTACATAAATCTCAATAAACTCTCCGTCTTCAACGAGTTGTCTTACTTGATCCCTATCCTGGCGAAATGGCGATATGAACGCGGTCGATACTATCGTGCCAGCATCTAAAAATAGTTTTGACACTTCCCCAATACGGCGAATATTCTCTTTTCTGTCCTCTTCACTAAAACCAAGTCCTTTATTTAATCCATGTCGAACATTATCACCATCTAGTACATAACTGGTCAAGCCCTTTTGATGTAAGTACAAATCAAGCGCATTAGCTAAAGTTGATTTCCCTGCACCAGAAAGACCTGTAAACCACAAGATCACACTCTTATGGCCTTTTTGCTTTTGACGATCCTGCTTTGATACGACCGATTCATGCCAAACGATATTTTTCGAGTGTTGTGTGCTCATTGTCCCGCCTCCTCCTGTTTAAATTCCTTCTCCTTTATCGTAGGTAGTGCTTTTCTCTTTACGAGTAGATTGATATAAGCAATAGGCACCGATAGTTGCAATGAAAACACTTAGAATGATAAATAACTTGTAAAAATCAGCTTGTCGAAAAAGTAAGATAAGACCATATGAAACTACTAAGGCGAACACTGGCGATACAATCCAAACCTTAATAATTCTTTTGATAATGTCTTTTTGCCACATTTTAAGTCCTTCTGATGCGGTGCCTATCCCAGCAATCGCAGAAGTAGTAATTTGGGTAAGTGGTACAGGTATACCAAATATGGAAGCCACTATAACAAGTGAACCACCCGTTAACGAGACCGAGCTTCCTTGTAAAAGGGAGAGCTGCGTAATTTTTTTCCCATTGGTTTCCAAAACTCTGCCTCCTAAAAGAAGAGCCCCAAGTGCGACAAACAAACCTCCCCAAACAACAGCCGTTTGAACATCGATTAAACCTGCACCAACGAGTGGCCCTACAGCATTTGCGACATTATTCATACCAGCCGCATAGGCTTCAATTCCGCCACATGTAATAAGAAAGAATACTAACGGTTTCTTCCACTTCCCCGTCCCCTTTAACTGCGGCCAAGTATTCTCTAAATATCTAGTGCATTTACCAATAAACAAAGCTAGAAAAAAAGCGACAAATGGCGTGATAATCCAAAAGCTAACTATAATCAGAAGTTCTTTTACAAACAAAGATTGATAAGCAATTCCAGCCCCGACAATCGAGCCAACCACTACTTCACTTGTCGATAAAGGAATGCCAATGATATTAGCAAAAAATAATGTGCCACAAGCGGAAGTTAAAATAATAATAACCAAAGGAACATCGACAATATTTGTAGGAATAATGCCTTCACCAATTGTTTTGACTACTTCTCCGCCCGCTAAAGCACCTAAAAAGGCAAAGATACCGACTAGCACCATCGCTATTTTTTTATTTGGGATTGCACCACTGCCATATGCTGGGCCCATTGCCGCAGCTGTCCCACTCGCTCCAATATTCATCGCAAAAAAGAAGGCAATGATAAACGCAAGGATCTCCAGCATTAAATTCACCTACTTTATTATGATTGAATACTTTCTGCTTGAACACTCATCCCTTTTATTAAGACTTCCACGACTTCTTTTCTACTAAATTCAGCTGGCGGCAATTCTCCATTTGCAAGCATTTTTCGTACCTTTGTCCCTGATAAAATGACGTGATGTTCCTTGTCATGTGGGCATGTTTTCGTTGAAGCCATATTTCCACAAGCTTGACAATAGAAGCTATGCTCAAAAAACAAAGGAGTTATCTGCAAACCATCTTCTGGAATTTCGTTAAAAATAAGCTGTGCATCATATGTCCCATAATAATCACCAACACCTGCATGGTCACGGCCTACAATGAAGTGCGTACATCCATAATTTTGACGAACAATCGCATGAAAAATAGCTTCTCTTGGTCCTGCATATCTCATCGCCGCCGGAAAAACAGATAAAAATACTCGATCTTTAGGGTAATAATGTTGAAGTAATACTTCGTAGCTCTCCATTCTGACATCTGCAGGAATGTCATCGGACTTCGTATCTCCAACTAGTGGATTTAAAAATAAGCCATCGACAATTTCAAGAGCTGCTTTTTGAATATACTCATGTGCTCGGTGTACGGGATTTCTCGTTTGAAAGCCAACAATTTTTTTCCAACCTAGCTCCGTAAATTTCCCTCGAGTCTCTTTCGGGTCACGGTGGTATGATTGAAAACGCCCCCGTTTAACACGTCTGGTCAAAATAATTTCACCAGCTACATATACATGTGGGCGTTCAAATAGCTTGGAGACTCCTGGGTGTGCTTTGTCATCGGTTCGATAAACATGCAAAGCCTCTTCTATTTTATTCGGCTCAAACAGTTCAGATATTTTGATAACTCCGTAGCCCTCACCATTAAAGACGAGCTTCACTTGTTCACCTACAACTAACTCTTGTGCTTTTTCCGCTGTAACAGGCAATGTAATAGGAATACTCCATACCGTTCCATCTGCTAATCTCATATGTCGAACAACAGATTCATAATCTTCTTTCCCTAAAAATCCAGTAAGTGGACTGAATCCACCAATACCTATTAATTCCAAATCTGATAAAGCAAAAGAATCTAATTCAATTTCCTTAGAAATGTTCGAATCATCATATTCTGGATCAAATAACTGAATTAATGTACCTCCATGTGGTGCTATATGACTCATATTCATTCTCCTCTTTAAGGTTGTTGATGTAAGCCGCATTCTGTTTTTGTGGAATTAGCCCAACGACCACTTCTCGGGTCGTCACCTTCTTTAACTGGTTTCGTACAATATTCACAGCCTATACTCGGAAATTGCTGATCATGCAATACGTTGTAATCAAGCTTGTTCAATTTCACATACATCCATATCTCTTCTTCCGTCCAATGAATAAGTGGGCAAATTTTTATAGATTGAAAACGATTGTCCTGATTCACATATTTCGTGTTCGCTCTCGTTGGTGATTGCTCCCGACGTAGTCCAGAAATCCATGCTCTTTTTTTCGATAATTGCTGTTCTAATGGAATGAGTTTACGAAGTTGACAACATGCATCTGGATTTCTTTCCCATAATTTCTCGCCAAATTGCTTTGATTGCTCTAATGGTGTAAGCTCAGGTTTGATTAATTCAATGTTTAATTGTGGATATCTGCTTTTTACTTTTTTTATTAATTCATACGTTTCTTTGAAATGAAAATCGGTATCAAGAAAAATGATATGGGCATCTTTTTTGACTTTATTAATTAGGTCAATTAATACCATTCCCTCAACACCAAAACTACAGGAATAAACAAGTTCATCCCCAAATTCTTGAAAGGCCCATTTTAAAACGTCCATACTGTCTTTTTTGGCTAACAGTTGGTTTATTTTTTTGTAATCTTCGTCTTTGAGTGCTTGATAAGATACATTCAAGTGTAGACACCTCCTTTTACCAAATAGAAAAAGCGACGTTTCCTCACCTAGTTCCTATACCTAGTTGAAAAAACGTCACCTCTAGTTTGTCTAGTCAGCAACTCATTATTTAATTCTTACCTTTTCATTTTTTTCAAGCTGAACAATTTTACCATCTTGAACAACTAACGTGATGGAACCGTACTTTAAGTCTTTTAGTAACCCTTTAATTTGTTCAGAAACCTCATCTAATTTTTGGTCATCCATGCTTCTCCTCCTAGCCTTAGCATGAAATTTAATTCCTTGTATTTTTATATGTTTTATTAGTTTAATAGTATTCTATCGGTCTATACTTAGAATGTCAATAATAGTTCTTGAATTTTCCGAAAATAGGCTTTCGTGCTTTTCTGTATGAAAGTTGGCTACAGGCGAAGGTGTACCCTTCGATGATCGCTGCGGGATTGGGGGCACGCTTTGGTTGATGCAGACTTCTTGGTTTGTGCCCTTCTCATACAAAATAAATGAAAAGCCAATAAAGCAAGAAACTAAACTAAATTGACCAAAATGCCAACAATCAAAGGACAGAACCAAATTAAATGAAAGTCCACCATGTTAAGGACTAACTAACGCATAAATTCGTTTTTGTTGGTGATTAGTTGTTCAGCAAGCTATTACCAAAAGCATGAAAGTGGTTTTGTGCTCTTTGACTGGTGGCTCTTCATTTATTTTCGCTTTATTCTTTTCATGCTAATGATTATTGTAAGAATATTCTTAAACTTGAGACTTTAGACGAACCTAGCGGACGAAAACATGCGGAGACTCCCATGGGACGTAGTGGCAGAGCTGAGATCCACTGGCGTAGCAAGTTAGCTCAGTGCCACCCCATAGGACGCGGAACATGATTTTCGGTAGCGACGAGTAGAACTCCGCATTCCAGCATTAGCAATTTTCATACAAAACCTCATAGCGAAATACGGTTCACCTCACCACCATTAAAGATAAAAGTAATTACAGGACTTCTTATTCAAGGTTTCATGGAGTAATGCGTTTATGCGGGGAGCAGAGCGATTTTTCTTCCTCCATTGTAGTCTTAGGACTAATTGCTTTCAACTTGATTCACCATGTAATGTGATGACCTCTGCTGGTTTTTTATGATTGGTTTTGTATAATGTTTTGTAGCCTTCTTTTTCCCTTTTCAAGAATGTCTGTTTTGAAATGGGCCTTGGTGTTGACCATGAAATTGACTCTGGATTATCCCACGAATCAAATGTGATAAGCTCTTTTTTAAAATAATAGTTATTACCAGATAAATAAGTTTCACATATATATGTGACAGTATGTTTTGTATGCATCTTTTTCACCTCTAATAACCAGTATCACCAATATTGATAAAATTTACTTCAGAAACTTTTATCAATGATCGCTTATTTCTTGACATAATGTTTTTTGGAGATATACGATAAAGATAGATGTTCGTAAACAAATAACAAAAAAAGAAGTGATCGAATGTTCCAAGAATTAAAAAACAAGACACTATTAGACAATGAATTACGTGATTTAATTGTTCCAATGGAAAAAGTGGCACATGTACAATTAAAAAACCCATTAGAGCATGCATTGCTTGTATTAATCAAGTCAGGTTATACTGTTATACCCGTACTTGACCCAACGCTTAAACTGCATGGAATTATTAGTAATTCACTTATTCTCGACTCATTATTAGGTGTTGAGCAATTTGAACTCGAACGGTTATCTGATCAAACCGTTTCTGATGTAATGAATACGAATGTACCGATGATCAAGAAAGAAGATACATTCGCCCGAGCCCTTAATTTATCAATAAACCACCCATTTTTATGTGTCGTTAATGATGAACAAGAGTTTTTAGGGATTTTAACACGCAGGTCTATTCTGGCGCTAGTCAGTAAATATTTGCATACGCAAGAGGTTAAGTAGTCTATCGAGCTTAAGTTAAGCGGTAACTAACAAAAAGGAAGTATTGATATTTTCTTATATTCCTATTACAATAGTAAAAGATAAAAATCGAATATGAATCTTCGGGGTTAGGTGAAATTCCTTACCGGCGGTGATGATTGAGTGTTAATCGTAGCCCGCGACTCTTTTATCGTGATGATTTTGATAAAAGACTGACTTGGTGTGAATCCAAGGCCGACGGTTAAAGTCCGGATGGGAGGAGATCGAATACAGCGTGTTTATTTTCCAAAATAATAAAACTACACGTTTATTTGGTAAGCCTTCTTTTTATAATAAAAAGAAGGCTTTCTCTATGTAAGATTCCATATTCAAACCAAAAAAGGAGTTTGAATCATGGTACAAAATTTACAGTCAGACAAGAAGCAAAAACTAATGAAAAATGGTTTTTGGTTCGTGGCCATCGGTGCTGCATTTTGGGGTATTAATCCGCTTTTTAGAATGCTATTATTAGACAGTTTTACATCCGCACAAATTGTTTTGCTTGAACATGTGTTACTTATGGTTATTGCCCTACCTTTGCTGTGGGTTAACCGTGCAGATTTAAAATCAGTCAAGCTAAAGCATGTCGGTGCGATTATTTTTATTGCTTGGGGCGGGTCTGCTTTTGCGACAATTTTATTTACGCTTGGCTTAACGTATGGAGAAATTAATGTCGTTTTGTTATTACAGCAGCTTCAACCACTCTTTGCGATATTTCTTGCAAGAATTATTTTAAAAGAAGCCTTACCTAAACATTTTACAACGGCTGTTATCATTGCGTTATTAGGTACTTATTTGCTTACATTTGGATTCGCTTTTCCATTCCATTCATTTGGTGACTTTTTCCAAACGGCGAGTTTATTATCAATCGCAGCCGCAGCATTATGGGGCGGTTCCACCGTGATGGGTCGTTATTTGTTACATGATATGAAGTATGAGACGGTTACTGCGTTACGTTTTATTGTGGCACTACCTTTATTAATCATGATTGTTGCCTTTCAAGGGGCTGCCTGGTCGATACCAGCAACAGCTGGCTCATCCGCTTTATTATTTGTTAATTTAGCTGCTTCAGCCTTAATACCTGGCTTACTAAGTATCCTTATCTATTATAAGGGCTTAGCGAATACAAAAGCATCTCTTGCAACGATAGCAGAGTTAAGTTTTCCTACCGTTGCCTTAGTCATTAACTGGTTTGCCTTTAATGAAGTCATTACAATTCCTCAATTAGTCGGGTTTTTATTCATATGGGGGACGATGTACTTTTTATCTATACAAAAAAATCCACTTAAAAAAAGAGATAAAAGCAAACATGAACCACTTACCTCACACTAATAGAAAAATCCAATGGGCTCTTTAATAAGCCAATTGGATTTTTTTCATTTGTTTTTCTCGACTACGAAACATCCGATTAAAAAAGAAGCGTAAAAACATACTTGGCCATTTAGACTCGACTGTCATTGTATCAACCATCACTGTACGACTCTGAAAAGTTTCAAACCGGTGGTCGTGACGCCAAAATGTAAACGGGTAAGGAGGCTTGACAGCTATATCGGTAAATGAATAACATTCGGGGTTATTTTTTAAAGTCGCATGCCACTCATACGAATAAAAAGAATAGCCAAAGTGAATCGCTAAGTCCCCCTGCCTAGATTCTGAGACATCAACAATTGGTGGAAACTTTGTGATAAACTTAATGTTAGATGGGGTTGAAAAAAAGGACCACGCCTCATCTATCGAACAAGCAAGTATTGTTCTATATTCAAAAATTTTCACATTCATCTTTATTCCACCCTTTTCGTTAGGACTGAAAACCATTGATACCTAGATCGTTTATACTTAATATAATTATGGCTTCTAGTTTACTTTTTATCAGCTTTACATGGCAACCATTATCATTTTGGATGTTATTTTCAATTTCTTATGTTCTCTTAATCCTGATCGCCCTTTTGCAGAGCAAACCTGTCATTCCATTACATCATCAACACGGATGGCTTGTCGCTTTTATAGGCGGTATCGGCATTTACCTTTTATTTGCGATAGGAAAAGCGTTCCTAATTCTCTTCCAAATTCCATTACTTGAATCTTTAGAACAGCTATATCAACTTGTCCAGCCAAACAGCTGGATACAGTGGCTCTGTTTATTCATCATTATTATTCCAGGGGAAGAGCTTTTTTGGCGATATTACGTTCTGAACAGAGCATTAGTACAATTTTCACCACAGCATTCCATCCTGCTCGCCACTTTATTATATAGTGCTGTACACCTTTTCTCTGGTTCCATACTGCTCGTTTTGGCCGCATTTATAGCCGGTTTCATTTGGAATGTCTTATATTATTACACGAAAAATATCTTTGCCGTTATTTGGTCTCATATTGTCTTTAATATCTGTCTGCTTATCTTATTTCCTTTATTATAACAAAGGGGAACGCTCCATAAAAAGGTGATGAAGCCATTAAGCTTCATCACCTTTTAAAACATTTATGCATAAATATTGATCAATAATCCCTTAATTTCCCCAACCATATCAAGAATATCAAGGCCCGATTTTTCTTTTTCTAAAACGGCA
Source organism: Alkalihalobacillus pseudalcaliphilus (assembly GCF_028610675.1). Taxonomy (NCBI): domain Bacteria; kingdom Bacillati; phylum Bacillota; class Bacilli; order Caryophanales; family Bacillaceae; genus Alkalihalobacillus; species Alkalihalobacillus pseudalcaliphilus. The sequence goes on from NZ_JAQQWS010000001.1 coordinate 814,176, forward strand.
TTGGTTAAAGCTAATAACTTTTCATCTACCTGCTCTACAATCTTATATATCTTTGTTCGACCTCTACGATTAAACCCACGTTTTTCCTCTAAACTTAAACCGTGTTCCACCGCTTCTCCAACAAATTCTTTAATTAATTGCTTATACTTTCTCAACTCTTCAACTGTTCTCGACTCAGAAAGTGTCTTCCCTTGATCCTCAATTTTCCCCATCAATTCACGTAAACGGTGCTCTGCTGCATGATCTCTTTTATTAGACATCACTTCAGAAAATGAAACAGAAGCATTCGTTTGTGACGTAGTCCGCGGAGATGGTTTCCCTACACCTGTTGTTGCAATACGCTGAACATCCATCTGTATTCACCTAATTCTTTTGTCTTATAATCACCCTTCATCTTACTACGTTAAATCATTTTATCAAAGTAAAGCTGTGGCTCGTATATCCTTAGTAAGTATGGAAAACAACAATCAGCTTATTATTGTAATAACTGTAACACACCTTGTGGTAGCTGATTAGCTTGAGCAAGCATTGCTGTTGCCGATTGATTCAAAATATTGTTTCGAGTAAATTCGGTCATTTCTAAAGCCATATCTGCATCTCTAATTCGTGATTCAGAAGCCGTTAAGTTTTCATGCGTCACTTGTAAATTATTAATCGTATGTTCCAAACGATTTTGAACAGCTCCTAATTTGGCTCTAGCATCCGATAATTTATTAATCGCTTGGTCAATACGAAAGATAGCGTCATTGGCCGCATCATTCGAAAGAACATTGACACCCTCAATTCCCAACGTCACAACATCCATTTGTGGAATATCAATCATCACATTTTGATTCGTATTAGGCCCGATTTGGAAAGAAAGTGCGTTATTTGTAACGGTGAAATTTAGTGAATCCTCATTTATATTCGATTTAAATTGATAATCGATTCCCCCGTGTTTGAATTTACCATTGACAGAGGTTACCTCTCTTGCTGCTTGAACTGGTCTACCCTCATCATTTGAATCAGGATCAACTCCACTCATATCTCTTAATTCAAACGTTGCGGTTACTTCCACCTTCACTTTAACTGTACCAGCAGAGCTAATATTTTGCGTGTTTATGGATAAACCAAAGATTTCAGTGGCTTCTTCTCCACCTTCTCCTGCTTCTTCACTAGTTCCAACAGGTACAGACTCTACTCCTAAAGATAACCCATCTGGATCAATGACCTCGATTTTGGCATAGCCATTCTCGACTTCACGAATATTAATCGTGTATTCTCCGAGTTTCATATTGCTTTCATTTTCGTCTTCACCAAAATTCGCTATCGTGATATCTTCACCTGACAATCCTGCTGAAGGCTGAGTCATTGTATACGTAGGAGAGACATCACTAATAACAACTTGGTAATCACCAGACTTCAGGTTCGCATCTGTCACAACAGGAAATCCATCTAAATTAATATCATTAGAACCTTGATCAAAAGTTGTCAACACGGCACTAAAACCGTTTAGTAGTTTTCTCGTATTAAACTCGGTTTTTTCTGAAATGCTGTCAATTTCTGTCATCAGTTGGTCGATTTCTTTTTGGATTTGTTCACGGTCATACTCGGTATTTGTATCGTTGGAAGCTTGAACAGCAAGCTCACGCATCCGTTGCAACATCGTATGAACTTCCTGCATCGCTCCTTCAGATGTTTGCATTAATGAAATTCCATCCATTGCGTTTCTTTCTGCCATCTTCAGGCCACGGATTTGAGAACGCATTTTTTCAGAAATCGCGAGTCCAGCTGCGTCATCTGCCGCTCGGTTAATACGTAAACCAGACGATAGTCTTTCTAGGTTTTTAGATGTTTGAAATTGATTTTGATAAAGATTACGGTAGGCATTTAACGCTTGAATATTGTTATTAATTTTCATTAAAATAAACCCCTTTATAAATGATTAACTTTCATAAATCGCGTGTTTCTCGTATCTATTTTTCTTACTTTTTATCATCGCCGATTCTTGGTCTTTCCCTTTTACTAGTGCCGTTTGCCAAGCACTCATAATCGTTTCAAGAATTGAAATAACCTCTTCTACCTTCTGCTTGTTCTTATGTAAATTGGCTATAAACAATTGATCGGTCATATATTGATATAGTTGCTCCAACTGGTCTGTTATTATTCCTGCTTCATAATTCAAGCCAGAACCTAAACGAACTAAAATGTCTGAGGCTTTTTGAAGCTTGATGTTTACTTCTACGTAATCCTTGGCTTCAAATGCCGCTATCGCATCTTCTAAATGAATGATACACCCCTCATACAACAAACTCGTTATTTCTTGGGATGACTTCTGATAAACCCATTCTTCTGACAATCGCCCAACCAATGATTTCCCTCCTAAATCGCCTTGTTACTGATTGTATCGGTTACATTCTCTTATTTTTAAGCGTCTTTTTCTAATCTTTCTACCATTAATAAAATCTCTGCCATTACTGAATAGAGCTGTGGCGGAATTTGGTCACCTAAATCAACTTCTAAGAGATTAGCTAATAGTGTAGAATCCTCCTGCATATCAACTTGATGCTCTTTGGCCAAATTAATAATGTGATTTGCCAACTGCCCTCTACCTTGAGCGACCACTTTTGGGGCATCAGATCCTTCATCATACCGTATCACTGCCGCGCTTTTACCATTCAGTTGTTGCCTTTTAGACGTATTCACATATTGATAATGATTCATATTTTGTAGTCAAATCCTTTCTCTGTGAACACAGCTTGTTGAGGAGTTTCTATGAGTTCTTGCGTACTTGACTGCTCATCCTTTTTATCCTCTTCATTCAATCGTTCAAATTTTATCGCATGGACATTAAAGCCGATTTCTTGTAAATGTGACGTAGCCTCATTTGCTAAAGTGGCTAAACGCTGCTCTAAGAGTGGGTGATCACTTTTTAATGATACGGATAATTGGCGATTAGACACACTTATTGATATACCTAATTCACCTAGCTTTTTGGTTTCTAATAAAAAATATAAAGAACAGTTTTCCCAATCCAATTGTTCACCTTGCTGTCTTGATTTCAAGAAAAGCTGAATATTCTCCGTGTCTCCCCCTAATAAATATGGGATTTGGATCATTAAGCTTTGAAGATGATTATGTGCATCTGTTCTACTTAAAAGCTGCTGTCCTGTTAAATTTTGTAAGGCTTGCTGTGCTGCTTGATGTTGACGTGATCCCTCTTGCTCGTATTGTAAAATCTGCATGAGTTGAGCTTTGATATTACTAGACTCCGCCACGCTCTGCCTTGCAGAAAATCCTTGTGCGATATCAACCTCACGAGATAACCCTAATTGTCTCATTTGCTCATATAAACCTCTTGCACTCGCTTCTTGAGATGATGGTGGATTATAAGAAGCGGTTGTCGCTTGATTGACTCGTCCGTTTGGTTCTGTCATATAATGTACTTTCGTCTCGGACGGTTTAAATACGAGTGTTTCCATTCCCTTTTGTACTTGTTGAACAATCGCTTTCGCTTGCTGGAACTGACCTGATTGCAGGAGTGTCCTTGCTTCCTGAAGTTGACCACTCATTTTTAATAAAGAGCGTTCCGTTTTCATGTCGGCGAATAAGAGCATCTCACTTTTCATCATCATGTGATCAAGCTTTTTTATCGCTGTTTCGAGTAACGGTTTGCTTTGCTTAGTATTGGGTATTAGCTCTTGCTGTCTGACCCACACATCCAAATGGCGAACGAGGTCACGTCGAGATTGCTGGAAACGATCTGTCAACTGGGCCATCTGTTCTGTAACTGTTGTTACCGCTATTTGTTTTCCTTGTTGCATAACGGGTGTTTGGACCTCTAGTGTCGCGTTTGTTGGTTTTACGATCGCTTGTATTTGTTGAACGAGCTCATTTAGCTGAGTTCTCGCTTTAAGCTCACGTCCACTTGCCAAAAATGTACTAGCTTGATCCAGTTTTTGAGTCAGTGTTTGCTCGTTAATTGGTCCCAATATTTCGACCTGTTGATGAATGAAACTTCTCACTTGTTCCATGACCTGATTTAGATTAGCATCGGTTTGTAAACTTCTCTCGACACCATGTAAGGACGCGGCAGCTTGATGAAGCTGACTTCCACCTTGGTTGTTGACATGCTCAGATGTAGAGAATCGACTTTGATCAGAAGAGGATGTCCCCTGCTGCACACTACCTTCCAGTTGAGCAAGCTGAGTAAGGAATAGCAATAATTGATTAGGGGCCGAGAATTGAGAACGATGTCCCTCAATTAGAGATACTAAGGCTTTTATATTCGCCATGTTTTGCTGCGGTAATGCCTGTTGTGTTACCTGTTGAAGTAACTGGACCATCCGATCGGTATTCGCATGATGTTGACTGCTTGATAAAAGGTCACGCAAAGCCGTGCTAATGACCGGGTGTTCTCGTACTGATATCGGTTTAATCTTTAACTCACTAATTAAATCACTATAATTACCTTGATGTAATGTTTGATGGATACTCCTAAGTTGAGCGATGGTTGGTTCGAGCCTTTTCTGGGCTAAAGCATTAATGGTCGCCATTCTATTAGAAGCATCGTTCCCCTCTGATAGGAAGGTTTGTATAGATCGAATGGCCTCTTGAGAGAGCGGAATCTTATTCGCTTGCAAAATTTCTAGGGCTCGTTTTAATTCCGGACTACCTTTTATATGAGGTACTTGTTGTTGGTTTGTTAGAGCTTGTTCATTTTGAGAAGTACGATTAGGAAGTTCTTTTAACGTGTAGACTCCATCTTTTTCAGCAACGACTTCAACCGTACTACGTGTTTGACTAGGAACCCCCTCCGGAAAATGAGCTTTCACTTCTCTTCCTTTTATTAAAACCGTAGCCTCTGTGGAACTATGCTTTTCTGTTACGGTGACTGCGACCTTCTCACCTGATTTCACCTGGGCTTGTCGCTCATTTGTTTGGCTTGTTTGATAAGTCGGAATCTGTATTTGCATCTCTTTTACTCCTTCATTCTCGCTATATCTTATATCGACATCTTTACTATGATGTTCAATAAAAAAAACGTGACTTCTTTACTGATCTAAAAAGTCACGTTGGAAACTCGTTCTTATATAGGAAGGTTCTTTTTCCTCTTTTTTACTTAATTGATCCGTCTTCACAAAAACATCCGCTCCAAACTTCGCTTTCATCTGATCAACCATTTGCTTTAACTGATGCTTTTTTTCTTCCTCTTTGTAATGAAATAAGTCAAGCTGCTTGTAGGCATGCTGCTGTTCAACTAAATCATACGTACTAATCCCGAGTAAACGAATATATTGGTTGTTCCACGAAATGAGAAATAGCCTACTAATCTCTTGATAAATTTCATCCGCAGATTGAATCGGGTTGTCTAATTGATAACTTTTCGTTGTCGTTTTCCAATCAGCATAACGAATCATTAACTGAACCCCGAAAGCACAGACACCTTTTCTTTTCAAGCGCAGTTCAACTAACTGAGCTAATCGTTTTAATTCCTTGTTAATCTTTTCTTCGTTCATCGTATCATATGGTAACGTTGTTGAATGTCCGATACTTTTAAATTCATAGATAGAGTTAGGATCTATCACTCGATTATCAATACCTTGGGCACGTTCTTTTAAATCGATTGCATGTGAACCAAAATGTTGTTCAAGAAAATGTGGTTCCGCCAAAGCTAGCTCACCTATCGTTGTAATTTTATATTTTTTCCATTTCTCAACCGTTCTTTTACCGATGCCATACATCTCACTAATATCTAGTGGCCATAACATTTGCGGGATATCCCGTTTCCTCAATACCGTAATACCTTTTGGTTTTTTCATATCACTGGCCATTTTTGCTAAAAATTTATTAGGTGCAATCCCTATACTGCACGGTAAATCCATTTCCTTCAGTAATCGACTTTGGATTTCCTCCGCAAGCTGGATCGGGTTGCCTTCTTGTAAATAATAGGTTGCATCTAAAAAGCCCTCATCTATGGATACAGGCTCTACTAATGGTGTGTAGCCTTTTAACAACTCAAACATTGCTTGAGAAGCTTCTTTATATCTTTGAAAATGAGGAGGAAGCAAAATTAAGTTCGGACATAGCTTTAAAGCCTTCCAAACAGGCATCGTTGTTTTTACACCTTTCGCTCTTGCTTCATAACTACTCGTGACAATAATCCCTTTTCTTTTTTCGACATTGCCTGCTATCGCAATCGGTTTGTTTTTTAAGTCTGGATTATAAGCCATTTCAACCGATGCATAAAAGCTATTCATATCGATATGGAAAATAACACGCCTACTCATCCAAACTCACCTCTCATCCCATATCCTTGTCTCTTTATTTTATACGAAAATCCGTTCGCCCTCAACCGTTCTATCTACTCTATATAAGGGATATCTTTTATGAACATAACTTGAGAACAAACTTTTGTATGACGGCTAGATGGAACCATATCTTAATCTTGTGCAAAAAAAAGCTGTATGGAAGTTAATTCTTCCATACAGCTTTATCGTATCAATGTTCCTCTAACACTGCCTCTGCAATATTTACGGAATGGTCTCCAATACGTTCTAAGTTACTAATAATATCAACGAAAACAATACCAGCACTTCCTGTACAAACACCTTCATTTAGACGCTTTATGTGCTTTTTACGTAATGTTCTCTCCATTTTATCAATCTGTTCTTCTTTAACAAGAACTTCCTCTGCTAATTGATGATCTAACGATTGTAAAGCCTCCAATGACTCCTTATATGTTGTTAACGTAAGGTTAATCATCTCTTTTAATTCATTCATTGCTTCCTTAGACAACTCAAACTTATTAGATAGCTGGTAATCAACCAATTCTTTCACATTCTCAATATGGTCACCGACTCTTTCAATGTCACGAACGGCATTAACTAATACCGTATGCAATCTTGTATCAGCCGTTGACATAGTATGACCAGACATACCAGCTAAATAATCCGTTATCGCGTGGTCGAAGGTATTAATAGCTTCTTCATACATTAAGACTAATTCACCATGTTTTTTATCTTTTGAGTCCAAATATTTAGTTGCTTCTTCCATACCTTCAACGGCATGGTTACCCATTCTAATTACTTCCTCACGAGCTTGTCCAAGAGCTACAGATGGAGATTGCTCTAATAACAGTGGACTTAGGTTTGGTTTGTAATCAATGATTTTATCTTCACCAGGAATCAACTTCGTTACAATCCAAGCTAAGACAGCTACGAATGGTAATTGAATAAGTGTGTTCATCACATTATACGAACCGTGAGCAAATGCAATGGTCATTGGCCCATTTAAGTTTAATAATTGCTGTAGATACTCAATTAAAGCTGTAAATGGTACCAATAGTACTAAGAAAAAGACTGCACCTATTAAGTTAAAGACAACATGTGTTAATGCTGCACGTCTTGCTGCAATCGTGGTTCCAATCGCTGCTAATAAAGCAGTAATCGTTGTACCTAAGTTATCACCTAAAAGAACTGGTAAAGCTGCATCTAAAGTCATTGCACCTTCAGCCATGAATCCTTGTAAAATACCAATGGTTGCGGTTGAACTTTGTATAATAATCGTCATAACCGTTCCGACTAGAACCCCGAGCAATGGATTATCACTCATGGTTAACGTCAATGTAGAGAAAGCCTCTAAATCAGCTAATGGCTTCACAGCACCGCCCATCAGCTCTAAGCCATAAAATAAAGCACCAAAGCCAAAGAATACTTGTCCAACGTAGTTAATGACCGGTTTTTTAAAGAAGAAAATTAATGCTGTACCGACAAATAAGATAGGTAGTGCATATTCACCAATATCTATCCCAATAATAAAAGCTGTGACAGTTGTACCGATATTGGCACCCATAATGACACCAATTGCTTGTCTAAGTGTCATAAAACCCGCACTAACTAATCCAACGGTTAAAGCCGTTGTTCCAGAACTCGATTGTATTAAAATTGTTACTAGAATACCTGCAAGAACACCTTTTACAGGGTTAGATGTCATTTTATCTAAAATCTCTCTTAGGCGATTACCTGCTGAGTTTTTAAGGCCATCACCCATAAATTTAATACCAAATAGGAAAATCCCTAAGCCGCCAAGAAAATAAAAGATCGTCTCTTGGATATTAATTTCAACCATTCATTCCACTCCTAGAGGTTATTTTTCTTTTTCCGCATATTAGCATAACTTTTTTTATGATAACTGTAAACACAGATTAGTCATCATTTACACATTTTTAATAATGTAATGCTCACCTTTACAAAACCTTTACAATTGAACCCTTATTTTAATAATAACTCATAAAATATCAGTGAATTTTCTAACATTTTAATTTATATGGTAAATGAAGGGATTTACATTATTAATGTTGAAACACTTACATAATGATTATTGAAAAATTCAAAAATACTGATAAAGAATTGCTTTATTTTTATATGTACGTTAAGGTTAATAAAAGACAGGTTCATATTACAGTTGGGGGTGTTTTGATGTCGATGTATGTAACACACTCAAGTCAACCAAAAGTATACTCTGACCTTCTCGAACATGTCCATAGCACTATTCAAAATTACCGTCTCGTAAATTATCAATCACCATCTATTATTCAACTAGCTGAGATGTTAGGTGAAGATGAAGAAACTATTTTAGAGTGTTTAGAGTTTGGTCGAACAAGCCCTGAATCAAGGACTTTCCATTAGTCATTCGTTCAAAGGTTAGTATGTCCCAAAATTCAACATAGATTCCTACTTTATAGGATCATATAAAAAAGAAGGTCAAGTGCGACCTTCAAAAATAGTAAAGTCGGAGACATTTTTTGTGTGGAATGTCCCCGACTTTTACTATATGTTTTACAATCAAGTGAGGCTGTCTGTCTTATAAAAGGGATTATAAAAAAGAATGCGATAATCAACTTAATCGCACTCTTTTTTGGGTCATTATGATTGGGTTGTCTGTCTAATGATCGTCACGACAAGCTCTGCTAGTTTATTTAATTCCGTAATTGACATCTTTTCATTTTTCGTATGGATTTCTTCATAACCAACTGCTAAATTCACCGTTGGTATGCCCATCCCGGCAATAATATTAGCATCACTACCACCGCCACTTTGTAGAAGCTTCGGTTCTCTTCCAATTGATTCAATCGCACGTTTGGCTACTTCTACAACTTCATCACCTTCTGAGCGCTTATAACCCGGATACATAATCGTAATATCAACCGTAGCCTTTGTCCCCATTGAAGCTGCTGTCTCTTCAAATGCAGCCTTCATTTTCGAAACTTGCTTTTCTAACTTCTCATTAACAAGCGAACGTGCTTCAGCTAAAATTTCTACGTGATCACATACTATATTCGTTTGAGTGCCACCTTCAAACCGACCAATATTAGCTGTTGTCTCATTGTCTATTCTTCCAAGTGGCATGGAGGAGATAGCCTTGGCCGCTACAGTGATAGCCGATATTCCTTTTTCCGGAGCAACTCCTGCATGAGCCGTTTTTCCATGGACAATAGCTTTAACTTTAGCTTGAAAGGGAGCAGCAACAATAATATCTCCTACAGGTCCATCGCTATCTAGTGCAAACCCATACTTTGCGATTAAATCTTCACGCTGTAGTTGCTTAGCTCCTACTAAACCGGATTCTTCCCCTACAGTAATAATAAATTGTATGTCACCATGATTTAAACCCTGTTCCTTTAGAAAATGAATAGCTTCAATCATAACCGCTAAGCCAGCTTTATCGTCAGCTCCTAAAATCGTCGTACCATCTGTTACGACATAGTCTCCTTCTATAGATGGTTTGACCCCTTTACCTGGTACAACTGTATCCATATGAGATGTGAAATAAATCGGATCAATACCTTCCTGATTAGCAGGTAGCGTACAAATTAAATTACCTGCACCATGTCCTGTTTTACTTGCAGCGTCATCTTCTTTTACTTGTAACCCCAAACTTGTAAATGTTTTCTTCAAATATGTAGCAATTTCACCTTCAAATTTTGTTTCTGAATCAATTTGAACTAATTCTAAAAACTGATTTAATAGTCGTTCTGTGTTAATCATGCGTCTATTCCTCCATCAATTAAAATACTTCATGATCTTACCACGAAGTTAACATGAGATCATCTTTTTGAGTGCTTTATTTAAAAAGTTCGTACAGGTTCTCTTTCTAAAGCTCATACCTAGTATGTTGGTACTTCATTTGGCACTTCATACCGTGATTCAGCTTTTGCTCGTGCTTCTTCGCTTTCCCTACAGGATACCACTTCTTTTTACTCTGGTATGTTGGTACTTCCACCTAATAAAAGCTTCATTAAATGATTATTTTCTTAATACTATGGTATTTTTAGAAAAGCACTTGTACACAGCTTCATTTCCAAGTAAAATAGATGTAGTGAAACTTAGGAGGGTTAGCATGCCACGTAAATTCCAAAAAACTATAATTTATATCATGATTATTACGATGGTACTTGGGACCGTATTAATGGGAGTTAGTTTTTTCTAACATAACCTTAACATTCGATGAGAATTAATTGAATCAACTTATGATTAAAAGGACAAGGTGAATGAGCACCTTGTCCTTTTGTATGAAAGTGCGAACATAGAGCGTTAATCGTCGCTACCGAAAATCATGCTGCGCGTCCTGCCTGGTGGCGGCAAAGTGAGTCGGGCTTCGTCATAAAAGTTACTCCCATACTCGAGTGCAGGGCTCAATTGACCGCTGCTAAAATCTTACATAGCACCTGCCTGTTTGGCAAGTTCGGTAAAGTCCAAGTTTTGATTGGTAATAAGAACTTTTGTTCCAATTGGAATTTCCTCAAATAATGCTTCTATTTCTTCATTTGGTAAACGGACACAACCAGCCGTCACATATTGCCCAATCTTTTCTGGATGATTCGTTCCGTGAATACCATAAATGCGTCCATCGGTTCCTTTCGCGTCAAAGCCAATCCAACGTGTGCCTAATGGATTATTCGGACTACCTCCTTCAATATCTAACTTTCGATAATAAGGATTCTCCGCTTTTACGACAATCGTGAATTCACCTAGCGGAGTTGCATTAACGATATGTCCACTAGCAACATCATGAATGCTTTGAATCTTCCCTTCATTAATAAACGCCAGTTCATTTTTCGCCGTATCAATAATCAGATAGGGATCACCTACAGTCGGATTGACTCCTAGCGGCCAAATCGGTGATAAATATGCGAGCATCGTACAAAATAAAATCAAACCTCTAATCAAAATTAATACCTACTTTCGACTTATCTGTTTCTTTATTCTGCTGCTTTGAGGTCAGTTTTATCCACTTCATTCCATAATCGATCTTTTATTAATAAATATTGCTCTAACTCATAAAGGATATAAGAAAGATTAGAGCGTTCCTCAAACTCCTGTTGACTTTTAGGTAATTCCAATTTCCGAAAATCATTTCGTATTTCTGCTAACTCCCCTAAAAAATAGGCTACATAGTTATTAGGGCTTACTGCTTTAGCTAGCTCTTCAATAAATCGTGCCACTTTTTGAGACTCAGGAGAATTTGCATGTAAAACGGATACAAATGGCATCATCCGCTCAATCACTTCAAATTGTTTTTCACGCATAAGGAAATAATGATAATAATGGTTTTCAAATCTTATTAATTGATTATTAATACTTCTACTTGCCAAACGCCGACCATCTTTTAACACCTGAACAGACTCGTTAATCTCTTTCCCATCCCAGTCCTCATTACCTTCCCGTAAATAAGTTGCCAATTCATTTAATATGTTAGAGATATTCTTTTCAATCTCACGCCTATATTTCCTAAGCTCTTTCTCATCACTAGGCATATAAAGGTTCATACACAAGGCGACCCCAACACCTATAATTATTAGATATAATTCGTTCAAGAAAATTGTCCAAGAAAACTCCTGTAGCACATAAATATGTAATAAAATAACACAGCTCGTTACTAAACCCTCTTGAATTTTCAAAACGACGACAAGAGGTATAAACAATAGAAGAAATAAGCTCAAACTCACAGGATGATAGCCAATCAATTCAAAAAGCGACGCACTTAGTAACAAAGCGAGGACACAGGCTAATATTCTTGCCCAAGAAACGATTAATGAATGTCTTCTTGTCACAGAAATACATAAAATCGTAATAATAGCAGCAGATGAATAAAAATCTAAGTCAAAAAAACGAGCAAGCCCAATGGATATACCTGCCCCTAACGCTGTTTTTAACGTCCGATAACCAATTCGATATTTCGGTAACCTTCTCCATGCTTCACTCACATTCATTCACCCTAGCTTTTCAAAGTTATTCTATATTATACGTGTATATATAAGAATATACTAGAAATCAAAGTATAAAAAAGCGAAAAGTCTCATTGACTTTTCGCCTATATTAAAGAACTTTTTCTAGAAATTCCTGGGCCCTTGCAGATTGTGGATTAGAAAAAAATTGTTCGGGTGTCGCTTCCTCCACTAGTAACCCTTGGTCTAGAAATAAAATACGATCAGCCACTTCTCTAGCAAAGCCCATTTCATGCGTCACAATAGCCATCGTCATTCCGCTATCTGCTAAATCCTTCATAACAGCTAACACTTCCTTGACCATCTCTGGATCAAGTGCTGAAGTCGGCTCATCGAATAACATCATCTCAGGCTCCATCGCTAAAGCTCTGGCAATCGCAACACGTTGTTTTTGACCACCAGATAAACGATTAGGATACGTATCCTTTTTCTCGAGTAATCCAACCTTCTCCAAAAGCTCTTCTGCTTTACTTAGAGCCACTTGTTTAGTTTGACCTTTCACTTTCAAAGGAGCATACGTTATATTCTCAAGTACTGTCATATGTGGAAATAGATGAAAGTGCTGGAAAACCATACCGATTTTTTGTCTGACTTTATTAATATCCACTTTAGATTTGGTAATCTCAATATCACCAATAAAAATTTGGCCACTAGTCGCTTCTTCTAGCTGGTTCAGACAACGTAAAAACGTTGACTTACCCGAACCGGATGGACCAATAATAGCGACGACATCACCTTTAGCAATTTCTGTAGAGATCCCTTTAAGTACCTCATTTTTTCCAAAGTTTTTTGTTAAAGCTTTTACATTAATCACCGCGTTTTAGCCTCCTTTCAAGGAGTCGACCTATCAAGGTTAATCCCATTACTAATGTATAATAAATAAGACCAACAAATAATAATGTCTCTAAATACAAACCAACTTGGGCATTAACAATTTGAGCCCGTCTCATAATATCCGTAACGGCAATGGTCGAGACAATCGCTGATTCCTTTGTCAAGTTGATGAATTCATTAAATAAAGCAGGCAAGATATTCTTAAACGCTTGCGGTAAAATGATATTTATCATCATATGACGATTCGAAACACCAAGAGCTTTTGATGCTTCGACTTGTCCTTTATCTACCGCTTGAATACCAGCACGTATAATTTCCGAAACATAGGCGGCTGAATTGAGACCAAAAGCTAAAATTCCTGCTTGATAAGCGGTAATATCTATACCCATTTGTGGTAATCCAAAATAAAAAATAGCTAGTTGTAAAATTAACGGCGTTCCTCTAAATAAAGATGTATAAAAATCAGCACCTAATCGTAAGATCGTATACCTACTAATTTTTAAAATAGATATGATAATACCGAGTATTAATCCAATAATTAAAGCTACTGATACAAATGATAATGTTACCCAAACCCCTTGCGTAATATAGGGGATATAAGGAACAATTTGATCAAACTTCAAAAAATCCATCGAAACATCCTTTCTTACGTTTACGAGAAAAGGAGTGATGGATTATTCTACATCACGTACCCATTCATTAATGAGCTCTTCCAATAAACCACTTTCAATCATCTCGTCTAAAACTTCATTAAATTCTTCCACTAAATCACTACCTTTATTAAAGGCAATCGCATAGCCACCTTGATCCTCAGTGTCAATCGCAAATGAAGCAAGTGTATCTTGACGCTCTGTGTAATCAGCTGCAACCGAGTTCTCCATTAAAATACCAGCGATACGACCCGTTTGTAACTCTTGAACCGTTTCTGGGATACGATCAAAAGGTTTGACTTCAAACCCGTACTCCTCACCAAGCTCCTCTGCGGCATCTTGTTGAATAGATCCTAACTGAACACCAATGGTTAAACCTTCTAACTCTTCTAATGTTGTATAACCGTCTTCCTCTAAGAACACCATCTCATTAATCGCATCATAATACTCTGTAGAGAAATCTAGATTTTCTTTTCTATCAGGGGTCGCATTCATTGCTGAGATAGCAAAATCTATACGATCACTTTGTAAAGAAGGCTGTAAGGTAGAAAAATCCATGTTCTCGATTTTCAAATTATACCCTAATTCACTAGTAATATGTTTGGCAATATCAATATCTAAACCAACATACTCTCCTGTTGTAATATCTACAGATTCAAATGGTGGATAATCTGCAGAAGTCCCCATTACTAATGTTTCTGCATTTTCATCCACCTCTGTTTCACCTGAACCTTGATTATTGTCATCAGCTGTTCCACAAGCTGCTAAAAGTCCTACTGATAATACGGCTGTTAAACCAATTTTTGACCATTTCATTTTATTCATTTTTAAAATCCTCCAAGACAATATTTAATAATTATACCCACTTATGCATAATAACACATCATCAAATTATTGAAAACTAGTTTCACAAAAAAAGATGATATTTCTCCATTATCGGAATAGTTAGACTTTTATTTCTTTGGTATGAATGAGAATTCATACTCACTGGTCACTTCATTATACAAACTTAACAGTAAATATTCTTCATTGGGAAAAGGTATATAATTCATCATTGCTTATGATAAATGTTGAGGGCTTTCTCTGCCTGGGAACGTAATCAAAGAGGACTTGTTCAACTAGTATACTCAAAAAAAAAAAGATGGGAAACACTCCCCATCTTTTTCCATTAAGAATCTATATTTTACTCGAAGTCACCGCCCATGTCGCCGCCTTCTTCGCCATCCATCTCTAGCTCAGGGTTTTCATTTAATGCTGGGTCTTCCATTTCTCCATCTCCACCACATGCTGCTAACATACTCACTGAAATTGCACCGGCTGCCAACATATACAAGAATTTTTTACTCATTATAAAACGCCTCCTAATTAGATTCATAGTTTTAATTTGGTGATGCCCATTTCTAAGTTGTTTCGCTGTTCTACTTTTATACTACCCGATAGTAACTAGAGAAATAACATAAATTGTTCCATTTACATCCTTTCACAACAGCTCAGAGATTGTTTGATTTTCTCACACATCTTTTTAAAATTTATTTGGCATTCCCATAGATGATACAGATAAGATATCGACATGTAAGGGATAAACCTAAAAATTAAGCGAAAATTCACTCAATCATTCTATTTAGCTAACATTTATATGAGTAACTTTGATCCATAGCAAGGTGTCGCTTTAATTAACGTGGTTTACGTTTAATTATAATTATCTGTTCTATCTAAATTACATAGAGCATGTACTATCATTAGGAAGGAGGTTTTACATTGACCCCATTTTTCTCTTCACTTCTTTTAGGGATAAGCTTAGCAGCCCCTGTTGGACCAATCTCTGTGGAGATTATTCGTAGAGCCATGAAACATGGATTCTTTAACGGCCTTGTTGTTGGTTTAGGAGGAATAACTGCAGATATCTGTTTTATGCTACTTATATTTTGGGGACTTCATCCTCTTTTACAACATGAATATGCCCAGTTTTTTATGTATTCTTTTGGAGCTGTCATCCTTATTTATTTGGCGATAAATAGTTTGGACACTACAAGTATTTCAAAGATGAATAAGCACAGCAATGAACCTGCTCATTCCAAGCAATTAAAGAAATCCTACCAGGTTGGCTTCTTCATTGCCTTATTTAATCCCATTAACATCGTTTTTTGGTTTGCTATATATGGTTCCGTTTTAAGTGAACAATTACAGCAACCTTTTACGCTGATTGCCCTGCATAGCAGTGCTATATTTTTTGGTATCTTATTATGGAATTTAAATATCGCTTTTTTAGCTCATTTCCTACGTACATTAATGAACCCATTCGTTTTCCGCTTTATCCATATAGGTGCTGCTATACTTCTTACCGCCTTTTCCATTCACTTTTTGATTAAAGCTCTAACTATTTTACTCACATAGAAAAAGCCTCCCAAACAAGACTTATTTTAGTCCGAGGAAAGCTTTTTACATTTCTTAAGTTAGCAATACTTCTTCTGGAACCGGAACAAATGCAGGCAAAATCACTTCGACCTTTGTTCCAACATTAACTTCACTTTGCACGTGTAAGAGACCATTGTGATGTTCCAATATTTTATAACAAACCATTAGACCAAGTCCTGTGCCTTTTTCTTTCGTCGAATAAAATGGTTCACCCAACCTTTCAATTCTTTCTGTAGAAATACCACAGCCATTATCTTCGATTTGAATACATACTTGCTCATCGGGGTGATTTTTTAATTTTATAATGATTTTACCGTTTCTTTCGACGGCCTCAATGGCGTTACGAATTAAATTCATAATTGCTTGCTTTAACTGTTTTTCACTACCAAATATTGAAGGTACATGCTCGTATTCAAATTCAACATAGATGTTTTTCAAAATCGACTGCGTTTCTGATAACGTTAATAACTGTTCTAATAACTTTTGTACATTGATACGTTTAAATGGCGTTTCATAATTAGGCTTAGCTAAGGTTAAATATTCAAAGATGATAGATTCAACTCTATCTAATTCTTCCATAATAAGCTTAACAAATTGCTCGTTGTACACCTTCTCCTTTTCAAAAAGCTGCAAAAATCCTTTTACAGATGTTAATGGATTACGAATCTCATGAGCAACACCCGCTGCCATTTGAGCAACAGCAGATAACTTATCTGATTTCCGCAAGATGTCATCCATTCGCTTTCGCTCAGAAACGTCTTTAAAAATCGTCCTAAATGAGGGCTTTCCCCTAAATAAGATAATGGTCGTTGAGGCCTCTACTTCTCGATATTCACCATTTATACAACGTAACCTAAAAATTGTCGTTGTAATTTTCTTCTTATTGGTTAAAAGTAAGCGAATATTTTCCCTTGCTCGCCTGTACTCTTGTCCGATAAATAACTTATTAAGAGGATGTCCAACGATATCACCCTTTTCTTGTGCTTTAAATAATTTCACCCCTGCAGGATTCATATAAATAAAGCGGGTTCCATCGTGTACAGTAATCGTCTCTGGTATATGTTCAACTAAACTTCGATAATGCATTTCACTATCTTTTAAGTATTGTTCAGCTTTTTTTCTTTTCGTAATATTAAGAAAAAAAACCGTGATTTTATCTTCCATTCGATAGGCACGAATATCAAACCAACCATCTAAGCTTGTTAAAAACTCTTCCGAACTAAAGGTTTCTTCACCTGCCAAAAACTGATGGATTTTGTGGGTAATCTCTAAATCTTGTTCTTCTAAAAAATTCCAGAAGTTCATTCTTTTCACTTTCTCAACTTGATCACCAAAAAGTTCAACCGCTCGATAATTCATAAATAATACTTGACCATCAAATTGAATCGTCATCACTGCATCCTTTAAATTCTCTAGTATTAATTGACTCATCCCTTCGAGGTGCTGATGCTGAAACATCCCCTCCTCTTGAGCACGCTTAAAATAGGTAAGTTGTTGATAGTTTTGAACGGGACTTAATTGGAGCAAATAATACGTATTCTGACTTTCACTATCAACGATTGGTGAGATAAAAACTTTCGTCTCCTGGAAGACACCTGATGAACCAAGTAAGTGAATAACCGTTGAAGCCGTGTTATGAGTTAAAACAAACTTAAAATCCGAATCTTCAGTTAATAATTGGTAAAATGATACTTTTAATAATTCTTCTCTCTTAAAACCGAAGCTTTTACAAAACGTTTCGTTCACTTCTAATATTAGCCCGTCCTTATTAATAACAGCTTGCCACGTTGACGTAGCATTAAAACACAGTTGATAAATAGATACCTCCATAACCACATTCTCCTTATATAGTGAAACTTCAGTTTATAGGGCCACTCAACTTACTTTTGGTCGAGTCAATTTAGACCTTTGCAGCCTGTTTTAACTACGTAGACCTCAACTGTCTATTATAGGCAGTCAAACCTTATTTACATTATGAGTTCAGTAATATTATTCGATTTTCCTAAATTAAATCCTCCTCCTTCACAGGAATATTTATCGATTTTTTTGCGACATTTTTCAACAGAATCCATTCATCCCATACTTTTTTCCTGTCCATTCCTATTAATAAGCTCTCTAAATTAGGAGATATTAATGCGAATCTCATTGTTTTACGACAACAAATTATGCCAACCAAATCAAGTCCTACTCACTACGACCCACAAAAGATTATTTCACCATTTCAATCATTCACTTCGATTTATAAGTTGAAAGGAGGTGTTAATATGGAAGCTCAAAATAGCCGATTAGCGTTACGATTTATTGTTGGTACGGATGAATTTGGTGAAATCTCTTATTTAAGTAAATCATTCCAGCTAGTAAAAGGGAGTGCTAACGATGAAGAGTTAGTCCAATTTGCACAGGCTTACGTCTCCTTACAACAGTATCAACTTGAAGTTGCCAATCGAATTAATCAGTACGGTATCATCTAAAACCATTTAAGGAGGAGTTAAAATGAGTAAAAAGCTAGAGTTACTTTTTGAAAATGAAGAAGAAAAGCAAGTGACTATTTCGGTCGACTATCCAATTGAACCTGTCGAGCCTCAAACGGTTTATGAGGCGATGCTTTCTATGATTTCATCAGGAGCCGTTTCTTCAACTGGTGGCGACATTGTCGCAATTCGTGGGGCGAGATTAGTCGATCGTCAAGTAGAGAATATTGAATTACCTATTAGCTAAATGAATATCGAGGTTTGGCTTCCTTACATTGCGGAGTATAGTTTTCCTGTTGTCGTCACATTTTATTTGCTACACCGCCTCGAGCAAAAGTTAGACCATGTGATTGTTGCGGTAGAACAACTTCCGAATAAAATGAAGCCAGAATGACATGAAAAAGAGGTGGGTCTAAACCCTACCTCTTTTTTCATTTCGTTGACTGATAAGCACGCTCGAATTACTGGAATCATTATGTTTGAGCCTTCATTATTGAATTCGTTGAAACAGAGGAGTAATGATTAATAGATGCGAAACTATGACAGATTATCCAAGCTTTTGAAGATTAATTAAAAGGTATACATAATTTTTTTCAAATGTCCCATACTAAAAAATCATATTGTTATATATCGAAAATCAAATAATCAATCATGATAACTCCTTCAGTCAATCATTTTTTAGCTAGTCGTATTTGAAAAAAATGTCTTTTAAGGTAGGTATACATATGGGCTGGTTTCAATTAAAACGAAAAATCAAAAAAAACATCTTTGAAAATGTCGCATTAAGAACTGTATCGCAAACATTAGAATTACACGCACGCTCAGACGATTTCTGCCAGCATAAGTTTGAAACCAAAACAGATGTATTACTACTCTCTTACTATCAACCACTTATCAATCATATTAAATTAGAGCGATTGTTAATTGAGCCGATTAAAGAGCAACCTTTCACTACCCTAGAGAACTTAGTAAACATCATACATGTTGAAAACATAAAAATAATCGAAAACCCTCACGAATTAAATGAATTACTTCTAATCGGAGCAGTTGCAATTAGAACGGCTAATGCTACAAGCGACAAATGCTTAGTTGCCGTGATACCACAGGAAGAAATCCGAAATATTACGATTCCAGAAGTAGAATTTAGTGTCATTGGTCCAAAAGAAGCCTTTGTAGAATCTATTGATGTCAATATTAACTTAGTAAGAAAACGACTACCTACTCCCAATCTAATCTCGAAGGAGTTTATTGTTGGTTCATTATCTAAAACAAAAGTTATCGTTATGTACCTTGAGTCAGTTGCCAATGAGGATAACGTCAAGACAATGTTACAAAGAATTTCATCGATAGAGATTGAGACCATAAGCGACAGCTCTTATATTAATCAGCTAATTGAGGACTTTTCGAATAGTCCTTTTCCACAATTCATCGATACAGAACGACCAGACAGAGTGGCTGCTGTATTGGCGGAAGGAAAAATAGCTGTTTTTGTAAATGGCTCACCACAAGTTATTACTGCACCCACAACATTTATTGAATTCTTCTCGTCTTTTGAAGATTATTTTCTCGGTTGGCAAATTGCTTCTGCATTTCGGCTAATTCGAATATTTGCTGTCTGGTTTTCAATCTTTGCAACCCCCTTGTATGTGGCCATACTAACATACCATACTGAGATTATTCCCCAAGATTTAATGGCAACCTTAATCTTGTCTCGCGATCAAATTCCATTTCCACCTATAATTGAAGCGATTTTTTTAGAAATTACGATTGAACTTTTACGAGAAGCAGGAGCGAGATTACCTACAAAGGTCGGTCAAACGATCGGGATTGTTGGTGGAATAGTCATCGGTACTGCTGCCGTTGAAGCAGGTTTAACAAGTAACGTATTATTAATTTTTGTGGCATTAGCCGCACTCGCTTCTTTTACAACTCCTATTTACAGTATCACAAATACAATTCGTATCATTCGATTTCCTTTTTTATTTGCTGCTCAATTATGGGGAATTGTTAGTTTAACGATTTTATTTATGTTCTTATTGGTTCATTTATTATCAATCAAATCATTAAATCGCCCTTATTTAGCTCCCATTTATCCATTTAAATTTAGTGATTTAAAAGATTCTTTTATTAGATTACCATTTCATTTCCAATCGACAAGACCAGATGAACTGCAGACTAAAAGAACAAAGAAATTTAGTAAAGAAAAAGCAAAAAAGAAGCTAGACATTGATGAAGGTATTTAAGAGCACGGAAAAGAGGGTGTTCTCGTGAATATATCTAATATAAATAACAAAGCTCTATTAATTGAACCTTATTTAGTATTCTTTCTCGTTCATTCCTTGCAAGCTGGCGTAGGGGTTTTAGGTTTTACAAGATATATTGCTGAGGCAGCAGGATTTCAGAGCTGGATAGCCATTATCATAAGTGGTTTGTATTTTCACTTGCTCATTTGGATGATCTACAAAATCATAGGGAATCAAAAAAAGGATATCATAGCGATTAATAAAGAAACTTTTGGAAAATTCATCGGTAGTTTCATTTCTTTAATGATTGTTTTTTACTTTGTATTAGCAGGTGTAGTTGTTCTGAGGACTTATGTAGAAATCATTCAAATTTGGATATTTCCCGATATATCTGTTCCAATTTTATGTCTGACTTTATCAGTATTAGCTTATTATATTATTATTCAAGGCTTTCGTGTCATAGTAGGCGTTAGTTTCTTTAGTTTAATAATCCCATTTTTCCTTCTTTTCTCTAATTTTAGCGCATTTGAATATGCAGAATTCCAGCGCGTACTTCCTCTTTTCAACACAAATGTAGAAGAGCAATTATTAGCTGCAAAAACAATGACATTAAGTTTTCTCGGTCCAGAAATTCTTTTACTTGCTTATCCGTTTATAGATCAAGCACCTAAATCTCAAAAGTTTGCTCACTTAGCTTCCTTTTATACAATGGCTCTCTATCTAATTATTGCATTCGTACACTTTAGTTTTTATACATTAGGTCATTTACAAACCATCATCTGGCCAACTATTAACATATGGAAAATCGTAGAATTACCGTTCTTAGAAAGGTTCGAATACATAGGTATTGCAACTTGGCTCATTATTATTATTCCTAATATTACATTGGCTCTGTGGGCTTCGAGTCGTGCTTTAAAAGAAATATGTAACGTTAAACATATTTATACCTTACGAATAACCGGAGTTATTATATTACTGATAGCATTACTTTTCCATTCAAGAGAAGCGATCGATCAGCTAAACAACTTCATGTCATTGATTGGTCAAGTATTTGTTACGATTTTCATTCCCGTCATATTTATAATAGTTTTATTAAAAAGGAAGATGTCCTCATGAAACACAAGTTCCTATCTATACTTTTATTTATGCAATTAAGTGGCTGTGTCCAAACTCAAATTATTGACGAGGTACAACACATACATAGTGCTGGTTTTGATTATTTATCTGACGATGCAGTAGAGGTAACAATCAGTGTACCTCTATACCGTACAGAAAATGTTCTTATGAGTGATACTTTATCTGCTGTTGCTGCAACAAGTAGAGCTGCTCGTATCAAGTTAAACAATCAGTCGCCTAAGCGTCTTCATAGTGGTAAACTAAAATCCTTATTGGTTAACATAGAATTGGCAGAAAAAGAAGGTATATTATCAATTTTAGATGCATTTACCCGCGATCCAACTATCGGTTTACAAAATAAAATATGTATTGTTGAAGGTACAGTTAACGATTTATTATCGAGCAAATATGAACATGAAGAAGAAGTCTCTACCTATATAGAAGAACTTCTTAGACATAATATGGAGGCACAAAATATTCCGAAGACTAACCTTTATATATTCTTAAATCAATATTATGGATTAGGACAAGATCCTTATTTACCAATTCTGAGGAAACATAATAATAGTATCGAATTGAGTGGAATTGCCTTATTGCGTGGAGATCGCTATGTAGAAAAAATAAATGTGTCAGACTCCTTTTTATTAAAATTACTTTGCCAACCTTTCAATCACGGAGAGTATGAAATTGAACTTCGTGAACAAGACGAATATGCGATGATACGAAACGTTAATGCAAAACCTTCTTATCAAATTGAGAAAAATACCAATAAACCACAGATTGATATTCACTTAAAAATGAGTGTCCAAGTTATTGAGTATTCTGGTAATGAAATCTCAGATGAAAAATTAAATGAAATCCATACCCAATTTAAACAGGACATCCGAGAACAATCACAAGCACTCTTTCAAAAGCTTCAACAATTACATGTTGATCCAATTGGTTTAGGCGGTAAGGTGCAAGCCCATAATCCTCATTTTATTTTTGAAGAATGGGATGACTATTACATGAATGAATTAATCATTTCTATCCATCCTGATATTACTTTCCTAGATAAAGGTGTAAAGAAGTAGAAAATCAGATTGTATGATAAGCTTTAAGCAACATGATATAATAAACATACACACTTAGTGAGGTGATATTTATATGACAACACAAAACGACCAAAAAGCCATTTTTGCAGGAGGCTGCTTTTGGTGCATGGTCAAACCTTTTCATAAATATGATGGTGTTCTCAAAGTAACCTCAGGTTATACGGGTGGACATACCAAAAATCCTACTTATCAAGAGGTTTGTTCAGAAACAACTGGCCATTATGAGGCGATCGAAATAACCTTCGACCCTAAGATTATCACTTATGAAGAATTACTTTCAATCTTTTGGAAACAGATCGACCCTACCGATGCTGGCGGCCAATTTTATGATAGAGGACAGTCTTATCAAACGGCTATTTTTTATATGAATGATAGTCAAAAAAAAGCAGCCGAACAATCTAAACTGGATTTAGATAAGAGCGGTAAATTTGAACAACCGATTGCAACCAAACTGTTACCGGCAAAAACCTTCTATGAAGCAGAGGAATATCATCAAGACTATTATAAGAAAAACCCTGCTCATTACGAACGCTATCAACATGGTTCGGGACGAGCTGCTTTTATTAATCGACATTGGGGTGAACCGCATGAAACCGAATAAAGACGATTTAAAGAAAAAACTAACACCTATGCAATATGAAGTCACACAAAACAACGGGACTGAGCCGCCTTTTCGTAATGAATATTATGCAACGGAGGAAGAAGGTATCTATGTTGATCTTATCTCAGGAAAGCCGCTGTTTTCTTCCAAAGATAAATATGATGCAGGCTGTGGTTGGCCTAGTTTTACCAAACCAATACAAGACGAGGAAATTGTAGAAAAAGAAGACCGAAGTCACTTTATGGTAAGAACTGAAGTGAGAAGTAAAGAAGCCGATTCCCATTTAGGACACGTATTCCCAGACGGTCCTCCACAATCAGGTGGCTTACGCTATTGTATTAACTCCGCTGCTTTACAATTTATTCCTAAAGAACACCTTGAAGAAAAAGGCTACAAAGCCTATCTTAAATTATTCGATTAAAAATCCTTCTCCATACACTAACAAAGCTTTTCTGATAAAAGAAGCCGGTGACAGTAGTCATCGGCTTCTTAATTCGACGCACTCAGGCTCCCAAAGTTATACACACCCTTCTGCCAGCAATGGTTCACTAAGGTTCCCAAACACAAGCTGTTAGCATTCCAAAAAGATTCAGCGCTCCGCACAAACAGCCACAACCAACCCAAAAAAGAGAGAGTACTAACCCATCAGGATTAGTATCTAAAATCCACATGTTTTTGGACCGTTGGCCAAGCTTGCTTGGCTACTTCACGCATTTGCGTGAAGTTTTGAAAATCGTAAGGAACCTTCAGACGAATTCATTCGTCTGTGAGGTCATTACGATTTTCAAAAACGGACCAAAAACAAAGACCAAAAGGTCAAATTATCTCGAGAATTGAGCATCACCCATGCAACTTCACTCATGAAGAAGCCTCATTCACTTCACTACGACAAAGATAAAAGTATGGTTTTTCTCTTTTATAACTGGTGGCTTTTCATTCAATTAACGGTTTTGAGGATTCTCACACTATGCCGTAGCCCCGCCACTTTTTTGGGAGGGCTCGCAAGAGTTTCCCTAAAAAGATTCAGCGCTCCGCACAAACAGCCACAACCAACCAAAAAAAACAGAGAGTACTAACCCATCAGGATTAGTATCTAAAATCCACATGTTTTTGGACCGTTGGCCAAGCTTGCTTGGCTACTTCACGCATTTGCGTGAAGTTTTGAAAATCGTAAGGAACCTTCAGACGAATTCATTCGTCTGTGAGGTCATTACGATTTTCAAAAACGGACCAAAAACAAAGACCAAAAGGTCAAATTATCTCGAGAATTGAGCATCACCCATGCCCAGCACTCAAAAAAGTATGTGCTCAGAATCATTCTGAACACATACCTTAATCATTATTCAGCTAAACCAGCACGAACTTCTTCAATCATACCAGGGAAAGAAGTTAAACCACCAGTTGTAATGTACCAGTAAATCGCATCTAAAAATACAATATTATCATTCTCATAAGCTTGAGTATTTTGTACAAAAGAATTATCTAATAACTCATTACCAGACTCTTCACCACTAGCTACCGCCGCACCACGGTCAATGACAAATAAATACTCTGGGTCTTGCATTTCGATATATTCAAAGTCAACCTCTTGTCCATGATTGGCAATGTCAATAGAAGTATCCACAGGGTCAACACCGAATAAACTATGAAGTAAATCGAAACGTCCACCAGGACCATGAACAGATAAACTTCCTTCGTTTACCATCAATAATAAACCTTTTGCTTCTTGCTCACTCGCTAATGCTTGAACCTCTTCAATTGATGCATCAATTTCTGCTAACTTTTCTGCCGCTTCATCTTCCTTATCGAAAATTTGTGCAATCATATCAAGATTGTTTTTAAACGAATCATAATAGTTCGCATTATCAATACCCATAAATAAAGTTGGTGCAATATCATTCAAGTCGTCATATGCTTCAGATGCACGACCACTAATAATGATTAAATCTGGATCTAATTCAAAAATTTCCTCGAAATCAGGTTCAAACAAGCTACCCGCATTCACATAATCATCACTAGCATATTTTGATAAGTATTCAGGAACATTTGCTTGTGGTAAACCTGCAACTTCAACACCAAAACCGTCTAACATATCTAGAATACCCATATCAAAAACAACAACAGTTTCTGGGTTTTTCTCAACAGTCGTCTCACCTAATTGATGTTCGAAAGTAAGTGTTTTTTCTTCTTCTGTAGCTGGATCTTCTGTATCTACGTCATCTGCTGCGCCTTCTGTCGCATCATCTGAATCGTCATTTGAACCGCACGCCGCTAATACTAATGCAACAAATGCAGCTAACATTAATAACCAAAGTTTCTTCATCTACATACACCCCTACGGTATTTTTTTTATAATAAAGGATTAGAATAGCGTACGTAAATGGATGGTATCCTCTGACGTCGACGTTCATCTACGCACGCTATATATCCCTAATTATCCTACTTAATTAAACAAAATAAACACATACACGCTGATTATTAATATCATTAATGGTGATATCCATATCATAAATATCTTTTAGAACACCATTATTGATAATTTCATGCGTGGGGCCTTCATGGATAATTTGACCATCTTTAAGGGCCACAATTTGATCAGAATAAAACGAAGCAAAGTTAATATCATGAAGAACAATCACAATCGTCTTTCCTAATTCCTTCACCATTCGCTTTAATACCTTCATAATTTGAACAGAATGTTTCATATCCAAATTGTTCAATGGCTCATCAAGTAATATATACTCAGTATCTTGAGCAATAACCATCGCAATATAAGCACGTTGGCGTTGACCACCACTTAATTGATCCAAATACTTATCTTGAATATCCTCAAGCTCCATATAAGCAATCGCTTCATCTATATATTGAAGGTCTACTTTTTTTAAATTTCCTTGAGAATATGGAAAGCGACCAAATGAGACAAGCTCACGAATCGTCAATCGTATATTAATATGATTAGATTGCTTTAATATCGAAATTTTCTTTGCTAAATCGCTACTTTTTGTATCTGCTACTTTAGAGTTTTCAATAAGAATTTCTCCTGAATCTGCCACAGTTAGCCGACTGATCATCGATAAAAGTGTACTTTTACCGGCTCCATTTGGCCCAATAAAAGAAGTTATTTTCCCTTTTTGAATTTTAACAGAGACGTTATTCACAACGGCTTTATCCCCAAATAATTTGGATACATTCATAACTTCTACCATTTTTTACTCTCCCTTAATAAAAGATATAAGAAGTAGACACCACCAACAAAGTTAATAATGACACTAATTGGTGTTGAGAAACTAAAGATTCTCTCCACTAAAAGTTGTCCGCCAACTAAAGCAATAACACTGATTAACATCGCTACTGGAATAATAATGGCGTGTTTATAAGTTTTAACCACTTCATAAGCCACATTAGCCACAAGTAAACCTAAGAAAGTAATCGGTCCAACAAGAGCTGTCGCAAGTGAAACGAGGATTGCTATAAATATAAGTAATAACTTCACTGCTCGATCATAATTCACACCCAAATTAATCGCTTGGTCTCTTCCAAGTGATAGAACATCCAAGTACTTTAATTGTGGATAGAAGATAATCGTCACGAAAATAAGAATCCCTATTGAAACCAGCAATAAATCCGAATTAACATTATTAAAGCTCGCGAATAAACGGTTTTGTAGGTTTAAATACTCATTCGGGTCAATAAGAACTTGAAGGAATGTGGAAATACTCCCAAAGAAAGTTCCCATAATGATCCCTACTAATAATAGGAAGAATATATTCTTTCCCTCGCCCCTTAATAGGAGCTGATACAAAAGCATCGCGAAAATGACCATTAAAATTGTAGATATAGCAAAATTCAAATATTGATTTAAAACTAAAACACTCATAGAACCAAACGAAAAGATAATAAATGTTTGGAATAGCTGATAGAGAGAATCCAACCCTATCAAACTTGGTGTTAGTATCCTGTTATTCGTAATCGTTTGAAAAACAACTGTAGCAAAGGCTATCGCTACACCCGTTACGATGATTGATAAAATCTTGATACCACGACGAGGCAGTGCATATTCCCAGCTTCTTAAATCGTAAAATAAAAATAATCCTGTTAATATAACTGCTAATAAAGATAATAATAGAATCTTAGTTTTAATACCCATGCTTTTTCCCCCTTATCAATAAATAGAGGAAAATCGCACTTCCGATAACCCCAACCGTTAAACCAATCGGTATTTGGTAAGGGAAGATGATGACTCTTCCAATAATGTCACAGGCTAGAACAAAAGCAACCCCTAAGAGTGCAGTTGTTGGCAAGTTTTTCCTTAAGTTATCCCCTTGGAATATCGCTACAATATTTGGAATGATTAGGCCTAAAAACGGAATCATACCTACTGTTAACACAACAACCGATGTTATCGCCGCAACAATAATTAAACCGATATTAACCACTTGCTTATAGTTTAATCCTAAATTTACGGAGAATTCCTCGCCCATTCCTGCAATCGTAAATCGATTTGCAAAAATATAAGCAATAATAAGAAGTGGAATACTAACATATAACATCTCATAACGACCCGTTATAATTAGTGCAAAGCTTCCTTGCAACCAACTCGATATGTTTTGAATTAAATCATTGGAATAAGCAAAAAAGGTTGTGATCGATCCAACAATATTACCAAACATTAAACCTACTAATGGAACAAAAATAATGTTTTTAAATTTAATTCGGTCGAGTATCTTCATGAAAATGAGTGTCCCTGCTAACGCAAAAAGGAAAGACACAATCATCTTCTGCATCATTGTCGCAGAAGCAAACATAAGCATCGACACCATAATACCTAAGCTAGCTGAATCCATCGTTCCAGCTGTGGTTGGTGAAACAAACTTATTTCTCGTTAACTGTTGCATAATTAAGCCACAAATCGCCATACTAGAACCAGCAATGATGATGCTTATTAATCTAGGTAAACGACTATGAATAAGAGTATGTAATTGGTTCTCATCTAACTGAATAATCCCAGCTAGGTTTAAGTTATTTACACCGATAAATATCGATGTCACACTTAAAATAAGACAGACGATAAGTAGAATGAAGTTTTTCATACAGCAACCCTTTTCAAACCGGTTTATAATTAATATTCATTCTCATCGAAAATGATTATCAATCACATTGACAATGATAATGGTTATCACTAAGAATGTCAATGAATATGTTTATATTTTTCTTTATATTTCGTTGTCTTGTATAGGATTAACATAAAAAATCTTTCAAATCTCTTTCAAAAAATCATATGAAAAGAATGTCATTAATCAATGAACATGTATAACAGGGACCGTAAACGTCCTGTTCCAGCTTTATAATACATTAAATGACTCTTTTCCCCCTTCATATCCCCATACATATAAGCAGCTCATTTTCTTTCCTGTCACAAATATGCCACAATTATAATAATTGATTGAAAAACTTAGCAGAGGAGTTTTACCATGGCAATGAGAATAGAACGAGACACATTAGGAGAAATTCAAGTACCTAAAGATAAATACTGGGGTGCTCAAACGCAAAGAAGTTTGGAGAATTTTAAAATCGGTGATGAAAAAATGCCTAAACCGCTTATCTATGCTTTTGCAGACTTAAAAAAAGCTGCAGCCATTGTAAATGCTCAGAACGGCGATTTAGACAACAAAAAAAGCAATGCGATCGTTCATGCATGCGAGCAAATTTTAACGGGAAATTATGATGAGCATTTTCCACTTGTCGTTTGGCAAACAGGTAGTGGTACTCAATCGAATATGAATATGAATGAAGTCATTGCCTATTTAGCCAACGAGCAACTTAGCAAACCGGAACTGTATGTACATCCTAATGATGATGTTAACCGTTCACAAAGCTCTAATGATACATTTCCAACAGCGATGCATATCGCTACCGTGAAAGAAACGGAACGTCTTCTATTACCAGCCATTCAACAATGGATACGTACGTTAGAACAATTAGAAACTAAATATCACCACATCATTAAAGTGGGTCGCACCCATTTACAGGATGCTACCCCTCTTACATTCGGTCAAGAAATTAGTGGATGGAAGGAAATGCTTATAAAGACGGACAAAATGATTGGAGAGAGCTTACAATATGTTCGTGAATTAGCGATTGGTGGTACGGCTGTGGGAACAGGGCTCAACTCTCCTGCAAGCTACGGACGACAAATGGCGGAACGATTGTCCAAACAACTTCATTCTACTTTTATACCATCAAACAACTATTTTCATGCTTTAACAAGCCATGATGCACTTGTACATTTTCATGGAAGCTTAAAATCATTAGCTGCGGATGTATTCAAAGTAGCTAACGACATTCGTTTGTTAGCTAGTGGACCTCGTTCTGGGATTGGTGAAATTACGATTCCAGCCAATGAACCTGGTAGCTCCATTATGCCAGGAAAAGTTAATCCAACTCAATCTGAAGCACTTACTATGGTATGTAGCCAAGTTTTTGGTAATGATACAAGTGTTGGATTTGCGGCAAGTCAAGGTCATTATCAGTTGAATGTATTCAAACCTGTCATTGCCTATAATGTGCTTCAATCCATACGATTATTAGCAGATGGGTTAAATAGCTTTCACGATCACTGCTTAGTAGGACTTCAGCCTAATGAAGAAAAAATGACGGATAATGTCGTTCGTTCTTTGATGTTAGTCACGGCATTAAATGCCCATATCGGCTATGAAAATGCTGCAAGAATTGCCAAAAAAGCCTTTTCTGAACAGTCAACATTAAAAGAAGCAGCCCTTGCCCTTCAGTTACTTGATGCCGAGCAATTTGATTTACTTGTTAATCCTCAATTAATGATTAAACCAAAAGATTAACGGTCAACGTTAGCATAAAAAAGAGCTAGCTTTCATACTTGAAAGCTAGCTCTCATCATACGTATAACGAACGACATATTTATTCGTTTTTAACTTTCTGATTTCTACAACCGGCCCAATTTCATAGCCATTATGCCAATTATCTTCTATCTTAGCTTTAATACAACTTGCCTGAAACCTTGTAGGAAACAATTGACGATAGTAAACCCAATTAGGTGCTTGAAGTTGAGTACTCGACATTTTTTCGTTCCTTTCTATCTGAGCCACCTGCCTTAATGGTTAGGTTATTGGTCTTAGTATATGAAAATTTCCCTGCAAAATTGCATAAGCTCCATGCATTAACCAATCAATTCCTCACGCTCACGCTTTTTCCGATCCTCTAAGCGACGATTTTCTTGAATATCGCGATGACGGTGAGCTAGTCTTGCTGAAGCACTCGCCGCAATGCTGGCAATTAAGTCATCTAAGAACGTATGTACCTGTTCCTTTCTCTCATCAAGCTCACGAATTATTCCTACCTTCTGTTTATCAAGATATCCAAATGTCGTGACAGCAATGGAGCCAAATCCAAAAACTGATCCTAATGCAATCGTTTCATCCACTCCAAACAAGCCTTCATCCGTATCCACTAACGATTGTAAAGGTTCCGATAGCTTTTTCTGCTCCGCCAAAACATCTAATTCAACTCCAACTAAAATAGCATGTTGAATTTCTCGCTTTAATAAAACAGCATTCACGCTATCGTAGCATTCTTCTATAGATAAATTTTCATGGTAAGGCTCTTGCATTTGATAAACAATTTCTGCAATAGCGTCTATTGAGACACCTCGTTCTTCTAATTTCTTTCGAGCTGCATTTTCAACGATTTCACACGGTACTTGCTTTTTCACAATTGACCACCTCATGCTCTCTCTATATTTTCATGCTATTTCTAGTAGTGTATCACAAATAAACATATTTTTAACATGTAAGTGTTCCTATGAAGGATATGCCCACAAATTATGTTAAAATAAAACAAATCATACTTAAAGGAGCCGATCCAATTGGCTAAACAATTACGTGGAAATACCAATGAAGCTATCATCAAAAGTACCTTCTTAGACGAAGAAGTAAAGCTAATGATTTATACACCAGAAGATTTCACCCCTATCAAAGATTATGATGTATTGATTTGTCAGGATGGACAAGACTATTTTCAATTAGGACGGTTACCTAGGCAAATTGACGATTTAATAGAGGATTTAGAAATTAGAGAAGTGATTATCGTTGGCATACCTTACCCTAATGTGAGTGAAAGAAGAAATCGCTATCACCCTGAGCAAGACAAATCGGCCGCTTACATACAATTTTTAGTGAAAGAAGTCATGCCATTTTTGGATGAAAATTATCCGATACAGCCTTTTGCTCAAAGGAGAACACTAGCTGGAGATTCATTAGCTGGTACGATATCTCTTCTAACCGCCGTTCAATATCCTAAAACCTTTGGTCAGGTGATGATGCATTCTCCATTTGTCAATGACACAGTTCTTCATGCCATAAAAAATGCTTCTGATATCCAATCATTATCTATCTACCATCGAATTGGTCTTGAAGAGACAGCGGTTAAGACGACCGATAAACAAACACTTGATTTTCTCGAACCGAACCGCTCGTTAAAAGAAATACTCACAAACTCTGTGACAGATTATGATTATGATGAATTTGAAGGTAACCATACTTGGACTTATTGGCAAAAGGATTTACAAAATGGCTTGAAAAAACTTTTATCCTATGATTAAATCGGTGACTGAAAGATTTATATAAAGTAAGGAGAAACGAGAAAATGAAGATTATACAAACAACAACAGACAAACAGTTACAAGATGCTTATGAAGTCAGAACAAAGGTCTTTGTAGAAGAACAAAAGGTAGCAGTCGAAGAAGAAATTGACCAATTTGAATCAAGCGCTACGCATTTTGTCATTTATAATGAAAGTGACAAGCCTGTTGGAGCAGCAAGATTACGTGAAGTCGACGGTTACGGTAAGATCGAACGTGTCTGCTTACTCCAAGAAGTAAGAGGAACTGGCTTAGGGCACCAATTAATGAATCAATTATTAGCTCATATTCAAACAACTGGTTTAACAAAAGCAAAGCTCAATGCTCAAGTTCAAGCGATCATATTTTATGAGAAATTAGGTTTCTCCATCGTATCAGAGCAATTTTTAGATGCAGGCATCCCTCATGTAACAATGATCAAACATTTCTAGTAAATTGGTTGGTTCGTGTCGGGATGAAAATAGTCTCAATAGAAATAAGCTACTTGTAGCAGGTAGCTTATTTTCATATTTATTCATGTATGAGTGATACAGATGTTAGAAAGTTTATAAAAAGTGTATGGCCGCTCTCTTCCGTTAACATCCTAGTCGAAAAATCATAAATACCTACGAGATAACCAAAATCCTGATAAAAAGGATATTGATTTTTGTTCCTGAATTCTTGATCATAAAAATCAAAATCAAAAAATAGACACCACATATCTTTATCAAGAACTTTTAAGAGAATTCCCTCTAAATCTAAATCATGTTCATAATAGCCTACATGTTGATGGAACTGTTCATCAAATAACAAGCCATCCCCCGCTCTCCATTACGAATCCATTCTACTTTGAACAGAAGCGAGCTTACTCGCTAATGTAGACGATTTATCTCTGCGATCGTCGATTCGTATATTTGTAGCTACTCGCTGACATCCTTTTGTAAATGGAACCTCATGAATCGCTTGGATAACCTCAAATAATACAGGGAGTTCTCCTTCAATTAACGTGCTCATCGGCGTTAATTCATATTTCAATTTACCCTCATATGTTTTTAAAACTTTATGTATTTCGCTCACATATTCACTCACACTAGGTGAATCTGTGCCAATCGGAATAATCGTAATATCTACTATAGCCATGTTTTTCTTCTCCTTTTTAATCGTTTGTCTTTGCAGTTGGTCTGGGAATTCAACTAATGCTAATTGCCGATATGATTCTATCGCGGCAATTAAATGTTTTCGTTCAGGCTCTGAAGTTGTCCAATTTCGCTGTAACCAATAGGATATTTGTAAAATAGGCTTACGTAACCACATGAAGGCTCGTTTTTTCATTAAACGAATCACAACAGGAACCAGTAATACAGAACTATATGAAGCATACATGAGACTATCTTGAAATGGTAGGATACTAACCAAACCTATGAACGTCAAGATTATAACCGACAAAAAGTAGATAACTACCGCATTCGTTGAACAATTTCGATTCGTAATTGCCGCTTTTTTAATACGATGAATACGAGTCACTAATTTTCTACCGCGGTCACTAAATACCTTATGCTCGGCTCCATGATATTTTTTTAGTTGATTTGGAAAGATAAAATGGGTCCCAAATGCAAAATAAATAAAAAAGTAATACGGGAAGCCCTTAAAATCAATCGGAAGAAATTTCGGAATTAAAATCAATCCAAATAAAGTCATAGTGAAAAGCTTCAACCAAATCGGCAGTGAGCTTGTTACTAAATAGACCATTTCGAAAAAAGTCTTTACTGAAATGGGCTTACACCATTTGTGGAGTCTATTTTTATGATGATAGCCACACGCAACATGATCTTGTCCGATAAAAAAAATGCCTGTCTGAAATGAAAGGCCTCTAATAACCGCCATAGCTTACCTCGCTTCTTATTGATCATCCACTGAAATCACCCAATACGGGATGTCTCCACCGTGCTCAAACGCTACGTTTTCAAACGTTGCATCTGTTGACTGCATCGGGGCGTGATTCATCCATGTATGCATGAAAAATGTCTCAGTATTGACAATGTCAGGAGATTTGACAACAACATGAATATCCCCAATATTTCCATAACTTAAATGTTCATCTAATTGATTCGTAAAAGTAAAAATAAGTCCATTTTCTCCCCTGATTGGTTCTGATTGTTCTATGATTTTGTCACCATGATAAAGAGCTAATTCTGCTTCTATTAATTCAAACGAATCAACGATTTCACCTGAGGCATCATAAAAAACGACGCCGATATAATCGTTTCCGTACAGGCCATCAGATGGGGCCACTGTCCAATCCCATTCTGTATGCACCTCCCATTGTTCCCCTTCCGTGTTGACATTCATATGTATTTCAATTTCTTCTTTTAACTTTTCGTTGGTGATTCCTTCTTGGTCATTCAGAAAAAATACACCACCAATAATCATTAATACAATCAAGATTCCAGGCATAATTAGTAATCCTTTGTTTCCTTCAAACATCCTATTCTCTCCTTATGTAAGTATTTCTCATACCGACATTATACAGGAAAGCGTGTATGCGTACAGCCTTTCGCATGACGATATTGTGTTTTATATGAAAGTTGCTTGATACTGATATGCGGAGCTATACTCATCGCTCCCGAAAATCATGCTCCGCGTCCTGTGGGGTGGCGCTGAACTAATCGGCTATGCCACTGGATCTCAGCTCTGTCACTACGTCCCACGGGAGTCTCCGCATGACTCGCCCGCTGGGTTACTACTCATTCTCAAGTTCACAAACCAACCTTACATTTTTTTAATTGAAAAAGAACGAAACCAAATTGACGATAAGTCAACAGTTAAAAAGCCAAACCCAAATTTCATTTTTGTTGGTGATGAGTTGCTGCGGCTTCGCTAAGTGCGTTTTGTATGAAAGTGGACTTAGGGGCGATAGGTTGTGCCTTGAAGTTAGCTAGTCATCCATCTGGCGACAAATGACCTTAGTAGGACAGTGCTCCCTGTTTGATCAGGCCGACTCCTAATGGTGATCGAGTTGTAAACGGGCCAACTGTTTGAACAGTCGCCACTACTTTCATCTTTGTTGGTGGTGAGTTTCATGGCAAGTCATCAAAGGCTTCAGATCTTTTCTTATTTATGTATGGTTTCCTTAATTTCATTACAATTTCTCTCAGTGCTTTTAATGTATTAGATTTTGATTTAGATTCCTGTGCGACTAGCTGCAGACTAATTTTTTGGGAGCCTTTTTGGATGATTGGATGCGTATTTTTTTCTCTATAAAAAGAAACGAATACCCAACCAAAAAAAGGATATAAAGTCTATTTCTCACTCACTCCACTTACAACACTCCCCAACAGAACTTTCATTCTGATGGGGCATAACCAGCTTTTGGCTCTATCTCTTTGGGAGTTGATTCAGTTTAACGTGAAGAGGTCAAAATTCTAATCGTGATTAAGTTTCAACAGCAAGATTTATTCTTGCAAAAACAACAAAAAACCTCCTCAAGGGAGATTTTTTGTCAACGATTACTTGTTTCCTTTTTGGTATGCATGATGATTTGTTGGTCCAATGCCTGAGCCAATCGAAATCGAATTGGCAATCGCTGCCGTAATAAAGTCTTTAGCGACTTGAACGGCCTCTTCAATAGAAGCTCCTTTTGCTAGCTCAGCAGCAATGGCAGCAGCAAATGTACAACCTGTACCATGGGTGTGCTTAGTGTCTATTCTTTCAACAAAATACTCAGTCATCTTGTTGCCATCATATAATAAATCTATTGCTGGCCCCTTGGATAGGTGACCGCCTTTTAATAATACATATTCAGGACCAAGCTTATGAAGAGCCTTCGCTACTTCTTTCATTTCATCAACCGTTTCGATGTCCTTACTCCAGCCAAGAATTTCCTTTGCTTCAGGTAGATTCGGCGTAATGACCGTCGCTACCGGTAGCAAGTGCTCTTTTAATGCATGAATGGCTTCTTGTTGTAAAAGTGTAGCTCCACCCTTAGCGATCATAACCGGATCAACGACGACATTGCTTAATTGATAGTGTTTGACTTTTTTAGCTACTAATTGAATGATATCTGCGGAAAAAAGCATACCTGTCTTTGTCCCATCTGCTCCAATATCACTTAGCACAGCATCGAGCTGATCTTCAATCGCTTCCAACGATTGTGGGTAGACTCCATGAACGCCTAATGTGTTTTGAGCCGTTAATGCGGTAATCACACTCATTCCAAACGTATCTAACTCCTGAAAAGTTTTTAAATCAGCTTGTATTCCAGCTCCTCCACCACTATCAGAACCAGCAATCGTTAAAGTTTTTGCTAAACTCAATCTCTTTTCCTCCTCTATTATGAAAACCTCTCCGGATTGAACAAATCTATCGGTGTTATCGTTTTTTCATTCTTTAATATGGAAGTCACTATATGAGCTGTGACTGGACTTAATAAAATACCATTTCGATAATGTCCTAATGCTACCGTTATATGTGGATGCTCCTTCAGTTTCCCTATAAGAGGATAACCATCTAACGTTGCTGGTCTCAATCCAGCCCAAGTATGGAAAGGATCTATTTCTTTTAAAAATGGAAATAACTTATGATTCCAATTGGTTAAACGTTCGATTCCTTTTTCTGTTACAGTCGTTTGAAAACCTGCAATATCTTCAGAGGCACCATTTATTAATGTCCCATTCTCTTTAGGAACAAGATACCCTTGGCTCGAATACACGATATGATTGACAGACTCTGCATATCCTTGATACGCACAGATTTGGCCTCGTATTGGAAAAATGGGTAGTGATACTCCTAATGTTTCCTCAAGCTCCTTACCCCATGCACCTTGGGCACAAACATATTCATCCGCTTGCCAAGTACCACCGTTTTGTGCACTCACATACGTAGAATTTTTTTCAGTATGTATATAGATTTGGCCCGTGTCTTCAATAATTTTAACGCCTACTTTTCGACAAGCCTCTTCTAATGATTTGACATAGGCCGGTGCATAAACATGACTTTCCTCTGGGTAATACATCGCTGCCAAAACTTCTTTTGATAAAGCTGGTTCAAGCTCTCTTGCCTCTTCCCCCGACAGCATTCGAGCTGAGGTTGCCCATTTCTTTTGCCAAGACAGCCTTCCTTTTAGAGCTAAAACATCGGCCTCATGAAAAACAACATGTAAACTACCACTTTCACTAAATTCAAAATCAATGTTAGAATCCTCTTTAATATTGGATTGCCACTCTTTAAACAACCCTAAACTTGTTACACATAGTCGAAAAAAATCATCCTGATCTTCACCAATCTCAGAAAAAGGGGCAAGCATACCAGCCGCCGCTCCTGATGCCTGCCCACCACAACGACCTTTTTCTAAGAGGGTTACTTGAAAATCGTTACGTTGGAGTTGATAAGCTATCGATAAGCCGATAACTCCACCTCCAATAACTATGACGGATCGACTCATTTTTGCCACATTCCCTTCACACCTATGTTGAACGTTCCTTACATAAACCTCAGATGCCTAACACTTTTGTAAAGAGCTAAAATGAGAATTCCACGCACCGTTTGCTTCTAAATCAAGCGGCCAAATTCTTCGAATCCTCTTTACCTCTCTCAGAATCTTCCCTCA
The DNA here is from genome assembly GCF_028610675.1 of Alkalihalobacillus pseudalcaliphilus. Classification (NCBI taxonomy): domain Bacteria; kingdom Bacillati; phylum Bacillota; class Bacilli; order Caryophanales; family Bacillaceae; genus Alkalihalobacillus; species Alkalihalobacillus pseudalcaliphilus. Next base: position 852,123 of record NZ_JAQQWS010000001.1, read on the forward strand.
ATACTAGTAAAGGGCTTTTAGTTTAATTTAAATTGTTCAAAACCACTGCTCGCACTTGCATATTTTTTCTTTGGAATCCTTCCAGCTTCATACGATAAGCGTCCTGATTCAATCGCTAATTTCATCGCTTGAGCCATCTTGATTGGATCCTTCGCTTTAGCAACTGGCGTATTCATTAAGATACCATCAACACCTAATTCCATCGCTTCTACAATGTCTTTCGCACTACCTAAACCTGCGTCAACGATAATGGGAACTTCACTTTCTTCGACAATTAAACTGATATTATAAGGATTTAAAACACCTAAACCCGTACCAATTGGCGCAGCTCCAGGCATAACAGCACTCGCCCCTGCCTCTTCAAGCTTTTTACATAAAATCGGGTCATCTGATGTATATGGTAAAACTACAAAACCCTCTTTCACTAAAATCTCTGTTGCCCTTAATGTTTCGATGGGATCAGGAAGTAATGTTTTTTCATTTGCACTTATCTCTACTTTTATCCAATTACCAATTCCAGCAGCTTTAGCGAGTCTCGCTATTCTTACCGCTTCTTCCGCATTGGAAGCACCTGAGGTATTTGGTAAATAACGATATTGATTAGGTTCAAGATGTTGTAAAATCGCATCTTCTCTTGGCGCCTCTAAATTAACGCGACGAATCGCAAAGGTTAAAACTTCAGCTTCTGAAGCCTGAATCGCTTCATTTTGGACAAAGGGGTTCGGGTATCTTCCCGTTCCAAGGAAAAAACGTGAGTTTAACTTTTGACCCGCGATTTCTAGGTGTTTTTTTTTCATGATTATCCGCCTCCAACAAAATGCACAAGCTCAATCGTACTTTCTGGTATGAGTTGTACAGAACTACGCTTTTCTTGCTCAATAATTTCCCCATTTAACTCAGTCACAACTAAATGAGCTTCTAATTCAAAATAAGCAACAACTTCATCTAATTGAGTAACCTCTAAATCATGCTTCTCTCCATTAATTAAAAGTTTCATCCGTATCACCTCGCTTTAAAATGCCGATAAATTTCTGCGCTGTGGCTTGGACGTCTTTAGCACCAACAATTTCACTAATCATACATACACTAGTGGCCCCAGCTTCCAACACTTGCCGAACATTGTGTAACTTAATACCACCAATGGCCACAAATGGAATATTCACTGCTGCCTTTACTTCCGAAATATACGAAGTTGTGACAGGGTCTACGACATCTTTTTTACTATTCGTTGGAAATATAGGTCCAACGCCAATATAATCAGCTCCACCCTTTTCAGCTTCAATCGCTTCTTCTACTTTATGAGTAGACACACCAATGATTTTATCATGACCGACTAATTGTCGTACTTCGGATAAAGGCATATCATCTTGTCCGACATGAACCCCATCAGCGTCTACCGCTAATGCAACATCAATATAGTCATTGACGATAAACGTAACCCCATATTTCTTTGTAAGCTCTCGTAATCGTTTCGCTTTTTCAAAAACGACTTTTCTTGAGCTCTCTTTGTCACGCAATTGAATAATATCTACACCACCAAGTATCGCTTGTTCCATCACCTCTATCAAATCTCTACCTTGATGGAACTCATCGCCCGTAATCGCATATAAATAAAATGGTTTCATGATCTAACACTCCTACAAAATTAAAATAAGACCGCAATACTTTCCATAAGGAAAGAAATGCGGTCTACTCTACATAGACAAACAAGCAACAACTTCCCTACGCTGGTATCATCCAGATCAGGTTAAAAGAGTTAAAAGGAACATACCTTTTTCTCAGCCTACTTCCTGTAGGCACCCCTAGTTTTCTCATGTTTATTTAAAATCACTATTGACTTTTATTATGACAGATTTCACGTAAAAATCAAGCAAACTACTTTTTAAAAACGTCCACTAATACATCTTCTTCTAAGAAATAAATATGTTCAAGCTGATGACCTAAAAGAAGCATTGTACCGTTTGGCGAAGTTTCTAGAGGAACATTTTCAGGCCATTCAAACAAAACATCGATCTGACCGGTTTTTAGTGACATTTGTGATAATTCAAAGCCATTTTGATAATGAAAAAAGCTATCGTTATAAAAAGGCTTAAACCATAAAAGCTGCTTATTTTTCTGTTCGAAATCATAAAATGGGATCCACCATTCATTTGTCCCAGTCGTCAAAACAGGTACATCCAATGTTACTAATGGTTCGTCCTGTTGAAAAATAGTCCATTGGCTGTTCTCAGCATCAATGGAATGTGACTTCACCACAAAATAGAACCCATCACTTAAGTAACGGTAAGCCAGTAGTCGTTCTTGTACAATATCTTCTTGTTCCTCCTCTACCTGTAAGCGAATTAAATCAGCTATCGGTAACTCCCCTTCTTCTTTAGTTTTCAAATAAGCTAAGTCCCCATTCTCAAACCATTCCACATGTAGCTCTGTTAAATCAATCATTTGCATGTCTTGCTGGCTGATATCTAATAAATAGGTCTCAAATTCCCAGTCTGGCAAAAAAACAACAATAACGATTCGTTCCTCTTTGTCAGGATGAAAATGCACTTGATACTGCTCGCCAAAATTTTCTAATTTCATCGTTAACTGACCATATATATCAAGGAAAATTAAATGGTTATCATAACTATTTGACTGAAATTCTTGAAAGACAATTATATCCCTGTTAGGGCTCAATTGGACATCTAACATCATATTTTCGCTTTCAAATATCACCGTTTTTTCACCGGAGAATATATCATAATGGCTTATTTTCGTTAAATCGGTATCTTCCTCAAATAAAATGACAGACGTATCATCGATCCAGCCAATCACCTGTGTATAAGGATTTATGGTTTCATAAGGGATAAATGCTTGATTTTGGTTAAGCGGTTTGGAGATCTGCTCTTTCCAGTCTCCATCTATATGTGGTTGAGGTTGGACTTGTTCACGAAAGCATCCAGATAATAGGAGCAAAAGAAGAAAAGCGAGACCTATTTTCAATCTGCATCCCTTCTTTCTCATACATATGTCCTATTATCTCATGCACTAGCAGAAGTTACAATGAAAGGATTCATAAGACTTTTGATTGATTATTTCGACATAATTCAGTAGTTCCATCGTTTGATTAAGTCGTTCCGCCTATGTTTAATAAATCCGTCTTTTTAAGCGACGATAATAGCTGTAACACTTGATAATGATGGAAGTGAAACTAATGATAACAAGTATAAAAATAAAAAAATTAATGATTTGTAACGGCGAAGCATCACTAGTAGATATACTTGAGCTCATTTGTACAATTAAATAAAGATACATGATAATTAATGGTACAAACCATAATGTGTAATTTTTCAATACACTTTTAGCTTGGTTTACAAGTTCCAAATATTCACTATAAAATTGTGGAACTTCCTCATCTACCTCATATTCTTTTGACCATATCGTCCACTTTTGCGCTCGACCTTTTGTAGCAAATACTTTCACCCAGCCTGCATCATGATGGATCGTTTCATAATGACTTGTAGCTCTTCCTTGGAAATCGACAGCATAACTTGTTCGTTTACTGGACGTCTTATTAAATGTGAATTTAGTCCCTAACTTGTTTATATGGAAAAGGCGATAACCATTTTCCCCCTTTTCTTCTAACCAATCTACGAGCTTATCCGGAGCATATTGCCATCCAAACTTCCACCTTGTTATCGTTATAAAATCTTGAGAATTATCATGATTATTGTTTTCCTCACGCTTTACTAGTTCTAGTTCCTGCTGTCCATAAATACGATTCTCAACATTCTTAATTTTTATGACAGAGTAAATACTTATGACCATTAAAATAATCCCTGCAGCTTGCAACGTATAAGTAAGTGCCCATAACGGGCTCTCTACTCGAGTCATTTCACCAAGCTCTCCGGTTACAAACCAAGAAGTGCCTAGAATTGTCATCATGAACATTAATACAAATGCAAGATAACCAAGGTATATCATATACCCTCGCTTTAACAGTCGATTCTTTTTTAATATACCTTCTCTAGACGGCCTTAGCTGCGATTCGTTATCTGTTTGATTTTGATATATCGTCCATTTACCTTCCTGAAGCGTTAACGCCCATCCTCGATCATGTAAGGTCCGAGGCAATTTGGCTTCTTTTTGATAATTAATATGAAATTCTATTCTTTGTTGCTTTGAACTTTTCTTAAAGTAGAAAATTCGAAGCCAGCGGTTTATTCTTACTAATTGAAAATCATTTTTTGCTTGTTCGCTTAACCATATTTCTGTCTTTATCGGATCGTAACTCCAAAAAGGTTTACATACTTTCATGTTGAAACGCTCCTCTCTTTTGGATGACATTCTGATATAGCTCATCAATTCTTGTCATTTCTGCTTGAAGGACGGTTATACCTAGTTCGGTTATTTCGTACACCGTTTTCCTATCTCCGTCAGAGAAGCCTATGATGAGTTGGTCTTTTTCCATTTTTGTTAAGGTTCCATATACGGTGCCTGATCCGAGCTTAATCCTTTGTGATGTAAGTATTTCTACATGTTTGATTATCCCGTAACCATGCTTCGGTGTATCTAATGAAAACAAAATATAAAAAGCGGTCTCTGTCATTGGTAAATATTTTTTTATTATCTTTTCGCTCAAAAAGTCACCTGCTCTCTATATAGCAATCTATGTCAAAACGCGACTATGTCATACTGTGACTATATCACAACGTGACATATATCTACAAGCCCTGTTTAGAAACTTTTGTATGAAAGTTGTGCTGTTCTCACAAAAGTTGACTTCTTCGTTATTGTATTTGTCCTTATTTTGAAAATTGAAATGACCTGACAGACGATAGAGAGAAAGATAGCATTTTATGGTGAGGTTAAACTCTTTTGTTTACCATTCCTTTTCATTCCACTCACCCACCTGTTGTCGATAAAGCTGTTTATTCACTAATTTCACTCCAACGGTGAACACACTAATTGGATTACAGTTCTTTATCTAACGATTCGAATTCCGATTCACACCTGGTTCTCATTCTATTTTAGTACGCAAATAAAAAAGCCCATCCTATAGGCTTTTTATAGCTTCAAGAATGGGCTTTTTATATGATATTATCCATATATAAAACGGGCACCTGCAATGCCAGGGTTTGTCATTTCTTTTGGATCTAAAATTTCATTAAGTTCTTCTTCTGAAAGGATGCCACGTTCTAAGCAAATCTCACGGACCGAACGATTCGTTTCAATGGCTTCTTTCGCTACTCTTGAGGCTACCTCATAACCAACATGCGGGTTAATAGCCGTAATGATTCCGACACTCTTTTCAACCATTTCACGACAATGCTCAATGTTTGCTGTAATTCCTTCGATAGCATATTTCCGGAAAACATCCATCCCGTTTTGTAAGATTGAGAATGACTGGAGTAAATTAAAGACTAACACAGGCTCCATAACATTCAATTCAAGTTGCCCTGCTTCTGAAGCTAAGCTTATCGTATGATCATTACCGATCACTTGGAATGAGATCTGGTTGATGACCTCACACATAACAGGATTAACCTTACCAGGCATTATTGATGATCCTGGCTGTCTGGCTGGTAGATTAATTTCGTTTAGTCCTGTACGTGGACCAGAGCTCATTAAACGTAAATCATTCGCGATCTTTGATAAGTTAATCGCAGTAATTTTTAATGCACTTGAAAGCTCCGTATAGGCGTCTGTATTTTGGGTAGCATCGACTAAATCTTCAGCTGTTTTTAAAGGGTACCCAGTAATTTCAGCTAAATACTTTGATACCTTTTCAATATACTCTGGCTTCGCATTTAATCCAGTACCAACCGCAGTTGCTCCCATGTTAATTTCAAATAAATGATTTACTGAACGCTCAATCCGTTTTAAATCACGTGTTAATACGCGACGATAAGCCCCGAATTCTTGTCCTAAACGAATAGGCACAGCATCCTGTAGATGGGTTCTTCCCATTTTAAGCACATCATCAAATTCTTCTTCTTTTAATTTAACGGCATCTATTAAAGCCTTTAATGTTTCAATAAGTCCTTTTGATAAATTTAAACAAGCAATATGAATAGCAGTAGGGAATGCATCATTGGTTGATTGGGCCATGTTTACATGCGTATTAGGGCTTACCCGCACATATTCCCCTTTAGCTCCGCCCAATTCTTCAATCGCTCGGTTAGCAATGACTTCATTTGCATTCATATTAAACGAAGTACCTGCTCCCCCTTGAATTGAATCTACGATAAAATGCTCGGAAAGCTTTCCAGCGATTACATCATCTGCTGCTTTAATGATGGCAGCGGCTATTTTCTTTTGTAAGACACCTACATCACGATTAGCCATCGCAGCAGCTTTTTTTACATAACCAAAAGCCTTAATAAGTTCCTCATGTGGCGGGTATCCAGTAATCGGAAAATTTTCCCTCGCACGCATCGTTTGGATTCCATAATAGGCTTCCTTTGGAACTTGCTTTTCTCCAAGTAAATCTCGTTCAATTCGATATTCAGTCATTCGATTTATTCTCCTTCACCAGGGTCAATTTCTTTACTTTGCTATTTTAAAATAATAATTATAGATTGTCCGTATTTATTATACCGTATGTTGGGTAAAATTAGATGGTGCACTTATCTTCGCAATCCACGCAGCACCAATTACACCAGCATCATTCCCTAAAGTGGCAACTTCAAATTCCGTTGATGTTGCAATTCTCCCAATCGCAAAACGTCTGAATTGTTCTTTTAATGGTAAAAGTAACGTTTCACCTGCTTTGGAAACACCTCCACCAATGACAATCTTTTTAGGGTTTAAAGAACTCGTTAAATTAGCAATCACTAGTCCTAAATGAAAACTTACTTTTTCAACCACTTGTTGAGCATACTCATCTCCAGCTTCTGCCGCTTCAAATACATCCTTTGAGCTAATAGATCCTTCCTTAATTAATGTTGCTTGGAGACGACTTTCAGGGTGGTAAAGTAAACCTGTTTCTGCAATACGTTTAATTCCTGTTGCAGAAGCAATTGTTTCAATACAACCTGTTTTCCCGCAATTACAAGGGGCACCATTTTCCGCAACAGCTGTAATATGGCCAATTTCACCGGCCATTCCATTAATTCCATGCACAATTTGGCCATTACTAATAATGCCTCCACCAACACCGGTTCCGAGTGTCACACATAACAAATCAGAGGCACCATCACCTGCCCCTTTCCACATTTCGCCTAATGCAGCTACATTGGCATCATTATCTATCGTTACAGGAAGACCTGTCACTTTCTCTAACTGATCTTTAAGGGCAAAATCCTTCCAACCGATGTTAACGGATTCATAAATAAAACCTGCATCCATTTCAATAAATCCTGGTGCTCCTACACCAATTGCCATTAATTTCTCATTCGTTTCATTTAACTTTTTTAATTTTTCTTGTATAGCTTTTGCAATTTCATTCGGAATAAGTATTCCGCTTTCTTCTGTGTTTGTTGGTATTTCCCATTTCGTTACGATTTCGCCCTCTAATGTAATAAAGGCGAGTTTAATTGTTGTTCCGCCGATATCTGCTCCGACAAGCCAAGAATTAGTCATTTAACCAATCCACCTTTTATCATTTCTTTTCATTGAGTAAACTTAACTCTTTACGTAATATTAGTATAGCTTGTTGAAAAGTTAACGTATCAATCATACCCCAACTATGTAATTCGTGCACTTCTTTTTCCATGAGCTGGAGGTCCATTTTTCTATCTCTTGTATAAATAAAAATCCCAAACTTTTTTAATAACTGTAATAAATCGTAAAACGTTTTCAACAAAGCTCACCTCATCGCTATTATAACAGGCAAGTGGATGGACGAAAAGGTTTCTATCTTAATTCATCTTATTAATTTGATGATTAAAACAGTTTAATGATGGTGAAGACAAATAGCCATACACAGGGTGCATAAACGACATAAGGGAAATGCCAAAACTTTTGCTTGACTTGCCATTGTACAAAAATGCCAATAAATAATGAGAGTGTAAAAATAATACTTGCAAACAAAGTGAAAAACGCTCTTAAATCAAAAATTCCCCATTCGAATCCCATAAAGAAGAATAAGCATAACAATATATTTAAGCCCATTTTTTGACCAAACATAAATCCAAGATTTGGGTGAAATGTTTTTACGGCTGCCCATATAAATAGAAAGGCAAAAATGCATATAATAAACTCAGCAAACCAAAATCCTATTAAAAAAGATGGAAACAACAAGCCAACGACCATACCAATAAATCCTACTATTAAAAAAGCAAAAGCGATTAATCCAAATAAAAATAAGGAAGGTGGATTTTTTCCAACTGCCAATAAACCACCGATTGTAACACCTACAACAAACACGAAAAATAGGACTGTGAAGGCCACCATCGTTTATCATCTCCTTGTGATGTTTATCTTAGCTGTGTGTTGAGACTAGTTTCACGAGACAGACACATGTTTTTTGGTTTCTTATGTTATGATATGTGGGAATAAGTAAAAAAAGGACAAGAAAATGCACAATTAGAATTTAGGGGGCATACAAATGAACCATAAAATTCAAGAGAAGATGGACTATGCACTAAGAGGAACGCCACAAGTGAAAATCGAGGAAAGAAACTTATTTTTGACAACGATTGCGGAAAGAATCTTTTATGCTTTGACTTTATCACAAGTTAGGACTTCAGCTATCTATCGTGAGGTTATCGATAAAATGGATAAGGAACAAGATGTTCAGTTGTTTATTAACGGAAACTTGTCCTATTCCGACTATGCCAAGTATGTACAAGCTGCCAATTCTAAGGGGGTGCGTTTCACCATCACGAACCCTCAACATGAGACTCCTTTTGGTCTTGTTTTAGCAACAGAAAGGCGCGCTATTGACCTAGATAATATATTTATTGAAGATGAATTATATGAGTACGATATGGGAGAATGACGGAAAGACAGTTACGGCACATTAACTAGGCGGACATTAGTTTAAGGATTAGGAAAAAGCTTGGCATGCAGCCAAGCTTTTTATATGAAAGTTACCTAATGCTAGTATGCGGAGTTCTACTCATCGCTACCGAAAATTCTGCTCTGCGTCCTGCGGGGTGGCACTGAGCTAATCGGCTACGCCGCTGGATCTCAGCTCTACCACTACGTCCCGCGGGAGTCTCCGCATATTTTCGTCCGCTGGGTTACTGGAAATTCTCAAGTTCAAACAACAATCCAAGATCATTCATTTAAATTGAGAAAGATCAAAACCGAATTGTACCAAGAACTGAGTTGTAAAGGGCTTATCGCCACTTTCATTCTTGTTGGTGGCGGAGCTGTTTTTGGCTCCGCCATGTGGGCTTTATATGAAAGTTACTTATGGCCGATAGTTTGTGCCGCGAAGTTAGCTCGTCATCCATCTCGCGATCAATGACCTTAGTAGGACAGTGCTCCCTGATTATTCAGACCGACTCCTGATGGTGATCGAGTTGTAAACGGGCCAACACGTTTGCTCGGGCTTTCTACCTCTTTTTCAGCTCGCAACCTCGCGATTCGGCGTTTGCTTGAGCTTTCTACCTCTTTTTCAGCTCGCAACCCCGCGATTCGGCGTTTGCTCGGGCTTTCTACCTCTTTTTCAGCTCGCAACCCCGCGATTCGGCGTTAGCGGTCTGGATCTTTAGGATGGATAGCTGTTGGCCTACGATTCTTTAATGGCATTGGAGCTCTCAAAATAACATCTCGTAGTGCACGCATGTTAAATGGAATAAGCGGCCAAAAATAAGGTGTATCGAACTTCTCAATACGAACTAGCATGAAAATCCATAAAGTCGTACCTACTAAGAAGCCTCCCAAGCCAAAGAAAGCGGTCAGAACTAATAAAGCAACTCGGATCGAGCGGTTTGCTAAGCTTAATTCATAACTTGGAGTTGCAAAAGATCCTACAACTGCGACGGCTAAATATAAAACCACTTCAGGGGAAAATAATCCCACTTCGATGGCAACCTCACCAATTAAAAGAGCTGCGACAAGACCAAGAGCGGTTGCTAAAGCATTGGGCGTATGAATAGACGCCATCCTCAGCATCTCAATTCCTACTTCTGCCGCTAAAAATTGAGCAAACAATGGCACCGTACCTTCCTCTTCTGAACCCACAAATGAAATAACCTCAGGCACAAATTGTTGATGCTCTGCTAATAAAAACCATAGAGGCATTAAAAAAATAGAAGCCCAAACTGCCACAAAACGAACAAGCCTAAGACCAGCACCAATGATTGGCTTTTGCCGATACTCCTCAGCATGTTGTAAATGATGCCAAAAAGTCGTCGGTGCTACCATTGCACTCGGAGAGCCATCTACTAAAATAACCACATGTCCTTCAAATAATTGGGTCGCCGCAACATCTGGCCTTTCCGTATAACGGACGAGTGGATATGGCTGATAATGATGACCAAAAACAAATTCTTCAATTGTTTTATCTGCCATCGGCAAACCATCTGTATCAATTTTTTGAATCGACGCTTTCATTTCTTCAATCATTTTATTGTCTGCAATATCACCAATATAACAAAGGGTAATATCCGTTTTAGACCGTCGACCTACTTGTACATACTCAACCCGAAAGGTCCGATCACGAACTCGCCTTCTAATAAGAGCAGCGTTCATAACTAAGGTTTCAACAAAACCATCTTTTGAACCACGAATAACTTGCTCTGTATCTGGTTCTTCTGGTCCACGAACTGGATATTCTCTCGTATCAATGATAATCACTTCGGTTATCCCTTCTACGAGTAAAGCTGTTGGTCCAGATAGAACTTGATCGACCACTTCATCTAAATCTTTTTCTGTATCTATCTCAATGTATGGAATCCTACTTTGTGTAAGAGCTCGTAACGGGTCATCACGTAATTCTTTTTCCGTTGTTCGGGCCAGCATTTCTTGTATTTCTGTTAGAGCGGTATCCTTGGCAAAACCATCGACAACAAAAAAGGCCATTCTAAGATCGGCATGCTCCATCTCCAAACAGATCATGTCCATGCTTTCGTCTGTACCTAACTCTTTTTTTAGATATTCAAGATTTTCTTGATAACTAGCAGTTATTTTTCTTTTCATTTCACACACCCCCGCATCAATAACAATCGGCTCTAATTTACTTCTACCGGTATATAGTTAGACAAGCCCACATATATATGTGGCAATAAAGCCAGAATTGGAGGTCATCATGAAACGAATAGCTCCTATTCCTCTCGTTATATTTCTTATCATTAGCATGAGCATTTTTCTTTATTTTTATTTCTATCAAACAAGCACTAAAGAAACGCTCACCTTTTTCCCGCCCGATCCAGACCGTTCATTTATTGAAGCACTGACTCAACTAGAGCTCAAAAGTGCGACAAATGAAAAAGGGTACGAACTCGCTTGGTTATCAAAATCCATGCTCGATCAAGAAGCCTATCTACGTCAGGATGTATCACTGCTTTACAAAGACGGTTATCTAATCGAGATTTTATCGAATTGGAAAGAGAATACAGATGCCCTTCTTCAGAGTAAAAATATAGTGGGGAACGAAAGTGGGCTTTATGAAGCAATAACCTTCCATTATGCTGAAATTCATCATCAAAACGAAGATATTAAAAGTGCACAAGCATTAACCAATGATTGGTTATATGTCATTGATTCACCTTTAGAAAAAGTGCATAGCTTTAAAGAACCACAATCTTTAGCGGAGAAAGAAAACAAAAGAACGATAGATTATATTGTGAACCAAAAACAAGAATATGAACTGACCCAGCTCCTAAAAACGTTTCAATTAAATCAAGAAGATTATGTAACTTCATCTGTTACTGATTTAGAATCCACATTAGCTTCCATCCCGCAACTCAGCAAAGAAAAAACCACCGCAATCATGGGTGGTTTGTGGGAAGGGTTATATAGAGAATATGTGCACGGCATTCGTCTCAACAATGGACAGGTTATTTCTGCACAAGGCAGCACAATGCCAACTATTCTTTTTCCAAAGGATATCAGCCAAGGGGAGCTATTTGTTGTATTCAAAACCAAATCAGGAGAGCCAATTGTTTTAAAACAAACATTTTGAACTACTACGTATTAAGGAGAAACTTAAATAGGCCCTTAACTAAACATCAATTCTCTAAATACTCGAGCCTTTCTTGATAGGAGGGCTCTGCTTCTAGGTCAATCGCTTGTTTCACATACCTAATAGCGAGTTCTATTTCGCCTCGTTGCTCTGCTAAAAGCGATAGATTAAAATAAGCAGGATGTAATTGTGGATTTCGCTCAACTGCCTGCTCAAACAATTCCCTCGCCTCTTCATATTTTTCATCATTCGCTTTTAAATAACCTAAATAAAAATACACTTCACCAAGTTCTGAGCCATTCAAATAAGGCCTTTCTAAGTGTGGGAATGCTTTCTCATAATCTTCCTCTTCTATATACAAATAAGCGATTTGAGTTTCTAATAAATCTAATTCGGATCGATCTAAATACGCTTCAATGAATAGGAAATGAGCGACAAAAGCTAATAGGATTATGGCAACAGATACAAGCTGCTTCATACTTCTTTTTTCTTTTGGTAATTGACTAGCTGCTGCTGCAACAAAGCCACCAATTAATCCGCCAATATGAGCACCATTGTCTACGAAAGGGGCTACGAAGCCAAATACCAAGTTAATCGCTAAGACGACAAATACATTCATACCCATCGTTCTCAAAAAGAGTCTTTTGTTTTTTAAGCCGAAGTAAAGAAGAGCACCAAATAAACCAAAAATGGCTCCTGAAGCTCCTGCACCAATGGATAAATTAGTCCACATGCTCACGATTGATCCCGTAATACCCGCAACAACATATATCCCAAAAAAACGTAATGAACCATACATACGCTCAACAAGTGTGCCAAGAAAATAAAGAGCCAAGCTGTTCATCATTAGATGAAGAAATCCAATGTGAATAAACATCGTCGTCACTAAACGCCACCACTCACCATCAAGTAGCAGTGGTGTATATTTTGCCCCTACTTCAATTAACGTCAATAGCGATTCACTCTCACCATAATATTCAATAAGTAAAAAGGCTAAAATATTGATAGCAAGTATGATATACGTGAATATTGGTTTCCCATAGGAAAAAGAATCTTTTTCAGCCTTTGCTATTTTTTGGGCAAGCAGCCTTACTTCATACTTGTAGGCGACCATTTTTGCATCAAGCTGTATGGGCTCCAAACTCTTGTCTACATGCAACGGCTGCTTCCACATCTGCATTTGTTCTAATTTCTCTGATAGTTCAAGCTGACCTTCACTATTTTCTAGAAAGACGAAGTGATTTCTCACCATTGTTGACTTACCCACGGCTATTGGATGCTCAAGCTTACTCCAATCATCAACAGGTGGTCTAAGACAAAAGTAGATATTCTCAACTTGTAGCTCTTTTATTCTTCGTTGCTTTCGAATGAAATCCAAATTTTGAGCCGCTGCGCTAGCATTCTCTCTAAATCGATTCGTCCAATCTGAATCCTTACGTACCAGTCTTAAGAGTTTTACAGGCTTTATCGAGTCATCCTCCAACCAAATTTCATCATCACGATGATAGATGGGAACGTAATTCCTCTCCATGACAAGCTCATGAATCACCTTCCAGAAAAGATAATCATGTCTAATTGCTTCCAAACAACATCAACCTTTCTTTCTAAACCATTTACTTAAACTATTCAATTCTTGCACTTCAATAACACGCTCATTAGCAACCATACTACGATCTCCCTGCTCGTTTTTCCAATTAAAATAAACCGCCGTCCAGCCAGCTCTTACAGCACCCATAACATCATGAGACCATGAATCTCCAATATGGTATTTTTTCGTATGTATCTCGCCTGAGCGTTGATTGGCACATTGTAGAAAGATAGCTTGTTCTGGCTTTGCACTGGCTACCTCTTCTGAGATAAATATCTTTTCTTTTAAAAAATAATTCTGTAGCCCTAGACAACGTAGCTTTTCGTATTGTGTATCACTAGGACCGTTTGAAATAATAGCCAGCTCCACGTTTTTTGCATGTAGCTGTGATAAGAGCTTTTTCACACTAGGAAACGGCTTTATTACCTGATAAAAAGCTTGTACATATACGTCATGAAACAGCTGTCCTTCCCCTATTTTCACCTCATACCCTAGCTTTTTCATCGTTTCAGTAAATCTTAATTCTCTAAATGTATGTATGTCCATTTCCTTCGCTTCAAACCTTGGCCATAGCCTTTGATTGCAGTCTTGAAATACCTTAAACCAAGTTGAAAAAGTTACGTTCCGACCTTCCTTCTTCACCAGTTGTTGAAAAGCAACATCCATAGCTTGTTGAAATGTATCCTTAAAATTATATAATGTATCATCTATATCGAAACTAACAAGCATGCTCCTCAGCTCCTCTCCTTTCTATTATAACAGGTGCTTAGCAATCATAAAATCATCAACAGAGTAGATGACTATCACGCGCTTAAAATCATTGTTCATTTCAAAAAAAAGACTCAACAATCTATTAAACAGATTGTTGAGTCAGTGCTCTTACACGCGTTCCATACTCTTGGAAGGTGTAGAAAAAATAGAGGCGACCATCTTTTCACGAAAAAATGGCATTTGCATTACCCACGCAACGGCTATTCTTCTTAGCCAACGCCTTTTCAAAATTAAATTGATGATTCGATAACGATTTTTATAACCTACATAAATAGCAACCATACTAATGAAAAAAGAAATAACAGAACGTTCCATCCTATCCCCTCCTTATAGGGCATAGTTTTTGAGTAAGGTTATTTTTTATACGTCAAATTCAAAAACTTAATCCGCACTTCTATTTTCACTCTTTGCTATCCCCCAACCTAAATAGCCAAAAACGACCGTTAAAATTGGTGATATAAACAGAAAGATCGCATACGGGATATATTCGATAACAGATACTCCAAGAACACTTGTGAAGAATGCTCCACTTACTCCCCATGGAATAAGTGGGTTCACTAATGTACCGGCATCCTCAATCGTTCTAGATAAATTCTTCACATGTATTTGCTGCTTTTCATAGAGCTTCGGAAACATTTGCCCAGGTATTAAGATACTCAAGTATTGTTCACCTGTAAGAGTATTGACAGCAATTGAAGTTGCAGCAGTTGCAGCAATCAAATCACCAGTCCTTTTTAGGCGTTTAAGAGCCGACTCAATTAACGTTTCAAGCACACCCAATTTTTGCACGACGCCACCGAATGCTAAAGCAATCATAATTAAAGATATTGCCCACATCATTGACTGAAGTCCGCCACGATTCACAATCGTTGCAATCGTATCGTTTGTAATAGGAGCATGAAATCCATGCTGCAATGTCTCCATCCACAATTTTGGCTCATATACACCTTGAATCGTTATAGCAACAAGTAAACCTGTTATTAATCCTACAAGTAAAGCTAGCAAAGTTGGTTTTCTTCTAATCGCAAATATAATTACAAAGGCAGGTGACAATAACGTCCAAAAACTAATCGTAAAGGATTGCTCAAGGCTATCGATTAAAATGTTAATGTCCGCCATAGTACTTGGCTCCACATTTGAACCGATAATGATAAAAAACACGATCGATATCATTAATGCTGGGATCATCGTCCAACTGAGATGCTTAATATGTTCAAATATATCCACCCCTGAAATTCCACTTGCAAAGTTTGTCGTATCAGATAATGGTGACATTTTATCTCCAAAGCAGGCCCCTGAAATAACAGCACCCGCAACTAAAGCAGGGTGAATACCTAATGCCGTTCCAATTCCAAACATCGCAATACCAATTGTGCCAATAGTCGTAAAAGAACTCCCCGTAAAGGTAGAGACAATTATACAAATAAATAACGCACTTAGCGCAAACCATTGTGGCGATATGACATGTAAGCCGTAATAGATTAAAGTCGGGATCGTCCCACTCATCATCCAGACAGCAATTAACATACCAACTATCGCTAATATTAATAAAGGTTTAATCGCTAATTTAATGCCATCTACCATCCCCTCTTCAAGCTCATTCCAAGAAAATTTATTTATTAGGCCAATTAATAACAACACAAGCAAACTAATTAATAGTGGAAAATGCGGTTCCACTTGTAAAACAAACATACTATACATCATAATACCTAAAAGTAACATGATGAAAAATAGTAGTTGTATTATTGGTATCTGCCTTCTACTCATTCCTTATTCTCCCCTCACATGATCAGATCCGCTTTATCACTTTTATGCTTTTGTGCTTTTTTGCATTAAAGCACTCGAAGTAATAAAAATTATCATAACGGACATATCTATATGCGTCAATTCATTTTCAAATAGTCGTAATTATTAATTTTGTATGAAAGCTACTTATGGGCAATAGTTTGTGCCGTGAAGTTAGCTCGTCATCCATCTCGCGTTCAAGGACCTTAGTAGGACAGCGCTTTCGAGCTCCTTCCTAAAAAGAGGCGGGGTTACAGCAAAATATGAGAATCCTCAAAATCACTTTGATTTTATTCTTTTTCATTTTAAAAGAATAGTGTTGGATTGTTTTTTTGAACTAAAGAATTACTGTAACCTAGTGAACGAAAACATGCGGAGGCTCCCGTGGGACATAGTGGCAGAGCTGAGTTCCAGCGGCTTAGCCAATTAGCTCAGCGACACGCGATTGTCAAGGAGCATGATTTTCGGTAGCGATAATTAGAGCTCCGCATTTGAGTATTAGCCTTAACTTTCATACAAAAAAGACTAGCCGCAACAGCTAATCTCCAATGTATTTACTATATAAACTCTTCGCACGATTCAAATCTTCTGTGCCTTGAACAAGTACACGGCCATCTGGGAAAATAACCAACCTTTCCCCTTCATCCAAAGCAACTTGTAATAAGAACGGTGTCTCTTTTACTTTGGCGACAGAGGATAAACGCATGACCCAATCCTTTAAAATCATCGGATGTGGACGTTTGATTTGGACCGTCTCCCGCCCACATAAAGTCGTCACTAATTGCTCATTCTCTGTATGTAATGCAGGGAACTCTCCGTCCTGGCAAACTGGGCACGTCGATTTTTTTTGCGACAATTTCATTTCGTATTGATGATTATTCCAAAGGTCAAATGTTTTGAGCGTTGGTCTAAGCTTATCAGAAGCACCAACTAAATATTTCAAGCCTTCCACCACCTGGTAGGAAGCAACAATATCAACAACTGGACTAATGACTCCAATAGTATCACACGTCTGACCGTTGCCCTCTCCTGGTTGAATAAAACAGCGTAGGCAAGGTGTCATGCTTGGAATAAAGAGGGCTGACATCCCACGCGAGCTTACTGCCCCTCCATAGGCGAAGGGAATTCCTTTTTTGAAACAACAATCATTGATTAAAAATCTAGTCGAGAAATTATCTGTTCCATCAAAGACGAGATCGATATCTTCTGTTAATGATTCAATATTTGTCACATTAACATCTTCAACGATCGCTTCTATATCAACATCTGAATTTATCTTTTCTAATTTATATTTGGCAGCAATCGCTTTCGGTGTAGCTTTTGCGACATCCTCTTCATCAAAAAGCATTTGTCGTTGCAAATTACTTTTTTCGACATAATCACGATCAACGATTCGCACAAAGCCGACACCAGAACGAACTAAGTGATTAGCTAAAACCGTACCTAGTGCTCCGACACCAACAATTAACACACGAGCTTGTAATAGTTTTTCCTGCCCTCGCTCTCCAATTCCAGGAAATAACATTTGTCTAGAATAACGTTCATATAACTCTTTCATCCATACTCCCCTTCCTTACTCAACTAGTTTAACGAAAGATGCCATAAAGCGCAAAGAAGAACAGCGGAGCTACGACTGTACACAACAGATTCACCGACTCATTATTAAATATGCGATATCCACGATCTTTGATTGTTACATTTCCACAGTGCTCTATTTTCTCTGTAACGGTTTGACAATCTTGACAACGGTATTTCACTTGCACTGTAGCTCCAACATACGTGTCTACTAAATTCCCGATAAAGCCAGCTAACACCATCCCCAAAAATAAGGATAAAGAATATGTTGCTCCCTCTATGACATAAGCTAAACCAACAATGAAAAAGCTCCCCATTAAGGCAGCTATCGTTCCAAGTAAAGATACTGCCCCTGAAGTCCCGGTTTTAACCCGTTGGAAACGGATAACATCTATTGGTTTTCCTCGGCTTAAACGACCGAGCTCAGAAGCCCATGTATCTGAGGTTGCAGCAGCTAAAGCCACAACAAATCCCAAAAAGAATAACTTCTCACCAGTAACTCCTGATAAAACAGCTAAAATAGCGGCAACACCGCCATTCGCTAAAACTTGCGAACCATCTCTCGCTCCATCTTTTAAATCAATATCGTTTTCTTTTTTACTCTTTAATAACATGCTCCATACGACGGAACTGATGAAAAAGCCTGCCAGTAAAAGCAAACCAGGCAAACCAGTACCATAAGCGATTGATACACCAACTAAAATGGCACAAAGAGCACCAGACAGGCTAAGCTTTCTCAGCCAATAGGAAAGAGCTGCTAAAAAAAAGACACCGATCGATTCAAGGATCATGTATAAATCACTTCTTTTTCAGTAATAACAATATCCACCATTTGATCATGCTCCTCAGTGGGAATCGATGTTAACACTTGAAATGAAAAAGCTAATGCGACTTTTACGAAGTTCTCATTTTCTAAAAACCGATCATAAAAGCCGCCTCCATAGCCTAGTCGTGCCCCTAATCGATTAAATGCCAATCCAGGCACAACGACCAAGTCAATTTGTTCTTTTGATACCTTCCATTTGTCTTCATTTTTTGGTTCTTTTAAGCCCCATTTTGTTTCTTCTAATTGCTCAAAAGTTTGTACTTGAAAAAAAGTTAACCGTTTCGTCTTAAAATCACTTCTTGGCAAAACAACGACTTTACCTAGCTCCCAGCATTTCTTGATTAGCTCATATGTATCAACTTCATTTTGTATAGAGACGGTTAAAGCAATTGTTCTCGCTTCCTTAAAAGCTTCAATAGAAAAAAAAAGCTCTTGAATTTGATGTGAATATTGATGATACAACTCTGAGTATAAAGCCAACCTTTTCTCCTTAACCTCTTCACGCATCGTTATTTTATTCATCATCAACCTCCCATTTCCAACATATTATCATGAAACTTGTCCTAGAATAATAAAATTCATCCGTTGATTTCTATTGAAAATGCCCCCACGTTATTATAACATGGGGGCATCCATACCAACTCTCTTATCGAAATAAAATAAGCAGGCTGGAAACCAACTGCTTATTTTGTTTCACGGTGAAGCGTATGACGTTTTAATCTTGGGCTGTATTTCTTTAATTCAATACGCTCAGGATTCGTACGTTTATTTTTAGTTGTAATATAATTACGATCGCCTGTCTCAGTGCAAGCAAGAGTGACTTGTACACGCATCTGTTATCCCTCCAAACTGTGCTTACTTCATACTTTTCTATATTAGCAAAACTGATTAAGACGATCAAGTATTTTTTCTTTACAGCTTATAACTATTCGTAAAAAAATGATGACTTATTTCTTCTCTACCTCTTTAGCCTCGATGTTTTTTAATAAATCTGAATCTTTCAGACTCATTTAAGACGGTGTTTTCACAATATCTCCTTTACTCCGAAGCACGGACTCAGATATAATTTGGTTGGCCAACACTTTCTTCGATGGCCAAATCTTCACCTTTGCTTGGATATGGACATGCTCAAGGATAGTCGTGTTTGAACCAATAATCGCTTGTTCATTGGCTTGAACGTATGGTGCTATCTTTACGTGGTCACAAACTGTTAACCCTTTTAATTCACTAGCTTCACCAATAGATGTTTGCTCCCACAATACCGACTGTTGGAGCGTCGCATACTTATCTATCAAAGACTGGGAACCAATAATTGAGTAGGGACCTATTTTTGCTCCTTTCCTAATACGAACGCCTGCCCCGATCGAAACGGGCCCTGTAATCTCCGCTCCGTCTTCAATAATCGCATGCCCATCCATCCAAATGTTCGGAGCAAATTCGTCACCTGCTAATGAAGCTACTACTTTCCCATCTAATAGATCAAATTGGGCTTGACGATACTGTTGAATATTGCCAATATCTGACCAGTATCCATCAGCTTGAAAACCAAACAATCCGACATTCTCTTCTAATAGCCTCGGAAATACTTCTTTACTAAAATCAACCATTTTCTCAGCCTCAATATAGCCGAATACTTTTGGATCCATTACATAAATCCCCGTATTCACCGTATGACTAAACACCTGATCCCAGCTTGGCTTTTCATAAAAGCGCACGATTTTCTTTTGTTCATCTGTCGTGATGACACCAAATTCAGTCGGGTCATCCACATGCTTCATAAATATCGTAACTAAACTCCCTCTCTGATAATGAAAGGAAATTCCCTCATATAGATTAAGATCGGTTAAAGCATCTCCACTTACTACAACAAATGGTTCATCTAAAAAGTCTTCTGCTTGTTTTACACTTCCTGCGGTCCCTAAAGGTGTCGTTTCTTCAAAATAGGTTAAGCTCACGCCAAACTTTGAACCATCTCCAAAATAGTTCTTAATGACATCTGGCAAATACTGAACGGTTACGGCTATGTCGGTAATCCCATGTTCACGTAACCACTCGATACTATATTGCATAACAGGTTTTTGGACGAGTGGAACCATCGGTTTTGGACGATTACATGTTAATGGTCTTAATCTTGTTCCTTTTCCTCCAGCCATAATGACACCTTTCACAATACCGCCTCCTTTTTAATGTAGAACCTTAATCTGTTTAGACAAACACTGATTGATTTCAAGCATCGTTTGAGAAGCAATTTTTTCCCATTGGTAGTTCGTTTGAACATCTAAATATCCTGCACGTGCCAACTCAGCACGCTTAATAGGGTGATAGTAAAGAGTCAATATCTGATCAACTAAACTATCAACATGTCCTGGTATCATCTTCAGACCGTTGACGCCGTGTTTAATAATATCGGCTAAACCTCCCGTATCAGAAACAATCGTAGGCTTTTCTGCCGCCATGCCTTCTAATGCTACAATGCCAAACGGTTCGTAAAGGCTTGGAAAAACAACGACGTCAGACTCGGTTAACCAGGCATTTCTTTCATCATCTGAAATAAAGCCAATAAACTCGACGACGCCACCCATCCCACGTGCATGCACAAGCTCACGATACTGATTTAACATAGGCCCTTTACCAGCAATGACAAAACGAACATCCATCCCACGTCCTCTTAATCTTTCGGCAACATAAATGAGCGTCTCAAAACCTTTCTCCTTCACTACTCGACCTACTGAAAAAATCGTAAATCTCTGATCCTTATTGACCATATTGTTTGCATGTTGTTTCACTTGTGTAATTTCGACACCATTAGGGATCATGGCTAGTTTATCTTCTGGAATGGAGAAAACCGTTTGGAGTTCATGTTTCATATATTGGCTGCATACAATGATGCGGTCTGCCTCATACATTAATTCCCATTCTTTTTGGTTAATCTCAAATTGTAATTCGTTATGGATTCCATGGTTTCGTCCGTGTTCAGTGGCATGAATCGTTACTAATAATGGCCGCTTTAATATTTGCTTTAATGCTTTGCCGGCGACACTTACTAACCAATCATGACCATGTATGATATCAAAAGAAATACGTCTTGATAATTGAGTGGCCATTTGAGTCATCGCGATATTTAAACTTCCTACCCAGTCAAAAAATGAATGCGTCTTAGGTTGTAATCCTTTCACACGAAAAACATGAACACCCTTATTTTCTTCGTAACTTGGGTACCCTTCTATATGAGAAGTAATTACATAAATATGGTGTCCGCTCTTCACTAATGCTTTGGATAAATCAAACACATGACGTGCAAGACCACCGACCATCATAGGCGGAAATTCCCAACTTAACATTAAAATCGTCTTTGAATCTCTAGCAATTAGCGGTGCGTCTTTCGTTTGAATATAGTTATCATGATCGGTTAAAAAAAGAGACTCATCGACATCTTTTAAGAAAGGGAAATCAGCCTCTAATTGGCTCATCTCCACTTCTGTTAATTGCTCAGTTTCTAGTAATTCTTTAATGTAATAGAATCTTTGGTAATGACTTTTAAAGCGCTCATAGGCATATTGAGCAGCACTTTGCCCATCCATAATAAATGCCCAATCACTACTAACAGCTAGCATCCATTCCCGGACCATTTGCTTTTGTGCCCTTATGTTTATATCTATTTGCCTTGAGATTTGAGCTAATGTCTGGGTTAAATCTCTCTCCATCTGATGATAATGTCGATATAAAAAAGCATTACGTTCGTTTAACCAAACGTCACCATATCCATCTCTTCCCCACGTAGAAAAACTAATATGAGAAGTCGTAAAATCACGATAATGGCGATGCATATATTCCTCCGGTGTAGTAAAATAGACTCTCCCCTTCGCTTTTGTTAATAAAGCGCTAATCCATTCTGGACCTTCAAACCACCAATGTCCAAATAATTCTGCATCAAATGGTGCAACCATATGATATGGAGGATACGATTGTTCACCATATTTATTGACTTCATTTTCAATCTCATTGAGGTAATCTTCAACATGACTTTGAACCTTACCTACAGCCCATTCTCGTTGATAAGTTGCTTTATCATCTGTTTGACCAGTAATTCTTTTATACTTTAATCCCGTATCTATACGTATACCTTCGGGGTGCATATATTTACGAATATATGTCCATTCACGGTCATGTCCGATATCTCGATAAAATTCTCGATAATCAACATCACCAGGATATCCAGAAGTGGAACTCCATACTTTAGCTGATAACGTAGAATGCCTCGGAAATAATATTAAACCGTGTGGAGAATAGATAGGTGCTCCACTTTGTTTTTCTGGATAAGGGTCTGCCGCAAGCAATGTATGCTCATCGACAAATGTATAACGAATTCCCTCCTGGACAAGAATTCGATCTATACCTTGTACAAGTGCACATTCAGGTAACCAAAACCCAAGTGGCGACTCCCCAAAATGCTTTTTAAAACAAGCGATCCCTTCTCGAATTTGACTACGAATTGCTTGTTCTGTTTGTACATATGGTAAAAATGCATGTGTTGCCGCAGATGTCATTAGTGTTATGAGTTTTCGTTCTTTTAATTTGTAAAATCTATTCAGAATATTACGTCCACAAGATTCATACGTACCCCTGATTCGTTCGTATCGCTTCTTATAAAAAGATATGAGCTTCTTTTCCTCGACGTCATGCTGAGTTTCTGATTCTTTACTTAACAGGTCTTCTGTTAACTTCAAATAACGTTCATAACGTTCCTGGAGCATAGGATCCGCGAGCATTTCCATTAATGGTGGCGTGAAAGAAATCGTCAGCGACTCTTCGAATTCTGCTTCCTCAATCGCCCAAATTAAAGGGATATAAGTTTCCGTAATAGCTTCAAACAACCACCGTTCTTCTAAGCGATTCTCTTCTTGGTGACGAACATACGGGAGATGTGCATGGAGAACAAGAGAAAAATATCCTTCCTTCATTTCATTTCAACTCCTATTTCAACGATTCATAATATGAATAAGTACTAAAATGCTCTAACCATTCTGGTTCCGTACTTTCTCCTTTTTGCCATTTCATTACGGCTTGTTGATGTAACCCTACCTCACCTTGTTTATAACGTGGTGTATCAATTGGATTTGAACGAACGAGGCTGAAAAATTGATGATTCTCATTACATATACCGATATCAACGATATACGTTCGATTGGGCTTTAAGTTTGTAAGCATCCAATTGTTTGTCATCTCAGGTAATGAAATGCACTGGGACTGATGAGCATTATGTCCATCAAAATGAATGGCTGTAACATCATATACAACGAGACTCTTGTCAAAGTCAGCCCACTCCTTACGAAATAAATGTTCGGCCATCTTCTCCGTTGACTCTTGAATATCCCACATGCAATGAATTCGAGATGGGTCTACCGGTAATAATTGAACAGAATCAACATTATAACGAAGAGCTGGATGGTGGACACTTTTTCTTTCATACTGCTCTTGCTCATTAAACGACTTCGTACTTTTTAAATCTTGGTTTTCTGCGTTTGCTTGAGCCTTATATTTTTGATAGCGATATTGTACTTTACCAACAGTCGTATTTAAGTGCTCAGCAATTCGTTTAAATGAGTATCCCTTTGCTCGTAAATCTACGATTTGATCGATCAATTTTTTCACCTCCTTAAAAGAATAAAAGTATAATGCTATCTATAACCAATTACATTTACTTCTCTGATATGTGATGATTATTTTGGGCTAAGTCTCTGTTGCTTGCTTGAGGGTTTTAAAACGTTTATGTATCATGGAGGTTAATCTCTAGTTTGTTATATGAGGGTAGACTTGACTGATTAAAGATATACACATGGTCATTTTTTATAATTCCTTACTTAGAACTTAAATGAGATACTCTACTTTCGATACATTTATCATACATACCATCACAAACACAGACAAGTGAAGAAACATGTCGAAAACAATAATAACCCCTATAAATCAATAGTTACAAAATTAATAAAAATATTTCGACAATTTATTTTATCATATTTTGTCAGTTTATAGCCATGTTTCATTACATATTAACGTATATTTATGTAAGATTTTATCTCATACTTCAAACACCTTCAAAGTAAGCGATTACATTTAAATTCTTATATTTTTTGTTCGACTATGTTAAAATTAAAAAGGTTTTATTAAAAGTATGGAATTACACCTAAAAGTTCCGATATCATAGTAGAGATAAGTTTAACTTGTAGAAAGGTTGATTTAAATGGAATGGGTCTTCAGCTCGTTGCTCGTTTTAGCGATATTATTAATGATTTTATCTTTTTATCAAAAGGATCAAACCGAACAACTTCATAAAGAACTAGATGAACTGATCATTACATCAAAAAAGGAATTATATTTACTAAACAAAAGAATCCAACATTTAGAAACGGAAAAGGAACAAAGCCAGGACAAACCCAAGCGGGGCAGTGTTCGTGACCGATTAATAGAAGATGTGTTAACCCTCCAAGAACAAGGTTTAACAGTGGAAGAAATTGCGGTACAAATGAAGCTAACTGAAAATGAAGTCATTAGCATTCTTCATACAAAATACAAAAAAGCCTAACAAAAAGCACCTGTTTCACAGGTGCTTTTTCCATTTATTCATCGGTTCCTATTTTCGCAGGTCCATTTCGTTTTTCTTTTAAATCAAAATAACTATTTACAATATCTGCACCAATTTGTTGACTCATATTATACGAGTTTGTTTCTCTTACATAAGGAGCCACTATCGCAAAAGCTATTTCTGGGTTGTCAGCTGGTGCATAACCAACAAAAGTTTGATTATTAGCTTCACGCATAGTACCTTCATTATCAAAATAAAATGCTTGTGCTGTTCCTGTTTTTCCAGCAGCTCTAATATCATGCATTAAATTACCTCTAAAAACGTTTCTTGCCGTACCACGATTACCATGTACCACTTGTTCCATAGCTTTTTGCATATCAGTAATCATACTATCATCCATATCTACTCTGTTTAAGATATTCATCTCATTCTTTTTCACAATTGGGCCTAGTTCAAGCTTATTTGAAGATGGTTGTCTAATTTCAGATACCATGAGTGGTTGAACACGATAACCACCGTTAGCAATCGTTGAGACATATTGAACCATTTGTAATGGGGTATAATTATCATATTGGCCAAAAGTATTGTGTAATAATGAACCACCTTGTGTCATATCACCTATCAATCCGTTATTGACTTGATTTTCGGGTAAATCTATTCCGGTATCTACACCTAGACCAAATTGACTATAATAATACCTTAAAGTATCTAATGCTGAGTGAAAATTATTCATAATGATACGATTCCCATTTTGATAATAATTCCCAAGCCTCAGACCAATTTCTGCCATATAAATATTAGAAGAGCGTTCTATTGCGGTAACATAGTTAATGTTTCCCATAGGATTAACTGAACTAAATGTTTCATCCCCTATTCTAATGGGTCGATCGTTAATTATCGTCTGACGTTGTACTACTCCTGTTTCAAAACCAGCTAAAACCGTAGCTGGCTTTACTGTAGAACCCATTACATACATATTAGATATAGGTCCATGATTGGCAAATGTAGGACCATTTCCTCCTACATTATCTTCATAACCTCCCATTGCTAGAACTTCACCTGTAAACGGATCCATTACTATTGCATAAGCCGTTTTATGATATCGATATTCAGCTGCTCCAGCCTTAACATGTTTTTCGAGGCTGTCTTCGAGTAACTGCTGATATTCCATATCAAGTGACAAAACTAAATCATTACCTCTTTGTCCTAATCGTTCTACCGTTTCACTTTCGGTTAAATTACCTGTAGTTGTTGTATAATTTTCAACTAACGCCTTTTCACCACGTAGAGCCTCTTCATATTCTCTTTCTAAATAACTTGTCCCCACCTGATCAGATCGAGAATATCCTTTAGCTAAATAGCTATTTATCGCTTCACGTGGAATCGAACTTATTCTACCAAAAACATAATTATTTCCATATGGGTAAGCTCGTTCAGAATCTCGAATGATATCAATATTGGGTAATTCATCCAATCTCTCACTAATTATATGTGCTTCTTCTTCTGTTATATCGACCTTAATTCTCTGTGGTGTATTGGCATACCCTGCAGACATTTCTTGAAAGATCGCAATTACTTCGAGCTCCCGCTCTGAAAACGCTTCTAATCTTTCAGCTGGAATTGCATTAATTTGAGTACGATAAAGTTCTCCTGCTGACATGTCCTCTGTTTCAATGTCTTCTGTTAAAGCTTTAATATCATCAGCATTCATTTGCTGGAGAAGATATTCTCTCATAGTGAAATCACGTACATTCTCAGTATCAATTTTAACGAATTCACGTAATTTCCATGCTAATTTTAACATTTCAGTTGCGCTTGTTTGTTGTGAAGGGTTCGTGTATGTAAGTGATAAGACTAATTCGTTATCAACCACGATGTGACCGTAACGATCGTACATCAACCCTCGGGGGGCATCAATTCTAGCTGTTGAAGCACTTGTTCGTTCTAATTCTTTTTTGTACTCTTCACCTTGTACTATTTGTACATATCCTAATCGTAATATTAAGATTGAAAATAGGATAAAAACCGCAAAGAACAAGATATTTAATCGAAAAGGGATTTGTCTTTTTTTCTTTGTTTTTTCTTTTGGACTCACCCGTTCTCACCTCGCCTTTATTTAATATTTTGTATGTAATAAGTTATCTAAACCTCATGTGCGGAGCATTAAACACCGCTACCGACAATCATGATCCGAGACAATCGCATGACACTATGTCCCACTGGCATTTCTTCCGCTAGGTGTCTACTAATACTTTAATTCAAAACTCAACAAATAAAAAAGGACTAAATTAAAGTGATTAATACGTGAGAGTGATTATGTATACATAAGAACAGACACCTAAATGTCAGGTGCCTGGATTGTTTGTAAGTCGTAAAACCCGCGAATGCCGTTGCTACAGTTGTTTCATGAACCTACACTCGTAGGTGGGTGCCCGCAGAAGATCCTTCAACGTCCAAATATATTGGCATGTTGGCAGACATTCAATTTGAGGCTCCCTTTATGAAAACAAGGTTCGAAACAAATAGAAGCTGACTAACACAGCAGGCTTTTCATTTACTTGTACAATTATTATAACATAACTTTAAAGGCTGTCAAAAAAAATAGCGATAGCCTTTTTGACAATGTTGTTTCAATTTTTCTTAAAAGGTTGTTCCCCCAGTACTACCATTTTCGCCATTACGTTGCGTTGAAAATGGCACACCCTTTCCTCCTTCTGGTCCTGAAAACCTAACTTTACGGACAAACCAATAAATACATGTGTGTCCTGCTCCGAGGAATAATAACAAGATCGGAATGCCGGTTTTTTCTGGAAAGAAACTAATGGTAGCTATAAAGGCTAAGACCGAAATAATCCTTCCACTATTTAAGAATACTTCTCTAACTACAATGTATTCTATCCTCATTTCCTTTGCGTTTTTGGCTTTCCCAATTACATCGTATGTTAATGATAAATAAGGTACTAGTAACATGGGATATGCGAGTGAAATGATAACTCCATATGTAATTAGTTTTGGAAAGGATAATTGAAATAGTATGAGAAAAATGGCCCCATATAAAATTAAACCGCCAATTAAAATAGCCTTTTTGCGATAAGCAGGTTTGATTAATCTAGTTGCTAAGTAATAAGCTACAAACTGGACAGAAGATGCTACTAAGCCATATGTTCCAAGTGCTAATTCACTCTGTGTAACGATATACACCCACACAGTGATCACAAACATAAATGTCCCTTCACGTAACCCTTGGAAAAAGTGTGCATAAAGAATTTGAGCCCAATTTTTATTATGTTTTCTTTCTTGTAAAATTTCTTTAAAGTAATAACGCCCTTCTGCTGACCTCCTTTGTAAAAGGAAACTAAGGAGTACAGACACAACGAACAACCCTAAAGAAATCGAGAAAATGACAGTATACCCTGTAAAAGAACTCATTTTTGTAATAATTAAACCTGAAACAATCGGTCCAATCATTCCTGCAAAAGATGTTAATAACCCTAAAAAGCCATTAAAAAAATCTCTCGTATCAGGTTCAGTGATTTCAAAAGTTAAAACATTAAACGCTAACCAATAAAATCCATATCCGATACCAATTAATGCTCCCAATAAAAGGATATAACGGTTTGCTTGTTCTCCTAGTAATAATACGGTCGTAAAAAATATCGCCAGAAATATAACACCTAATCTTAGGACGATAATTCGGTCAATTTTTTTCGCCCACCTTCCGGCGAGGATGAACGTTATCGGCTGAAAGACAACTGAAGCTAGGTTATACAAGGCTAAATCAATAAATTCACCTGATTGCTTCCAGAGGTAGACGTTCACAAACGTGTTCGATAATGCGATACTTAAGGCATAAAGCCCTCCTATAAAGAGTAAGAGCGCTAAATCCTTTGTCACTTCAATGTTACCAATCATTTTTGTAAGGATTGCTTTTCTCAAAGACAACACCACCCTACTCATAGTGTGTCATTTGATTCTGACGATATTCTTTCAGATGAAAGTTGCTTCATTTTTCCTTTTATATGAATTAGTGCGAACATGGATCGTTGCTCGTCGCTACCGAAAATCATGATTCGAGACAATCGCGCGGTGGTGAGTTAATCGGCTTCGCCACTGGATCTAAGGTCTATTCTTCCGCTAGGTTAAGCCAACAGTTAAAAGCCAGAGCCTTCCACGATTTTTCTTCACTTACTCCTTCAATCCTCTTGAGTAACTGCCCATATAGAGTGCCATACTCCTATCTTTTCAATTACCTAACGAACTGTTTAAATTGCCAATTAGGTAATTAGTACATATCGCTTTAACTTCTTTACTCACTACTAACTGCTCTCGTCCCCAGAAAATATCCTAAAACCATAAAAAAACTAACCATAAAGGTCATAGACCTATGGTTAGTTATTTGGCTAAATGAAATTATTTAGCTGCTTGATATAATTCTTCTACCTTGTCCCAGTTTACTACATTCCAGAATGCACCGATGTAGTCAGGACGACGATTTTGATAATTTAAGTAGTAAGCATGCTCCCAAACGTCTAAGCCAAGAACAGGAGTTTTACCTTCTGTTAATGGTGAATCTTGGTTTGGCGTGCTTGTGATTTCTAGTTTGCCATCAGCAACAACTAACCAAGCCCAACCAGAACCGAAACGGTTAGCACCTGCATCTGCAAACTTTTCTTTAAATGCTTCGAAGCTACCGAAAGTAGAATTAATCGCGTCTGCTACTTCACCTTTTGGTGCTCCACCACCATTAGGAGAAAGCAGTTCCCAGAATAGCTTATGGTTAGCGTGTCCACCACCGTTGTTTCTTACAGCTGTACGAATGCTTTCAGGTACAGCGTCTAAGTTCGCTACTAAGTCCTCGATCGTCTTGCTAGCAAGATCCTCGTGTCCTTCAAGTGCTGCGTTTAACTTCGTTACGTAAGTTTGATGGTGTTTGCCATGATGAATATTCATTGTCGTTTCATCAATATGAGGCTCTAATGCGTTTGCTGCGTAAGGTAATTGCGGTAATTCGTATGCCATTCTAATCTCCTCCTTAAATGTTTAAGCATAGTTTTGAAGTCTAACTTCAAAATAGGCATCGACTTTTGAAACAAAAATGTTTATTAAGTCTACAAATATTACATTATCAAAGTTTCCGCGTTTCTGCAATCATTATGCATCAAAGTTTTTTTGATTTTACACTTTATGGTTTCATCTTTCAAATGCCCTCCATAGGAGCTATTCCCAGTCTCTCTAAATTAAAACATCCTCCACCTTATTTATTCTACAATCTGTCCTTTTAACATTCGGCGCAACTGATTGGATATAAAACAAAAAGCTACTTACCATCGATATAAATCGAGGTAAATAGCTTTTTTCGAAGCGGAGGAAGAGGGATTCGAACCCCCGCGCGGTTTAACCCGCCTGTCGGTTTTCAAGACCGATCCCTTCAGCCGGACTTGGGTATTCCTCCGTAACTTTGGTGGACCCTGTAGGACTCGAACCTACGACCGATCGGTTATGAGCCGAGTGCTCTAACCAACTGAGCTAAGGGTCCAAAGTATGTGTATGTAATTAAAGTAGCGGCGGAGGGGATCGAACCCCCGACCTCACGGGTATGAACCGTACGCTCTAGCCAGCTGAGCTACACCGCCAAATATGGCTCCACAGGTAGGACTCGAACCTACGACCGATCGGTTAACAGCCGATTGCTCTACCACTGAGCTACTGTGGAATAACGACAAGAACTATAATATCACGATAATAAAAATTTGACAATACTTTCTTTGAAATTAATTATTTCCAACTCTTTTTATAATGTATCATAAGCTTCCCCATACGACAAGTACGAGTTTTTTACCTCAATGAAGCTTATGTTTATTTACATATAATTCTCTCTTTACATATGAAATTATATGAAATAAAATGAAAATAAATGAATAAATAGGAGGTTCCAATATGAATAAAACATTTTATACGATTGATGAAATTGCCACCATGACACGCTTAACCTCTCGCACTATAAGGACCTATTTAAAAAATGGTCTTCTCAAAGGGACAAAAATTGGAGGCCAATGGCGCTTCACTGAGGAAAATCTAGAAGCTTTATTTCATAATTCGGATATAGAAGTAAAAATCGAACAAGAAAAAAATAAAATTATATCTGAATTCCTAAATCACTCCTCTATACAAGAGACTGAAATGTGCACGGTCATAGATATTCCCTGCTCAACTATTCAACACGCGACACATTGGCAAAAGAAGGTCATGCAATTATTACCAAAAGAAGGTAAATTCCAATTCTCTTATCAATACTTAGAAAATAAACAAATCATCCGAGTCATGTTCTCTGGACAAAAGGAGCTTATTCTTACTATTCAAAGTATCATTCAAGACGCGGAGGATCAAACATGTTAGAAATCCTTTATCAAGAAGTAGAGATTCGTCTTGCAAAAATCAATTTTTCACAATTATGGTCCAATTTCCATCAATACCCTTTTGCTCTTTATAATGAGGACCAAGTCTACTATAACGGTCAATATTATAAGAAAGACCAACGTTTTTTAGCGAATACTGTCATAGAATTTGAGAATCACTTAGTTGCAATATGGGACGTTTCTGTCGGTTTAAATGAGGATTACGATGTTTTAGCCTCTAATTTAGTTCACGAAATGTTTCATGCATTTCAAAAAGAACGAGATGAAAAGCGTTATGCCAACGAGTTATTGCTGTTACAATACCCAGCAAGTGAGGAAAATCTTAGGATGAAAGCGATCGAAAATATAGAGCTAGTCTCCGTATTAGAGGGTAAAAAAGAGAGTCTTTCTACGTTCTTTGGATTACGTCAAAAACGAAGAAGCGTTATTGGTGAATTTTTAGATGAGGAAATAAAAACAGAACTGATTGAGGGCGGTGCTGAATTTGTTGGTACACTAGCCTTACAACAACTTGACGAGCAGAAATTTAGAGCGAGAATGAAAGATTATAAAACTAAGATTACCCGTTATGACCAAGATTTTTTTCACGTTCGAAAGTTAGCTTATTATACCGGGACCCTACTTTTCATGGCAATGAACCAACTTCATATGACGTATAATCAAAATTTGCATATCAACGAGAATATCTTATCTCGATTTGAAGATGCACCGCAAAGCCTTAATCAAGTCGCTATACGAAATGAATCAGCTTTCCAACATGCTTTTGATAAGCATACCAAAGAAAGAAAACAGCTTTTCCAAACGTTTTGGAACAAAAAAAGCTCACTCATCCAACTGAGCGGTCACATCATCGGATTTGACCCGATGAATTCTTTTTACCAAGATGGCATTATGCTTTGTCGACACTTCATTATCCTTGAAATCGAACAAGAAAGAAAACTCATCCATCAACCCGTCATCCTCCAATTGGCTGCTAATAGCTTGAAAAAAATTAACGGTTACTATCGGATTTGTGACTAAAAAGCGAATCCCAGCTCTACACCTTCCAAACCGTAACAATGCTTGGTATGATGAATAAGGTCTACTTGATTACTTTTAAAGTGAAATAAAAGAAAGGAGCAGCATGTGAATTTTTTTAAGTTTTTCTATAAATGTTTATACAACTTTAAAGCGTTAGCATATTCGCGGTTACAGCCAATTACGAAATCGCTTTTTCATGTAACCGTCATGACCTTTATTGCTTTCTTACCATTTATCATTGTTTCTAGCGTTACCTTACAAAATCAATTAAATCAGATTGAAGCACTTGTCGAATCGGAACTCCCAGACTTCTCCATTACCTCACATCAATTAGTGAGTGAAATAAGCGAACCCTTTGTTCAGCATTCAGGTACAACAGGTTATTTCATCGTTGACCCACAAAACGAATTAGATGAGCAGACTATATTAGAATATGGGAATGGCGTTGCTTTATTACAAAACGGTTTAATCACCTTTTCAGATGGTCAAAGTCAAGAGATTTCCTATACGTTACTAGGCGTTGATCAAATGTCACGGGATCAAATTCTCGAGCACTTAGCCGATTTATCTGGTTTTATGCCCATCATGCTTACACTTATCAGCTTTTTTAATTATGCAAGCTTGTTAGGTACTACATTTCTAGGTATTACTCTTCTAGGGTTAGTTGGCCTTCTCATGAAAGGTAAACGAAAACAATTACAATATAAGCATCTCTGGGTGATGAGTGCTTATTCAATTACATTACCTGTTATTCTTTTCGGTTGGATGGAAGTGCTTGTAGAAGTCCCTGCACTACTTTTAATCATCGCTTGTATAGGTATGTTATATGGTGCCGTTCGTCAAGTTCCAATCCCAAAACCACGACCAACCCGCCCTAATAAACAACCCCATTAACAAAGAAAAAACCTCAAGTAACTCATAGTTACCGAGGTTTCTTTCGTTATTCAGCTTTTTCCTCTTCATCAAGCTCTTTAATAAGGATTCTCGTTCCATCAACAGATACGACCTTCACATCAATCCCTGATTGAATCCATTGACTTCCACTTGTCGCACTATACCCTTCACCATCAATCTCAACTGTACCAGTCGGGCGAAAAGGACTGAGTGTTTTCCCTCGTTTTCCTACAAGCTCTTTATACCCTTCGTTAATGGAATTATAGCCCATTTCACTCGATAACTTATCTTTTAACGTCATCTTAGCCCACATATTCCGAGATGGGAATACTTTCAAGAATAAAAACGAACTAAATCCACCAATTAGAAAGGCCATTGAAACTAAAAATCCATAAACTAAATCAGGAGATGGAATCGCTAAACCAGCAATCATTAAAATAATACCGATTATAGAAACGGTTCCATCCGTAAGAACCTTTCCATCAAAAATAATGAGAAGTAAACCAATAATGTATAGAAGAAGAACCCAATAACCTATATCACCGCTTAAATGGTAGGTAAAGTACGTACCCATTATGGCCGTCCCTAATATCGCAAACAAACCTTTTGCACGTACAAGTAATTCTCCAAATAAAAATAACGTCCCAAGTAAAATAACAATAAATCCAACTACAGCATGATCAAGCCATTCCATGCCACGACCTCCTTTTTCTATATGTACGGAATTCATGTAAGTAAAGTTTCACTTCATATGTAAAAAATCTTTATCATCATTATAACAGCTTTACACACAAAGTTCTAAGAAGATACATTATTCTTTATTAACTCCATCACTAAATGTCATTTTGCAAGAACAAACACATCAAATTCAAAGTTCCGCTTCCAGCAAATATCATTTCATGTTTTACCTGGTGGCTATTTATCCATCAGCGGTTTTGAGGATACTCACATTAAGCCGTTGCCCCGCCACTTTTTTGGAAAATAGCTCGAAAGAAGTTTTCAAAAAAAAAAGAATCAGTGCACCGCTCAAATAGCCCAATCAAAAAAAGAGAGCGACATTTAAGAACCAAGTGTTTTTGACCGTTTGCCTTAGAGTCAAATATTAAGGAACGTCAGCTCTAATCTTTTCGCAAAAAAAGAATGCAAAAGATAAATCCTTTGCATTCTGCTTCAGCTTGTTCCTAGTTACTAGAACTAAACCAATCTCTAATACTGTCAATCACACTGCTCACAAAACCCAAAAATTTCTCAATAAAATTTTGCGTACTTTCTTGGTTCAAAAACTCACCAAGATTGTCTCTTACCTTTGAAATTTGATCCTGCACTTGATCCCAATTTATATTCAAATCCTTCATTCTCATAAATAACGAAACCAATCCATCTAATTCTGTATCAGACAAAGTAATCCCTAATTCCTCAGCAATCCGTCTAATTAACTCTCGCAAATCATCTTCAGATTGAACGGGGTTATCAGCAATTTCTTCTTTAATCCGATTCATCAGCTCTGTCGCTTTTTCAACACCAATTGACTCACCAAGCTCAGAAGTTTTTACAATCTCTTCATTCGCTACTTGCTTTTGTTCCTCAGGTATCACCGTATCCGTAGCGATTTCATACGCTTTAATTAATCCCGTTAATGCCCCTGTACCCGACACACTAAATGGAGCTGTTACATAGACATCAGCATCCTCTACACCAGCCGTAATTAAGGCATTAGCATACATACCCTCTGATACCCAATAGATATTATTCGTTTCTACCGTAATACCATTTCCTGCATCAGCTAATGTAATTTTCGAGGATGAAATCGTCCGCGAGCCAATCGTACTTGCATTCACATATTCCCCTAAATATTGATGTTCTTCTTCATTAGTCACATAGATAACTTCTACTTCATCTTCTTTGACGCCCATATCACTTAAAACACTTTGTTTTTGTTCAGCACTTAAATCCTGACCTAAAGTAACAATTACATCTCCTGGAACTGCGTCAGCAAATGCGAATGTAGGCCATAATAAGGCAAAAATCATTACACTTATCAGTGCCGTCTTCCATCTCTTTATCATTCCATCGACCCCTTTTTTCAAATACCAAACTCTTTTTATTTGACCCTACTACTATAGAAAACACGTTTCCAGACCAAAACAAAAGGGTCTTTATACCTATTTACAAAGATAAATCATTTGTAAAATTGTTAAACAAGATACATATTCCTACAAATTCATCATTTCCATCACATTACTACTTTCTCATTCATAAAATAATGACTTTTTTATTATCCGGAACTCTGTAGCAAAAAAGGAAATTACGACTTTGTTCTCCTTAGCTAGACAACTTATTCTTTTCATTTCTCATTTGAAGTCGATTTTTTTGGAAATATTTATGTTATAAATGTTATTCGCTTCACATATACTATAACCATGTGATCTGTCTTACAAAACCCACCTGACGGAGCACCATTCACTCCGCCACCAACAAAGATGAAGTAGTGGCTGACTTTATAAATAGTTGGCTCGTCGTTTACAACTCCATCATCATGAGAAGTCGCACGCATAAAAAGGGAGCAGTGTCCTGTTAAGTCATCTATCGGAAGATGGATGACCAACTAACTTCAAGGCACAACCTTTCCCCCCTAAGTTCACTTTTATATAAAAGGAGGACATGCTATTGAAAAAACTGTTGTTTATTATCCTAACATTTATTACCCTGACTAGCATTTATTACGATTTATCGGTAGGTACATTACCTGCTAAGTCTAACAGTTCCGTAGAAGCAGCTGAAAAAAGCGAACTGGCACATAACGCAAATGAGCCGAAAAAAGAACATGAATCACCTTCCACACTTTCCTATCAGGAAGTAATCGTCGAACCAGGATATACCGTCTTATCTATCGTTGAACATTTACATACAGGTCCCATTTCCGCATCCATCCAAGAGGTGATTTTTGACTTTCAAGAGCTTAACCCTGGTGTTAGTGCTGAAAAAATCCAAATTGGACAAACGTATTTGTTCCCGCTCTATCAAGAGTAATGAGATATTCTTATCATTGAGGTAACCTATATTTTTTACCATTTACAGTCGAATCGAATAAGAATTGATACGTGACTAAAGCTCTTGTGAGATATTTCTTGCCAAATGAATTAAGTCATTGATAAAATAAGATCGTAACTGAATCGAGCGAATGACATATTCCTCGTATAAAAGGAGCGATTGGTCTATGACCACACTAACACATCGTACAAACACACGCCCCGTCAAGGTAGGTAATTTGACGATTGGTGGAAACGATGAAATTATTATTCAAAGTATGACAACAACCAAAACACACGATGTTGAAGCAACTGTCGCTGAAATCAATCGATTAGAAGAAGCTGGTTGCCAAGTTGTTCGAGTAGCTTGTCCTGATATGAGAGCAGCAGAAGCAATTGCTGATATAAAGGCACGTATTAATATCCCTCTAGTTGTTGATATTCACTTCGATTATAAGCTAGCTTTAAAAGCGATTGAAGGTGGCGCAGATAAGATTAGAATTAATCCTGGTAACATCGGTCGTCGTGAAAAGGTTGAAGCCGTTGTAAAAGCAGCAAAAGAAAAAGGGATCCCAATTCGAATTGGCGTTAATGCCGGTTCTCTTGAAAAGAAAATTCTCGAGAAATACGGCTACCCGACCGCAGATGGAATGGTTGAAAGTGCCTTACATCACATTAAAATCTTAGAAGACTTAGACTTCCATAATATTATCGTATCAATGAAAGCCTCAGATGTTCACTTAGCTATTGAAGCCTACGAAAAAGCGGCAAAAGCGTTTGACTACCCACTACACCTTGGGATTACAGAGAGTGGAACATTATTTGCTGGAACCGTCAAAAGTGCAGCAGGTTTAGGTGCTATTTTAAACATGGGGATTGGTAATACAATGCGTATTTCACTAAGTGCCGATCCTGTGGAAGAAGTAAAAGTTGCACGTGAGCTTCTCAAAACATTCGGATTAGCGTCGAACGCGGCAACTCTAATCTCCTGTCCGACATGCGGGAGAATTGAGATTGATTTAATTAGTATCGCCAATGAAGTGGAGGAATACATTTCGACCATTAAAGCACCACTTAAAGTAGCTGTATTAGGTTGTGCGGTGAATGGGCCTGGAGAGGCTCGTGAAGCTGACATCGGTATTGCAGGTGCGAGAGGTGAAGGCCTTTTATTCATGAAAGGTAAAACAGTTCGTAAAGTACCGGAAGAAACCATGGTCGAAGAACTAAAAATAGAAATTGATAAGCTTGCAGAAGAACATTATGCCAAGCAACGTGAATTAGAAAAAGCATAAGCCTATGGGCCTATGCTTTTTCTTTTGGATCATAAAACTCAATTGCTCCTCTAATGTTTAACTGTTTAGAAAAATGGGGAGAAAAATAAACTTAAAACAATCGAAACGGCACCTATCCCAATTGCCCAATTACCAAGTGCCTTTGCTCCATAATGTCGAGCCACAAAACCAAGCACAATACCAGCTGCTCCAAGCAATACTGGCAAGAAGAACAGTGATAAGAAGGACAGAACAAATGCAAATGTACCCATCCCTCTTCCTCCAACAGGTGTATCAGGCGTTTCATCATATTCGACGTTTTGACGACTATCACGAGCAACATATTCATTTTCATCAAATGGACGGCCACCTGGCGACATACCATTTAATGCAGCATACTCCGCTGCAGTCTCCTCGTTATAATCTCTACCATCCCGACGATTTTGATTTATTTCACTATTCTGATACTCACTTGACTCTTCTTCATTTTCAATTGACCTAGTGTCACGACGTCCACCTGCGTCTGTGTTCAAAAAAGTTAACGATGGATCGTTTTCATCTACGAGTCGTACCGGATCGGTTGGATATTCTTTTTTTTCATCCATCAAAATCCCTCACTTTCTTCATAATAGAGGAGCTTTCTTAGTATGACGCAGAATTAATTATTTATCGCAGACAATCTTTGCATACTTAGGAAAAGCTAGACCTATTAGCAAAAATCATGTATGGTATGAAGAGAAAACTTAATGAAGCATTTGCCCCTTCTCTTTAACAGTAGAAAGAACTTGCCTCAAACAGTTTTGTTGAGATTTTTTACGATTTGGCTTTTAGGAGTTCATTCATACATGAGATTAGGAATGCTTTAAAATACAAGTGGAGTGATAAACCATGAGAGAAAAAAAACGCTTTGGCTTAGATATTGATGGAACAGTAACTGATCCCGCTACTTTTATTCCTTATTTAAACCGAGATTTTAATAAAACATTACATTTAGATGATTTAACTGAATATGACTTAACTTCTGTCCTTAACATTACTACGAATGAGTTTTGGGATTGGATGGAACTAAACGAGCAGAATATTTACCTTGAGGCAAAAATGGCTGCTGATGCTGAAGAAACGATACATGAATGGTCCCAAAATCATACCCTTATTTACATTACCGCTCGGAGAAATCATTTGTTTGATGCGACAAAACAATGGTTTTCAAATAGTAAACTACCTTATGATGAGATTGAAATGGTTGGAAAACATGATAAGATTGAGGCTGTTCGCAAGCACAACATTGATATCTTTTTTGAGGATAAACATGACAATGCAGTGGCAATAGCTGAAGAGTTTGACATCCCAGTCATTTTATTAGATACACCTTACAATAGACTGGCCGCACCAAAAAATGTGATTCGAACGTATAATTGGCAGGAAGCCAAGGCTTGGGTAAATGATTGGTTACGCGAAACCAGTAAAGTTTAAGACAAAAAAACCGCTTAGCTAAGCGGTTTTTTTTATAAAAATTGACTAAAGCTCATTTGCGGAGCGTTAATCCCACTACCGATAATCATGCTCCGAGACAATCACTTGGCGCTGAGCTAATCCACTACACCACTGCTTCTCAACTCTTACACTATTTCCCACGGGAGTCTCCACCATGACTTGCCCGCTAGCTATGTGCTCCTCTTAAGAACATATAATGAGCAAAGTCCATTCTACTTTCATCATTGACACTGGCCACATTTTCCATATATTTCGAATTTATGTCCAGTTACCTCAAAATCTGAAAACTGCACTTGCGATTCAATTTGTAAACCTTCCATAGGACACGTTTGGATATGGGCCGTTTTGCCACAATCTAGACAGATTAAATGATGGTGATGGTGATCGGTAGAGCAGCGAAAACGAAACCTCTTCTCCCCTTCAAGTTCAGTTGTTTCTAAAATATCTAAATCCGTAAACAATGATAAATTTCGATAAATCGTATC
Source organism: Alkalihalobacillus pseudalcaliphilus (assembly GCF_028610675.1). NCBI lineage: Bacteria > Bacillati > Bacillota > Bacilli > Caryophanales > Bacillaceae > Alkalihalobacillus > Alkalihalobacillus pseudalcaliphilus. Next base: position 891,918 of record NZ_JAQQWS010000001.1, read on the forward strand.
AAAGCTCAAACCAGGGTATTCATCGTTCATTGCTTCTAATACCTCTTTTGCCGAGATGTATCTTTTTTCATCCGAGAAAAGCTTTAACATTTCTTCACGTTTGCCCGTATGCTTATAACCACTTTCCTTTAATCGAATCATTGCTTCTTTGATGTCCATTTCAAATTCCTCCCGTGCGATATGGATGTATCATTAGACTTTTACCTTACTCCATTTCTTCGTTGTGAAAAGAACTGCAAATAATATCAACAAAGCCGCCACCACAATAGTCCCTCCTGGTGCAAGCTGAAAATGATAAGAAAAATAGATACCTGCTAAAACAGCTATCATACTAAATGCGACACTGAAAAATAACAGATGTTTGAAGCTTCTAGAAAGCTGGATACTGGCTGCCACTGGTATAACCATAAGAGCCCCAACAAGTAAGATACCTACAACCTTCATCGATAAAGATATAACTAAGGCCACTAAAAAAGAGAAAACAAAATTGCTAAGCTTCACAGATACCCCGGAAACTTTGGCATGCTCTATATCAAAAGCGATCGAAATGAATTCTTTATAAAAAACGATGACAATTATAATAATGATAAGTGCCGCAATCATAATAAATTGTAAATCCTCTACCGTTACACTAACAATACTTCCAAATAAATAAGCGTACCATTCTTGTGTACTACTGTTAGAAATACTAATAAATACCGCACTTAAACCAATACCTGCAGACAAAATAATAGGAATGGCTAGTTCTTGAAAATGCGGATACACTTGTCTTAACTTTTCGATTAAAAGTGAACCAATTAAGGCAAATGCAACACCCATGTATAAAGGATTAACCTCAAGGTTCCAAATAGACAAGCTACTTAGCAACACCCCTGCTGAGATTCCTGTTAATGTAATATGAGATAGTGATTCTGAAATGATCGAAACTCGCCTCACTAGTAAAAACGAACCAATTATCGGTGCGATTAAGGCAATTATAATTCCAGCTAACACACCTCTTTCAATAAAATTCAATTCATTTAACCATTCCATTTTAATAACTCCTAGTTTTTTGATCATAACAATATATTCTTAATTTGCCTAGTTTTTTGTATGAAAGTAAGTGCGAACATGGTGCGTTGCTCGCCGCTACCGAAAAATATGCTCCGCGTCCTGCGGGGTGGCGCTGAGCTAACTGGCACACGCCAGTGGATCTCAGCCCGCCACTACGTCCCGCGGGAGTCTCCTCATATTTTCGTCCGCTGTGTCACTGTTCATTCTCAAGTTCAACATCATTCTTACAACAAATATGAAAAAGAACAAGAACAAAGTGAATGAAAAACCACCAATTAAAGGATACATCTTTATGCTCCCAGACATTCTCTTGGCCTGTGCTAATCGATGTGTTCTTTTTTGGAGGATACACCGGAAATAGCTTTGATGCTAGCGTCTTTGAATAAAGTTCGATTCTTCTCCTTGTCGTCCTGTGCAGACTCCTACTAACTTGTTAACCAGCTCGTCCGATAAAGCGATGTACAACTTTTCCATGTTTAATTTTTTCAAATGATACAGCACCTATAAAGATGATTACAGCTATTAGTACAATTGTTCCACCAGGAGCTATATCTAGCTGAAAAGCCGCCATAAGGCCACTTAACACTGATATTTGTGAGAATAGGACTGAATAGATAAACATTTGCTTAAAACCACGAGCAAAACGAATCGCTGCTGCAACGGGAAGAGTCATTAATGATGATACAAGTAAAATCCCTACCACACGCATAGATGCCGCTATTACTAAGGCGACCATTACGATAAAAAGAATATGAAAAAAACGTCTATTTAAGCCACTTACGGTAGCTTGTTCCTCATCAAAACTTAGAAAAAAGAACTCTTTATAAAACACAACTAAAACAAAGCTAACTACTAGAGTAATGAATAAAATCGTCCAAACATCAGAACGGCTTACGGCCATCACACTACCAAACAGATAATTAAATAAATCATTATTGAAACCATCAGCTAACGAAATAAATAAAACACCAAGACCTATTCCACCTGATAAAATAATGGGAATGGCGACTTCCTGATAATGTCGGAAGGAATTTCTTAATCGCTCTATTAACAATGCTCCTCCTACAGAAAACACCATCCCTATATACAAAGGATTAAGCATTGAAAAAAAAGGAATAGATTTCCCTAACAACAAGCTAAATGCAATTCCTGATAAGGTAATATGAGATAAAGCATCCGCTATCAGTGATAAGCGTCTGACAACCAAAAACACACCAAGAATCGGTGCTAAGAAACCAACCATGATGCCAACCCATAGTGCATTTTGTAAAAAATCATATCGTAAAAAAGCTTCAATCATACCTTAATGCCCTCCGTGATTATGTGTAATCAAGTGGACATCATGTCCATACATTTTCGAAAGGTCTGGATCCGCCATAAATTCATCAGAATGACCATGGAAGTGCAAGGTCTTATTTAAACACGCTACATCTGTCACATAATCCGTCATTGCACCAATGTCATGCGTAACAAGTAGCAAGGTAATTTCTTTAACTTTATTCAATTTTTTCAACATCGAATAAAATTGCTGCACACTTTGTGTATCTACCCCGACAGTAGGCTCATCCAAAATTAATAACTCAGGCTCACTTACAAGCGCACGAGCAATAAAGACACGTTGTTGCTGACCACCTGAAAGCTGCCCGATATTTTTATACATATAATCTTCCATGCCTACACTTTTAATCGCTTCAATTACTTTTTCCTTATGCTTTTTATTAAAGAAACGAAACAGGCCAATTTTACCAAATAGCCCCATCGAAACAACCTCAAAAACGGTTGCTGGAAAACCACTATTAAAACTATTTGCTTTTTGTGACACGAATCCAATTTTATCCCACTCATGAAATTTGACTAAATCTTTCCCAAACAAACGAATAGTGCCAACATCTGTTTTTAATAATCCTAATACTAATTTAATTAAAGTTGACTTCCCTGAACCATTTGGGCCAACCAAACCCAAGAAAGAACCTTTTTCAACTTTAATAGATATATTTTCAAGAACATTTTGATGACCATACCGAAAGGTCAATCCATCCACTTCAATCGGAGCAATATGTTCTTCTAGTAACTGTGACATAAGTCAGCCTCCAAATTCTTCTCTTCATTTAAGAATCATTACGATTTATAAGCTGAATCTATTATAAAGCATATCTCATGTAATTCCAATGTTTTTTTCCCACCGTATTTCTAGCTACCCACAAACAACCAGCTAACTTCAAGGCACAAACTATCGATCCTAAGTACACTTTCACACAAAGAAAAAGCCACAACAAGGTTCCCCCTCATCGTGACTGACCATAAACATTTATTAATCTTTAAAAACGATTTGTTCAAATTGGTTAGCATTATCTTGAATTTCTACAGCATAGACACTCTCCGCATGACCGTTTTCCTCAATGTAAGCTTCTAAACCATACATCCCTCGATGGTAAGCTGTTAAAGCATGATCCCAATCGTCATATCTGTCAATAAGAAAACTTAAATATTCAATTGATAGCTGAATGGAATAAAGCGGATCAAACAGTAGTTCATCTTGATATTCAAGTCCAGCCATATCCGCAATCCACGGTGCCGTATTTTTCATAAATTGAGCCATTCCATAAGCATGACCGTATTTTGTTTCAGGACCAACCAGCGAAGGGTCAAACGTATTTCCAGTTTCCGTTCTGAGAAGTTCATAAACAATATATGGGTCAATATTCTTTTTCTGAGCTAATTCACCTAGAAAAAGGCCCCACTCTTTTTGAAACAAGCCATTACTATCTTTATATAGCTGTTCCGCTAATTGCTTAGATTGCACCCACGATGCATAATTAAGCACGATTTCGGAATCAATAGGTTTCGTTTCAAAATAACTTTTCATTTCCGCCATTTCGCGCTCAATTTTAAGTTCTTCATTTCTCTCTTCTGCTACCACCAATTTATTTTGAAGCTGTTTATTTTGCACAGCAAAAATTCCAACTAATAGGCACACTAGCACACTGCCACTAATCCATATGAGCTTTTTCATTTTATCCCTCCGTTAAGAGAACATTAATATAGCTGTTACAGCTTAACGAATATAGCGCTTTTCTACAACCTTAATATGAAAGGTTATTGATCCAACCTCGCTAAAAAAAGCTTTATATAACTTTCTATTCAAGTTCATTCTTGAAATTACTCTTATTTACTCTTGTATACTCCATAATTACCTTATTCCACTAGAAATTTATATATTACTTGGATAAATCATACAATTTTTTAGGCGAATATACCAATTCTAGACGCTTATTCAATTAGCTTCAAATAACGGAACCGACAAAATAACCGTTGTTCCTACGTTAAACGTACTTTCAATTTTAAACGTGCCACCATGGTCTTCAATCATCTTTTTACACAAAGGAATTCCAATGCCTGTGCCTTGCGCTTTTGTTGTAAAGAACGGCTTCCCTAACTGCTGAAGCACCTCTTTCGGCATCCCTTTTCCGTTATCACGAATGAAAACAACATAATGATCACGATTTATTTCTGTATTCACCTCAAATTCTCTTTTATCATTTGATTTACCAAACGCTTCTATCGAATTCCTTAACAGATTGAGCATAATCTGTTTGATGATCGATTCATTCACATTAATTTGTAGAGCCGTTTCCTTCAGGTGCATTGAAAATTCAACATTGTGTAAAAGGCATTCAGCCTTCATAATTTCAACAAGCGATTGTAAAATTTCAACGGGCGACTGTAATTTCCGCTCCATCTTTCTTCGTGATACTGATAAAAAATCTTCAATGATGGCATTCATACGATTTAATTCAGCAAGAATTGTATCATAATATTTTTGGTATTCATTGGTTAATTGAGCTAATTGAAAAAAACCTTTAATGACCGATAATGGGTTTCGCAATTCATGTGCAACACCTGCAGCAATATGGGAAACAGCTTCCATTTGGTGATGAAAGGTTAATAAGTTCTCAAATTGCTTTTGAATAGATCGATCTTCTACTAATATATATACGGCCGATAAATCTTCATTTGGTAAGGCTCTTAAATGGAGAATGGTCTCTTTATCCTCATAGTGATTGACTTCCACCCTCTTTGATTGGAGAGATTGGTTTAATAAATCATACATACGTTCCATTAAAAAAGATTGATCTGCTAAAGTGTTAAGCCGTTCATAAATGAGTTCAGATTTTGTGATATCCACAATATCTAAAAAAAGCTGGTTCCATTTCTTTACATGATAATGAGTATCAACTTTGATATAAGCAATTTCAAGTTCTTCGATATATTTCAAATCATTTGTTTGGTCCATTTCCCAAAGCTCAGCAGGAGGAAAAGGATATTGATCACTCGTTGGTTCAATCGTCATTCTTCTTGTGTCCTTAGGGACAAATTGACTATTCACCCTTTGGTTATCCATAAATGAAGCCTCTCCCTTTATCTCTACTCCAAGATTTAACTACCTACACCGTTCTTGTTTTCATTTCACTCATTTCAGATATTCGCGATAAATGGAATGATTTCCTTTTTTTATTCTTATTTTTATTTATTTGCATATACTTAATTATCTTTTTTCAACGAGGAGGCTTTTTGTACATGAATCCGATTATGCAGCAGCTCGTTAATCATAAAGTTAATTCATTAACAACTTCAGATTTACTTCAATTGGCACAGCAGCATCAAATTCCCATTACCCAACAACAGGCTGAACATGTCTTACACATTGTCCATTCAGAAAAAATAAATGTGGCGAATACAGAGCAAATCCATCGCATTTTGCATCGTTTGCAAACTGAAGTTGACCCACATGTTGCAAGTGTTGTTCAACAGCTCATGCAGCAATTTAATAAATACCTCTAGTTACCCTAAAGATATGTTAAACCACAAATCAAAAGATACCACTGTCAATGATAGACAACGGTATCTTTTAATTTGTTTATAATCCATCTGTTTTATTGGAACATCTTTTCTCGGAAGTTTTCATCAAAAGTTCCGCTACGCAACATCTCGATTTCAAATTTATATGGTGCTAGCTTGTTTTTCTTATCTTCACCTACAAAAGGTGTTTCTAAGATTTTCGGTACTTCGGTTAACTGTGGATGATGGACAATTTTATGAAGAGCTTCAAAACCGATATGACCAAAACCAATATTTTCATGTCGGTCCTTAGCCGCTCCTTGAACATTTTTACTGTCATTAATATGCAGCACTTTCAAGCGATCAATACCGATTGTTTTGTCAAATTGATTTAAGACTTGGTCAAAATCTCCTCTAACATCATACCCAGCATCATGTGTATGACAAGTATCAAAACAAACAGATAAACGATCATTTCTTTTGACCCCATCAAATATACGAGCAAGCTCTTCAAAGCTTCTCCCACATTCTGATCCTTTACCAGCCATTGTCTCTAATGCAATTTGAACAGGTCCATCCTCAGTTAATACCTCATTTAAACCCTCAATAATCTTCGCAATTCCTGCGTCCGTTCCAGCTTGCACATGTGCACCTGGGTGTAGAACAATTTGTCTGGATCCTAGTGCTTCTGTTCTTTCTATTTCAGAACGAAGAAAATTGACACCGAGCTCAAACGTTTCTGGTTTCACCGAATTACCTATATTGATAATATAAGGAGCATGGACAACAATATCCGTCATACCGTTTTCCTTCATATGTGCAAAACCGGCTTCAATATTTAACTCTTCTATCGGTTTTCTTCTTGTATTTTGAGGAGCCCCTGTATAGATCATAAAAGTATTTGCTCCATATGATAACGCTTCTTCACTTGCTCCAAGTAACATTTTTTTACCATTCATGGAAACATGTGAGCCTAACTTTAAAGTCATCGTTCCTCTCCCCTTTATCAACATTTACTTCTTTTTATTTTTGACTCTTCTTTGACGCTGTTCTTCTTTAGCTTGTTTAAATCGTGCTTTCTTTTTATAAGCAGGTTTCACCTTTTTAGGCTTGGCTTTTGCTTTACCGCCCGTATTTGCTACGTCTTGCTTTCTTTTTGGTTCAGTCTTTGTTTTTTCCGGTTGTCGTTTGTTCACTCGTTTACCCGGCATACCAATCGGTGGTTTATCTAATTGCTTCCAATCGCCATTTTTAAAATCATAATAAGTGAAGGTAATGCCTTTTTGAATTAATTTTTCTACTTTTTGTTGGTCAGATAAATCATAAATGGTATAAGCAATACCGTCTGCACCAGCTCGTCCAGTTCTGCCGACACGATGGATATAAAAATCTAAATCATTCGGTAATGAATAATTGATAATATGACTAACACCCTTTATATCAATACCCCTAGCTGCTAAATCTGTAGCCACTAAAAATTGAAACTTAAGCTCGATTACTTGGCGCATGACTTGTTTGCGCTCTCTTGGCTTTAAGCCGCCATGTAAACAACCAACATTGAGGCCCTTAGAGATAAGAGCCTTGGTTACCTCATCCGCTTCCTCCTTTGTACTTGCAAAAATAATCGCAAAATATGGATTCAGAGAAGAGGCTAAATCTGCGACAAAATCTAATTTATCGCGGTGTCTTAAAGCTACAAGACGATGCTCAATTGTAGATGCTGTCACATGTTTTGGTTCAACCTGCACATGTTTAGGATTATCCATATATTTATTTAAAAATGGTTTTAACTTCTCAGGAATTGTAGCTGAAAAAACAAGCATTTGTAATTCTGGAGCCATTCTCGCCGCGACATAATCGACATCTTCAATAAAGCCCATGTCTAACATTTGATCGGCTTCATCAACAATTAATGTTGTAGCTGTATACACTTGAAGTGCTTGTTCATTTACAAGATCACGAATCCGACCCGGTGTCCCCACAACAATATGAGGAGCTTGCTTTAAAGATTCAATCGCACGAAGCTTATCAGTCCCTCCAACAAGTAATTTGGCTTTTACCGCGTTCTCCTCCGGGGCATGTTCAATCAATTTTTTTACTTCTTCAAATAATTGACTCGCTAACTCTCTAGTTGGTGCTGTAAGGATGACTTGTAATTCATCCTTTGATTCATCAATCATATCAAGAATCGGTAGTAGAAAAGCAAATGTTTTTCCAGTTCCCGTTTGTGACTGTCCCATTACATCACGTTTATTTCTAATCGCAGGAATTAAGCGCTCCTGAATTTCTGTTGGCATTGTAATTCTTTGCTCATTTAAAGCGTCCATTAAATAAGGCTTTAAATCGAACCTTTTAAAATTATTCATACTCATTATTTTTCCTACTTTCATCCGTTTGGCTTTGCAATAGATTATTTTATCATAATTATAACCTAAAAAGCGAATAAAGTTCTTGGATTCGGTACATTTACCTTCTATTTCTGGATAAGCACCTATCTAAAGTAGATTACATACTAATAATAATAGAATTACTCGCATAAACTAATGAGGTGAATAAATTTATGGACAGATTTTTCGGCCCGCCGTTAACCTCTATGCCCTTACAAGGAGCATTCCCAATGTCTCCATTTATGCAAATGCCGATGCAAGCTCCCATGATGCTCCCAAATGCAATGGGTGGTGCACCGTTTATGGGTGGGTCTGCACCTTATGGCTTAGCTGCAGCGACTCAAGGTGCAGCCCGGCAAGGTGGATTGCTCTCCCGCTTATTTGGGGGACTTGGTGGAGGTAATGTTGGCACATCAGGGTTAACGAAAGCGGCAGGTAGCTCCCTGAAATTCTCGACGATAATAGATAACTCTCAACGAATTTTAGGTTTGACCCAACAAGTAATGCCCATGGTCCGACAATACGGACCGATAATTCGTAACTTACCAACTATGTGGCGCATCATGCGTTCAAGTGATGACGATCTAAGTCAAATGGCAAATCAATTTGACCCCAATGCCTTTAATATGGATAACAACGGAGTAAATCCCCTTTCCGAATCAGAAATTGTCCCTTCTACCATTGCAGAGCAACCGTCAGACCTAGATCCTGCCGACACAAATACGGTCAATTCTGAAGTTCTAACAGATTCCACCCATCGCTATAGTGATACAACGAAAGCTGGAATCCCGTTACCAAAGCTATATGTATAAGAATTCCAGTAATTTTTTTGTTGACACTTCTTTAGCAAAATAGTAAAATTTTTATTTTGTATTTTTTTATGTTATACTAAGAATATTACAGGAATTGGAGGAATGCCTATGTTTAAAGTCGGTGATCATGTTGTTTATCCTTATCATGGAGCAGGAACTATTGAGAACATTGAAGAAAAGAATGTTTTAGGTGAAACTCATTCGTATTTTATTCTCCATTTCCCATTAGTTGATGTGAAGCTTATGCTACCAGAAAATAGGATTGAACAATCGGGGTTACGTAAGGTTATTGATCAAGCAGAGCTTGAAGAGTTAATTGAAGCCTTACAAAATGGTCCAGATAGCCCTCCATCAACAAGCCATTTCTCTCGTGACACAGAAAATTTATTGAAATCGGGTAGTATTATCGATGCCGCTCATTTAATATCTTCTCTTTCTAAGAAACAAACCGAACGTTCTAATGGTCTTCATATTCAAGATCGTAATCACTTACAAAAAGCGAAACAAATGATTGCAAGTGAATTAGTTCTGATGAATGATATGACAGAAGAACAAGCATATGAGTTTATCGACAGTTCTTTAATTGATGAAAGCCTCTAGGAAATAGGCAAATTTTTATACAAAATTTTGAAGACACTATCTTTTGATTGTGTCTTTTTGTTTGCCTATTAATTGAACTTAGAGTCTTAGTTATATTTTTAGTCCATCTGTGATGGAAGCTTTATGTTTTGTATAACACCCCAAGCTTTGTGATTCTATTCCACCATGTTAATATTTTTTGTCATATTTCAACTAGTACACGTCCCTACATGATTAAAATACACCCAACTCCAAAACTCTGACTGAATGAATGATACCTTTCCACTTTTTAAGGGGATTCGGACGGTTTGTTTGCTCAAGGATGAGACTTATTCATTGTCACATGAACCAAACTCTATTATAATATAGGGCGAACTAGACAAATCTTGTTCTACAAAAATCAATGAACAAGAGCTCTTATTTTAGGAGGCATGTCATGAATGTATTGAAAATTTCTCCCCGTGGATATTGTTATGGGGTTGTAGATGCGATGGTGCTAGCTCGACAGGCAGCACAGAATTTAGATTTACCACGACCTATTTATATTTTAGGAATGATTGTACACAATCAGCATGTTACGGATGCTTTTGAGCAAGATGGAATCATTTCTTTAGACGGACCGAATCGACTAGAGATTATGCAACAAGTTGAGAAAGGAACCGTTATCTTTACCGCACATGGTGTTTCGCCGGAAGTTAGAAAGATAGCCCAAGAAAAAGGTTTAACTGTTGTGGATGCAACATGTCCTGATGTGACAAGAACACATGACTTAATTCGTGAAAAAACGAAAGAAGGCTACCATGTTCTTTATGTCGGCAAAAAGGGTCATCCTGAGCCAGAAGGAGCTATCGGTGTTGCTCCTGATGCCGTTCACCTTGTTGAATCCTTAGAAGATGTCGACGCACTTAACATTCAGTCTGAGAAATTAATTATTACCAATCAGACAACGATGAGTCAGTGGGATGTTTCAGACATTATGAAAAAAGCGATGAAGCGTTATCCTCACGCCCAAATTCATAATGAAATTTGCATGGCAACACAAGTTAGACAAGAAGCCGTAGCTGAGCAAGCTAAAGAGTGTGACCTTGTCATTGTCGTTGGCGATCCGAAAAGTAATAACTCCAACCGTTTAGCACAAGTTTCAGAGCAAATCGCCGGCACTCGTGCTTATCGAATTGGGGATTTAAGCGAGTTAAAGGTTGAATGGTTAGAAGGCGTTGAAACAGTCGGTGTCACTTCTGGTGCCTCTACACCTACACCGATTACGCGTGAAGTTATTAAATATTTAGAAGCCTTTGATCCTGCTAATGAGGCTACTTGGCAAAATGAATCAACCATCAAGTTAGAAAAGATTTTACCTAAAGTACGTGTTAAGAAATAAAAAAGAGAAGCTGTGCCCCTCAGGGACCCAGCTTCTTATTTTTGTGCCTTTACCTAAATTGAAATGGATCTGTCCTTTCTTTAGAGGCTATGACTTCCGTATCTACTTTTTGCTCATTCATGAATTGGTCAAATACCTTTTTAACACCTTGAATCATCACTTTTTCAACATTATGGCCTGGATCTACGATCTTTAAGCCTTCCATCATCACATCATGAGCCATATGGTAATAAACATCTCCAGTCACTATAACATCAGCACCTTTAAATAAGGCTGTCTGTAAATATTTATTTCCGTCCCCTCCAAGAACAGCCACTTTTTTAACACGACCTTGTAAGTCACCTACCACTCGTGCTCCTTCTACATCAAATACTTGCTTCACATATTCAGTAAAAGCGGCTAAAGACATCTCTTCTTTCAATACACCCATTCTGCCTAATCCGATTTCTTTCCCCTTGTTTTTAAGAGGATATAAATCAAAAGCTGGTTCTTCATAAGGATGCGAGCGATAAATCGCTTGTATGACTTTTTTTGTCAGAGATGCCGGAAGAATCGTCTCAATCTTCACTTCAGATACACGTTCTAATTCATTGATACTGCCTATGTAAGGATTTGTACCTTGTTCAGGCTTAAATGTTCCTGTTCCGTTTGTATTGAATGTACAGTGACTATATGCCCCAATATGACCTGCTCCTGCATCTGAAAGGGCATTACGTACCTGGTCAGCATGAGATTCCGGAACGAAGACAGCTACTTTTATTAGTTCGTGACTTTGTGTAGGTGCCAAAACCTCCAAATCCTTCAGTTGTAGGGCTTCTGCCATCATATCATTGACACCTCCCTCGGCGATGTCAAGGTTAGTGTGTGCAGCATAAATGGTTATGTCATGCTTGATTGCTTTTTCCACAATCCTTCCATGTGCTGTGTTAATATCAATCTTTTTTAACGGTCTAAATAACAATGGATGATGGGCAAATATAAAATCAACGTTCTCAGCTATCGCCTCATCCATGACATTCTCTAATACATCAAGGGTAACCATTACCTTTTTAATTCGTTTGTTTAATGTACCAATCATTAAGCCGTTTTTGTCACCCTCAACAGCGATCGACTTCGGAGCCCATTGTTCAAATAATTGCACAAGATGTGCGGCATGTATATATGTAGCCATCAGATTACCTCCTGTACCATTTGAATCTTTTTCTTTAACTCGGCTTTCTTTTTCTGATTATCTTCACTCTCATTTGCTTGTTCTAACCGATGTAAAATTTGTGTCCAGTGCTTTTGCTCATTGGTCCACTTTTTAATAAATGTTAAAGAAGCTTCTTTCATTAAGAATGGCCCAAGTAATAGCTTCGCATCACGATTTTCGTCATAAATAAGGTCATGTCCTTTTTCAGCCACTAGCACTTCATAGATCTTTTCGTCTTCTTCTATGATTACTTCATCGATAAGAGACCAGTGATTCGCTAATAACCAATCACGAATAAATATAGCCCCTACATTCGGTTGTAAAATCAATCTTTTTACATGCCCTAGCTTACCTTTGCCCTCTTCTAAGATTGACGTGATTAAAGCACCTCCCATTCCAGCGATTGTAATAACATCAACCTGATCAGAATCTTCAATAACAGCTAGTCCGCTTCCTTTGCGTACTTGAATTCTATTAGATAGTCCTAAGCGCTCTATTTGTTTCTTTGCACTTTGATAAGGTCCCTCATTTATCTCACCTGCAATCGCCAAAAGCGTAGTATCCCTGACTGTTAAATAGCTCGGTAAATAAGCATGATCGGAGCCTATATCGGCAACCTTTGTGCTTTTTGGGACAAATTGCGCCACTTTTAGTAAACGTTCAGATAATTTATATTCATTCATTTTCTAACCTACTCTTTCATTAAAGTCTCTTCTCATTTTACCGACTCTCCTAATTTCAAGCAAGAAAAAGCAAAAAAAAACGAGAGTTATCAACACTCTCGTTTTTTCCATTATTCGTTTAAGGTCATAATATATTGGGCAATAGCGTCCGCTTCTACTTCATTATCTGTCATAGATGGCATTGCACCTTGTCCATTTAAAATAACATCAACTACTTCATCATGTGTCAAATCTAGGTTTGTTAAATCAGGATTTGAACCAGCTCCTGATAAGTCACCACCGTGACAGCCGATACAGCTTTGTTGAGCCATTTCTTCTCCAGCAGCTACTGGATCATCAAATTCAGTTACTTCTTCTCCACCATTACCATCTTCGTCTTCTTGCATTGCATCACGTTGATTTAAACCAACGAATGAAAGCACTGTGATCAATAAGAGACCAACAATCGCAATAACCGCGAATGGAATTAAAGGTCTTCCTCTCATGTTGTCACCCTCCTTTGCCAATAAACATCATTCATAATTTTGACATCTTATGTAGATTGCCAAGAAATACCCCTCTTATTGTACTTGAAAAAAGCATTAAAGAAAAGCCATTCGTTATTATTTGCGTTTTTTGTCAATCTTTTTAAAAATAGAATATTGACAATTATTTATAGCATACCCTAATTTTCATCGAAAATACTACTAGTTGCTTTGCTCGGGCTTCCTAGCTCTTTTTTAGAGACTCATCTCCACTCCAGCTAGCATTTGCCATTCAATTGCCTTTCTATTCTGCTTAATTCTTTCGAGGTGCTTTGCTTGATTTCAAGTTTTTTTGCTTTGAATTTGCTTAACTTGCTCTGATTAAATCAGAATTTTTTGTTAAATTATTAAAAATTCTTCTAGATTAATTTGCATTAGTAAAGAATTAACAGTAAAATAAATGGAAAGAGGAACGGAATATCAAAAAAAAGACCTTCTCATAAGAGAAAGTCCTGTTTGATTATTCTAGGAAATCTTTTAAACGCTTGCTTCGGCTTGGGTGACGTAGTTTTCTCAGAGCCTTTGCTTCAATTTGGCGGATACGCTCTCTCGTTACACCAAATACTTTTCCGACTTCTTCTAACGTACGAGTACGGCCGTCATCTAATCCAAAACGAAGACGTAATACGTTTTCTTCACGGTCGGTTAGTGTATCTAATACATCTTCAAGCTGTTCCTTTAATAACTCATAAGCAGCTGCATCAGATGGAGCTAAAGCATCTTGGTCTTCAATGAAATCACCTAAATGAGAGTCATCTTCTTCTCCAATTGGTGTTTCAAGCGAAACGGGTTCTTGAGCAATTTTTAATATCTCTCGTACCTTTTCTGGTGTTAATTCCATTTCTTCAGCAACTTCTTCAGGAGTTGGTTCACGACCAAAATCTTGTAAAAGTTGACGCTGAACACGGATTAACTTATTAATTGTTTCAACCATATGAACGGGTATACGAATAGTACGGGCTTGGTCAGCAATAGCACGTGTGATGGCCTGACGAATCCACCACGTTGCATACGTACTGAATTTGAAACCTTTATCATAGTCGAATTTCTCTACAGCTTTAATTAAACCCATATTTCCCTCTTGAATGAGGTCTAGGAATAACATACCACGGCCAACATATCTTTTGGCGATGGATACAACAAGACGTAGATTTGCTTCTGCAAGACGTTTCTTCGCTTCTTCATCACCTTGCTCGATACGTTTAGCAAGCTCTATCTCTTCATCAGCAGATAATAGTGGTACACGACCAATTTCCTTCAAATACATACGAACTGGATCATTTATTTTAATTCCAGGTGGCACGCTTAAGTCATTAAGGTCAAACTCTTCATCTTCTTTAGCAACCTGTTGAATGGAAGGTCCATCTTCACCTTCATTAATAATTTCAACGCCTTGCTCTCCAAGGTATTCAAAAAATTCATCCATTTGGTCAGAATCCTGGTCAAAGCTAGCTAACTTATCTGTAATTTCTACATAATTAAGCGAACCTCTCTTTTTCCCTAGCTCCACCAATTGTTCTTTCACTTGATCGATCGACAACTCACCCTCCGCTAACGGACGTAATGGTTTATCTGCCATTCGATCCCCTCCTTCCATTGTTCAAAACGATGCTTCTTTTTTAAGATGAAGATTGTAGCTCTCTTTTCATCTTAATAATTTCCATTTGTAGTTTTGCAAAAACTAGTGGGTCTTGTTCATGTTTTAGTTCTAGTTGCTTTTTATGAATCTCTACCCATTTTGGATAGTTTTCAATCTGTTTAATATAATCTTCAATTACTTGTTCTGAACAATCTTCATCGATTTTTAGCATCGCTATTTCGGATGCAAGTCGTTGAATTCGTCCATCACTTATCTTTTGAATAAATGCACCTGGGTTTGGTTCAAGTCCTTCACCATAAAAAGCATATAGATAAGCAGCAATCGCGTGGTGTTCATCTACATTAAAGTGCCCACCAATTCGCTCTTGTACTTTTTCTGCAATCTCTTCATTTCTAATCATATGAGAAAGTAATAGGCGTTCGGCATTATGATAAGCAGGGAATAGTTTCTTTTGCTCAAAGTTTCTTTTCTCTAACTTAACACCTTGCTCAGTCTTCGCATGGACTGGAGTCGTTTGTTTTTTGCCTTCACGGTAAAGACGATATTGTTCTTGCTTAAGAGCATCTAATGATAAAGAAAACTCTTCTGCCACTTGCCTTAAATAATGATCGCGTTCAATTGCACGTGGGAGGTTCGCAATTTCTGATAAAACCAAATCGATATATTGCAATCGTTCGGACTCATCCTGTAAATTCCGACCTTTTCGTAGATAGTGCATTTTAAATGCCATTACTGTTAAGCTTGCCCCTAATACGTCATTTTTAAAGCGTTCAGCTCCAAATTTTTTGATGTAGTCATCGGGATCTAAACCATTTGGCATTAAAGCGACTTTTACGTTACATCCAACTTCTTCTAGGATTTGAGACGCTTTGAAAGCCGCTTCAATTCCAGCTTTATCTGAATCATAACAAATGGTCACCATTTCAGCATTTCGTCTTATACGTTTTGCTTGTTCCTGCGATAAGGCTGTTCCAAGCGTAGCAATCGAGTGTTGAATACCGGCCCCCCATGCCGCGATTACATCGACGGCTCCTTCAAAAAGGATCGCAGTATTCGATTTTCTAATCTCACTTCTAGCTAGATGAAATGCATATAGTGTCTGACCCTTATGGAATATAGGAGTCTCTGGGCTATTGAGATATTTGGGCTTATCCTCACCTAAACTTCTTCCATTAAAGCCAACGACCTTCCCTTGAGCATTCCATATTGGAAACATTAATCGATTTCGGAACCGGTCATAATAATCTCCACTTGATTCTTGTGTACCTAACAATCCACCTATGACCATTTGGTTAAGAGCAAGGTTTCGCTTGTTAAAAACGGTCACTAATGTATCCCAGCGGTCAGGCACAACGCCAATCTGAAAATGCTCAATTTGCTCTTTCGTAAAACCTCGAATATCTGTGGCGTATTCTAACCCCTTTTTCCCTTCTTTAGTGAGCAGTAATATGTGATGATACAATTTAGCTGCTAGCTCATGTCCATCAAGCATAACCTGATAAGGCTGATTCTTAACCACATCTGTTGACTGAACATTTTCTGGGAGCTCAATTCTAGAACGCTCTGCTAATTTTTGTACAGTCTCTAAAAAGGAATAATTCTCATGGTTCATTAAGAAAGAGAAAACATTTCCACTAGCCCCACATCCGAAGCAATGGTATAGCTGTTTGTCTGGAGAAACCGAAAAAGATGGTGTATTCTCTCCATGAAAAGGGCAAAGTCCTGTGTATTGCTTCCCTTGCTTCTTCAATTGAACAAAATCACTAATGACCTCAACTATATCCGAGCTTTGTCGAATTTGCTCGACGACCTCTTCAGGAATTCGACCATTGACCATCGTCATCACCAATTCATTGTAAGTCTTATATTTTTTCGCTATTTTCTTTTATATTCCTGCTATTTTTTATGATTTTCTCTAAGGAATACGTGAAATTTTGTCGATCCGCCTTCGTAAAGGCTTTAGGGCCTTTTGTCCTACCTCCCATTCTTCGTACTTTTTGAGAAAAAAAACGGTAATCTAAAAGCTGCTGAATCATTTCCTCTTTAAATTCATAGCCTTTAGGAGATAAAGCAAAAACTCCTTTTGCTAAAAGTAACGAGGCTAATGCGTGGTCTTGAGTTACACAAATATCACCTATATGGATGTGGTTAATAATGTATAAATCTACCGCCTCCTTGTCAGCGTCCACGGTTACCTTTTTCACAAAAGATGGTAGGGTGAGCTCATGTGCATAAGAGGACACAAAAACAACAGGTATATCCAGCTTTTCCGCTACTCTTATCACTTCATTTTTAACGGGACATGAATCGGCATCAACATAAATGTGCTTGTCGAAATTCTCCATAATAAATAATTCAACATCTCCTTCGTTTTTCCTGCTATTCCGAAAAAGAATTACGTTGATTTTTGTCGAAGGTCTAGTACTTCTACATGAACAGTAAAAATAAACGGTCAAATCCGTATTTCTTTTACTATCATTACCAAAAATTTGATAAAAAACCTTGACTTTTTAAATTTATTTGTTCTTTTCGAAAATATTCCTGATTATTGTCATAAAAAAATAGCAACACAATTTCTTATTATACGCATAAATTGTAGAAAAGACTAGTAAAAAGTATTAACTTATCAGACATCTGGAATTATTAACTATATCGTCTCTTTTGAAACATACTATATATTTGATTAGCAGTTTCTTCTACGGCCTTATTGGAGACGTCAATAACTGGACATCCAATCCGTTCCATAATTTTTTCTGCATACTTCAGCTCTTCTTTTATTCGATCGATATTAGCATACGCCGCTTCTGCTTGTAAACCAAGAGCCTTTAATCTCTCTGCTCTAATGTCTATGAGCTTTTCTGGACTAATAGTAAGCCCGATGCATTTACTAGCGGACACTTTAAATAGTTCATCCGGCGGTTTCACTTCTGGAACTAACGGGACGTTGGCCACTTTTAAACGCTTATGAGCCAAATATTGAGATAACGGTGTTTTCGAAGTTCTTGAAACCCCTACTAAAACAATGTCTGCTCTGACTACCCCTCTTGCATCACGACCGTCATCATATTTAACAGCAAACTCGATCGCTTCAACTTTTCGGAAATAGTCTTCATCTAGTCGATAAATAAGGCCAGGTTCATATCTTGGCTTCGTCTTCACAAGATGACTAATTTGACTAAGCATAGGACCAATGATATCTACCGTTTCGACCCCGACCTTCTGTGCTTCATCAAGTAAATATGTTTTAATTTCTGGCACGACTAACGTAAAGGCAATCAACGCATCGGCATCAGCTGCCAATCGTACAATTTCTGCAATGGTTTGTTTATCTTCCACATAAGGGACTCTTCTTAATTCTAAACCAGCATCACGGAATTGACTTGCCGCTGCTTTAACAACTAGTTCAGCCGTTTCCCCTACGGAGTCAGAGACAATATAAACGACAGATTGTTTCTTTCCCTTCTCGGTCATGATTTCACCACCATCATTGGAATAATTACAAAAGAGAACAGAAAGGTTTGCACAAACTCCTTTCTGTTCAGAAAAAAACTTTAATTAAATACGATCTTTTGGAAGTCTGCAAAAGATTGAATCACATTGGCGAATGCTTTCATTTGAGCTAAACGATTTTGCTTAATTTCTTCATCCTGATCCATAACCATGATATGATCAAAATAAGCATCAATGACGTCTTGTGTATCCGCTAACTGCTGATAGACGGATTCATGTTTTTGAGCTTTTATCGCCGTTTCAACAGATGTTTGTAATTCGATATAGCAATCATAAAGTGCTTTCTCTTGCTCTTTCTGGAATTTATCCGTTTGAATACTTACTTCCCCTTGATACTTCGTAGATATATTGGTTACACGACTTAACGCTTCTACCGAACGCTTAAAATCTTCTTCTTTTAAGTGATTCATAATAACGTGGGCTTTCGCTAATAAAATCGTGATATAATTTGACGTTTCAATAACAGCATCAATGACATCATAACGAATACCTTTTTCTTGTAACAAGAACTTCACTCTTTGCCTAAAGAAACTTACTAATTCTTCATGAACCTCTGCTTTTGGACGCTTTAATAATCCTTTAGCTTCCATATCCGCTAAGCTCCATTCAACTAATTCTTCCAATGAGATGGCGAGTTCGTGCTCTAGAATAATTTGACAAACTCCCGTTGCTTGTCTTCTTAATGCATAAGGATCCTGTGAGCCTGTCGGAATTAATCCAATCGCAAAACATGAAACGATCGTATCAATTTTATCGGCAATACTTACGACAACTCCCTCTTTTGTCGTTGGTGTTTGATCTCCAGCAAACCTTGGCTGATAATGCTCGTTGATTGCTAAAGCAACTGCTTGTTGTTCACCAGCGAGCTCCGCATAGTTCTGACCCATTTTTCCTTGAAGCTCTGTAAACTCGTTGACCATTTGTGTAACCAAATCAAATTTAGCGATGCTTGCAACCCTTAATGTTCGCTCTGTGTAGTCCTTATCATAAGAGAGAGCTTTTGTTAACTTCTCTGACAGGTTCTCAATCCTTTTGACTTTATCTGCAATTGATCCTAACTCTTCATGATAGACGATATTTTTAAGCTTTTGTAAGAAAGTTTCAATTGGTGTTTTCTGATCTTCTTCATAAAAGAATACTGCATCGGCTAACCTCGCACGAAGAACCTTCTCATTTCCTCTCGCTACATTTTCAAGATGTGCATCATTTCCATTTCTAACTGTCACAAAATATGGCAGAAGTTCACCTTGTTCATTTTCAACGGGGAAATAACGTTGATGCTCTCTCATAGAAGTAATCAATACTTCCTTAGGTAACTGTAAAAAGCTTTCATCAAAATGACCAAATAGTGCCGTTGGATACTCAACTAAATTATTCACTTCTTCAAGTAGCTCCGTAGAAATCGGAATGTTCCATTGTTGCTGCTTCGCTATTTGGTTAATTTGGCTAACGATGATTCCCTTACGTTCTTTGGGATCGACTAGAACATATTGAGCACTAAGGGCTTCTTTATAGGAGCTTGGATTATTTATTGTCGTTTCCTCACCTAAAAAACGGTGTCCTCTCGTTACTTGAGCGGTTTGTACGCCTTCAATAGAGAACGGAATAACCTCATGACCATATATAGCAACTAACCATTGAATCGGTCTAGCGTAACGTAGCTGATACGTATGCCAGCGCATATTTTTAGGGAAATGCAAGGTCAAAATTAAGTCTTGAAGGTTTTCTTGTAGCAATTGAATGGTTTCTTTTCCAATTGTTCTTGTGTTGGCATAAATATATTCTACACCCTTAAGCTCTTGGAAAAATAATTCAGAAACGTCAACACCTTGCCCTCTTGCAAACCCTTGTGCTGCTTTAGACCAGTTCCCTTCTTTGTCTAAAGCAATTTTTTTTGCTGGCCCTTTGGCTACTTTTTCAATATCTGGTTGTTTTTCTTCTAAACCGTGAATCAGAAGAGCCAACCTACGCGGTGTAGAAAAAGACTCAATTTTATTAAAGGATAATTCCTGTTCTTTCAGCCATGTCGTTACTTTTTCTTCTAGTTGATTCATAGAATCCGTAATAAATCGTGCCGGTAATTCCTCTAATCCTATTTCTAATAAAAAATCACGTGTCGTCATGATTCAGCCTCCTCTTTTTTCAACATAGGAAACCCTAATCTTTCTCTTTCATCAAAGTATAACTTCGCACCCGTTCTCGCTAAATTTCTGACTCGACCAATATAGCCCGTTCGCTCTGTCACCGATATAGCTCCTTGGGCGTCCAATAAATTAAAGGCATGTGAACATTTTAAAATATAATCGTAAGCTGGGAACACGAGGTTTTCATCAAGAGCTCGTTTCGCTTCGGCTTCATACGTATTAAAAAGTCCAAATAGCATGTCTGCATCAGCAACTTCAAACGTATATTTTGAATGCTCGTATTCAGGTTGCTTGAAAATATCTCCGTACGTGAACCCTTCTACCCATTCAAGATCAAATACATTTTCTTTATCTTGGATGTAAGAGGCTAAGCGTTCTAGTCCGTATGTAATTTCAGCTGATACAGGACTTGCTTCAATACCCCCTACTTGTTGAAAATACGTAAATTGGGTAATTTCCATCCCATCTAACCAAACTTCCCAGCCAAGTCCCGCACAGCCTAAAGTCGGATTTTCCCAGTTATCTTCAACAAATCGAATGTCATGTTCAAGTGGATTAATTCCAAGTGCACGTAAGCTATCTAAATATAGCTCTTGAATATTAAGTGGCGATGGTTTCATAATCACTTGAAACTGGTGATGTTGATATAAGCGGTTAGGATTTTCACCGTAGCGCCCGTCTGCAGGTCTCCTTGAAGGCTCCACATAAGCGACATTCCATGGCTCAGGACCAATCGTCCTCAGTAACGTGTAAGGACTCATCGTCCCTGCTCCTTTTTCCGTGTCGTACGCCTGTAAAATCATACAGTTTTGTTTTGACCAAAACTCCTGCAATGTTAAAATCATCGTTTGTACATTCATTGCTTTTCCTCCTTCAGTTCTCACATCACATGAAAATATGGATAACAATGGAAGTCATCAAACACAAAAGAAACTCTTGTCCCTATGCTGATTCTTCCAGCATAGGGACGAGAGTTTCCCGCGGTTCCACCCTACTTATTTGCGAAAGCACTTCGCAAATCACTTTTTCCGTTATGCTCCAGAGTGCCTTCCTTATTGCTTTTATGCCCTAGCTTCCACTATCCTAGGTTCGCTTTCATAAATAAACAATAAGTACTCTTCTCTTTCTTCGCATCATACGTAGTATATATATTTTATATAAATAATATTCCAAAGTCAATGATACCCTTCAATAATAAATTAATTGATATTCAAAGAATATTGGAAAAGCCGTTTTATATAAACTTATAGGGATGATAAATATTCAAATAAGGAGTTGTTAAGATGAGTAGCGAGTTAGACTGGAGATTAAGTGATCCTTATGTTTATCAAAACCTATCAAACCTAGAAAATTCAACAATTGGTGTTCAAACAACTCAAGGTTCAGTTAGAGGTCAACTAACTCATGTTTACCCTGACCATATTATTGTAGAGATGGGTGACACCCCTTTTTACATCCGTACTCAAGAAATTATTTGGTTTTTTCCTGTCAAGAAATCATAGTCATCCAATCAATCTGTTCAGAAAGGTGGTTGAACAAACATGATGAAACGTATTAATAAACTCGCGATTGACTTACCGGTTCCGGAACACGGGGATATTGACGGTGCCTCTATTGTACAAGAGTTATTAGGTGGAGAATTTGGCGAAATGTCCACATTAAATAATTACATGTTCCAATCTTTTAATTTTCGCGGAAAAAAGAAATATAAACCCTTTTATGATCTAATCGCCAGTATAACCGCTGAAGAATTTGGCCATGTAGAATTGGTCGCAAATACAATTAATCTCATGTCATATGGTAATACTCACCCAGGTACACCTGATTCAGCTCCTCTACAAATCGGCAAAAATAAAAGGTACTCCTATCATTTTACGACTACAGCACAGACTGCTTTTCCTGGTGACGGCATGGGGAACCCATGGAACGGTAGTTATGTGCATGGGAGCGGTGCTTTAGTAGAAGACTTATTGCATAATTATTGTCTTGAAATCGGAGCAAGACTTCATAAAATGCGTGTATATGAAATGACAACTAATCCAACAGCAAGAGAGCTCTGCGGCTACCTTCTCGTTCGTGGAGGCACACATATTATTGCTTACGCAAAAGCTATTGAAGTAGCGACCGGTGTTGAAATAGGGAAGATGCTTCCTGTACCACGCCCTGACAATCATTCTTTTGACCATGCAAGAAAATATATGGACCAAGGCTTATACAACGTCCTTTATACTTGGGGTGAAGCGGAATATCGGGATATTAATCAAATCTGGAAAGGTAAAAATCCCGAAACAGGTGAGCAGCTTCGCGTCATTCATGGAACACCCGAAGGCGCACCTATTCCTGATTTTGAACCAAAACCAGAAATGTTTGTACCAGGATTAGACGAAGATGATTATCAAAAGATTCTTAAACGTTTAAAGTCCAATTTATAAGAAAAAAAGAGCAGATTTTAATTCTGCTCTTTATTTTTCTGGAGAAAGCGGACCTAATTTTTCGAGTTGATTTAAAAATCTCTTTGATTTTAGTGCAATTCCTACATATTCATCATAATACGTCGAAATAATTGTTCTAATTTCTTTTTTTGTTGTTTCTTTTAAAGAAATAACCCCTAATCGTTCCATATCCATATAATAAAATAGGCGTAATAATTTAGCCGTTTTTTCGTTTATCATGAAGGCGTATTCATCAAGGTGACGGCATTTCTCACATAAAAAACCTGCTTCTTTTATCGAAAAGGCTACAGGGATATTAGGTTGAGAACAGCTAGTACAAGCATCTATTTGTGGTTTTGCCCCTGCTTGGTCTAACATTTTCATTTCATAAATACTTAATAATACTTCTGGATCTACTCCTTCATCCAAGTAAAATAACATTTGTTGAATGAGATTAAATAGCGACGGGTTCTTTTCTTTTTCATCTGTAAGTCGATCTAACAACTCAATCATATAGCTCCCATATGCTGCTAAGAATAAATCATGCCTAATAGATTTATACGTATTAATAATTTCACCTTGACTTAATGTACTTAAGCCTTGGCTTTTTTGTATAAGATATTGACCATGAATAAAAAGCTGCGATATAGAAGCTACCCTACTTTTCGGTTTTTTAGCCCCTCTAGCCATAACCCCAATCTTTCCTAATTCCTTCGTAAACAAAGTAACAATTTTATTTGTTTCTCCATAGTCAGAGGAACGAATAACAATTCCTTCTACTTTTTGTAACATAATCAATCACCACTTTAAACAACATGGTGCAAATACGAGCTTAATGATTAGGAGGTGAGTTAAAATCCTCATTAAGTAATGTTATTTCTTGTTCGAATTGCTGATCTGAATCTCGTTCAATTTCTTTCATTAACAAATACATGTCAACATTTCCAGTCATCGAAAAAACTTTCCAAGAAAAATCGAGCACAACAGATTCCACCTTTCTTTGAAGATAACATTTAAAACACATCTTATCACTATCATGACCCTAGTTTGCACAATTCATGTTATGGAATAATTACTAATTTAATTTGCTTGACAACGCGTTTTTTTTGATTTTTGTATGGAATTTCGCTAACGCTGGAATGCGGAGTTCTACTCGTCGCTACCGAAAATCATGCTCCGCGTCCTATGGGGTGGCGCCGAACTAACTAGCTTCGCTAGTGGATTTCGGCTCTGCCACTACGTCCCATGGGAGTCTCCGCATGACTCGCCCGCTGGGTACTGCTGATACTCAAGTATAAAATCATTCTTACAACAAATATTTAAAAAACCAGAACAAAGTGAATGAAGAGTCAGCAAGATAAAAGCAAACGCCACTTTCGTGTTTGTTGCTGGCGAAGTAGATCGCACTGCCATGAGCGTTTTGTAAGACATTTAGGTTTGAACAAGGTAATAGCAGCTAAAATCAATGAACATACTTCCAATGGAAAATCTTAAAGTAAAGAACTACTATTGCTTTCTTTTTTACAACATATATTTATTATAATTGTTTGTGAGATCAAAAAACAATGGCTATTCGCACAGCCATTGTTAAAGTGAGAAAATAAAAAAGCCCATTTTTTTAATATTCATCATCCCTAAAGCCATAATCCCGTAAATGAGTAGCTTTATTACGCCAATCCTTTTGGACTTTAACCCAAAGCTCGAGGAATACTTTCGAGCCCAATAATGCCTCAATGTCCGCTCTAGCTTGTTTACCCACTTCTCTTAGTATCTTACCTTGTTTTCCAATAACAATACCTTTTTGTGAGTAACGCTCCACAATAATTGTCGCACCGATATAGACGGTGTCACTATTTTCCCTACGTTTAATTTGTTCAATCATAACTGCAATTGAGTGCGGCACTTCTTCACGGGTCATATGTAACACTTTTTCACGAACTAACTCCGCCACAATAAAACGTTCTGGATGATCGGTAACTTGATCACTTGGATAATATTGCGGTCCTTCATCTAAATAACTAATAATTTGCTCTAATAATGTATCAACATTATTACCTTGCAGAGCAGAAATTGGTATAATTTCTAGGAACTCAAGTTTCGTACGATACAAATCAATGACTTCTAATAGTTTTTCAGGATGAATTTGATCAATTTTATTAATAACTAAAAAAGTCTTAGCTCCTGATGCTTTTAAGCGTTCTATAATAAATTCTTCACCTGGACCAAAAGATTCAGTTGCATCGATCACATATAAGACAAGGTCTACTTCTCTTAACGTATTTTGTGCCACTTTCATCATAAAGTCGCCTAATTTATGTTTAGGTTTGTGAATACCAGGTGTATCAATAAAAACGACTTGCGCCTCATTAGTCGTATATACTCCTTGAACTTTGTTTCTAGTCGTTTGTGGTTTATCTGACATGATCGCAATTTTTTGTCCAATAACGTGATTAATTAATGTCGATTTTCCGACATTCGGTCGTCCAATAATGGACACAAACCCTGATTTGAAGCTTTTTTCTTTTTCGTTACTCATGTAAATCCTCCGATGTAAAAGCACCAGGTAAGAGGTCTATCACCTTGGTCTCCTGGATATCACCTTTTAAATTTGATAAAATTACCGGTGTTTCTTTTGAGCAAAGCTCAATTAATACTTGTCTACATGCCCCGCACGGTGAACATGGGCCTTCCGTATCAGCCACAACCGCTACTGCCTTGATCGCTTTTTTATTATCTGAATAAGCTTTAAATAACGCAGTCCGCTCAGCACAGTTGGATAAACCATATGAAGCATTTTCAATATTGGCCCCGTGTACAACTTCTCCACTTTCTAACAACAATGCGGCTCCTACAGCAAATTTTGAATAAGGAACATACGCATTTTCACGGGCAATAAGTGCTTCTTCTATTAGTTGTTCTTTTTCCATTTTATTTTTTCTCCTTTGTTTGAAAGTTGCTTAGAACTCAAGTGCTCTTCTTCGAAGATCGCTCCGGGAATGGGGGCACGCTTTCCGCAGGCGGGCGCTGAGCTAACCGGCTACGCCGGTGGATCTCAGCCTGCCCTTTCCTCCTGCAGGAGTCGGCCCCCATTCCCTCCGCTAAGGTTAGTGCGAACTCATTGATTAGGTCCCTACTCATAAAAAACAATATAAAAGTAATGAAGAACCAATAAATAATGAAGCAAAACCACACTTAGAATATCGTTCCGGCATTCAGGAAGACAAATATCAAATTGCCTGAAAGCTGAGTTGTTAAGGACTAATCGTCACTTCCAAATTTATTGGTAGCGAAATGAATTTGGCTTCGCTATGAGCATTTTGTACCCAAGTTGCTTCAAGCTGATAAACAAAATTCTACTTGCCGCTACCGAAAATCATACTGTTCGTCCTGCGGAGTGCCGCTGAATTGTTCGGCACAGGCAGCCGATCTCAAGCTTTGCCACTACGCCCTGCGGGAGTCTCCACCAGTTATGACTTTTCACAGTATATGAAACTTTTCCAATATAGGTGGGATAAATAATAAAGCCCCAATCACAATGGAAAATAGTGTGTAAACCAAGACAGCAGAAGCGGCGATATCCTTCGCCCTCTTCGCTAACGGATGAAAATCATTCGTGATTAAATCGACGGTACGTTCAACAGCTGTATTCATTATTTCCATCGAAAACATCCCGGCAATAACGAGTAATAAAATCATCCAGGAAGTTAAAGAAAATGAGAGCCAAGCTGCCATAGCCACGGTCAGTAGTGCAACAATCGCGTGAACTTGCATATTTTGTTCGTGCTTAATCACATGTTTTAGACCTTGATAAGCAAAATCAAATGAACGAAGGAGCCGCCTGAATCCTCTTTTATTCCTATCTTGTAAGGCCATAATCATCCAAGATGCTTTCTTGTTTAGCAAACATGGCTTTCTCTTCTACCTCACTCATATGGTCATAACCAAGTAAATGCAGAAAACCATGAACAACAAGAAAACCTAACTCTCGTTCAAATGAATGCCCGTACTCGTTAGCTTGTTCCTTAATACGTGGTACCGAAATAATAATGTCACCAAGAGCATTGGGTAAGCCTTCTGCGATGACCTCTTGTTCTCCTTCTCCCTGTTCATTTAAAGCAAATGAAATGACATCCGTTGGTTGGTCCTTGTCGCGGTACTCACGATTAATGGCCTGGATTTCCTCATCTGTTACAAAAGTAACTGATAATTCCACGTCACCCGTTAATCCCTCACTATGACCAGCATTTGTTACTAGCTTATCCACTAGTTGTAGTTGCTCTTCATTTAATGTTTCTGTTTCATCAACGATATCAATCGTCATTTTCATTTTTCTTATCTCCTTTTTTCTTCTCGTCATCGGGATACTCAATTCGCTGATGGAATGTCCCTTTTAAGGTTTCACAAATTGAAATCGCGACTTGGTCAAGTTCACGTAGAGTTAAATCAGATTCATCAAATTGACCATCTTCAAGTTTATCTTTAATAATCTTGCGGACAAGATTCACAATTTTATCAGGAGTTGGCTTTGAAATAGACCGAACAGCCGCTTCCACACTATCAGCAATTTGTACGATAGATCCAACCTTGGTTTGTGATTTTGGGCCAGGATACCTAAATTGAGTTTCAGGTAATTGCGTCTCACTATCTTGATTGGCCTTATGATAGAAGAACTTTAACAAACTTGTTCCATGGTGTTGTTCCGCGATATCAATGATTTCTTTAGGCATTTTATGTTCTCTCAGCATATCTGCTCCATCATATGGATGGGCAGTAATAATCGTTGTACTAAGCTGTGGAGAAATTTTATCATGGGGATTATCCATTTTCATTTGATTTTCAATAAAGAAATGCGGCCGTTTCGTTTTGCCTAAATCATGATAATACGAGGCAACCCTTGCCAGCAACCCATTTTCTCCAATTGCCTCACTTGCTGATTCGGCAAGATTACCAACGACAACACTATGATGGTAAGTGCCCGGTGCTTCTGTCAATATTTTACGTAATAAAGGATGGTTCGGATTGGAAAGCTCAATCAACTTGGTTGTTGAAATGATTCCAAAACCAGCTTCAAAAAATGGGAGTAAACCTAAAGTCAAAACAGCTGCAATAAAAGCAGACAACCACGCGAATCCAACATGCATACCAATTTCTACCCAACCACTCGGAACTACTTTCATAAACAGTAATGAGACGACGGTAAGGATATTAACAAGTGAAACATACATACCTGCTCGGAGGATTCTAGAAACCTGATTGGACTCTCCGAGGAAAAAAGCTGCCGAAATAGAACTAAAAAATAAGTATAGTCCATACGTGAAATTAAAAGAGCCTGCCGCTTCTTGATTAAAGAAAATACTCCCAATAATTGCTAAGATAAAACTCATGAAGACGGCTACTCGTTTCGTTAATAATAACGTTAAGAGCATCGCTCCAACCGAAACGGGCACCGCATATCCTAATCCCGTAATCGCTAACGATTCTAATAAACTAAAGACCTTTAACAAGATGACAGTCAATACAAAAATTAACGTAAACATGACTAAATGACTGTTATTATGTTGCAGACTCGTTTTCGCTTCATTTATATGATAGCCAATCACACTCATGATTAATATAACCAAAATAGCCAATCCAATATATGGATATAAATTAATTTCATCATCTAATAAACCAACAAGACGAAGCTGTTCATAGACATCATGATTAACAATCTCGCCTTCCTTCACCAGTAACTGACCTTCCCTAATCAAGACTGGTTCTATACTTTCAGCTGTTGCTTGCCTTAATTGTTCAGTTTGATCAGCATCATATATATAATTGGGAATGATGGCAAAAGACGCAATTTCTTTCATAGCATTAACAAGACGATTACTTAGCGTCGGTAAGTCAATTGAATCTTCAACTTGGTCCTTTTTTTCCCCTAAATCACGAATTGATATTTGCTCATTCATTATATCAAACACAGCATTTGCCGTTGCTTCTTGGGCAATTTGTAGTTGCGAATCAGAAGACTCTAATAAAGTAACAATCGTTTCATCACTTAAATCATTACTTGTTCCTATCGCTAGTGTTTCATGAATGTAGGCTAATTGTTCTTCACGTACCTCTTCCTCACTCGGTATCTCAACTTCTAACTCTTCTCCCTCTTCCAACTCTTCCTGCTGTTTTCGTAAATCTTCTTGCTCCGCTTCATAATCAGCCGCAACTTGTCGGATGAGTTCAAAGATATCTGTAACTTTTCCTACTTGATTTTGGGAATACTCTTGTTTCAAATCATAAACAGGTCCAATGGCGGCTACAGCTTCCTTTCGCCTTTCTTCGGTCGCTGCTTTGTGTTCCACGGTTATAGGTGAACGAATATCTTGTTCAATTGCTTGGGATAATTGAATGTCAATTTTGTCTGGTATAATGTTACCCAGCATTAATATGTATAATAAGACCCCCATAATTGCAAGAAGAGTAAAACGAATATAACGACTCTCTCTTAAACGTTTCCACCATTGGTACTGGTCAATTGGTTTACTTTTGCCCAAAGCCTTTCACCTCACCCATTAAAAAAGTGAGTAAAAATCATGGGTATATACCCATGACTCTAACTCTTCTTTTATTATGTTAGTAATGGTCCATTGTTTTGGTTTTGCTCACTCTTATCGTTTTCGTCATAAGCTTGAATAATTTTTTGTACGAGAGAATGTCTGACAACATCCACTTGGTTTAGATAAATAAAACCAATATCCTGTATATTTGATAACCTTTCGATCGCTGTTTTTAAGCCCGATTTCTTCCCACGTGGCAAATCAATTTGAGTTAGATCTCCATTAATCACCATCTTCGAGCCAAATCCTAACCGAGTAATAAACATTTTAATTTGTTCACTTGTTGTATTTTGAGCCTCGTCTAATATGACAAAAGCGTCTTCCAATGTCCGACCACGCATATAGGCTAACGGGGCAACTTCGATCGTCCCTCTTTCCATTAACCTCGTTGTATGTTCAACACCTAATACGTCATGCAAAGCGTCGTAAATAGGGCGTAAATAAGGATCAACCTTCTCTTTTAAATCACCTGGAAGAAAACCTAAGCTTTCACCCGCTTCTACTGCCGGACGAGTTAAAACAATTTTTTTTACATAACCTTCCTTAAGTGCAGCCACGGCCATCACAACAGCTAAATAGGTTTTTCCTGTTCCAGCAGGACCAATACCAAAGACCATATCCTTTTTCTTAATCGCTGTTACATAATGACGTTGTCCCAATGTTTTGGCGATAATTGATTTACCCTTCATATTGGACGTTATTTTCTCATCATAGAGTTGGTCAAGTTCACTTAATTGGCCACGTTCAGCTAATTGTACGGTGTACACGACATCTCTTTCAGTAATAGAAACCCCTTTACGTATAATGGCAATGAGTGCATGCAATGTTTTTTCTACCAGTAAAATGGACTTCTGTTCACCTGTAACAGATATTTCTTCCCCTCTTGTTACAATTGAAACATTTAGTAATCGTTCAATTTGTTTTAGAAACCTGTCATTCGGTCCGAATAATAATTGGGGTTCATTCATATTCTCTGCATCTAACTTAAGCACTTTCATTTCTGACAATAGCCTCAGTCTCCTTGAATAATCGGTTGTACTTGCATAATATCTTCAATAACTTCATAATGAATCTCTAGTATAACTTTACCATTCTCAAGGGTTTCGTGCAAAAGTTTTTCTCCATGTACCTCAGCGTTATCAGGCAAACGTTTCATCAATTCTTTTTTTGAAAATTCTTTCGCTTTTTCTATGGCATCCTCTTTACTATACGTCCGTTGGAAAGGGGTTGTTTCAGAAATCGTTGTTTTTTTATAAGCGAGAGGTAGCTCCCATTTTAAAAATTGAAATGGCTTCTCATCCTCAAACTCACGAAAATTCTCATACTCCGTTTTACCAAACCCCCATATTGGAATATCCAAGCCGAAAACTTGTAGATAATGTTTTTCCTTATGTTCACCCGTTAGATTAGTAAAAAGACTTTCAATCGATGTTTCAACATGAGACTTGTACCAAATTTCACCACGTACAACGCCAACCGCTGGAACAATTTGCTCATTCCCTTCCTTACCGATATATCCCGAAATTAAAATGTCACCTTTTTGTACAAAATCATTAGGTTTAACTAGAGCTTGACCATGCTCTACATAAATATCATGAATAATAGCTTTACGTGTAGAGACGAGATGGCGAGGGTCTAATAATTCAGCCCGTTCAGGTAATGTTTGTTCAACGACTTCAAATTCATAGGTCGTCCCTTTTTTCTTTACACCAACCCATGTTGCACCATCTAATTGTTCGGTTACATACGTCTGTATATCCTCTTCTGGAGGCAACTGAAATTGAAACTTACCTTTTTTTAACCCAATTTCATGAATAAGTTTTATGAGTTGCGTCTCGACTTGTGGTGAAGCTCCTTTTACCTCAATACCCCAAACCATATTAGAGCCTACAAATAACATAATCAAACATAACAATATTCCTACTACAAAGCCACTTCGGGTTAACATTCTTTTAAGAAAGAATGGAAGTCCAAATCTAGATGAGAAATGGACCTTTGACTCTGTCTTTTTGGCAATCGGACGAATTCGATGCACATTCTCTAAATCCATATAAAATGAGATTCGTTTTTCTCCCACTTTTTTAATTTTCCACACTTCAATCCCTTCCTCTAAGCATCGATTCAGAAAATGTTCAGGAAAGGGGGCATCTACATATAGCCTCACATACCCTTGTATTCTTTTGATAAAGAAATTTTTCACGGCTGTTCCTCCTCCTACTTCCACTATTCATTGATAAAGCTAACCTGATCAATTCTCCCTTCTAGCAATAGTTCTTCGGGTAATATCGTTTTTATAACAAATCCATCACCTTTGATGATTAGCTGTCCTTTTTTTAAACGTAATCGTAGTTCTTGATTTGAGAATCGTAATACTCCGCGATGATTTTCTATATAAATATGCAATTGACCTACCATCGTAATTCTCGGTAAATCCATTAAGATATCTGGAGGTAGTTGCCATTTCGTGGTGACCCATGATCTCATCTTCTGTTTAAGCTTCCTCATACACACCCTCCTTCTTTTCATTTTTATGTAGACGAAGTGAACGTTATCACTTTATTTCCTATGAAAATAGAGAAAGATTCATGCATGACTGATTTGTTGTATTTAAATGAAAGTTACTTAGGGGGGATGGTACCTTTTTTCGAAGTTACCTTAAAACGACAATGAAAATGATTAATCGGAAGGGAACAGATAATGTCGGCATCATTTCGTTCCAAGTACAATGGTTATAAGTTATATTAAATCTCCTAGTTTATTTAACTAAATATCTTAAAAGGTTCTTTTTAATCAGTAAAAAAGCACAGTTGATGAATACCATCACTGTGCTTTTTTGCTTCAATATTTTCTTTGCGAAGCTTGCTCTTGATTGCTTCGTGCAAATGCTTGTCGTGGATTCCGAGCACGTGGCGGGCCTAATACTTCAGCCATGACCACAGCACGCATTGCTTCCTTACCAGATAATTGATTTAAATGTAACCCCAAATCATTAGAAGTTGTGCTTCGCTTATTTGATACTTGCTCCGTCTGCTGCTCAAACCTTTTAGCAGCTTCTTCTTGAGCTCGACTTAGCTCCGAAACGGCATTATTAACGTTTTTAAGCTGTTCACGTCTTCTATCTTTCTCTTTTTCCATATCCGTCTTTCGATCATCAACGACCAACTCTTCATCCAAAGTAGGATAACGTTCAATCTTAGTCGGTTGCCTAGGTTCTTCGGATTGTACCTCAGGTTCTGGCTCGAAAAACAAATCACGCCAATCTTTTATCTCACGTTGCTGTGTTTTCACAGGCCCTGCTTGAGTTGGTTGACCTTGACCATTTTGACCTGTTGGTCTTTGTTGTCTTTGTTGACCAGAGGCTGTCCTCGGCTTTTGATTTTGCTCTTCGCCCGCTTCTGGTTTTGGCCGTTTAAATAAACTAAACAAAATCCCTATAGCGATAAATAGAAAAAGTGGGTTAGCTAATAAAAATTCAAATATATTCAAGCATAATTCCTCCCTTCAAGAGAGTCAGCTATTCAACTTACTATTATTTTTGATTATCATGACCTTTTTCGTCATCTGTTGCTTTACTAATTGAATCTCTCATATCTGTGTCAGCCATAACATTTTGATAATTCATGTAGTCCATAACACCCATATGACCTTTTCTTAAAGCTTCAGATAACGCCATTGGAACTTCTGCCTCAGCTTCCACAACTTTCGCACGCATTTCTTCAACACGAGCTTTCATTTCTTGTTCTTGTGCTACGGCCATCGCACGACGTTCCTCGGCTTTAGCTTGAGCAATTTTCTTATCTGCTTCCGCTTGGTCTGTTTGTAATTCAGCACCGATGTTTTTACCGATATCAATATCCGCGATATCAATAGATAGAATTTCAAATGCCGTACCTGAATCTAAACCTTTTGAAAGTACAGTTTGAGAAATCATATCAGGGTTTTCAAGTACTTTTTTATGATCGTTTTGAGAACCAATCGTTGAAACGATACCTTCACCAACACGAGCAATAACTGTTTCTTCACCAGCACCCCCGACTAAACGGTCGATATTAGCACGAACAGTAATTCTCGCTTTTGCTTTTACTTCAATACCATCCATCGCTACACCGGCAATAAAAGGTGTTTCGATAACTTTTGGATTTACACTCATCTGAACGGCTTCTAATACGTCACGACCTGCTAAATCAATCGCAGCTGCACGCTCAAAAGATAATTCAATGTTTGCACGTTGAGCAGCAATAAGGGCATTAACAACACGGTCTACATTACCACCTGCTAAATAGTGTCCCTCTAGACGAGATGTATCTAAGTCTATTCCTGCTTTCACCGCTTTAATTAGTGGATTAACAACACGAGCTGGAATAACTCGACGTAATCTCATCCCAACAAGCTCAAAGATTCCAATTTTTACGCCAGCAGCTAAAGCAGAAATCCATAGCATTACTGGTACGAATGTAAATAAGACTGACAATAGTACAATAATGATAGCAATGGCAATCAAAATCGTAATAGTAGTTGGGTCAATTCCATTCATAATAAATGCCTCCCTTTAAATTTCAGATTTTTTTTCTCGAACAACGATACGTGATCCAGACGTTTTTACTACCTGAACCTTTGTCCCCTGTTCAATATATCGTCCTTCTGTCACAACGTCAAGGAATTCCTCCCCAATTTGTGCTGTTCCAGAAGGTCTTAATGGGGTTAAGGCTTCACCTATACCACCAATTAAGTCATTTCTTGTGACATTACTAATGTAACCTTCTTCAGCTGTTGTTGCCGCTTGCAAAACAACCTTTCTCCATGGCCCTTTATCGCCAAAATAACGAAATAAAATAATCGCCGCAACCGCCGTTACTACTATAGCAATAACAATCGAAATGAGCATATGTGCTGTAGAATAACCACCCATCAACATCCCTGCTAAAATCGATATAATGCCTAATATTCCAAACAAACCAAAACCAGCGATAAATATTTCTATTAATATCAATATCACACCAACAACAAAAAGTAAAATCGCTTCCATACCCGCAAAACCAGCAATCGTATGGCCAAAGAAAAATAATAATAACGCCGAAATCCCCATAATACCTGGGACACCAAATCCTGGCGAGTATAATTCAAGCACTAGTCCTAGGCTACCAATGGACAATAAAATCGGAATAACAACTGGGTGCGTCACAAAACGAGCGATCTGCTCAGCGAAAGAAACTTCCATATTCGTTACATGAGCATCTTCTAGTCCAATAAAAGCTAGAACTTCATCAAAATTTTGCACCGTTGCTTCAGAATACTCAATTTCAAGTGCTTGTGAAGCATTGATTGTTAGGAATTCACCCGTTCCAAATTCAGGCAAGTCATATTCACTTGCCATCGCAATTGCATATTTAGGGTCTCGGTCATTAAGCTCAGCTGCTGTTTGCATACTACTCAACCAATACTGTTGCATTTTTTGATCAGCAGCATTCCCTGCTCCATCAATAATACCAGCAGAACCCATCCTAGCATTTGGAGCCATGACAATATAATCCGCGTTTAAGGAGATGTAAGCTCCCGCTGATATAGCATCTGTATTCACGTAGGCAGTTATCGGAATATCCGTTCTTCCCATTAACTTAGCAATATCATTAGCAGAATCAACAGCACCACCTGGAGTATGTATATCTAAGACAATATGATCCGCCCCTTCTTGTATCGCCTCTTCAAATCCACGCTCTAAAAATTTAAATAGTCCTCTTTCCACTGTTTGCTCAACAGGAATGACATAAACGAGTGGATCATTGGGCATTCTCGTTTCGCCACTTGATGAAAACGGAAGAAGAATGAAGGCAAAGAGGATACATAGCATAAAACCAGTCACCCTAATTGTTTTCACGTAAAATTCCTCCTTTCTATCGTTGTCTTCCTTTTTAATACGAATGCGTTCAAAAAAGGTTTCACTTCTCATTTAAATTCTACCATAATTAGTGCTAAAAACCTAGAAAACGCTCTGCTTCTCCAAGGAGAAACAGAGCGTTTGTACGCATTCATTATGATAATTGTTGTTGCACTAGTCGATTCACTAATCCACCATCAGCTTTCCCTTTAACCTTAGGCATCAATGCACCCATGACCTTGCCCATATCTGCTTTGGAAGTTGCTCCAACTTGAGAAATGGTCTGAGTGACAATTTCATTGAGCTCATCTTCAGTAAGCTGTTTTGGCATATAAATCTCTAAAACCGCAAATTCATCACGGATTTTAGAAGCTAAGTCTTCACGGTTTGCTTGTTCAAACTCATGGAGGGAATCTCTGCGCTGCTTAAGTTCACGATTTAAAACCGTCAGGCTTTCGTCTTCTGTTAACTCACGACCAAGCTTAATTTGCTCGTTCTGTAGCGAAGCTTTCACCATCCGGATAACAGAGAGCTTTAACTTATCTTTATTTTTCATCGCATTCTTCATATCAGTATTTAAGCGTTCAAGAAGACTCAATGAATCCACCCTCTCACTATTAGAACTTACGTTTTCTTGCTGCTTCAGATTTCTTCTTACGTTTCACACTAGGCTTTTCATAGTGCTTACGCTTTTTAACCTCAGCCAACGTTCCTTCTTTAGAGAGCGATCTCTTGAAGCGACGAAGTGCAGCATCAATCGATTCGTTTTTGCGAACACGAGTTTCTGCCATAATATATCCCTCCCTCCGAAACAACCAACTCATACGTGCGAACTATTAAAAGTGTGCACGTCTCAGTAAAGTATAATATATCAATATGATTGCGTCAACTAAAATTACCACATTTAAACACAATTCCACGAATAACTACGAAAATAGGTCTGTTTGGAATTAGATAAGACTCCTCCCATTCCCAGAGCAAATTACTTTAAGGAGGAAACACTCTCCACTTATTCATTTTCACTCAAAAAATAGACATGCTTTGGCACCTTGTCCCATACAGTATTAGAGGAGGTGTGTGATGTTTAAAGAAGTATTTTCCTTACTCGCTGTCTTTATTGGACTTTTTTTATTTGGAATGATCGTCCTTAGAAATGGTTTTGCCCAAATTGGTCAGGAACGTCTTCGAGTAATCATCCTCAAAATGACCGATTCAACGTGGAAAGGGCTTCTTGTCGGAACATGCATTACCGCCTTAATTCAAAGTAGTTCTGCGATTATGGTTATTGTCATCGCCCTAGTTGCCGCAAGACTACTAACCTTTCAACATTCAATTGGTATCATTTTAGGGGCCAATATAGGAACTACGATCACAACTGAATTGATCGCCTACGAATTTACATCTTTTATAACACCCTTTCTGTTTATGGGTTTTATATTATTTTTAATTCCAGGAAGAGTTGCTTATGCATTTGGTTGTTTAACATTTGGTCTCTCCTGTATATTTATTGCTATGAATGGTTTACAAGAATTAGCTCACCCACTGGCCTCCATTAGCTGGGTGCATAACTTCTTTAATACGACCAATGACCATCATTTACTCGGCATTCTGATTGGCGGCACTTTAACAGCCATTATTCATTCAAGTACTGCAACGATTGCGATTGCTATGGGATTTATCGGGGATCATATTTTGACTCTACCTGCTGGAATTGCTATTATGCTTGGTGCAAATATCGGTACATGCATGACCGCCTATATTGCTAGTATTGGAGCCGGACAAAGTGCCAAAATGGTTGCCTATGCCAACATCTGGTTGAATGTATTTGGCGTTATGCTTTTTATTCCACTTATTGGGATCTTAAGTCAATTTGTTGAAATGCTCACTTCCAACACAATGATGCAACTTGCTCACTCTAGCGTTATTTTCAACGTAGCTTGTTCGCTATTAATGCTGCCCTTTGTTCCTTTATTTACACGATTTATCTTATTCATGCACAAAAAAGCACTTTAGTCGTTTATCCATCCTAAAGTGCTTTTAGTTCATACAATTAGTGTTTTTTTAACGGCTTAACCTTTGGCGAACTACGTGTAGAAACAAAACTATGAATAATCATGCCCGCCATAATACAGACAAGTCCGCTTGATGCCCAAATTGAAGGGAACGGCATCGACAATAATACGACTTCACCTAAAAGGGCAAAAAAAACAGCTCCTGATTGAGTCGCTTCTACTGCAGCTAAATTCTCCGGCTGGCTCCTCACAAGGTCTGTTGCCCAAAAGAACAGTACCGTCGCAATAACCCCTGCAAATAAGGCAACTATGAATGTTTGCATGACTTGATTGGAAGGAGGTGGTCCTTCTTTAATAAGTCCATACCCAAATAAAAGTAACCACCAAGGTAAACTTGCGAGTGTCATACCTAATACCCTTTGAAAGCTATTTAATCGCCCTTGCAAAAGTTCCATCATTTTTCGATTCCCTAAAGGATAACAAATAGCTGCAACTGCCACGGGAACCACACTAAACAAAAATAAAGAAACAGAAACGGATTCACTTTGTTGAAGCTGGATCAGTAGAACCCCAAATAAGATAATGAGTGATGGCCATAATGCCTTTAGTGGAATTTTTTGTCTTACTTTTATGAAATGCCCTTCTTTTTGGCTCACCATAAAAAACAGTGGTGACAAAAGTAGACCAGCGACGATCGTCATTTGCCACGTTCCTGCTACTAACCAACCTGGCCCAAATGCAGCCGCATATGTGATCGGGGCATAAAATAACACAAACCCAATAAAACTCCATAAAAACCATTGAAGGGGTGCTTTTTTTATTTCAACAATAATGGGTTTTAGACCGCCTTTCATTGCTACTAATACAATTAAAAAAGGGATCATAAATAAATAACGTAAAGAAGCACTATAATACCAACTCCCCCCTTCCAAATCAATTGAACGATTAATAATAAAGGTAGAGGAGAAAAAAATTGAGGCAACAATACCGACTATAATGGCTTTCATAATTCCCCCCGTTCTTTTATATGAAAGTTACTGCTGATACTCATATGCGGAGCTTTGATTGCCACTACCGAAAATCATGCTCCGCTTACTAATTTTCAAGCTAGAAAAACAATCGAACATCATTCATTCAAATTGAAAAAGAACAAAACCAATTTGAAAATATCGGTACCCCAATTAGGAAGACAAACATCAAATTGCATCAAGAGCTGAGTTGTATAGGAATAATCGTCACTTTCATTCTTGTTGGTGGCGGAGCGGTTTTTGCTCCGTCATACGGGTTTTATATGATAGTTGCTTATGGGCGATATCCTGTACCTTGATGTTAGCTCGTCATCCATCTGGTGATTATGACCTTATCAGGACAGTGCTCTCTATTTGTTCAGCAGACTCCTACTGGTGATCGATCTGTAAACGTACCAACTGTCTGAACAGTCGCCACTATACATGAGAATGGTCTTTGTGAAGATACTCACATGCTCTCCACGTGTAGCTGTCATGTTCGGCTCTTTTTTGCGCCGTTACTCATCTGCTTCCCTCAAGTAACTGTCATGGTTAGCTCTTTTCTTACTGTTGAACCAAGTTTCCTATGAAC
Source organism: Alkalihalobacillus pseudalcaliphilus (assembly GCF_028610675.1). Lineage (NCBI taxonomy): Bacteria > Bacillati > Bacillota > Bacilli > Caryophanales > Bacillaceae > Alkalihalobacillus > Alkalihalobacillus pseudalcaliphilus. The sequence goes on from NZ_JAQQWS010000001.1 coordinate 931,136, forward strand.
ATATAGAACAAAGTGCACCGTCAGTATATCCGGTGCACGTAACTGTTAATAATCGTTTGTTCCTGTTAATCCTTTAACGATAGAAACGCCAGCGCTTGCACCGATTCTTGTTGCCCCCGCTTCTATCATTTCTTTTGCCCCGTCAAGATCACGTACACCACCTGAAGCTTTAACTCCTACATTTGGACCAACGGTTTCTCTCATCAATTGAATGTCAGCTACTGTTGCTCCTCCAGTAGAAAAGCCTGTTGATGTTTTGACAAAATCTGCATGAGCAGCCACGGCAAGTTTGCACGCTAGTACCTTTTCTTCATCTGTTAATAAACATGTCTCAATAATAACTTTAACCAGAGCTTTTCCCTTTGCAGCGTTAACAACCGCTTCAATATCTTCTTGGACATATGCTGTATCGCCGGCCTTTAAAGCCGCGATATTAATGACCATATCCACTTCAGTTGCCCCATTTTCAATCGCATCTTTTGTCTCAAAAGCTTTTGTCGCCGTTGTTGTCGCTCCTAATGGAAAACCAATGACTGTACATACCTTCACTTCATTTGCTACATCTTTCAACTTGTCTGAAGCAAACTTAACCCAAAAAGGGTTTACACAAACAGAAGCAAAACGATATTCCTTTGCCTCGTTACAAAGTGTCATAATCTCTCCCTCTGTCGTATTGGCTTTTAATGCCGTATGATCAATATATCGTGCTAAATCCATCTATGAACACTTCCTCTCAACTTGTCCGAACCTCTTCCATTTTACCATAATCTAGAGTTATTCTCTAGACACAGCAAAAATTCATCCAAAACCAATCTCAATAGCAAAACAGGGAATGTAACTTCTTCAATAGTAGCGTTAACACAATAATTAATCCTTATCCTCTTGGAGCAATCTACACACACTCTACACCGATCCCGCTAAACTATCATGCTCAAGTAGCCCTAATGTGAAGCTACTCTCAAATTGTAGTTGCTTTTGTATGAAAGTGGACTAAAGCTCAAGTGCGGAGCGTTAATTGCCGCTACCGAAAATCATGATCCGAGTCCTATGGGGTGGCGCTGAGCTAACTGGCTTCACCGGTGGATCTCAGCTCTGCCACTACGTCCCATGGGAGTCTCCGCATGTTTTCGTCCGCTGGGTACTGCTGATTCTCAAGTACAAATAAGATCCATTAACAAAAAAACAAAGTGAATGAAATGCTATCAGTTAAAAAGCATAACATTACTTTCATCTTTATTGAAAAGTAATAAAAGTTAAAAAACCAACAAACATGAAAGTGTGGTTTTACTCTTTTACTGGTGGCTTTTCATTCAATATCGGTTTTGAGAATTCTCACAATTTGCTGTAGCCCCGCCACTTTTTGGGTGTTGCCGGGCAAGGGTTTTCCCAAAAAGATTCAGCGCACCGCACAAACAGCCACCAACAACAAAAAGAGATAATAGTAACCCCACCAGGTTTAGTATCTAAAATCCAAGTGTTTTTGGACCGTTAGCCAAGCTCGCTTGGCTTCTTCACGCCACTGCGTGAAGTTTTGAAAATCGAAATGAACCTTGAGAAATGAACACCACCCATTAAACTTCCATACAAAAAGCCATGCAGAGACAAACTCCACATGACTATTAGAATTCAATATTAGTTTGAAACAGCTTGTTTTAATCCCGCATCATCCTCATCCATGACGCGAACAAATTCACCCTCGCTATATGGATATCCAGGTTTCGTTACCTTCACCTTCATGATCTTTCCGATCATCGCTTCAGGTACTCTTACTTTAACTTTTAAATAATTATCCGTATACCCAATCAAATAACCACTATCAGGCTGATCCTTATCTACTTCTTCTGGAATCATTTCCAGTACATCTTGCTCAAAACGACTCGCATATTCCTTAGCAAGCTGATTAGAAAGCTCAATAAGCTTATGCACTCTTTGATTTTTCACTTCTTCATCCACTTGATCGTCCATCCTAGCAGCTGGCGTACCAGTACGCTTCGAATAAGGGAACACATGTAATTCGCTGAATTTATGCTTGGCAATAAAATCATATGTTTCCTGGAACTCAGCATCCGTTTCTCCCGGAAAACCAACAATAACATCGGAAGTAATCGCAAGTCCAGGTAATACACCTTTTAATTTTTCAATTCGCTCAGCAAAAAATTCCATCGTGTATTTTCGACGCATTCTTTTTAGGACTGTATTAGAACCCGACTGGATCGGAATATGAAGATGACGGACGACCTTTTCAGAACGATCAATCACATCAATGACTTCATCGGTTAACTGACTTGCTTCAATCGAGGAAATGCGAATACGTTTAAGGCCTTCAACCGTTTCCAAATCCTCTAACAATCGAGCTAAGCTATAGTCTTTCAAATCTTCTCCATAACCACCTGTATGAATGCCCGTTAAAACAATTTCTTTATAACCTGCTTCTACTAATTGATTGGCTTGGTTTAGAACTTCTTGCGGATCTCTAGAACGCATTAATCCACGAGCCCATGGAATAATACAGAATGTACAAAAGTTATTACAGCCTTCTTGAATTTTTAAAGAGGCTCGAGTTCGGTCTGTAAATGAAGGCACATCAAGCTCTTCGTAGACACGACTTCTCATTATATTACCAACACCATTAATCGGTTCTCTTTCTTCTTTAAACTGCTCGATATATTCAAGCATTTTCACTCTTTCCTGCGTACCAACAACGATGTCAACTCCAGGGATTGCCATAATTTCTGCAGGAGATGTTTGAGCATAACAACCCGTCACACAAATGACTGCATCAGGATTCTTTCTAATGGCACGACGAATCACTTGACGACTTTTCTTATCACCCGTATTCGTAACGGTACACGTATTAATTACATAAACGTCAGAACGCTTCTCAAAATCGACCTTCTCGTAATTTTGAGCTTTAAATAACTGCCAAATCGCTTCTGTTTCATAATGATTTACTTTACAACCTAATGTATGAAATGCAACTGAAGGCATTTTCTTCACCTCAATAATTCAAATTGATAAGATATTGCAGCTAACATATATAGGGAGGCCGTTTCAGTTCTTAATATTCTCGGCCCAAGTCCACATACTTTTGCCCCTTTATTATGTAAGGCTTGTACTTCTTCGGAATCAAGACCACCCTCTGGTCCGATAACAACTAAAATATGATTCCCGTCTTCTAGTTGATTTAATGCCTTAGCTAATTCGGCTTGTTCTCCACTTTTAGCTTGCTCTTCATAAGCAACAATAACCAAATCGTATTCCTGTACACGCTCAATCAGTTCATTCCAATTAATAGGATCGGCTATTTGAGGTATAACTAAACGATACGATTGTTCTGCTGCTTCCTTGGCGATTTTTTGTAATCTTTCCAGTTTCTTTTTTACTTTTTTAGCTTCCCACTTTACGATTGCTCGTTTTGACTGGAGTGGTATAAAATGAGACGCTCCAAGCTCCGTCCCTTTTTGGACAATGTAATCTAGCTTATCCCCTTTTGGCAAACTTTGAGCAACGGTCACATGTACAGGAAGTTCTGTCTCTACCTTTACTTTCTCTAGTACCTTCACTTCCACCTTTTCAATATCGACGGTAAGTAATTGACAGAGGAATGCTTCATGCTCTTGCTCAGAAACACAAATGATTTTGTCACCACTATTCATTCTCATCACACGACTTATATGCTTAGCATCATCACTTGTAATCGTAAAGCTCACTTCAGTCACTGACTTAACAAAATATCTTTGCAATACACACACCCCACCTTATAGCAGTTGAGGATTATGACTTTGTAGCAATGATCGCTACCCAATCGTCCATTTCAACAACTTCTTGAATCGTTAATCCAGCTTCTATTAAAGAGTCTTTCACTTCTTGTTTTTTTCTTTTTATAATACCAGACGTAATAAAAGCTCCACCTGGTTTAAGGATCGCTGCCGCATCTTGGGTGAATTTCACGATGATCTCCGCTAAAATGTTGGAGACAACGATATCATAAGGTCCATCAATCCCTTTTAATAAGTCATTTTGTTTGACCTCAATTTTATCGCTGAGTTTATTTAACTCAATATTCATTTGAGCACTTTCCACCGCTACCTCATCTAGATCTGTACTAAGAATGGAGCTTGCTCCAAGCTTTGCCGCAGCGATACTTAATACTCCAGAGCCTGTACCAACATCGACAATACGCTCATCTCCCTGTATTACTTTTTCTAAGGCTTGAATACATAATACAGTAGTTGGATGTGTACCTGTTCCAAAGGCCATACCAGGATCTAATTCAATAATCATTTCTTCTTCATTTGCTGTATATTCTTCCCAAGTAGGAACGATGGTAATCTTTTGTGAAATCTTCACGGGCTTGTAATACTTCTTCCAAGCCGTTGCCCACTCTTCCTCTTTCACTTCGGTCAAATTTATTTTATTTAACCCTAGATCAATATTATATTGAGATAATCCTTTTATTGAAAGTGTAACTTCTTCAATCGTTTCTGATAAAAAACTTGTCTCAGGGAAATACGCTTTGACAATGACACCTTCTTCAGGATAATCATCAGGAGAGAGTTGATAGATTTCACCGAAACGATCGCCCCATTCCTTTACAAGATCAGCTGGGTCCTCAATGACAACACCACTGGCACCTGCTTCATGTAATATGTTAGAGACAGGTTCAACCGCCTCCTGGGTAGTATGAATACTAAATTCAATCCATTTCATTATTTCTTCCAACTCCATCCTTCATGATTTCTCCATTAAACACTTAGTAAATTAATCGCCCTTAAATGCTCTCTTTACTTTCCCAAAAAAACTATCGTCTTGTTCATCAATCTTATTTCCTGATAGATTGGCAAAATCTCGAATCACTTCTTTTTGCTTATCTGTTAAGTTCTTTGGAATTACTACACGCACTTGAACATGTTGGTCACCTTGACCACGCCCATGAACATTCGGTACTCCTTTTCCACGCAATCGGAAATTCGTACCCGTTTGTGTCCCTGCAGGAATTTTTAATTTCACTTTACCATTTAAGGTTGGGACCTCAATTTCGTCACCTAAAGCTACTTGAGCAAAGGTTAACGGCATTTCACAGTAGATATCGTCGCCTTCACGTTCAAAGAACTCATGGGACTTCACATTAAATACGACAAATAAATCTCCCGGAGGCCCACCATTTGTTCCGGGTTCTCCTTGACCAGCCACTCGAAGTTGCTGTCCGTGATCGATACCAGCTGGAACTTTAACACTAATTTTTTTGCGCTTACGTACTTTTCCTTTACCAGCACATGTTGAACATTTATGTTTAATTTGCTTTCCTGTCCCCTCACAATGGTGACATACGCGGCGGTTGACAACGCGGCCAAATGGTGTGTTTTGTTCAACACTCATTTGCCCTGACCCTTGGCAGTGCGAGCATGTTTCTGGCTTTGTTCCTGGTTTTGCTCCAGAACCATCACATGTAGTACAGTTTTCTTCGCGTGGAATTTCAATTTCCGTATCTTTACCAAATACAGCCTCTTTAAATTCAACCGTCATCGTGTATTGAAGGTCAGCCCCTTGACGTGGTGCATTGGGATTTCTGCGACCCCCGCCACCGCCAAAGAACATATCAAAAATATCGCCGAAGCCACCAAAATCACCAGAACCAGCTCCGCCAAATCCTTGATTTGTAGCTGCATGACCAAATTGGTCATATTGTGATTTCTTTTGAGGGTCACTTAAAACATCATAAGCTTCCTTTACTTCCTTAAATTTGGTCTCAGCATCTGCTGCTTTGTTGACATCCGGATGATATTTCCGCGCAAGCTTTCTGTACGCTTTTTTCATCTCATCAACAGAAGCACCCTTTTCAACGCCGAGGACATCATAGTAATCGCGTTTACTCATTTCATCCACTCCCCGAGACTATTATCAACATTGGTTTCTTCATCCTATTATTCCTACTAATTAGAAGTGACGTTTATTTGTTGCCGCTCCACTAGTCCATAACGTACATCTTACCATCACTTTTTATCGCTGTGCAAGACGCATATTCAATCTCCTTGAAAAAAGTCAAAGCCATTAAGCTGACTTTGACTTTTGCCAAGTTCATAGGGGATGAACTCCCCTACCAATTAAGATCGTATTACTTTTTGTCGTCGTTGACTTCTTCGTAATCAGCATCCACAACATTATCATCAGATTTTGTTTGTTGACCATTCTCTTCTCCACCAGCACCTTGTTGTGCTTGTTGAGCTTGAGCTGCTGCTTCATACATTTTCGTTGTAATAGCTGTTAATACTTCTTGAAGCTCATCTTTCGCCGTACGGATTTCATCTAAGTTGTTCGCTTCAATAGCTGCTTTTAACTTATCTTTTGCCGCTTCTGCTTTTTCCTTCTCACTTGCATCAACCGCTTCTCCCACGTCTTTTAACGTCTTTTCTGTTTGGAAGACAAGTTGATCGGCTTCATTACGAAGCTCTACTTCTTCACGACGCTTTTTGTCATCTTCAGCGTTTGCTTCTGCATCTTTAACCATTTTGTCAATTTCTTCATCAGATAAACCAGATGAAGATGTAATCGTAATGGACTGCTCTTTATTTGTTCCTAAGTCTTTCGCTTTAACATTTACGATACCGTTCGCATCAAGGTCGAAGCTCACTTCAATTTGTGGAACACCACGTGGAGCTGGTGGGATATCCGTTAATTGGAAACGACCTAATGTTTTATTATTAGCTGCCATTTCACGCTCACCTTGTAGGACATGAATGTCTACAGAAGGTTGGTTATCAGCAGCTGTAGAGAATACTTGAGATTTCGAAGTTGGAATCGTCGTATTACGCTCAATTAATTTTGTAAATACGCCACCCATTGTTTCAATTCCTAATGAAAGTGGAGTTACATCTAATAATACAACATCCTTAACATCACCAGTTAAAACGCCCGCTTGAACAGCTGCACCTAAGGCAACAACTTCATCTGGGTTAACACCTTTATGAGGATCTTGACCTGTTAACTTCTTAATCGCATCTTGTACAGCTGGAATACGTGTTGAACCACCAACTAATACTACTTTATCAATTTCTGAAGCAGATAAGCCAGAGTCAGATAAAGCACGTCGAGTTGGTGCCAAAGTACGCTCTACTAAATCAGAAGATAACTCTTCAAATTTCGCACGACTTAAGCTTACTTCTAAGTGTTTAGGCCCTGTTTGGTCTGCTGTAATAAATGGTAATGAGATTTGTGTTTGAGTTACACCAGATAAATCTTTTTTCGCTTTTTCTGCGGCGTCTTTTAAACGTTGCATCGCCATTTTATCTTGAGAAAGGTCAATGCCGTTATCCTTCTTAAATGATTCAACTAAATAGTCGATAATAACTTGGTCAAAATCGTCTCCACCTAGTTTATTGTCACCAGAAGTCGCTTTTACTTCAAAGAATCCATCGCCAAGTTCAAGGATAGAAACGTCAAATGTACCGCCACCTAGGTCATAAACAAGAATCGTTTGATCTTCTTCTTTTTCTAGTCCATAAGCAAGCGCTGCAGCCGTTGGCTCATTGACGATACGTTCCACTTCTAAACCAGCAATTTTTCCAGCGTCTTTTGTCGCTTGACGTTGCGAGTCATTAAAGTAAGCTGGAACCGTGATAACCGCTTTAGTTACCGTTTCACCAAGATAAGCTTCTGCATCTGACTTTAATTTTTGTAAAATAATTGCAGAGATTTCTTGAGGTGTGAATTCTTTTCCATCAACTGTCTCTTTATGGTCTGTACCCATATAACGTTTGATAGACATGATTGTATTAGGGTTCGTAATGGCTTGACGCTTTGCTACTTCCCCTACTAGACGCTCTCCGTCTTTAAATGCTACGACAGATGGTGTTGTGCGGTTTCCTTCTGGGTTTGGAATGACAGTTGCTTCTCCACCCTCCATAACAGCCACACAAGAGTTTGTCGTTCCTAAGTCAATTCCGATAATTTTACTCATTTTTTTGTGCCTCCTATTAATTTGTATGTAATTATGCGTTTACCTTTACCATTGATGGGCGAATGACCTTGTCTTTGAGCAAATAGCCTTTTTGTAATTCTGCCACAATTTGGTTGGATTCATAACCCTCTTCTTCAACTTGCATAACAGCTTGATGACGATGTGGATCGAAGTTCTCTCCAACAGTTGGAATTACTTCAATACCTTCATTTTTAAGAGCTTCCTGTAATTGACGATAGACCATTTCCATTCCAGTAAGCAATGATTTCGCTTCTTCGTTTTCAGGCTCCACTAAAAGAGCACGTTCGAAGTTATCTAAAACAGGTAAAAGCCCTTCGATAACATTTTGCGATCTATATTTAGCCGCCGACTCTTTTTCCTCACGAGAACGACGTCTGAAATTATCATAATCAGCTTGAACTCTTAAGATACGTTGATTTAAATCAGCCACTTGCAATTCGAGCTCAACTTCCCTTGAGTTAACTTGTCTGGCGTTCTCATCTGTAGAATCATCCGTTGTTTCTTCAGAAGTTTCTTGTTCAGTCACTTCCTCAGCATGTTCCTCTACAGTCGCTTCCATTTCTTCTGTTTCCTTCTTCATTAAAATCACCTCCTCTTAGAGTAAACTTACTCAAGCATAACCTAATTATCTCTTATACGAGACAAAAGATAATTAGGTTTCTTATCTCATTTATGATGGGATATTTTTTAACGATGCCTCGTTAATATCTTCGTTAAATCTTTTGAGATCATATCAACAACACTCATGACCCGCCGATATTCCATACGAGTTGGCCCTATAATACCAATGGTACCCATATGGCGACCAGCCACTTCATAGCTAGCTGTAATCATACTAATATTATCAAATGCCTTATGTTCATTTTCTTGACCAATTCTCACTTGAAGCCCTACTTTATGAGAACGTAGCACCTCATTCATAAGATTATCTTGTTCTAACATCTCAAAGAGTACTCGAACCTTTTCAATGTCTCGAAACTCTGGTTGATTTAATAAATTCATCTTCCCGCTATAGAAAACTTTATCCTGTTTCTGAATATGGAAAGAACGATTAAGCATATTCATAAATGGTTTGTAATGTGAAACATGTTGACGCATCACATTAGCCACTTCAGTTGCTAGCTTATTTTTCAGTTCAAATAACGGAACACCAACTAGACGGTCATTTAAAATATTAACTACCATTTGCATGTCCTCGCCCATCATATTAGGCGGGATGGCAATCGTTTGATTTTCAACATGACCCGTATCAGTCACTAAAATTAAAATAGCCGATACGTCTGTTAATGGGATAATTTGAATACTTCTTAGCCTCGTATCAAAAACTTCAGGTCCTAACACAATGGATATATAGCTCGTCATATTAGAAAGTACTCTTGCAGAATGTTGGATTACATCCTCTACTTCCTGAATACGTTCATTAAAAACGGTCTGAATATCAGCCTCTTCTTCTATCGTAAGACTCTCTGGCATCAGGAGATGATCGACATAATATCGATAACCCTTTTGCGACGGAATACGCCCTGCAGAACTATGTGGTTTTTCTAAAAAACCTAATTCCTCTAAATCCGACATATCATTACGGATTGTCGCAGAACTAAAGGAGATATCATCACGCTTTGAAATGGTTCGTGAACCAACAGGCTCCGCTGAGCGTACATAATCGTCTACAATCGCATGTAAAATTAACAATTGTCTCTCTGTTAGCATTGATTATCACCCCTGTTAGCACTCTTAGCACCTGAGTGCTAAATCTATTGATAAATTATCAAAAAGAGCGTAATTTGTCAATCATATTTACTTGAAGTATTAGAAACATTTTCGTCTATGACAAGCTTCTCTTCTTCAAGTACAGCTAAAAATTGCTCAAATACCTCATTACCTAACAAGAGACCTTTGTCACTAAGACGAATACCTATGTCTGTATCTTCAATAAGTAACCTTTCCCTTAATGTTTTTAGCTGATTAGCAAACAATTGCTCATAATCGAGTTGAAAATCGTTAAGGAACTGATGTCGATTTAATCCTTCCCTTTTCCTCAATCCTAAAAACATATATTCTTCAATTTTCTCAACGAGTGGTACGAAATGCTCTTGTAGCCGAGGTAGTTTATTTTCTTGAATCGCTTTTAAATATTTGGGAAGTGGTCCGTGATTATGAAAGCGAACCCCTTGCAAATATCCATGAGAACCTGCCCCAAAGGCATAATATTCTTCATTATTCCAATAAACCAAATTGTGCTTACTCTCTAAGCCAGGTTTGGCAAAATTACTAATTTCATACTGAGTATACCCATGTTTGCTCGTTTCATTTCTTAGTCGTTCATACATACGAACTTCGTCTTCCTCAGGAGGTAAGCTTAACTTCCCTTTTCTTTGTCGATTAAAGAAGACTGTCTTTTCTTCAATTTTCAAAGAATACGCAGAAATATGTTCCACGCCAAGTTCGAACGTTTTCTTTAAAGTATTTACAAATTGCTCAACAGATTGGTGCGGTAATCCAAACATAAGGTCGATCGAGATATTTTGAAACCCTGCCGCTCGACTCGTTAAAATAGCTTGCCTGATATTTGCCTCTGAATGTGTTCTTCCAATAGCTTGAAGTAACTCTTCATCAAAGGTTTGTACACCTATACTTAAACGGTTCACACCATATGCATGTAAGACTTCTAAACGGTCTTTCGTTGCACTATCAGGATTGACTTCCACCGTGAATTCTTTCACTTCTTTAAGAGCAATTCGCGTTTGTAAGCCAGCCAATAGTTTTTCTAACTGCTCAGCTGTTAAAGCTGTCGGTGTCCCCCCACCAATATATATCGTATCTAACCTTAATAAATCGGAGATACTCTGTTTATCTTTGGTTAAATCTATTTCTTTTAATAATGCCTCTATATATTCATTAACAGGCTGATTTTTTAAAAATACTTTATTAAAATCGCAATAAAAACAAATTTGCTCACAAAAGGGAATGTGAATATACGCTGCTTTTGCCATACTTCCCCTCCTCTAACCTTTGATAGAAAAACCGCAGGAGAATAACCCCTGCGGCTTGACCTCATTAATCATCCATTCTTAAAACAGCCATAAACGCTTCTTGCGGTACTTCTACACTTCCAACAGACTTCATTCGTTTCTTACCTTCTTTTTGCTTCTCAAGTAACTTACGCTTACGAGATATGTCTCCACCGTAACATTTCGCTAATACGTTTTTACGCATCGCTTTAATCGTCGAACGGGCAATAATTTTTTGGCCAATACTTGCTTGAACTGGCACTTCAAATTGTTGACGAGGTATAAGTTCTTTTAGTTTTTCTACAATAATCTTCCCACGCTCATAAGCACTATCACGGTGAACAATAACAGATAATGCATCAACCGTTTCCGCATTTAATAAAATATCCATTTTCACAAGCTTAGACTGTTTATAACCAATTAATTCATAATCAAACGAGGCATACCCTTTTGTATTAGACTTCAACTGGTCAAAGAAATCATAAACAATTTCAGAAAGCGGAATTTCGTATACGATTTGCACACGATTTTCATCTAAATATTGCATGTCGCCAAAAATACCACGTTTACCTTGACAAAGTTCCATCACCGCTCCAACATAATCATTCGGTACCATGACTTTCGCTTTGACATACGGCTCTTCAACATATTCAATTTTTTGAGCATCTGGCATGTTAGCTGGGTTATCCACTTTTAACTCTTCACCATTTGTCATAGTTACATTATATATAACACTTGGTGCTGTAGTAATTAATGTAATTCCAAATTCACGCTCAATACGCTCTTGAATAATCTCCATATGCAGTAATCCTAAAAATCCACAACGGAAGCCAAAACCTAATGCTTGAGATGTTTCAGGCTCATATTGTAGGGAAGCATCATTCAATTCTAGACGTTCTAGTGCTTCTCGTAAATCGTTATATTCATTCGTATCAATTGGATATAAGCCACAGTAAACCATTGGATTCATTTTCCGATAGCCTGGTAACGGCTCAGTTGCAGGATTTTTCGCACTCGTAATCGTATCACCTACACGGGTATCTCCTACATTTTTAATCGCCGCGGATAAGAAACCTACATCTCCCACCGTTAATTCATCACGTTTTTCAGCTTTAGGTGTAAATACACCAAGTTCTGTCACTTCAAATTCTTTACCAGTTGCCATCATCCGAATTTTTTGTCCGGGCCTTACAGTCCCCTCAATAATTCGAATATAAGCAACGACTCCACGATAAGAGTCATATAAAGAGTCAAATATTAAAGCCTTTAATGGACCATCCGGATCACCAGTTGGTGCAGGAACTTTTTCAACGACCTGCTCTAAAATCTCTTCAATACCAATGCCATTTTTGGCAGAGGCCAAGACAGCATCCGAGGCATCTAAACCAATCACATCTTCGACTTCTTGTTTCACACGGTCAGGCTCCGCACTTGGTAAATCAATTTTATTGATGACAGGTAAAATTTCTAAGTCATTATCAAGAGCCAAATATACATTCGCTAGTGTCTGTGCTTCAATACCTTGGGCCGCATCTACGATAAGTAAGGCACCTTCACAAGCAGCTAAACTCCTTGAAACCTCATATGTAAAATCGACATGTCCAGGTGTATCAATAAGATGGAAAATATATTCTTCGCCATCTTTTGCGGTATATGTTAACTGGACAGCATTTAATTTAATCGTAATTCCACGCTCACGCTCTAAATCCATAGCATCTAACGTTTGTTCTTTCATTTCTCGATCAGTTAAAGCACCTGTTTTTTCTAAAATACGGTCAGCCAAGGTTGACTTCCCATGATCAATATGAGCAATAATGGAAAAGTTACGAATCTTTTCTTGCCTTGCTCGACGCTGTTCATTATTCATTCTCGTCACTCCTACTATACGTACAACATAGACTAACCCTCATTATAGCAACCACATCGTTGCTGTTCAATCTTTTTCATTGGGATTAGCCAATTAATTCTTTTTTTTGAAACGACGGCCATCTTTTTGGTCCCCTGTACGTGTATCAATCGGCACTACCCCCACCGACTACTCCCGTAAACAATTGGTTCGCATAGCCCATAACGGACTCAAGCACAACACGGCTTCCTTTATTAAATGATGTTGAAAGTTGTTCACCTAGGTCAGAGAAGAAGTTAAAGCTACCAAGCTCTTCTCTTTTTGCTCGTTTTTCTAATAAGTCTTCATTGGCTCCTGTTTTTGTCACTTGTCCCACTTTAGTTTCTTCTTTCTGCTCCTTTTCATGTGTTTCATGTGACTTTTCCTCGCTATTATTTTTCAAAGGAACAGGCGTGGACCTCCCTGCTTGTTCATTCATGTATTGAACACCCGCCAGTAAACCAAAAGCTAAAACGAAAGTAAAAAGACATGTATAGATTAGAAATTTCTTCATTTTTATGCCCTCCTCTAATTTGTGCATACAATGACTACTCGGGCTTACTCTCGCTTTTTCCATGAGTAACCCCGCGTATTTTCGTTTTCTCGGGCTTACTCTCACTTTTCTCATGAGTAACCCCGGGCATTTCTCTTTTCTCGGGCTTACTCTCGCTTTTTCCATGAGTAACCCCGCGTATTTTCGTTTTCTCGGGCTTACTCTCGCTTTTTCCATGAGTAACCCCGTGCATTTCTGGTTTCTCGGGCTTACTCTCACTTTTCTCATGAGTAACCCCGGGCATTTCTCTTTTCTCGGGCTTCCTCTCACTTTTCTCACGAGTAACCCCATGCATTTCCCTATGATTAAATACCTCAGCTGTTTCGGAAGGTTAGCAAATTAATTTTTGTTTGACGAAACTGTTTTTTCATTTGTTCATACTATATGTTCACGCTCGTCCAGTTAGAACCTAAAAAAACCTCCGAGGGTTAATGCCCTCAAAGGCTCGTGTTATTGATTTACATTTCTTTTAGCAATATCAGTGAGTATAAGCTCCTGTATTCCCTTGGTTAATCGATTTATGCAGAGCTGCATTAAGTCCTGCCGCAATGACATTGGCCATATCCTCAATAAAATCATCGACTTCTTTTGGAGTGACCATTAAATTATGACCTAAAGGAGATAAAACCTCACGAATTAATTGTCTCTTTTCTTCTTCTTCTAAATTTCCGATCATCCCCATAATCGTTTGTCTTTTATTTTCATCCGGTAAATCTTCATCCGTTAGCGTACGTTGCTCACCAAAAGTCATGCCTGCTGGCACCAACCCTCGTGATGGGGCACCACCTTCACGCATTTCCTTACCAAAATGTTTTAAAACAAAATCGATCGTGTCGCTTGTAATCGATACCGCATCTACTACTGTTGGAATACCTACGGCGATTACAGGAATTCCTAATGTATCACGACTCAAATCTTTTCTCTTATTACCAACCCCACTACCAGGATGTATGCCCGTATCAGAAACTTGAATCGTCGCATTTACTCGCTCAATTGAACGTGAGGCTAACGCGTCAATAGCGATAACAAAATCTGGTTTGGTTTTCTCAATAATACCAAAAATTACATCGCTTGTTTCAATTCCTGTTAACCCCATAACACCAGGCGATAAAGCACTAACTGGTCGGAATCCATCCTGTACTTGCTCAGGAGCTAGTTCAAACAAATGTCTCGTAATCAAAAGATTCTCTACGGCAATCGGACCTAGGGCGTCGGGTGTAACATTCCAGTTACCTAGCCCAACGACTAAGCATGTATGCTCTTCTTGGATACCAACTTCAACTAAAAATTGATGGAAGTGCTCTGCAAAAACTCGCTCCATCACAGCTTGCTTTTCCGTATCTTTTTGCCTAATAGCTTGGGATTCAAATGATAAATACTTACCTGGCTTCTTTTGCAGCCTCTTGGCACCTTCCTCTGAAATTTCGACTCTTGTTATTTTAACACCATCGACATCATCTTCTATAACGGTTACTCCATCAACAGATGATTGGTTTATACTTTGCGGTACTTGTTGATTCTCTTCAAGAGCAATTTGATGTGCCTCTACTGCTAAATCTGTTCGTATTTGATATTTTGACAAATCAAGTTCTTTTTCATTATACATTATTTATACCTCCACCTCTAAAAATAAACGGTATGAATAGCGTTTCCTTCTCGTTTTGTTTTCATTCTTCTATTGCAATTAGTTGCTTTTTTTGATAGAATGCAGATTGTTGTATTGATAGTATTCGTGATATTATCATGGCCTTGAATAAAGGATAAAACGACTCTTACTTTATTGTTAGAGAGTAAGTTGAAACAGCTACTGTTTCTTCAGGAGGTGAAAGGTATGCCAAATATTAAATCAGCAATCAAACGTGTGAAAACAAATGACAAGCAACGTGCGCAAAACATCGCGATTAAATCAGCTCTTCGTACAGCAGTTAAAAACTTTGAAGCTACTGTAGAGGCTGGTAATGCAGAAAATGCGAAAACAGCTTTTGTTACAGCTACTAAAAAGCTTGATAAAGCAGCGAACAAAGGTCTTATTCATAAAAATGCAGCATCTCGTCAAAAGTCTCGCCTAGCGAAGAAATTAAACAGTGTAACTGCATAATAAGGACCAAAAAAAGTGATGAGAAGTTTTCTTCTCATCACTTTTTTGTACGAAAGTGACGCTAATGATTATGTGCGGAGCTCTGCTTGCCGCTACCGAAAATCATGCTCCGAGACAATCACATGGCGTTGAGCTAATCGGCGTAGCTCGAAGACCAGCTACCGGTCCTCCCACCACGTTTCACTGGAATCTCCTCAGGTTATGACTAATTCTCAGGTTTAAAATGTAGCTCGTCCACATTCTTTATTACAAAAAGATTCTAAAGGATATATTTTACTTTTCCATCATACCAAACTTACGAATCATACTTTTTTTAATCTCGATGTTGTTCAATACCGAGTTTTAGAATTAATAGTTCTACGGCAAATACTTTTTCCATTTTTCCGGTCTTAATGGCGTAATCGGTATCTGCAGCTAACTCTATTAATTGGTAAAGTTTCCCCTTGTTAAAATGGTGTAATTTCTGCACTGTTAATTTAACTACATAAGGATGTAGCTTTAATTGACTGGCCATTTCTTTTTGCGAATAACCCCGTTGATGTAATTCTTTTAGTTGATAATAAATTCGGAATTGCCTCGTTAAGAGGGCTAAGATTTTTAACGGCTCTTCTTTTTGCCTCAGTAAATCGTGATAAATGACTAATGCTCTGTCGGTTTGTTTCGTAATGGCAAAATCAATTAAAGCAAAAATATCTTGTTCTAACGTTCGTGCAACAAGCGTTTCTACATGCTCCGTTGCAATCTCTCCACCTTCTCCTACATATAAGCAAAGCTTCTCAACCTCTGACGCCAACATAAGTAAATTCGTGCCGATCCGTTCTATGAGTGTATTCTTTACTTCGGTTGAAATTTTCACTTGCCTTTCTTTCATTTGTTCGTCTATCCACGAATGTAAAGATTGTTCATCCAACGGATTTGCTTCAACGATTTGAGCTTCTTTTTTCAATAGCTTCGTCAATTTTTTCCGCTCATCCAGTTTTTCATATGGTGCTTGGATGACAACAATTGTTTCAGATAACGGATTTTGCATATAACGTTCAAGTACATCAAAATTATGTTCGAGTCTTGACTCAACTTTTTGACTAGTTACGGCATAAAAGTCACGAATAATAACTAGTTTCCTGCCACCAAAAAAGGAGACCGTTTCTGCTTCTTCAATAATTTGTTCAATAGGGGTATCTTGAAGCCTATAGGCGATGTTATTTGGTTCTTGCTGTTGGGACTCATGAAGCTTTTTTAAGATACTTTGATTTAATTCTTCCATGATGAAAGCTTGTGTTCCATATGTAAAATAAACAGGACTAAGTTTTCCTTGTTCTATTGATTTTTTTACTTGTATATAGTTCATTTTTAATCCCCAGACTTTATGTATTTCTATTTTAATGCTATTCATTTAAGCTTATTGAATAATGCAGGTATACACAAGTATTTTTTATGTGAAAATTACAAGGATAGTGCACATTTCTCGAGATATGTTGACCTTTCGGTCTTTGTTTTTGACCGTTTTTGAAAAGCGAAATGACCTCACAGACGAATGATTTCGTCTAAAGGTTCATTTCGCTTTTCAAAGGTCCAAAAACACTTGATTTTAGATACTAATCCTGATGAAATACTACACATTTTTTTGGTTGGTGGTGTTGTGCGGTGCGCTGTATCTTTTTAGGAAAGCTCTTGCGAGCTCTTTCCAAAAAAGTGGCGGGGCTACGGCAAAGTGCGAGAATCCTCAAAACCGTTTATGAATGAAAAGCCACCAGTTAAAGAGCAAAACCACACTTTCATCTTTGTTGGTGGCGGAGCTGTTTTAGAGGTCGCACAAAACTAGTTAGAATATGTAGCTTGTTTTTCCTGAAGAATGAAGAAGGAGGATCCCAGTTTCCGTAAAACTGACATCCCCCCATTTATGATAAACGCATAGCGAGGATCCTAGGTATTCTTCGCTATAACGATAATCATCTCTTACTGTGTATCATATCCTATGCATTCCTCTTCTATAGGTGACAACTCTTAACAAAGTAGCCAGTACTCTTTATGTATACGGATCTCTTTTTTGTAAATATTAAACGTGTATATGTTAGTTATTTCAAACATTCGGGTATATAAAAGTAAACGTCGATTTTGTGAATTTTATTATATGCTCAGTCAATAATTACTACTTTTAAGAAAAACTAAATGACTGTGATCTAGATTTTTCAAATAGCTTCACGTATACTATAGGTTGTATAAGGAGGGATCAAGATGAATCATTTTGAAGAAGATGTTCAAGAAAAGCGCAATGATGCCATTGATTCTGGTGTAGGATTCATTGCTTCTTTTGCCTTTTTTGCCTTAGTATTTATTATTGCCCAAGCCGTTGATGTGGTTAGCTTCTTTTAAGAATCTACATAATCAATGCTTGAATGAAAAAGCTCAAGTACCTCATTTGGTCATTGAGCTTTTTCTCATGGCTTCACCTTTCCTCTTCCTTTAACATCGTTTCTATCGTAATCTCGCCATCGTTCAATAAAATTTTAACTGCCCCATCCAAATCCGTTCGGTATAGAAATATACCTTGCTTTTCCATCCGTTCAACAATTTGTGGGTGTGGATGACCGAAACGATTATTCCTTCCCGCAGAAACAAGCGCTACTTTCGGTTTGACTTGTTCGAGGAATTCTTGAGTCGATGATGTTAAGCTTCCATGGTGACCAACTTTTAAGAAATCTGCTTCAAGATTTGGAAATTGACGGATTATGTGTTTTTCAACCGACTCCTCTATATCTCCAGTGAAAAGAAAGCGATACCCTTCTATCTCGGCAAATAATACAATAGAGCGGTCATTCCTCCCCGACTCATGAGCTGTAGGTGATAACACATAAAAATGAGCATCACCTACCGACCAATGAAAGCCCTGCTCAACAAAGCTCAACTCAGGTTGAAAATACTTCCAATTAGAGAATAAAGCTAACTCACCGTCATCTAATTCTCCTTTAGGATACATAAGTTCTATCACCTTCACTTTATCCATGACTGCCATCGCACCACCAGCATGATCATAATCGCCATGACTAATGATTAATTTATCAATTTTCTGAATACCTTTCGCTTTTAAAAAAGGAACGACCACATCCGCACCTACCTCAAATTGACTTCTACTTTTTTTCCATTCCTCCTCAGCAAAACGGATCGTTCCACCTGTATCAATTAAGTACACACCCCGGTTTCTTGGCAACTCAATCAAAAAACTATCACCTTGACCGACATCGATCATCGTAATCTTCGTTATTTTGTTCAAATACGGTTCTACAAGGAAAGTGCCCAGCGCACTTATGCCTATCAAAAAGCTGGCTAGCGTATATCGATAGCTTCTCTTCTCCCACGCAAGCAATAGAAGAGCAATTAAAATCGTTAAAACAATCAACCACGCTAACGACGGCTTTCCAAACGTCATATAATGAAAATCCCAACCCTCTACCACAATTAACCAGCTGTGCACAGATGATAACACGAAAATCATACCTTCTAAGAGCCATCCGGACAAAAACGGCCAAACAAAGCCTGTTAAGTAGATAAAAAAGACATACGGCAAAATAATTAAACTGATAAATGGAATGTACACTAAATTTAAGGGGATTTGTAACCAAGATTGCTCAAAAAAATGATAAAGCATAAAGGGGAATGACAAAAGCTGTGCGAGAGCAGATACAATGACCAATTGACTCAAATAGTTCGGATAACGAGCGTTAATCGTTTGACTAGAAATAATTAAGCCAAATGAAATCAGAAAGGAAAGTTGAAAACCTAATTGAAATAAAGCATAAGGGTTAATGCCTAAATAGAGCATAAAAACAAATGTAATAATATAAAAAGACGGTAGCCTTCTTTTAAGACGTAAAGAAAGGAAAACGATAAAAGTCATACAACAAGCCCTTACAACCGGTGGTGCCGCACCAGCTAAAATCATATAAATAGGTAAAAGACACATGATAGTGACTTGTGCACGTTCTTTCGGGATACCTATACGTATTAGTAAAAAATAAATAGCAGAGAATATAAACCCTACATGTAGGCCAGAAATAGCTAATAAGTGAAAGACACCTAGTCTTTGGTAAGCGGTTAATATTTCTTCTTCAAAAAACATCCTTTCTCCAAACAGCAAAGCGATAATCATACCCGCTACAGATGTATCTAATTCAGCTTCTAAACGATACATTTGTTCCTGCCTAAACGTCTCTAGCCGTTGTATAAGATGACCCTGCCGTTCAATACATTGTAATGATGGAGCATTAGCTTCTAATATCCAATGAGTACGTTGATAATATAAGAACTCTTTATAATTAAAACTATAAAAATTAGTGGCAACAGAAGGTTCAACAAGGATGGCCTCAACATAACACCTATCACCAGCACTTATTTGTTTAAAAGCGAATTGCTCCGTCTCTACTTTTACATAACTTCTTAATTGCAGACTCTCTCCTTGTTCTGTTTTCACTTGAACAAGAACACGATTTCCATCAACTTTTGGTGTCTTTAAAATTTCAATCCAACCAGCAAAAGCACCAGCTTCATATACAGAGTCGTTCGAGTAATCAAACAATAAACCAATTGTCGCAAACGTGCAGCATATAAAAATAGCAAGGAAATATTTTTTGAATGAGGGTAAATTCAGAAGTGATAGGAAGATAAGAAACATGCCGAGCAAAAGGAAAAGAAAGATACTCGGTCCTTTTACACCAAAAGAAATCCCGAGTATCGTTGCTAATACGCAGATGAATAAATAATGATTCAAGGCCTCAACCCCTTAAGGTTTTGTCGGTGTATACAACTTCCTTGTTTTCTCAATCATCTCTATTAATTGTTCGTGATCGACCTCGACCTCTTCTAATCTACGTAATAAATCAGTCGTAAGCTGTAGCTTTTCTTGATAATTACGGTCAAGCACGACTTCGTCTAATTCCACTTGTTCTACTTCAATACCAGCCTGTTCAAACAATTCTAAGGCGTATGGATGGTTTTTATAGTCCGTATCATAGTACACCTTTTTAATACCAGCTTGAATTAATGCTTTTGAACAATGCACACACGGAAAATGAGTGACGTATATTTCTGCCCCTTCTGTGGGTACACCGAATTTAGCACATTGTAACAAGGCATTTATTTCTGCATGAATCGTTCGTATACAATGGTTATCAACCACATAACATCCTTTATCTACACAATGGTCACCACCTGAAACAGATCCGTTATACCCACCTGCAATAATTCGTTTATCACGCACGACAGTGGCTCCAACCATTAAACGCGTGCACGTACTACGTAAAGATAATAGTTGACTTTGTGCCATAAAATATTGATTCCATGAAATTCTCTCCATTTTCATTCGCACCTTCCTGATGTTCAAGCTTAAAGGCTTGTCTACTAGCTCGTTTAGTGAAGCTCCTTCGAAATCGTCAAACCATCATTTAACTGTAATTAAATCTTTAAGTTGTTCAAATGACTTTTCTCCAAAACCAGAAACATTGGTTAGTTCCTGAATATCTGTGAACTTTCCGTGTTCGTCACGATATGTAATAATTTGAGTCGCTTTGGAAGGCCCTACTCCCGGTAATCGTTCTAATTCAACTTGAGTTGCGGTATTAAGGTTGATCAGGACTTCATCTTGGTCTTGAGACGCAGCTAATTGAGCAATAACCTCAGCTTGGTTGTCCTCATCTGATTGAAAGGGAATATAAATAACCATTTCATCCTCAAGTAATGAAGCCAAATTTACTTGTAGATCATCGGCTTCGTCACTAAGCCCTCCTGCCTTTTCAATTACTTCATGGATTCTATCACCCTGCTCCATCACATAAATCCCCGGTATTTTTACCGCACCTTTAATATCGACAACCACTTCTAAAAGATCTTCTTGCTCTTTGTCATGATTCGCCTCTTCGTCTGTTTTACCTTCTTCTAAAAACGCCCAACTATTCGCTTCCTCTGCTTGAGGTTTATCTCGATTAAATACAAATGTAAATAATCCTAAGCTAAAAATGACCATCAAACCTGAAGCAATCAAAACTAACCATTCACGTATAGATAACTTCTTCATTTTGACACCTTCCTTTGTATGAAGTTACCGAGCACACTTTCGTTGAGTAACTGCCTTATTAAATAGCTTACATGCACATTACGTCTGCTCTTTCTTTGTGTAATTGTGTTATCGAGCATTTTCCCAAACTACTCATAAACGTTGCCATTACACACATCTTACTTACGACGAGATCACATAGATTCGTGTTCATCAAATGTATGAAAGCACCCCTGCTACTTACCCGCTTCCTTAAAGATCTAACTATAGCTTTGAATAACACATCTTTGTCTCATCTATTTTACTAATAATATAATTAAGCAACAAGAATTAACTTAATGGACATTTTTATTTTTGTATTGATTCATATCTGGGGCTATAAGAACATAAAGTTATTTATAGTGTTGAACGCATCAATATGGACGAAATAGCAAAGGGGGGAATACCATGAGAATTGGCGTTATCGGAACTGGTAGTATGGGTACAGTTTTAATTGAAGCATGGATCGATTCAAAAAAAATGAGCCCTGAATCCATCAACATCTACAATCGTTCATCGCACAAAGCGGAGAGGATCCAAAAACAATATCCCTCCATTCATTTGTTTTCTAATCCTGTTAATGTCGTTCAGAATTCTGAAATTATCTTTATTTGTGTCAAGCCACACCATTTTCCTGATGTGATTGATGCAATTGCACATAAGCTAGAAAATGAACAAATCGTCGTCTCCATTACAAGCCCCATCACTGTTGAACAACTGGAAGAGCAACTAAACTGCAAGGTAGCTAGAGTCATACCTAGCATTTTGAATCGTGTAAGTGCAGGCTCTTCTTTAGTTAATATTGGAAGAAGATGTTCAGAATCTGACAAAGAAACAATTATCGAATTGATGTCCTCTATTTCTGAACCACTTTTTATCGATGAAAATATTACACGTGTTGCTTCTGACATTTTATGTTGCGGACCTGCATTTTTCAGTTACTTATTGCAAGAGTTCATTAATGCAGCAGTAAGGCAAACCGATATTTCAAAGGAAGAAGCAACGATTTTAGCTTCAAATATGTTAATTGGAATGGGTCAATTGATTGAAAAAGGGCATTATTCTTTAGATAGCTTAAAAGAAAGAGTATGTGTACCTGGTGGGATTACCGGGGTGGGCTTGCAGGTGCTTGAAGATGAGACAGGGTCGATGTTTGATCACCTTTTTCAAGAAACGCATAGAAAATATTATGATGAGCAAGAAAAGTTAAAAATCATGTTTAAGACCTAACATTTTAGCTAAACTGTCCTCTTATGTTCACGGAGGACAGTTTATTTGTACTTAAAAGTTAGCTGTAAATCAACGGAGGCATCGATTTGCTCATCACCAAAGTTTTTTATTCTTAGGCTATCTTTTTCGACAGAAACAATGTTTTTCCTGCTTATTTTTTAATGGCTTTGAAAAAGATTCTTTCACTTTGATCATTTGGTGTTTCATCTGTAAAGTCAGCTGTAATTTTTTCTATAGAAAAACCCGCTTCTATTAACCATTCTTCGTATTGCTTAATCTCATAGGTTCGTTGTTTATGAAGCTCATCAAACCGTTCATACTTCCCTAGCGAATCTCGCACGAAAAATGTCAATTCATGCTCTACACTGTCCGGCCAATCGCCTTCAAAAGAATTCCAAATATATGAAATCTCTTCTCCTGGCTCTGCATGTGTGTCTTCTATATAACGTGTTATTTTATACAGGCTGTGTACGTCAAATAAAAAATATCCGCCCTGCTTTAACTGCTTGAAAACAGCGGCAAAGGTTCGTTGAACATCCGTCTCATTTTCAAGATAATTGATGGAATCACAAAATGCACAAACGATATCAAATTGGCTCATTAACGTCATCTCGGACATATCTTGCTCGATAAGAAAAGGCTTATACCCCGCTTTTTCCGCTTTAGCGTGGGCGACCATCAGCATTTCAGCTGATAGATCAAGCCCTGTAACCTCAGCTTCTTTTTTGAGGAATGAAAGAAGTAATTCACCTGTTCCACAGCCTACGTCTAATACCTTGTGGCCTTTTAGAGAGTCTTTTCCAACTGTATCTAATACAAATTCTAGCCAGTTATCGTAAGGTGCCTCTGCCATTAATTGATCATAATAATGGGCAAAAGTTAAATAGTTCATTTCTTCCCCTTTTGATAAGTCCAACCATCACGCTGTTCAATTTTTCCTTCTTTCATTAACTTACCTAAAGCACGCTTAAAAGCGGCTTTACTAATTTGAAAACGTGCCTTGATATCTTCCGGTGGGGTTTTATCCGTGTATGGCATTGCACCACCACGATTAACAAGATACGTATAAATTACTTCAGAATCATCATCTTGGCGTTCCGTTCTAGACCCACGTAAAGTAATATTTACTCGTCCATCAGGTCTTACATACTGAACTCGCCCTTGTACAAATTCTCCATAACGTAAAGCTCTTGTCATTTCATTATTATGGATAAATGCCAAATAACCTTCTTGCGTTAAGAGTAATGCACCCTCATCGAGAAAATGATATACATATCCAGCAACTTCTTCGTCTTTCACTGATTCTGGTGCTTTCTCTGACATTTCCTCAATCGGACCGCCTTTTAAAAGCCTAGCCATCATTCGACCACGCTTATCCCATGTAATAGTTACAGGGAGACGCTCGCCTTTTCTTGGCCAAAGATCACGATCTTCAGGCAATTCATCCATGGATAAAAATAAATCACGCGAAATCCCATTATACATAAACACACCATGCCCAGTGCGAACAGAAACAACTTCCAACCATGCATACTCGCCAACCGAAATAATCGGCTCTTTCATCGTTGCTGCTAGTCGGTTTTGGTGGTCTAAATATAAAAACACCTGAACTTTGTCTCCATTTGCCACATTACCCACAACATCGTTATTGTGAAGAAGCACATCTTCTGCACTGGTTGAAAGAAAATAACCAAAATCAGTTTTACGATCAACGGTCAACTCCGCCATATATCCTGGCTTTAGTTCCATCAGTCCAATACTCCTTCTAACTCAATGATAGCCGCATCTCCCCAAAGCTTTTCCAAATTATAATAAACACGTTCATCTTTATGGAAAATGTGGACAACCACATTACCTAAATCGATTAATACCCACCTCGCCGTGTCATACCCTTCTAAGCGCTTAATATCAATTCCTTGTTCTTGAGCTACTTTTTTCAACTCATGGGCAATTGCTTGTACTTGCTTTTCTGAATTACCATGACAAATAACAAAGTAATCAGCTATTAATGAAACACCTTTCATATTTAACGCAACAATATTTGCTGCTTTTTTATCATCTATAGTTTTAACGGCTAGTTCTAACATTTTATCTTCTAACACTAACGATCACTTCTCCTTTTTTTCTTAAAAATAAAATCATTATATGTCGCTAACGTATCGGGAAAAATAAGCTGACGACGATTCATCAAAAACTGAACCGTATTGTGTAACGATTGTAAAATCGCTTCATCCAAATCATCTTCAGCCAATGCCCTTACCTCATCAACACCTTTAAAATGCCTACCCGGTTCTATATAATCAGCTAAAAAAATCACTTTTTCTAAATCGTTCATCCCTGGTTTCCCGGTTGTATGATACGCAATCGCACCTAAGATCTCTTGATCGCGAATCCCCACCTCATGCTGCACATAATAAGCACCACACGGAGCGTGAAGAAGCTCATCACCATAGTCTAAAATTTCAAGCCATTGTAACTTCTCACGAATTAAGCTTCTCATTTCATCCTTATTTCGAAACTTGGCATAATCATGAAAAATAGCAGCAATTTCTGCTTTCTTTTCATCGACTCCAAACTTCCTTGCTAGCCGTAATGCTGTCTGCATAACTCCTAATGTATGTTGATAACGATGTTCAGTTAAGTGCGGTTGCACGATTTCAAGTGCTTTCTCTCTCTCCATATAACCCCTTCTTCCTAATGAATGCCTCAACCTCTGGCACCACCATATAAGAAATTGATTTTCCAAGTTTGACTCGCTCTCGAATCATCGTTGAGGATATATCCAATTGCTTCGTTTCAATTTGAATGATGGTTTCATGAGGAAGCCGTTCCATTGATACCCCCGGGCGCTCTACCGCTATAAATGTCACGTTTGAATAAAGTTGTTCGATACCTTTCCACGTATGAAGTGTGGCTAACATATCACCACCAACGATAAAATAAAATTGAGTGTTATCGTACTTTTCCTTCAAGTGCATTACCGTATCAATTGTATAGGACACACCTTTTCGTTCTAACTCGACTGTAGAAATAAAAAATTTTTCATGAAAAGCGGTACTCTCTTCAAGCATTTTTAAACGTTCTACATTACTGGACATTGATTTTTTATATTTGTGAGGTGCTGTATGAACAGGAATAAACCAAACTTCATCTAGCTCACATGATTCCATCACTTGTACAGCTGTTAACATATGACCAATATGCGGGGGATCAAAGCTTCCACCAAATAAACCAATTCGTTTCATAATGTTCTCCTTTATCGTTTGGACACCTTTATTAAGGGAGAATAAGTTGTTTATTTTCTTTTGATTCTTTGTATAAAACAATCGTATTACCGATAATTTGCACAATGTCTGCTTTTGTTCCTTTGGCAAGCTCTTTTGCGACATCTCCCTTATCAAACTCACAATTTTGTAAGACGCTAATTTTCATTAATTCTCTCACTTCAAGAGCATCAGAAATTTGGGCAATCATATTATCGTTGACTCCACCTTTCCCTACTTGGAAAATAGGGTTTAAATGATGAGCCTTTGAGCGTAAAAATCTTTTTTGTTTTCCAGTTAACATCGTATACCTCCAAGTTGCTTTAACACAACATCTGTCATTTTTTGACGGTTTGGTTTTTGTTCAGTCCAATATTCAAACGAGAGTGCTCCTTGATTCACAAACATCCCAAGTCCATTTAACGTTAGTGCTCCCATCGCTTCAGCTTCCATTAATAGTTTGGTTTGAAGTGGGTTATAAATAAGATCACTAACCACTGTATTTTCTTTGAGATGTGTTAGCGAAAGCGGGCTCTCATCCGCATGTGGACTCATACCAACGGATGTTGTATTTATAATGATATCAAATTTGTGTAATGTATGTTCAAGTTCAGCTATACTCATAACTTCTGTCACGGTGTTTCCGTTTGGAAGACGTTGAAGGAGGGCTTCAGCTTTTAGAACCGTCCGATTAGCGATGACCAGTTGAGATACTTGGGCATTGATTAGAACTGTGGCAACAGCTCTTGCCGCACCACCCGCTCCTATAATCGCCACATTTTTACCTACTACGGTTTCCGTTAGCTCTAATAAAGATTCTAAATACCCTCTACCATCTGTGTTATAACCGATAAGTCTGCCGTTACGATTAACAATCGTATTTACGGCACCGATTTGCCGGGCTTCTTCGTCAACTTCATCTAAGTACTCCATAACAGCAACCTTATGTGGGATTGTGACGTTTACCCCACCTAATTGTAAGGCTCGAATACTTTTAACAGCCTCTTTTAATTGTTCAGGTTTAACTAGAAATGCATGATAATTAGCCATAATATCGCAATCAGAAAAAGCGGCCTCTTGCATAATCGGTGACATCGAGTGGTGGACTGGGTATCCAAATAAACCAAATACCTTCTTCATAATCTTCCCCTCTTCCTAATTAAATAATAATGGAATCACGTAATGAAACCGTTACGCCTTTAGGCACATGTGCAACAATATCAATATTGGAACCGTTAATTGTTACAAAACCTAATCCAGAGAAAACAACATCCATTTTATTCTCTTTAATTCTAAATGTTTTTTTCGTTAAAGGTGGAAATGACTCTTTTGTATCTGGCCCTGGTGGTGCAAGCAATTCCCCTAAATGATTTTCATACAGTTCATCTGCTTTCTCTAATTTCGTTCTGTGCAGCTTTATTTCATTTGAAAAGTATGAAACAAATGAACTTCTTTCTCCTTTGACGAAATCTAGACGAGCTAAACCACCAAAGAATAATGTCTGGCCGTCATTTAATTGATTGACCATTGGTTTAATTTCTTTTTTAGGCGTAATAATTTTTAATTCTTTTTTATCCATATAATGAGCCATCTGGTGCTGATTAATAATCCCTGGAGTGTCATATAGGGTTTTACCGTCATCCAAAGGAATATCTATCAAGTCTAATGTTGTACCAGGAAAATGAGAGGTTGTAATCAGCTGGTCTTCATCTCCATCAAATCCTCTAATCAATTGATTAATAAAAGTTGATTTACCAACATTCGTAGCCCCTACTATATATACATCTTTTCCTTCTCTTAACTCGTCAATAGCACCAGCAATTTCAAGGACACTATCACCTTTAGCAGCACTCATTAATTGTACATCAATTGGTTTTAAGCCTAAATCTTTCGCCGATTTTTTTAACCAATTGATTAACTTATTTCTTTTAAATGATTTTGGTAGTAAATCCACTTTATTACCTACTAATAGGACATTATTTTTGCCTACAAAACGATGTAAGCCATTGAGCCAGCTTCCGTTAAAGTCAAAGACATCAACTATTTTTACGATTAAGGCATCTTCTTGTCCAATTGTGTGTAACAGTTTCAAGAAATCATCATCTGTTAATGAAACGTCTTGCACTTCATTATAATGCTTTAAGCGGTAGCATCGTTGACAAATAATCACATCACGCTTTAAGGCTGAACTCGGTGCATAACCTAGTCCTTTAGGATCCTCTGTTTGTACGCGCACACCACAGCCCGCACAAATTATTTTTTCATCTGACATTAATCTTCCTCCCATTGTATTAAACCTTTTTGACGCATTTTCTTTAAAACAATTCGTTCCATTTTTCGGTTAAATTTCGTAATGAAGCCATCTGTCTTAGCCACCGGTACCACTAATATTGTCTGTAAACCAGCTCGGTTCCCACCTAATACATCCGTAAAAATTTGGTCACCTACTACAACGACTTCGTTAGGGGCGAGTCCCATATCTTTACACGCTCTCATAAAAGCACGGCGCATCGGTTTTTTGGCACTATGAATATACACAACACTTTCTGGGTCAGAAAAGGCTTTCACTCTTTTTTCCGTATTATTAGAAACAATCGTCACTTTCATTTCTAAGTCTTGTACCGTTTTAAACCACCCTTTGACTTCCTCTGTGGCTAGAGCTCGATCCCATTCTACTAGTGTGTTATCTAAGTCTGTGATAATACCTTTAATGCCAAGTTCTTTTAATTCAGTCAAGTTTATTTCGTAAATGCTCTTTACATACTGGTTCGGAAATAAATTTTTAAACATTGTACGCACCTCTTATCACGTTCTTCTTAACCAATCTTTAACTATACCTATATTTACGACAAAATTCAATTGAAAACTTGGCATAACCCGTACTTTCGATATTTTGTATGAAAGTTAGTGCGAACATAGAGCGTTACTCGTCGCTACCGAAACTTATGCTACTCGTCCTGCGGGGTGGCGCTGAGCTAATCGGCTACGCCGCTGGATCTCAGCTCTGCCACTACGTCCCGCGGGAGTCTCCGCATATTTTCGTCCGCTGGATTACTGGAAATTCTCAGGTTCAAACAACAATCCAAGATCATTCATTTAAATTGAGAAAGATCAAAACCAAATTGCATCAAGAGCTGAGTTGGAAAGGGCTTATCGCCACTTTCGTTCTTGTTTGTGGCGAAGCTGGTTTTGGCTTTGCCATGTGGGTTTTATATGAAAGTTACTTATGGGCGTTGTGCCTTGAAGTTAGCACGTCATCCATCTTACGATAAATGACCTTAGTAGGACAGTGCTCCCTGTTTGTTCAGACCGACTCCTGATGGTGATCGAGTTGTACATGTGCCAACAGTTTGAACAGTCGCCACTACTTTCATCTTTGTTGGTGGCGAAGTGAATCGGGCTTCGCCATCTGGGGTTTGTATTACTCTTCGCTACCGGAAATCATATTCCACTGGGTACTACTTATGCTGTCCTCATACCGCTTTCCACGACAACATAACGACACCTCTGCTCTAAAGTTTCCCTCACCAATGTTTCTAGATACCACTTCTATTATTCAGTCTGCTCATTTAACAAGTTTTTTAAGTTAGAACTAGTTCTTATTGTTTTTTTAGAAAACTTTTCGACAAATTCTAATTGAATTCTCAACTGTGGATAAAGTTATGCACGAATTAAACCTTTTATTAACTACACTTATATCCTTTTAATCACAAGTAACCCACAGGTTATCCACTGGGATTTGTGGATAAAACGAACGGTTGTTCTATTCAATCGAACATGATAGGATTATTTTAATAAATCGATTAACTTCTGACTTTCTGAAACTTTTTGAATAATGAAACGTAAATGGATTAAATAAACATCTTAAAGGAGGTGACCTGTCAAAGGTCTGACAGGAACTTATGCAAAACCTTTCCGATGAATTATTAATTGAGACATACCACAAAGCTGTTGAACTTAATTTAAATCATGATTTTATTGAATTAATCAAACACGAACTTCACAATCGTGCTCTATTAGACAAAATAAAACTCAGTTCCTAAAACTATCTTATTTCCCATCCATTCCAGCATAACAAAGAAGAGAGTCGAACTCTATCGACTCTCTTCTTTGTTGTTAACCTCTGACTGTTCTTTAGGAATGACTTTTATATACTGTCTAGGTGCTAGACGCTCCTTCTTTATGCGCACACCGTCGAGCTGCTGAATTTGATAACCACGTTCTTGTTCAACATATCTGGAATCCAAATTAATATACCAGGCACCGATGAACATTAATATAAAGACAATCATACAAAAGATCACTTTTGAGCGTAACTTCATGGTACTCCCTCATTTTTAAATTTGATGTACCGAAAACCTAAGTTATCCTTACGTTCGCCCAAATCGTCAATAAATATACACATTTAGCTTTTAATCATCGGAAATTACCTTTATATCAGTACTTAAACAATTTTTTACTACGATTTCCAAATAGCTCTATTTTCAAAGTCTACATATATTAATAAAATAAAAAAGTTCAGGAAACACTAGGATAAGCATGTTTGATGCGTGTTTATGCAAATTGGGTTATAATCTTACTTAGTGCGAAAGAAAAAGATGTTTCGCTTACAATCGTAAAGGGGAGTTTAAAAAAGGGCCCATTTCAATGATCAACATTTTTTAAGGAGGTATGTGTGTGTTTACAGCTTTACATTGGGCTACGATTTCACCCTTATTGTTAGCCATTATTATTCCATTCATTTATAAGTATGTTCGTCAAATACATACGGGCTGGTTCGTGTTAATTTTGCCGGTCATACTGTTTATCTATTTCATTCAGTTTCTACCAACTGTCTCAAATGGAGATATCATTTCAAACTCAGTTCCTTGGGTGCCATCCCTCGGGATTCATTTTAATGTATATGTAGATGGATTAAGTCTATTATTTGCATTACTCATTACCGGAATCGGTTCCCTCGTTGTTCTTTATTCGATTTTCTACTTATCAAAAATCAAAGAGCAACTCCACAAATTCTACGTATATCTACTGTTATTTATGGGAGCTATGCTAGGTGTTGTTTTATCCGATAACTTAATCGTTTTATACACATTTTGGGAATTAACAAGTTTAGCTTCAGCTTTATTAATTAGTTATTGGTATACGAGAAAGAAATCTCGTGATGGTGCCCAAAAATCAATGCTTATTACGGTATTCGGTGGTTTTTCGATGCTCGCCGGTATCATAATGCTCTCGATTATTACGGATACATTCTCTATTCGCGAAATGATTGCACAAGCAGACATCATTGCAAGCAGTGAATTATTTATCCCTGCCATGCTCTTTATTTTACTCGGAGCATTTACTAAATCAGCGCAATTTCCTTTCCACATTTGGTTACCAGATGCGATGGAAGCCCCTACTCCAGTTAGTGCATATTTGCATTCCGCTACGATGGTTAAAGCAGGTATCTACTTAGTCGCAAGGTTTACTCCTATCTTTGGTGGTGCCGCAGAATGGTTCTGGATTATCTCAACTTTTGGTATCGTCACTTTATTATGGGGATCATTGTCGGCTGTTCGACAAAAAGATTTAAAAGGAATATTAGCCTTTTCAACGATAAGTCAGCTAGGGCTCATCATGACTTTATTAGGATTAGGTTCGGCTACCCTTTATTTTACTGATGGACAAAATGTTGAAATTTACTTAGCGGCCATTGTTACCGCTGTTTTCCATCTTATTAATCATGCTACATTTAAAGGTAGTTTGTTTATGAGTGCTGGAATTATTGATCATGAAACAGGTACAAGAGATATTCGTAAGCTGGGCGGTCTTATGACCATTATGCCAATAACCTTTACGATGTCTTTAATTGGATTAGCCGCTATGGCTGGTTTACCACCTTTTAATGGATTCTTAAGTAAAGAGATGTTCTTCACGTCTGTTTTACATGCAACAGAATTCGGGATATTTAATATGGAAACATTCGGTATGCTCTTTCCTGTTATTGCTTGGATAGCTAGTATATTTACATTCTTATACTGTGCCGTTATGTTTTTCCAAACTTTCACAGGCAAATTTGAACCAAGTAACTTTAAGAAAGTGGTTCATGAAGCACCGGCCGGCTTATTAATAAGCCCTCTTGTATTAGCTTCATTAGTTGTGATTTTCGGGTTCTTCCCTAACATTTTATCTAAATCAATTATTGAACCAGCCGTGGTTTCCATTGCACCGATGCTTGCCGACAGTGCGTATTTAGATGTCGACATTTATATGTGGCACGGGTTTAATACTGAATTAATGATGACGATTGGTGTCGTTGTTTTAGGTACTATCTTATTCCTTCTTATGAATAAATGGGTAAAGCTCTCTATTTATAAAAAAGAACGCGATCCATTCAATCGTGTTTATGATGGCCTTTTAGCAGGTGTTTCAACGGGTGGACGCAAGCTAACTGATTCTTATATGAAGGATAATTTCAGACAATATTTAATTTACATTTACAGCTTTATTGTGTTGTTCCTAGGTTATATGATGATTCATTTAGATGTTATTGCTCTATTCCCAGAAGTCTATGCACCGATCGCCTTCCATGAAGTGACATTAGTTGTCATTATGATTGCTGGTGCCATTACAGTTGCTGTTGCAAAAACACGCTTAACTTCTTTAGCTGCATTAGGAAGTTTAGGCTTTGCGATTGCTATTTTCTTTGTGCTATTCCGTGCCCCAGATCTAGCTTTAACTCAATTAGTTATTGAAACGGTGTCAACATTATTGTTCTTACTTTGCTTTTACCATTTACCTCTTTTCAAAGAAACGATTGATTCAAAATCATCACAAATTGTAAATGGTATTGTTGCAACGGGCATCGGTGTGCTCGTTACCGTTCTTGCGATCTCTGCACATAATAATCGCTATTTTGATTCATTAGTGGACTTTTTCGTAGATGCTAGTTATGAGCAAGCAGGTGGAAACAATATGGTTAACGTTATTCTAGTTGACTTCCGTGGATTTGATACGTTATTTGAAATTGCTGTACTAGGCATTGCCGCCATTGGTATTTATGCAATGATTAAAGGTAGTATTAAAGAGGAGGAATTATAATGCACCCAAATGATGTCATACTCCAAACTGTCACAAAAGTCTTGGCATTTATTATTGTAATTTTCTCCTTCTATGTATTTTTAGCTGGTCACCACAACCCTGGCGGTGGATTTATCGGAGCACTTACTACAGCGTGTGCCTTTTTACTTGTTAGTGTTTCTTTTGATATTGAAACGGTCAAAAAAATGATCCCAGTCGACTTTAAAACAATTATGGCTGTTGGACTTTTGATTGCTGTTATATCAGGGGTACTTCCTTTCTTTTTTGGAGAAAACTTCTTATGGCAAACATTTGACTATTTTGATTTGCCGTTGCTTGGAAATACGGAGCTTGCAACAGCACTTGTATTTGATATCGGCGTCTACCTCGTCGTTATTGCTGTTGTTTTAGCCGTTATTTTTACAATAGGGGAGGAGCAATAACATGGAAATTATTATCTCCATATTGTGTGGTGTCCTCTTTACTATTGGGACCTACCTCATTCTATCGAGAAATATAACAAAAATTGTAATTGGAACAGCTGTTCTTACACACGGTGTACACTTATTGCTATTAACAATGGGAGGTATTAAATTAGGCGCTGCACCCCTACTTGGGTACGAAGAAGCAGCTTACACGGACCCGCTTCCACAAGCACTAATTTTGACAGCTATCGTTATTAGCTTTGGTGTTACATCATTCTTGCTCGTGCTTGCTTATCGTACGTACAAAGTACACGGAACGGTTGACATGGATAAATTGAGGGGAATGAAAGAAGATGAGTAATTTAATTGTTTTTCCACTATTAATCCCTTTTCTAGCTGCAATCATTCTTCTTTTTATTAGAAAGAGTGTAACTGCTGAGCGTATTCTCAGCATCATTGCTGGGATTGCAACCATCTTAGTCAGTGGCTGGTTAGTGATAGATGTTTATAACCAAGGAGTTATCTCTTATGCAGTCGGTGGTTGGGATCCACCATTTGGGATCGCTTTAGTTGCCGACCCTCTCTCTGCACTCCTTGTTTTATTTGCTAGTATTGTTGTTTTTGTATGTGTTTTGTTTTCGATTAAAGGAATTGATGAAGTTCGAGTCAAATTCTATTTCTATCCACTTGTCCAATTTCTACTTCTTGGCGTAATCGGTGCTTTCTTAACAGGGGACATATTTAATCTATTTGTATTTTTTGAAGTGTTATTAATGGCTTCTTATGGTCTAATAACACTCGGTGGCTCGAGAGCACAGCTTCAAGAGTCGATAAAATATGTGTTGATTAACGTCATTTCTTCTGCTTTCTTTATTGCAGCAGTCGCTTATCTTTATGCCGTTGTCGGGACATTAAATATTGCTCATTTATCAGAACGTGTTGCTGAAATCGGACAGCCAGGTATTGTCACTGTTATTGCCTTCTTATTCCTAATTGTATTTGGAATGAAAGCAGCGATTTTTCCACTTTATTTCTGGTTACCGGGCTCTTATTCTGCTCCGCCACCTGTTATTACCGCCTTATTCGCTGGTCTTCTAACAAAAGTAGGAATTTATGCGATTATGCGTATCTTTACGATCATCTTTCATCATCAACCGCAAATCACTCATATGGTCCTTGAAATATTAGCGATTCTAACGATGGTTGTTGGTGTTATCGGTGCAGTTGCTTATAATGATATGCAAAAAGTGGTTGTTTACAACGTTGTCGCTGGTGTTGGGTTTATTATTTTTGGAATCTCTTCTTTTAATGAAGCAGGACTTTTCGGAGCTGGTTTTTACCTATTGCACGATATGCTTATTAAAGCAGCACTTTTCCTATTAATTGGTGCGATCATGATTGTCACACAAACATCATCGATGAAGAATGCTAGTGGTTTAATTAAGCAATATCCACTACTTGGTTGGTCATTTTTAATAGCAGCACTTTCTTTAGCAGGAATACCTCCCTTTAGTGGATTTTTCGGGAAACTATATTTATTCCAAGGCGGTATTGAAGCCGGACAATATATTTCCGTTATTATCATGATTTTTGTTAGTCTACTCCTCCTCTACTCCGTTATGCGTATCTTCTTTAACGTTGTTTTAGGGGAAGAAAATCATGCTTCTCAAAACGAGAAAGCGAATATTAAAGGGCTTCTTTACCCTAGTATGATTCTCTTATTTTTATCATTTGTGATGGGCTTTGGTGCTGAGTTCTTTGTTCCACACCTAACAAATGCTGCTGAGGTGTTACTAAACCCGGAAATTTATATTGAAGCCGTATTAAAGGAGTAGATTTATTATGATGTCTTTTCAGTTACTCATAAATTTCGCACTGGCTATTGCATGGATGCTTTTATATAATACGTATGATTTAAAGACTTTTATTATTGGCTATATAATAGGTTTCATTATTCTAGTTTTAATGAGACGTATTTTCCCGTCAAGGTTATATATCATTCGTATTTACGGGGTCATTCACCTGTTGTTTGTGTTTATTAGGGAACTTTTACTTTCTAACTTGAGTGTTATGAAAATTATTATGAAGCCAAAGCTAGACATTAAGCCTGGTATTTTCACTCTGCATATAGACTACAAATCCGATTGGGAATTAACTTTGCTTTCCCTTTTAATTTCATTAACACCTGGAACAGTCGTGATTGATATTTCACACGACAAAGAACAAATGTATATTCACACAATGAATATTGATGACCTTGAAAATAGTATTGAGCATATTTCAAACTCCTTTCAAAAAGTGATTTTGGAGGTGAGCAGGACATGATTATTAATGCGACGATTGATTATTTCCTTTATTTTGGCATTGCCGTCATTTCTGTAGGTCTTATTGGAGGCGTTTATCGTATATACAAAGGGCCAACACCAGCCGATCGACTTATGGCTTTAGATACTATTGGAATTAATATTATTTCAATCACAGCACTTACAGGTATGATTTTACGTACCTCTGCTTTTTTAACTGTGATTCTCCTTGTAGGCATTCTAGCGTTTATTGGTACGGTAGCCTTTGCTAAGTTTATCGAAAGGGGTGTTGTTCTTGAGCGAAAACGTAATCATTGATATTATTGTTGCTGTGTTTGTCGTCCTTGGTTCCATTATCTCCCTAGTAACGATGGTGGGATTAATCCGACTACCTGACACGTATACACGTGCTCACGCAGCAAGTAAAAGTGCTACGTTAGGAGTTTTGTTAATCTTACTAGCAGCACTCGCCTTTTTCTATCCAGAATACGGATTTGATGCAAGAATTTTGTTAGCGATTATTTTTGTATTTGTTTCCTCACCTGTTGCTGGTCATTTAGTCAGCCGTGCTGCCTATTTCTCTAACGTACCGCAATGGGAGAATGCTGTACGAGATGATTTAAAAGAAGTACTTGAAAAACGTAGAAAGCGTTATGAAATGCAGCTCGCTAAGAAAAAAGGTGACGAAGGTCGAAGACTGAAAGAGTTTGATCGTCGCAAAAAAGAAGAAGAAGAAGTCAATCGCCATGAAGGTGAAATGTAATAGACAAACAATAAAAAGCCGTCACGATGCTTAAGCAAAGTGGCGGCTTTTATTACTGTTTTTGAAAAAAATGCATAAGATGTTTGTTCATTTCTTCGATACTCAATTGATATTGATGTCTTTTCCAATACATAATCATACCGATCGTTGCACTCGTAATCATTGATAAATAAAGCTCTCGATTTAAATTGAAAGGTAGCATTTTTAAGTTAAGATTCATGGAAACGTCCATAATCGTTTGGTGATATAGATTCATGTATTTTATAGGGGCATGTTCAGAGAAAATGATCTCATAAAAATCTTTATGCTCTAACACATGTTCAAACAAAGGAGTGATTGTTGACTCACTCGAAGACGTATTCCTTTCGTAAACCTGACGATATTTCACTTCTAATAATCCAATCACTTCATTAAAATATTCCTGAAACAGCTCCTCTTTTCCCAAGAAATGTGCGTAAAACGTTCCTCGATTAATTTCAGCTTCCTTGCATATTTCTGAAATGGTTATCTCTTCTAACGTCTTCCTCTTTAACAGCTTTATGAACGTATCAAATATATTTTTTCTTGTTTTCTTCACGCGTAAATCATTCATATTCATAAAAAATTCCTCACTTATCGTACAAGTCTTTAAAAGTTGTTCATTATCCTACAAAACTGTATCTTTTGCATATTGTAAGCCTTTACATAAACAAGCTATACTTTTAGTATACCAAAGTTCCTATAGGAGGCTAACCATTATGAATCAAGTTGTTCTTATTACAGGTGCGGCTACAGGCTTAGGTCGTGCCACTGCCTTAAAGTTAGCAGAACAAAGCTACCGTCTAGCCCTTGTCGATTTTAATGAAGAAGCTGGTTTGCAAACAACCGAGGAAGTGAAAAATAAAGGTGCCGAGGCTATTTTTATTAAAGCCGACGTGTCCAATGAAGATGACGTCAAACTTTACGTCAAACGTACTGAGGAAACATTTGGACGTATCGATTATTTCCATAATAATGCAGGCATTATGATTCCTTTTCGAATGATCCATGAGTATTCAGCAGATGAGTATGATCGCTTAATGAATATTAACGTAAAAGGTGCTTTTTTAGGCATTAAATACGTCATTGAGGTGATGCTCAAGAACGGTGGGGGTACGATTATTAATACTGTATCATCCAACTCTTATAAACCAACTGCTTATAATGGAATTTATTCTGCCTCCAAGCATGCTTTAGCCGGTATGACAAAATCGATCGGTCAAGATTACCAAGACGTAAATGTCTATGCGGTTGGTGTTGCTCCTAATACGATGCAAACGAATATTGCCGCAAATGCAAGCACGACTTTTACGCCTGAAATTGGAGCAAAAATCGGTGCTACTACGGGTCCAAACATTGCAGCAACTGCCGAGGAGATTGCCGATGCTGTCATTTTTGCGATGAATAATGGAAAAGTATTGACAGGTTCCATTATTAACTGTGCTGGTGGACAAATTTATAACTAAGAGGTGGATAACATATGAAACGTTTAGAAAATAAAGTAGCGATTATTACAGGTGCAGCATCAGGTATGGGAAAAGCAACCGCTAAGCTTTTTGCCAGTGAAGGGGCGAAAGTCATTGCCGCTGACATTAATATCGACGGTGCTAAGGAAGTTGTGAAGGAAATTAATGACGCTGGATTTACTGCAATTGCTCAGCCAGTTGATATCGGTTCAGCCCAGCAAATTGAGGAAATGGTCTTAGCAGCGAAAGAACATTTTGGTCGCTTGGATATTTTGCATAATAATGCAGCACGCCTTAATTTTTCGGGCGATGTCGATGTGATGAATATGGACATTGACGAGTGGACAGAAACATTACGTTATAATTTGACTTCGGTAATGTTAGGGACGAAATTCGCGATTCCTCTTATGTTAGAAAATGGCGGTGGCTCGATCATTAATACCGCTTCGATTGCAGGAATTCACCCTGAGCTTTCTAAGTCTGCTTATTCTGTCGCAAAAGCTGGTGTTATCTCATTAACTAAATCGACAGCGATTCAATTTGGCAAGCAAGGAATTCGTGCCAATGCCATTGCACCAGGGATGGTGCTTGAGCCTGAGATTGTTGAAAACGGCCACGAGAGCCTAAAGCAATACGCTCAGATTTTTGAAGAAACAAAAGCAACGCCACGTATTGGGATTCCATTAGACATCGCTCAACTTGCCCTTTATTTAGCAAGTGATGAATCTTCCTTTATTACCGGACAAGTGATTTCTGCTGATGGCGGCATGACCGTTGGGAACCCGACGATTAGTGCGATTAAAAAGGCTGGTATTGGGTGGTAGAAAGTGAAAAAAAATAGATGACACTTGACTGTCATGAAGGAAAGTCGGCATGGTACAAATTGTATCTTGTCGACTTTTTGTAGTAACCTAACAACCATCATACTTATTATAATACCATAGCTTCATGACACATAATCTTATACAATATTAATAATCTTAAAATTACTGCTGAAGTTATGATATGAAAAACTTTTCAAGGAGAGTAGGCAAAATGATAAAGACTCTTTTACCATTTTTTCTAATTTTGTTTTTTTAATTGGTTGTAGTAATGGGCAACATTCATCTGAGACAGCCGTTACAACAACAGGTCAAATAATTGCTGAAGAACAGTTGTCCCAAAATAAAGAAGCTGATTTTATATTTATTAATGATGTTGTCTATATTTTTTCACAAAAACACATCATAGAATCACCTAAAGAACTTGAAGAAATAGCAATAGAATCAGAATATCATATGGAAAATAACTCAAATACAGTTTCTGCTACTAAACTTCAACCAGGTACGAAAATTTTCAAATCAGATAACCCCGACATTATATATGTTGTAAAAGATGACGAATACCTCTTGTATGAAGGCATTCCAGAAGGGTGAAAAAAATAGCGCCCTATTTAAAAGGGTATCGTAACGTTGACCTTTATTGACACTTGGCCCAAGCGTGTTAGGTTATTCCATCTAACTGCCTTGGGTCTATATCTTATCCGATTAATTTTACATGTTCTAAAAAGCGTTCTACTTTTTTATTTCGCGCCCTCTGTTGTCAATAACATCCCTATCTTTTGGCCCATTTGAACGGAATCTCCTTCTTGCAGATGTTCAAATTCCATCATAGTAGGCTCAAAGAGCAGGATGACTGTCGAGCCAAAGGAAAAATAGCCGAGCTCTTCTCCCTTTTTTAGCTGCTCGTGTGAATGTGTAAGAGCAATTGTATTAATATTCATCGCCCCCACTTTAGCCATGATGACATGTTGATTCATCACGCACAGCTCTGTTAACGAGCGATAATTATGCGATAATGGCTTTTTTCCATATTTTAATCCTGCATCATTGACAGGGTATGAACGTTTTCCTAGCTCCCATTGCTTTGTGATTTCTCCCGTAAGAGGACTATGTATACGATGATAATCTTTCGGACTTAAGTAGAGGACGATGTAGTGTCCATTCACATACTGCTGTGCTTTTTCTCTGTCTCCTAATAAATCAAGCAGTTGATACATTTGCCCTTTAACTTGAAACTCACTTTTAGGTGTCAATGTACCCAAGGAGGCTATTTTGGCGTCCACAGGACTAACAATACTTGTTTCCTTATCATCCACAGTACGAACCCCATTTTTTAATTTCCTCGTAAAGAAAGCATGTAGACTTTGATACTCTGTTATTGACTTTTCAGCTTCATGCATGTTAATTTGAAATGTTTTAGCAAACGCCGGTATAATGCGTTTACTTATTTTAGATTGAGCAAAACGCATGATTATCTTCGATTGAAAAGGTGAATTACTCAATTCAACAAATATCCTGAACAATTTTTGTTTCAACGACCTGTCCCCCATGTACCTGTAAATATTTTTGGCAATCTTTATCCTTTTAGTAGTGTAAACACCCTGTATATGATAAGATTATACTTTAATAGCGCATGTAAAAAAATGTACCATGATTTATTTTAATATGCGATTTTTTTGAAGGAAGT
The DNA here is from genome assembly GCF_028610675.1 of Alkalihalobacillus pseudalcaliphilus. Classification (NCBI taxonomy): domain Bacteria; kingdom Bacillati; phylum Bacillota; class Bacilli; order Caryophanales; family Bacillaceae; genus Alkalihalobacillus; species Alkalihalobacillus pseudalcaliphilus. Next base: position 971,784 of record NZ_JAQQWS010000001.1, read on the forward strand.
TTCATAAAGATATAGAACAACCTATGTGATTATTAACTCAAGGAGTGAAATGGATGTTGCTATTACAACGCCTTGACCATACGAAAAAGAAGTTAAAAGGACAAATTGCCAATATCCTGACTCTATTAAATCTTAGTTTAGGTGCATTTGCAATCCTTTTTACGATTCAAGATCAGCTACGACTCGCTTTACTGCTCATTACAATCGCTGCTGTTTTTGATCGTTTAGATGGTGCTGTTGCCCGTAAACTAAATAGTACGTCAGAGTTAGGAAAACAACTGGACTCATTATGCGATATGATTTCTTTTGGCGTAGCTCCAGCCTTATTAATTCATCAAGCGGTCTTATTTGAATTTGGTTTTGCAGGTGCATTTTTTGCGATTGTTTTTATTATTTGTGGTGCGATTCGATTAGCGAAGTTTAATATTACCGAATCTAATGGTTTCTTCTTTGGCCTCCCTATTACAGCTGCCGGTTGTATGTTAACCATTTTAACTCTTCTTGTCGCCTATATTCCGGAATATGTATTTATGCTTTTCACTTTAATCTTAGCTTTTCTTATGATTAGCCCTATGAAAATTCGAAAAATGTAATATGACTTTTTAAGAAGGATTCGTTCTTTATTCGACATTATCACTAAAATATACGAAGAAATGTCAAAAACGGTGAAAATATTGGCTTAATATGAATGATTTTCCTTCGAAAGGCTTGACAGTCATAGGCTTGGAGAGTAAATTGTAAGTGCAGGCTTTAAATCAAGGCAGATTAGCTTGCTATAATGCAGAAATAAGCTTTTGTTTTCTAAAATGATAGAAAATAAGTTTTTTCTAAACAAGGTATGAAAGGGAGTTTTTTTCATGAACAAAACAGACTTAATTAACGCAGTATCAGAGCAAGCAGACCTTTCTAAAAAGGATGCTTCTAAAGCAGTAGACGCAGTATTCGAAAGCATTACTTCAACATTAGTAGAAGGTGGCAAAGTTCAATTAGTTGGCTTTGGTAGTTTCGAAGTACGTGAGCGTTCTGCTCGTAAGGGTCGCAACCCTCAAACAGGTGCTGAAATTGAAATTCCAGCAACTAAGAACCCTGCATTCAAGCCAGGTAAGCAATTAAAAGACGCAGTAAACTAATTACACATATGTAATGAACATTAAATCGAAGCAAAGGATTAACCTCCTTGCTTCGATTTTTTATTTGAAACCGTATCAAGACCTCAGCCGCACATTTTATTTGCTCACTGCATAACCACCTCTTCGATTTACATAGTACCCTACTGCTCTTCCCACTTTTTTACCAACTATTTAGCTGAATGGTCAATCATTTTCATTGCTTGTATATGCATTATATGTTAATTTGAAAGGGATAAATGATATAAGTTCGTTCACTAGGGGTGCGTTTATTTGTGCTGAGAGAGGCTATGAGCCTTAACCCTTTTTACCTGAACTAGATAATACTAGCGGAGGGAAGTGGAAGTAGACAAAAGTATGCACGTTAGCGACGTGTACTTTTCTTACACTTGTTTACAACTCCTCTTCTTTTTAGAGGAGTTTATTTGCGTCGTCGTACGCTCTAGTGACTAGCGAACGAGGAGGATGATGAGAATATGAAATTTTCACAGCGCTTATATGAAGCAGCTAAGCCTATTTGGGAGAAGAGTCATTCACACCCATTCGTACAAGGAATTGGTGATGGAAGTCTCGACATTGAAAAGTTTAAATTTTTTATGTGTCAAGACTACATTTATTTAATCGATTACTCGCGGTTATTTGCTTTAGGTAGCTTAAAAGCTTCAGACTTAACGACTATGCAAGTTTTCGCTAAAATGCTACACGTAACATTAGACGAAGAAATGAGCTTACACAGAGCTTATGCGAAGCGTCTAGGCATATCTGAAGAAGAGCTTGAAGCGACAAAGCCAGCACCGACAACTTTAGCCTACAGCTCTTATATGCTAAACATTGCTCAACGCGGTTCACTAAAAGAACTATTAGCAGCCATTATGCCTTGTACATGGAGTTATTATGAAATTGGTTTGCGTTTAAGTGAAATTCCAGGTGCCCGTGAGCACGAATGGTATGGTGAGTGGATTAGAATGTATGAATCAGATGAATTTGGCGCTGTAGCACAGTGGCAAATTCAATTAATCGATGAATTAACTGCTTCTAGTACGGAAAAAGAATTACAGGAGTTAGAAGAAATTTTCCTCACGACGAGTCGTTTTGAATATATGTTCTGGGATATGTCCTTTGAGCAAACATCATGGCCTATGGAAGATTAACGTTTAATACGTACCGATCAAAAAAAGCTGTTCTAAGGGGATTTCCTTAGAACAGCTTTCATTATGATTAAGAAAATAACCGTCCCCATGTTACAGGGCCTACTTTGCCATCGACAGCTATTCTTTCCTTTCTTTGAAAATCTCGAACCGCTCGCTCCGTATTTGGTCCAAAAATGCCGTCTGCGGTTACCCCTATTTTCCTTTGAACAGCACGCACATCCTCGCCCCTCATATTAGGGCTTCTCAGTGTTAATAATCGTGTATATTTAGGCGTCGCTGGTTGCGCCGGCTTCGGATTATCAATCGCCGTCCATGTCTTTGGACCAACTATACCATCTGCGGTTAAGCCTTGAGCTCGCTGAAAGGTACGTACTCTTTGCTCGGTCGCCGGACCAAAAATACCGTCAGCAGTCGCTCCAGTTGCTCTTTGAACGACTCTAACATCATCGCCACGCATCATAGGTGTTGTATTTCTTAGTGTCCTTCTCTCGGTCCCTCCACCAGATGTCGGAGGTGGCACCGGTGGGGGTGCTGGCTGCTCTTCTAACGCGGCAAGTGCCCTTTCTAAAGCCTTAAAGGTTTGCTCTCCGACGATACCATCAACGGCAATCCCTTGTTTTTGTTGAAATGACCGAACCGCACTTTCTGTCTCTGCACCAAAATCCCCATCTGCTCCAAAACGTGGCAATACTTCACCTAACTTCAACAAGTCTTGCTGCAGTTGACGTACAGCATTACCCTTGCTCCCTCTTCTTAAAATAGTGGCCCCAATTTGTTCACCACCAACGTCAGGTCTAACAATCAAATCGACTTCCTGTGCTTGTCGCACCTGTCCTATAAAAGTTGACCAATCTTTCAAAAGAGTAGCTGGACAGTTTTTCCCCGTCCAATGTTGATGGGGAACTACTCGGTCAATCGGGATTTGATGGGCCCCCATCAAAAACCGAATTAATGTGATGGCATGTTCCCTTGCTTTAGCAAATTGACCATCGCTATTCACACAGATTTCTATACCAATAGACTCTCGATTTCCTTGACCTGTGCCCCCATCCCCTGCATGCCACCCAATCTCATTGGTTGGTAGGTGTTGGTAAATAATTTGTTCATCATCAACCGTATAATGCCAACTTACTGATGTGGATGGATTCTTTACATATGCAGCATGCATACGTGCATTTGCACCATTTCTTCTATTTGCGGTCTCATGGACAGTGATGAAGCGAGCATTCATCCTTGTACCAGGACGATTGCGATTACTTGTCGGGATAAAGTCCTGTCTAATTTCCATACTTATTCCTCCTTAACTAAAGATTTCCTGATATGATTACACATCGCCTTTGTCTTCATGACTTCAAGCGACCTACTAACACTGTATGTCTACTTCATAAAAAAGCTTAGGACAAACAGGAATTTTTTCGTTATTTACTAAATCGAAATCAATATCGTGAATGGGGAATGCTTTTGTATGTTTTGAAAAGACCTTTTCAATTATTTTCTTTATCTCCCTGCTGCAACCCTGTTATAAATTCCACTTTTTCTCATTGCATAACGAACATATTTTCGCATATAATACAAATACGAACATAAGTTCTATGAAAGGGAGGGGTTAAAATGAGGGTTATTTTTTTGATTGATATGCAATCCTTTTATGCATCGATCGAAAAGACACGCTACCCCGAGCAACGTGACAAACCACTTGTCGTATCGGGTGACCCAGCACGGCGTAGTGGCGTTATCCTCGCCGCCTGTCCGATTGCCAAATCCTACGGCATTCAAAACGCAGAACGCTTGTGGGAGGCCGAACAGAAGTGTAAAAATTTATTGATTGTACGCCCACGTATGCAGGACTATGTGGAAGCCTCAATCCAAATAACAGAAATTTTAAAGCAATATACAGACCTCGTCGAGCCATTTTCAATTGATGAACAGTTTTTAGATATCACAGGGAGTCAGCGGCTGTTTGGCACACCGCACCAAATCGCTCAAAAGATTCAAAAACACATTTGGGATCACATGCGTGTACGTGCTCGTATTGGTATCGGTGAGAACAAAGTGCTAGCAAAGATGGCTTGTGACTTATTCGCCAAAAAAAACAAAGATGGGATTTACTGGTTAAAGCAAGACCAACTCGAACAAACCCTATGGCCACTACCTATTGAAAAGCTTTACGGCATCGGTCGACAACGCCTTAAACATTTTCGCAATATGGGGATTCGTACGATTGGTCAATTTGCTCATACCCCCCTTGAGCACTTCAAGAAAAAATGGGGGATACCAGGTCACGTTCTTTGGATGACAGCCCACGGCATCGACTATTCGCCCGTCACCACACGTTCACATGATGGGCAAAAGGCAATTGGTCACGGTATGACTTTGCCACGTGATTATGACAATCTCACAGATATTCGAGTTGTTTTACTCGAACTTTGTGAAGAGGTATGTAGACGAGCACGCTCAAAGGGCGTTCAAGGTGAAACTGTGAGCCTCAGTATTTCTGGTGCAAGTTATGAGCTCCCACAAGGTTTCCACCGCCAACTTAAAATCGAGCAAGCGACCAATATAACCTTAGAACTTTTCCACGCCGCTTGCCAGCTATTAGAGCGCTTTTGGCAGAACTATCCGATTCGTCGCCTAGCCGTCTCGCTCTCGTCTCTTTCAAGCGATCAAGAAATTCAATTAAGCCTTTTCGAACAAAATCGCGATCGGTTGTTAAAAATCGGGTATACCATGGACAAAATCAACAATCGTTACGGAAAAACGACATTAATGCGTGCAACCTCGTTTCTCTCTGCAAGCCAAGCAAAGGATCGAGCCGCTAAAATTGGAGGACATTACCGATGAGTGAACATTTAAAGAGAGGTAATTTATTATGGGAAGGAAGCCGAATGTTTTTACCTGAGCATAAAGAAGCCTTACTTGAGCTAAAAGAAAAAGAGAAGCGACAAGTAAAGCCTGAACTTGATGATCAAGCCTATCACGAAATGGGGATGTACCTTTTAACCGCTCTTAACTATACAATGCCTGTACGTATCCACTATTGGGAACAGCATCGTATGAAAAAAACAGAAGGACTTATTGCCCATGTAGATGAATGGAACAAGCACATTCATCTAGAGACCAATCAACATAAGCAGCGCATTCCTTTCCACGCTTTAACCGAAGTCGAATTTTTATAGTTTTAGAAAACTCCTCACTAAGCTCAGCATTCAAGAATCTTGATATTTTATTGAAAAACGATAAATAACAAGTTATACTAGATAAAACTAGTTTGGTGAGGTGTTTGACTTGCAACATGTATCAACACAGCTACTAAAAGTAGCCATCATTGGTATCGCACTTATCATAGCTGTTCTTGGCGTTTTTTGGCTACCGTGGCAAGCCAACTCGCTTGGTCACGTATACCCTGAATTTTTATATTTGCAATATCCACTATTAATAGGTGTTTATGCGACGATGATTCCATTTTTTATCGCTTTGTATTATGCCTATCAAATTGTTCGTTACATAGACAAAGGGCATTCCTTTACGAAGCCACCAGCAAACTATTTAAATTATATTAAATACTGTGCTTTTACTGTATGTATTCTTTATTTAGCAGGGCTCATCACATTAGTATCCCAAGGTGCAGGTAATCTCGCGGTTTGGCTAGTCACACTCATTATTGCCTTCTCCTCTTTTATCATTGCTATCTTCGCCTCTGTTTTACGTGAACTTCTGAACAAGGCCATTTATATTCAAAATGAAAATGATTTAACGGTTTGAGGTGAGATGAGAATATGGCCATTATTGTAAATGTCGATGTCATGCTAGCAAAAAGAAAAATGAGTGTAACGGAGCTATCTGAAAGAGTTGGAATCACCATGGCAAACATGTCCATTTTAAAAACCGGCAAAGCAAAAGCGGTACGATTTTCAACCTTGGAAGCAATCTGTGAAGCACTCAATTGTCAGCCAGGCGATATATTAGAATACCGACCTGACGAAGAAACAAATAAATGAAAAAATGCCCCTCTCCTTTTAGATGAGGGGCATTTTTAAGTTGCCTATTAAGGAGGACATTGACGCGACGTATGTTTATGGACAAGACACTCGGTCTCTTTTCTTCGACTCATTGCCCCGTACTTCCATTTGCTCGGCATTGAACACTCTTTTTCCGGCTTCATTGCCGCGTATTTCCGTTTACTCCGCATTGAACTCTCTTTTCCCACACTTGCCGCGTATTTCCCATTTATAGCACATAAAAATGCCTCTATCCCTCAACTCTTGCTACAAAGAGTATTAACATCTCGACACGTATGTCTGTCAAAGTGGTATATTGCCATGCTTTCTAATCGGTCTGCTTTCTTGTTTATTTTTTAGTAATCCTAAGGCCTCTATGACCTTAGCTCTTGTTTCTCTTGGGTCAATTACATCATCGACCATACCATAAGCAGCAGCGACATAGGGATTCGCAAAATGCTGCTTATATTCAGTGATTTTTTGCTTACGTGTAGCCTCTGGGTTGCTACTTTCTTGAATATCGTGTGCAAATATAATCGATGTTGCCGCCTCTGGTCCCATCACAGCAATCTCAGCACTTGGCCAGGCGAACACATAGTCTGCTCCCATTGCTTTGGAATTAAGGGCTACATAAGCACCACCGTATGCTTTACGCAAAATAATCGTAATTTTGGGTACCGTTGCCTCAGCGAAGGCATACAAAATCTTGGCCCCATGACGAATAATGCCAGCATGTTCTTGGTCAATCCCCGGAAAGAAACCACTAACATCTTCTAAAATGAGCAGAGGAATACGGAAAGCATCACAAAAACGAACAAAACGAGCGAGCTTATCTGACGCATCTAAATCTAAGCTACCGGCCATCACCTTAGGCTGATTAGCCACAATTCCAACACTTTCCCCTGCTAGCTTAGCAAAACCAATCACAATATTGGGAGCGAAATCGCCCTGCACTTCCATAAAATCACGTTGATCCACGAACGTTTCAATCACATGGCGAACATCGTACACCTTGGTCGATTCACTTGGCACAAGTTCCAATAACTCTTCACAAGCCCCCGATTGATCAAGCACGTCATCTAGCGGTTCAGAATGATTTTCGGCATCATTATCCGGAAGAAAGAACAACAAACGTCGTACTTGTTCAAATAACTCTTGCTCCGTTTTGGCAGTGAAATGAGCACAGCCACTTCTAGAGGCATGCATGTGTGCACCGCCAAGTTCCTCTGCCGAAACCGTTTCCCCTGTTACGGTTTCGATCACCTTAGGACCCGTAATAAACATTTGGCTTATACCTTCGACCATAAAAACAAAATCTGTTAAGGCCGGGGAATATACCGCTCCTCCAGCACAAGGTCCCAAAATCATCGAAATTTGCGGAATCACCCCCGAATAGGTGGCGTTTCGATAAAAAAGCTGACCATAACCATCAAGAGCAAGAACGCCCTCTTGAATTCTGGCACCCCCAGAATCATTTAAACCAATTATAGGAGCATCCGCTTTTACTGCCGCATCCATTAATTGAGCGATTTTTAAAGCATGCATTTCGCCTAAGGTGCCTCCAAACACAGTAAAATCGTGGGCAAAGGCAAACACACGCCTGCCCCTCACCCGACCATACCCTGTAATCACGCCATCTCCAACAATCCGCTTCTCCGATAAATTAAACTGCTCAGACCGGTGTGATATAAATTGATTGGTCTCCACAAATGAGTCCTTATCAAATAAAAGCTCCAGTCTTTCCCGAGCTAAAAGCTTACCCCTGGCATGTTGTGTCTCTTTTTTGATACGACCGCCAGCAACCTTGACTTGTTCAACACGATTCTTTAACTCCTTAAGCTCCTCACGCATCGGCATCCCCCACCTTGTGGCCCGTACTCAACCTTCACATAGCTCAATCAATGTACCAAATGTAGCGTTTGGATGTACGAACTGAACCTTGCTACCTCCTGCCCCCTTTGTTATTCCGTTACCAATGAAATGAACGCCTGCTTTTTTTAATTCAGAGACTTCTAATGCTAGCTCATCCGTTTTAAAAGCAAGGTGATGAATACCCTCGCCCCTCTTTTTTATAAAACGTGCAATGGGACTCTCTTCACTTGTCGCTTCTAATAGCTCCAATCTGAAGTCACCTAGCTCAAAAAATGCGACCCGTACTTGCTGCTCTGATACGAACTCTGTGCCCATATAAGAAAAAGAAAAAACATCCCGATAAAGCATAATAGCTTCATTTAAGTCCGAGACCGCAATGGCGACATGATCGAACCTTTTCATTACTTAACCATTCCTTTCTCTTCTGACTATTCAGAGAGCGGCTTCACTAAAAATAAAGGCTGATGCTGCTTCACAAATTGTCCGTTTTCAACTAATACATCACAAATCTCACCTGAAATACCTGCTTCAACTTCATTAAACAGTTTCATTGCCTCAACAATACCAACCACCGTAGAAGCTTCAATATTTTGCCCAACCGTCACAAAAGGCTGCTCGCCCGTGCCGGGGGCTTGATAGAAAGTACCCACCATCGGAGATTGAATCTCCAAAAGGGACAGCTTTGTTTGCTCCAGACTCAGCGTCCTATTCTTTCCCCCTTCGCTTACTCCCCCTAGCTTGTCACTAGTATACACATCGGCTGATTTTGGCATTCTTATTTGAACAGTTCTACGTTCAGGACGTTTTTGATTAGATTCAGACTCTGGCCGTCTTTTCAGCGTAGATTCTTCTTTTATCTGACGATCTATGCACAAATAAAACGATTGATCCAATGCCTCAATTTTTAACTGTTCAAGATTTATATCCTTAAATAAACTCAAAAGCTCCTCCAGCTCTTCGACAGAAACAGGTGCTTCTCTTTGCCCCTCTGTCGATGTAACTAGTAACTTCAGTAGCGGCTGACCATATTCAATGATTTGCCCATTTTGAACTAAAATTTCAACAACCTCACCTGATAATGATGTGATAATCGGTTGTTCCAAATGCAAATGATCGATTCGACAGGTTCCAATTTGTTTTCCGGCTTCAAGCTTGTGCCCACTTTGCACAAGTAAATTTGTCAAACGACCGACCTGCGCCGCGGTGACATACCTGTAATGGTCTTTTTCAAGAAAATCTGACTTCACCTCTACTGTTACTAAACCAGAAGCAAATGGCTCTTCCCCTTTTTTTACATCCAGTAAAAAAGGGCCGTGTTCAATCGATAAAGCATGTAAAAAAGGATGCTGCCGTAACATATGAAGATAGGATGTAAGTAATGATCGTATATTCAAATATTCCTCCCCCTTAATAATCCCGAACCTATGTCAATCCTTGCTAAAAATATGCAGAAACAAGACGAGATATGCCCGAAACGCTCGTCTCAATTAGAATTAAGTCTACTGAATTGATTCCAAAAAGACGTACAGAAAATATAATATTTACATTACGCAAAAAAAGATACTTAAACAAATGGTTAAGTATCCCTTTACAGAATTATTTTTTGAATGAGTTTCTCGACTGAACGCTCACTCAGTAATGATCCCGACTAATCCTCCAACAGGTGTTTGGCTATAATCATCCTTTGAATCTCATTTGTCCCTTCATAAATTTGTGTAGCCTTAGCGTCCCTGAAGAGTCTTTCAACTGGATAATCTTTCATGTAGCCATAACCACCAAATATTTGAATAGCTTCCGTAGCTAACTTCATCGCTGTATCCGTCGCATAACGCTTCGCCATAGAAGCAAATTTCCCAGCTTTTTTCCCTTGTTGACGTAATAAGGCGGCTTGATACACCAGTAAGCGAGCGGCCTCAAGCTCTGTCGCCATATCAGCTAATTTAAAGGACACACCTTGATTCACAGAAATAGGCTGACCAAATTGCTTTCTAGATTTAGAATAAGCAACAGCTGATGAAAGAGCGGCTTCCGCAATACCAAGTGCTTGAGCAGCAATGCCTATGCGACCAACATCCAAGTTACCCATCGCAATTTTCCAACCATCACCTTCCTGACCAATCAAGTTTTCACACGGCACCTCTGCCTGATCAAAAATAAGCTCTGTCGTATTCGAACCATGCAACCCAAGCTTTCGTTCCTTTTTGCCGACTTTAAAACCCGGTGTATCCTTTTCAACAATAAAAGCAGAAATACCGCCATTCCTTCCTTTGGTTGCATCGGTGATTGCAAAAGTTACATACGTATCGGCTACCCCACCATTCGTAATAAACACTTTACTGCCATTGAGAAAATATGAATCTCTTTTTTTAGTAGCCGTCGTTTTCATCGCACTCGCATCCGAGCCCGAGCTCGGTTCTGTTAAAGCAAATGCCCCTAAATATTCCCCCGTTGCAAGCTTACGAACAAAGTGCTCGCGCTGAAGATCATTACCGTAGTACAAAATCGGATTAGTTCCTACTGATGTGTGCACGGATAAAATGACACCAAGCGTCGCACTTACCTTCGAAATTTCATGAATAGCAATAATATAAGAAAGAAAATCAGAACCTGCACCGTCCCATTTCGTTTCAATCGGAATACCCATCAACCCATATTGGCCCATCTTCTTCACGACTTCTGATGGAAACTGGTCTGTCTCTTCCATTTTTTCAACGGCTGGTTGGATTTCATTTTGAGCAAAATCTCGTACCATTTCGCGAATTAATTGCTGCTCCTCTGTCCAATTAATCATAGGTATAAAACCCTCTTCCAGATTTTTTCCCTACCCAACCAGCCTTTACATATTTTCTTAAAAGCGGGCACGGGCGATATTTAGAGTCAGCAAAGCCCTCATGTAAAATCTCCATAATTGATAAGCACGTATCCAACCCGATATGGTCTGCTAAGGTTAATGGCCCCATCGGGTGATTCATACCAAGCTTCATCACGTCATCAACCGCTTCAACCGTTGCTACACCTTCATATACACAGTAAATCGCCTCATTAATCATGGGCATAAGCACGCGATTCGAGACAAAACCTGGGTTATCATTAACTTCCACAGCAACCTTATTCATCGTTTTAGCGAGTTGTTCAATCGTATTGAACGTCTCATCACTTGTTGCTAAACCACGAATGACTTCTACCAAACGCATAATAGGAACAGGATTCATAAAATGCATGCCTATCACTTTTTGGGGACGACTTGTAGCCGCAGCAATTTCCGTAATCGGAAGTGACGACGTATTACTGGCTAGAATTGTATGAGGCGGACAAATTTTATCTAACTGTCGAAATAATTGACTTTTTACATCAAGCTTTTCAACAATCGCTTCGATTACTAAATCAACTTCTTTCGCTCGTGACAGTTCCCCAGTAATGTGAATACGTGATAAAATATCTGCTTTTTCTGTAGCCGTTATCTTTTTTTTAGCGACTGCTTTTTCCAAAAACCTTTCAATCGTTATGACTGATTGCTGTGCTTGTTCTAAGTTAAGATCAAATACGTAAACGTGTAATCCAGCTGTTGCTGCAACTTGAGCAATACCCCCGCCCATTTGTCCAGCACCAATAACCATCACTTTGTTCATGTTCACATCGCTCACTCCTTCATGAATCCTTCCATCATTAAAGTAGCGATATCATTTCTTCTCCACTCATCTATAATTTTACTACAGATGCTCCTGCACTTCGTCTTCAATTCATTCATTTTTCTGAAAATAAGATTATGTACCTATGACTTTTATATGAATGTTACTTATGGACGATAGTTTGTGCCGGCTCCTTAATGTGGGTTTTATATGAAAGTTACTGCTGATGAGAACAAAAACAAATTGAACGAAGTGTCACTAAGTAAAAACCTTCACGACAATATTCGGGCTCTTCCTCCAGTTTTGTGGTCCTCATTCTGCTTTCACAACAACTTACGGACTCTTCCTCCCGATATGTTGTCCTCATCCCACTTTTACGACCACTTCGAACCCTTAACCATTTTTTCCAACATAATGATTTCATTCAAAAGCTTTCGTCAGCTAAATCATAATGGATGGCTCCAGCGGCTTTGTTACCTTCTGCTGCAGCAATCATTATCGAGGTTGGTCCTTGATGGGAATACTCACCAGCACTGTACGCGCCATAAATCGATGTTCGACCCAAATCATCCGTTTTGACTTTACCATCTTCTTTGAGTCCACAACCAATTTGTTCGAGAAAAGGTTGTGGTCGTACAAGTGTCGGTGAAATGAAGCCTGCTTCCCGTTTTATATACGTACCACCCTCAAATTCAATACCTTCCAAATATCCTTTTTCTCCATGAATACTATGGATACGCTCATTACAGACTTTAATGCCTTTTGCTTCTAGCTCCTGTACCATTTCATCAGACATAGGCTGACCATTTGTCGTTACAAGTAAATCCTTAGACCATTGATATAAAAGTTTTGTTAGATGATGCACATGTTTTTGATTTTCAGCAATAATAACAAGGGGCTTATCGCGATTTTCCCAACCATCACAGTAAGGGCAACTAAATAAACTTTTACCATAATAAGATCGTATGAACGGAATTTCCGGAAAAATCTCATGGACACCGGCAGCCAGTAAGACTTTTTTCGCTCTAAATACCTCTTCTTTTGAACTCATTAATTGAAAAATACCGAACTGGTTCCAGCTCTCCCGTTCAATGTGAACAATCGTCGCTTGATAAAAATCAACCGTATCAAACGCCAAAACTTCTTGAAGAGCAAGCTTCCTTATCTCTGCAGGTGCAAAGCCGTCTCTCGTTATAAAACCATGAGCAGCCTGACTCACTTGGTTACGGTTTGTACCGTCATCCAATAATGCAACACTTCGTCTAGCACGTGCCAAGAGTAAGGCAGCCGTTAATCCCGCAGGTCCCGCACCAATAATTGCACAATCATATATATTCATGTTAAAACCCTTTCGTTAAAAACATTCTCCCTCCTAGCTTTTACGCGCACAGAAAAAAAGATGCAGATTCAATCTGCACCTCATTCGTATTCCTTTTTCATACATACGTATGTATGTAAGCAAGCGAACAAGATCAAAAATATTGGGACATGCAGCCAGATCAAAATTGACACTTCTGATAAAGGTGGAAAAAATAAAACAACAATTCCCGCTAAAAAAGTGGCGGTGCCATAAAAAAAAAAGTTCCTACCTCCATGCTCATTAACATCATACCAAACCTCTTCAGACTCTAATGTTCGTTTGAAACGAAAGCCATATAACTCATTAGGTGCTACCTTTCTTTTCCACAATGGATAACCGACTCCTATAAAAATCGCCCCCAAAACCAAGCAATAAAAGGCAACCCACCCATTTTCCATCCTATCAACTACCCTCTAATCATTCACGTGAATGATGATTTTTCCTTGGTGTCTTCTCTCCTCAATAAGTTTATGTGCTTCCGACATTTCCTGCAAGTAAAATTGATGACCAATTTCCACCTCGATCGCCTTGGACTGCAAAAGCTTTATGACATGCCCGGAAATTTTCTTTAATAACTCTGGCTTATGCTTTCGTGTCGTTCCTAAACTATAACCTAAGAACGACCGACAACTTGCATGAACATCCTTTGTTTTAACTTCCCCAACCTCCCCACTTGAATTACCAAAATGCACAAGTCTACCGTACAAAGACAAACAAGCAACACTCCTAGCCGTTACATTACCTGCAACCGAGTCTAACACTAGGTTAACACCTTCGCCTTCTGTTTTAGTAATTATTTTTTCTGTGAAATTATCATATGTAAATACGGCATCTGCCCCTACTTGTAATGCTTTTTCCATTTTACTCTCATGACCTACAGTTGCAAAGATTTGCTTGGCTCCCAAATATTTAGCCATTCGAATAGCCGTTGTACCAACTCCACCAGCACCAGAGTGAATAAGTACTGATTCACCTTGTTGTAACCCACCTACAGAATGTAATAATTGGTAAGAGAGGAAACTAACTATTGGGCTTGCTGCGGCTGTCTCCATACTGATATTTGCAGGTATTGGATACGTTAAAAGTTCATGAGCCACTGCATACTCAGCATAAGAGCCACTTTTTGGAAAAGCGATAACTCGTTGCCCTACCTCAAGATCTTTTACTTCCTCCCCGACTTCCTCAATCACACCGACTAAATCTAAGCCTAAAATAAGTGGAAAGTTACCTTTTGATTTCTGTCCCCTTCTATTTTTTACATCAGCAAAGTTTACACTTGTTTTTAATACGCGAATCAATACTTCATCTGCTTCATACTTTGGCATAGGAACTTCTTGGTATATCATAACTTCTGGACCACCCAATTGATTGATGACGATTGCTTTCATTCCAAAACCTCCCCCTTTATGAATAGACATGTTAACCTCTTCAGTATATCAGATGAAAATAAGCACAAAAAAGACTACCTCTATCATTAAATCTTAGAGGTAATCTGTTTCTAGAAAAAATCATACAAAGGATCGATTAATATTCACTAGCTCTCCGTCTTCTGCAGTAAATACGCCACGACCTTCCATATCTACTAACTGCTCATTTCGGAAGTACAAGCATGTTTGTTCATCGATCCCATAATGTTTATGTTTCGGGAAGCGTTCAATTATTTCTTTTAAATGTTCTTCCTCATCCCATTCCGAATAATGAACTGCTATGACTACGTCTTTTAATAGGCCTAAGCCATCACGATACACGGGTAATTTTAAGACATTATCACGAGCAGAAATGAAACAATCAGTCGGGGAAATCAATGCTCCTGCTGAAAAACCAATAATCGGAGTACTAGCTTCATATTTTTCCTTAATAACATCCGCAATCGGTGTTTCCACGATATAATCTGCGTATAAGCTCGTATCGCCTCCACCAATGATAATTCCTGAAGATAACTGCAACGTCACGAGTGCCTCACTTATAGGCGTAGTCGGTAGAGGAATGAAATCGAAGGCTACTTTCTTATATTGCTTAAACGCTTCCATATAAATCGGCATATAATCTTGCCAACCTTCTCGGTCCAAGCACAAAATAGCGACACGGGGTTTATTGAAACCTAGCAAACCAACAAAGGATTTGGCCATTTTCGGCGTGAATGGTGGACCTCCACCAACTAAAAAAATATGCTTTTCCATTTCATTCACCTCTACATTCTTTTTATATTTTGTATGAAAGTTACTTCTGATGCTCGAGTGCGGATCTCTACTCGTCGCTACCAAAAATCATGCACCCTCAAAGGGCACCGTTCTACAGACTCACTTCATGATTAGCTATTTCAGACTCAATATGTTTCAATCATTATATCAGTAAACAGCAAGTGTTTGTGATAAAAAAGTGCAAATTTCTTAATATTGACACTATATAAAATAAGCTAATCCTGTCAAGATTCTTTCTACCTAGTTTGTTATTGATCCCACACTTCGTCTAGTTGCGGTGCATAGAACGCGATCGCTTTTTGATATAGGAGAATATCTTTATCATTAGTCGTTTCCATTAATTGTGTCAATAATACTTCTAGAGCTTGATTCGTTTCACCTACGTTATATAGAGTCATCGCATAAAAGACATGCAACGGGCGATAATTAGGGAACTTTTTAATCCCTTGTTCGAAAACCCTTTTTGAATCTTGATATTGACCTAACACACGGTATGTACTGCCTAATCCCAAATATGCCCCTTGCTCATCGCTTTTCTCTAACCCTAGCTCGAGTGCCTTTTCATAATAAGGTACGGCTTCGCGCTCAAATCCCTGAGGATCACAAACCGATGCATATAAGTAAAATAACTCACCATCGTTTTCGTTCATTTCTAAAGCGATCTTTAATTGTGCCTGTGCCTGCTCATATTCTCCATTCTGAATCCAATTCTTAATTTGTCTCTTTTCACTACTCACTTCAATCACTCCTTTAATACTACTACTTTAAAGAGGAGGGGCGAGCTTGTAAAGCGTTCTTCAGGTTCAAGTATTCATAGATCCAAAAATGCTCTGATCGATCAAATAGAAGGCCCTTGATTAGAGCCTTCTGCTTTCAAGAAAGTGGTACCTTCTCACACCTTCACCCGAAAATAATCTTCTGCAAGTATAGAAAAAATCAGCTCATCATAATACTGACCATCCCAATACAAAGCATCCCTTAAGATACCTTCTTGTTGAAAGCCAACTTTTTGATAGGCTTTAATAGCCGCTTGATTATAAGAAAAGACCTCGAGCTGCAATCGGTGTAATTTTAGCTTTTCGAAACAAAAAGCAAGAGCTAGCTGAATTGCTTCTGAACCGTATCCATGCTGTCGATAGGTGCAGTCATAAATTGCAATCCGAAAACCTGCACGCTGATTGTCCTCATCAATATCAACGAGCGCTACATCGCCAATCATTTTATTAGAGTCATGCAAGCAGATGGCCCAGTCATAACGAGCCTTATCTTCTCGAAAACGTTCATTTACCTGCTCAATTTGTTCAAAAGTGAACACCGTTTTTGTTCCAGTAAGAAAACGTAAGGATTCATCCTGGATCCCTTCATAAATCGTCCTATAATCACTACGCTCAATCGGTCTTAAATAAACTCGCTCTTTAGAAATACTTACTCTCTCATGATTCCTCTTTGAAAAACGAGCAATACTTTCAGAAATCACATAACAAAGCCGAATTCGACTAAACCACGCATCTGTTACACTTGAATGTAGCGATTCATTAATTTTTAAAAATTGGAGCCCGTCTACATGAATGGCCTGAATCGCCTCTATCCCAAAACATTCCCGAACAATAAGTGGCCACTCGGCATCCGTCATTTTTGCATCCGAAGTTCTCGCTACCTCCATTAATGCTCGCCTACTCATACTACAACTACCAGCTGTTACATCAGCCTCTATTCCTGTTTCGATCGAAAAGATTAGATTCGTAATTTTTTCAGTTTCCTGCCATTCCTTTGGATGTGTGGCAAATGCCTGTTCATTTCTACCAATAATCGTATAATCACCTTTCTTAAGTTGCGAGTGGACCTTAAGAAGTTCTTTTGGATTTGTTTGAATCCAAGTAATTAAATGATCGAGGTCACAATAGTGATAATAGTCAGCATCACTGTTATTTACCGCCTTCCTCACAATTTGCCTGCGTGCTTGTGCGGCACCTCGTTTTGGAATTTCATAAATAGTAAGGGCTGAACCCTCTAACAACTTTTTCACTTTATGAGATGTTACCTCACTGACAGCTATATATGCTTGAGGATAATACTTTTCAATAAAGGGTAACACTTCATTGATATTATGATACAATTGCCCTTCTTCATCGTGAACAATCGCTAATAACGCTAATTCATGAGTACTCATGGTGATAATCAAACCTTTCATTATTCGATTTAATCCCAAATAAGGGGCTCAACTATGCTTTTTCATATAATCCGTAACCTGCCCCAAATCAAAATGGTTACAGCCTACCAATAGGACCTTCGCCAATCCACTCATCCAACCACTCCTTTATATTCAGTCATAATATTTCTACTTTTTCAACGTTAATTCTTTTTTCATATAAAGAACGAGGTCATCATCATTTTCACAGTGACCATACGGCTCTAATGGTTGTCCTTGATACCAAACCCCTGTGCCATCAGGGATATAGCCTCGTTTTATATACAGTCGTTGAGCTTGTCCATAACCGGTATGAAGACCAACGGCTAGGCTTACTACATCAGCTACTCGCTTTGCTTCAGCTTCAACACCATTCATGAGTTGTGTCCCAATACCTTGTTTTTGATATGGGATTAAAACGTTAAAGTCAACGATTTCTGGAATTGCCTTGTCAGCATATGGCCCCAGTGGTTCATAAACAAGGGTCACATATCCAGCCACTTCCTTGTCAGCCTCCGCCACAAAAACCGCTCTTTTACCTTGTTTCTGTTCTCCTACATATCTTTGAAACAACTCTAGCGACTTATGCCAGTCTTGCTTATTAAAAGCATAGACGAACTTCTCCCCATCCTCAGCCACCATCGTACGAATGTTTACTACTAGTTCCTTCACCTCACATCAACCCTTCGCCTAATGATATTATTCGACAAAAACAGTAAATTCCCTACCATAAAAAAGCTCCCCAAATCGGAGAGCTCTCATAGAAAAATTAATTTTTAGTGGGTAGATTCACATGAATATGTGCACCTCGCTCAATTGGCCCGTTTCTCATCAAGAAATAAGAAACGGCAATTCCGATAACTCCTATGCCAGCTAAAACATGAACAAATACAAAATGTTCATTCACAATAAATGAGATGAATTTTGTTAGATAACCTAGAGTCCACCAGGCTAAAAAAGCGAGGACAAGAACAGTAAAGCCATATAGCAATTTAGGTGTTCCAAAAAAATGCCACACTGAAGCAACAGCCATTCCTAATCCTATGATGAAAATCCCCCAAAGCATATCGGTCCAAAAATAAGCGATAAAATGATTGGGCTCAATAAGATCACCTAGATGAAAAAGATTTGTCGTGTTGATACCCATGTCATGAAAATATTGGTTGATTGCATATAAAATATTTAAATAAAACATACCGATAACAATAAAGATTAACGAAACGCAGATATTGGCGGAAACAAATTGTTTACGAGTCCCACCAAAAGAGATAAAGGTAGGAAAGGTATGTTTGATAACTTGTAAAGGGTAGAATACCAACAATCCATAGAAGGGACCAAAAAGTACACCTCTCATCCCTTCTACTTTCAATAGCATACCCATCATTATATAGAACCCGAACAATAAAGTCGTTACTGAAAGCATCAAAAGTACCATAAAACGCATGTCTTCCCATGCCATCCGAAAGGGCCCTTTAAAAGTATTCATGTTTACCTCCATTTGTATGAAAGTTAGTTCGAACATGGAGCGTTGCTCGTTGCTACCGAAAATCATGCTCCACTTGGTTACAGTAATTCTTTAGTTCAAAAAAACGATCCAACACTATAAATGAAAAAGAACAAAATCAAATTGAATGAAGTTCCACCAGTTAAAAGCTAAACCCTACTTATATATTTGGAGAGGACTAGTTATAATCGTACCCACAGATTAAGAGTCGTCACTATCCATGAAGAATGGCCTTTGTGCAGTTACTCCACGGTTTGGCCTCCGTATCTGCACATTAACCGCCTCTTTGTGCAGTTACTCCACGGTTTGGCCTCCGTATCTGCACATTAACCGCCTCTTTGTGCAGTTACTCCACGGTTTG
>NZ_JAQQWS010000001.1:991274-1054088 GCF_028610675.1 Alkalihalobacillus pseudalcaliphilus
GCTTTCGTCAAAACCTAACCAAAAGTCCATTTAGCCATTGGCGACAGCTCTTCAATTAAGCGAATTCTTTTTGATCACCATGACTAACACGCTCGATCGGACTATTTCTCATCAATAAATAAAAGCCAAATATACACAAGAGCCCAACACCTGCAAGTATGTGGGCAAAAGCAAAATGTTCGTTCATAACATAGGAGAATACACTTGACCCGTCACCTACTGCTAACCATGTGATGATCATGAGTATACAGACGGTTGCACCTACAAGCATTTTTAGCACTCCAAAGCGATGCCATATAGAAGTAGCGACAAGCCCTATCCCGATCAGACATAGACCATAAAGAATATCGATCCAAAAGTATGCCAAGGCATGTTGTGAGTTTAATAACATCCCTAAATGTAAGAGTTCCGTACTAATTATACCTAGATGGTTAAAAAACAAATATAATTGATAAAGAAGATTTAATATCATCATTGCCAATAAAACAGCAATGATTAAAACAGAAATAGCTGCATAGACGAACTGCTTTCTCGTCCCCCCTAAAGCAAGAATAACGGGATACGTACTTTTATACATAATAAGTGGTGCTAACAGCATGAAGCCATAATAGGCACCAAAAAGTAATCCATTAATAGGATTAACTACCGATGCGATCATTCCCATTAAGAAATAAAAGCCCGCTAAGAGAACAGTTACAATTAAGAAATTTAAAAAATGGAAACGTAATTCAAACCATACAACTCGAAAAGCACCATAAAAACCAATCACTTTTTTCTCCCCCTTTAACCACAAGTCTCCTTTTCTACTCCTCTGCCTTCCCTTGATGTCCGCCTCGTTCAATCGGACCCTCTTTAATTAAAAAATAACTAACCCCCAAAAAGAGTAACGCAACTAACAAGAGTACATGCATAAATGAAAGTCGATTTCCAATTATCCATTGAAAGACCTGCATCACATCTCCAAATGTATACCAAAAAATCATAACAATGGTTACAACAGCCCCTAGGTAAAGAGTTTTTACGGTACCGATATAATGCCAAATCGTATTAATGATGAGGCCTAAAGCAAAAGCAAAAATCCCGAAAATAAAATCAATCCAAAAATATAAAAACATGTGATTAGACTCTAACAACATACCCGTATGGATTAATGTAAAAGAATGAATATCTCGAGCTACAAGCCACTCATTGAATTGATAAACCACATTGAGAACGACCATAAAAACAACCGTATACAACAAAATATTCGTATACAAAGCAGCCATAAATTGCTTTCTCGTGCCTCCAAAAGCTAAGTTATAACGGAAGCTTTTGGTAAACAATAGAAACGGATATATCGCCAGTAGTCCATAAGCTGGACCAAATATTGCAGCTGAAAATTCGTCTACTGAGAGAAAATAACCGAGTCCGACCATAAAGGCATAAATAAATAACGTAATGCTACCAATAATTAGAAACTGCAATCGTAAGTCTTCAAATATAATTCGAAAAGGTCCTTTAAACGTATTCATCGTACGTTCACTCTCTTTTGCTTGTGCGTGATCTGTACTAAATAGTCTTGCAGCGGTGCTTTTTCAACCTTAACCCCATGCTCTTTTGCTTTTTGAATAAGGTTCTCGTGATAAGGCAAATCGGCCATCATATTAATTTGATTTCCTAATGTTTTCGTTTCTAAAATTTGCTCCTCATCTACTAATTTCTCCACTGCCTCTTTGGGTCCAGTTAAGAGCACACCTCGACGCTTCAGCTCTTCTGTCTCTACATATTGGGTTATCGTTTGTTTATCAATAATTGCCATCTTTTCACATAATGGTTCTATTTCATCAATATGATGTGACGATAAAATAAAGAGACGAGGGTTATCGTCATACGTTTCAAGCAGCAGATCATAAAATACCTTACGCATATGAGCATCTAAACCATTTGTTGGTTCATCAAAAATCGTCACGGGGGCGTGGCTAGCTAAGCCGATGACAATTTTTATCATCGTTTGCATCCCTTTTGAGAACTTTTTAATTTTTTTCTTTCGTGGTAGTTCAAAGAGCTCCACCATTCTATCTGCAAATTCTTGGTCCCAATTCTCATTAAAATAAGAACCGAATCGAAGAGCGTCATTCACATTCCACATATCTGAAAACGGATGATTCTCTTGCATATACGTAACATACCGCATCGCCTCTGAATGATTATAAGGCTCAATTCCCTTTATTTCTAACTGTCCACCTGACGGCTTTTCTTGACCTGATAAAAGTTTCATTAAAGTTGTCTTACCGGCACCATTTCTTCCCCACATCCCTACAATGACAGGTTCCGTTTCGTTTAAATTGACATGTTGCAAAGCAAGTGAATTCCCGTAATAAAATGATAATTCATTGACTTTAAGCATGTTTACCCTCCTTAATAATTTGAATGATTTCCTCATCTGACAGCTTTATCCGTTTCGCTTCACTTAGCATCGGCATAATATACTGCTCATAAAATAATTCTTTACGTTTTTTCATCAATTGATTGGTAGCCCCTTCCGCAACAAACATTCCGACACCTCGCTGTTTATAAACTAATCCTTCATTCACTAAAGTCGCTAAACCTTTTTGAGCCGTAGCTCGATTAATTTGATAAAATTGAGAGATTTCCGTTGTAGAAGGAATTTGATCGCCTTCTTTTAAAAGGCCCTCAACAATATCATCCGCAATCATATCAGCAATTTGCTGAAATATAGGTTTTGAATCATCAAAAACGGATTTCACAAGCGTCTCCTTCCTCCTATCTTCCTCCATACGTTGATAGGTTGATTACTCGTGCAATCAACTATACAGCGCATCAACTAAAAAGTAAAGCCCAAAAGAAAAAAGCTATGTCCATGTATGGCATGGCATAGCTTTTGCTCGGGCTCTCTTCCTCTTTTTCTGCTCGCAACCCCGAGATTCGACGTTTGCTCGGGGTTTCTCCTCACTTTTCAGCCCGCAACCCCGAGATTCACCGTTTGCTCGGGGTTTCTCCTCACTTTTCAGCCCGCAACCCCGAGATTCGACGTTTGCTCGGGGTTTCTCCTCACTTTTCAGCCCACAACCCCGAGATTCGACGTTTGCTCGGGCTTACTCACGCTTTTTCTGCTCGCAACCCCGAGATTCGACGTTTGCTCGGGCTTACTCACGTTTTTTCTGCTCGCAACCCCGAGATTACACCTTTACACAAGATTAGTCACTTTACTCTTTTTCAGATCCTAAGATTAAGTTTATTTCATTCTCAATCTCCTTCAAACTCAACGATAAATCATCAAGTCCTTCGTTAATTCTTGACCTTGTCCCCAGCTCACAACTTGTTTACCCTTTTCAAAGGGGACGATCCAACTCATATAAGCTAAATGTTCAACTGTCACTTCTTCTACTTGTAAGCCCGATACTTCTTCACCAATCAACGCCCCTTCAAAAGGGATTTCTTCATATATCGCCTTCGCTAATACAATGAACCATTCATCGATCACCGCTAACCAGCTATTACTTTTTTTAGAAAGTGGATACTGGTAAGGGAATTGATCCTCCAAACTCCCTTGAGGAATAGCAATATGTAAATAATCAGCTTCACCAGCCACCTTCAACACCTCCACAACACAAGGTAATTGTTGACCTCGAGCAAGCTGTATCATGCCATAAAGAGACTTATGGGCAGTTAATTCATGCAAAAGCGGGGCTGCCTCAACATATAAATCAGCTCGTTCCTTATAAAAACCTACAAACGCAGGCTCTTGCTTTACTATTGTAGACATGACAAGCATTTGTCCTTCTGATAATCCTTGCTGAAATTCTATCGTAAGCTCGTAGTAACCACCTATCCAGATGTCCGCTTCCTTCATTTTGCTAATTAACCCCCCTTTGATTTCTCCCTTCCTTAAACATATAACGAATTCCTTTTCCAGCTAACGTTTCATCTTTATAACGAGGAAGAATATGTAAATGGACGTGATGAATATGTTGACCAGCAACCGCTCCATTATTCCAGCCTACATTATAACCATCAGGCCAAAAGCGCTCATCAATAAAAACCTTCACTCTTTGAAGCAATTCATACATCGCCGACCATTCCGTCTCCGTTAAATCAAATACCGTATCGCGATGCTGCTTAGGCACGATTACTCCTGCTCCTGCTAACAATTTCCCCTTATTATCCACATCTTTCAGTTGCAAAAACATCGCATCCTCATTTTCAAAAATAAGCTGCTGCTCACTTACTAATTCAAGGTGACAAAACTCACAACGATCTACTCTCGTATCGTCATTCATCTTCCCCACTCCCCAATAAAAATACGACCATCATCATTAAATAAACCGATTTCGTTCGTTCCTATGACCGTCAATCCGGTTAATAGGCTACCTTCTTCATCTACACAAGTAACGGAATCTTGAACATGTAGAGCTCCTTTTTTGAGCTCTAATCGATAAAGCTGCGCACCTTCAGCTCCAATAAAAAATCCTTCTTGATACGATAATTGCTCTGGCTCCACATCTTTGCACGTAACAGGGCAACTAGCGATTAAACGCTCGTCTCTAATCTGGAATAATTTCTTACGGCAAGAGGTATCTTCACCAAATATGAAGATTTCTTCCTCCACACCCAAAGTGAGACTATATGTATCAATGAGCTGTAAATCTAGTGGATTCACTACCTGAACACCTTCTAATGTAAAGACGGCTACCCCTTCTCTTCCAATAGGTATAACCGAATCATCAACGCCAAAGATCCCTTCATCGGCATAGGTACACCAAATTAATCCTTGGCAGTTAACGACCAGACCAGTAATTCCATCACCTACTGAGAAGGTTTTAACCGTTTCGCCCTTTCGATTTATTATCAAAGCGTTGTGTTCCATCACACGATGATTATGCCCGCATCTTGACTGCACGAGTAAGAAACTAGAATCAAGGCTAACGATAAAATCAGGGGAAATTGGTAATGCACATTCCAAACTTACAAGCTGACCTTTTTCTACATGCTGTATTTTATAAAGTTGCTGTAATTCATTTTTTGCATCGTGTTCATGAACGGCTTCTACCCAGACAAGCACCTCATTTTTCATCTCTGCTGCCACTACTTTTCTTTGAACATGATCATCGATAATCTTTTTACATCTAATTTCCATAACCTCACCCACTCAAGTTTCTTGTTCTTTTTCTACTTTTCCTAAGCCATATTTGACGTGCTTCAGTTGTGCCACAATAATAAAGCTGACAATCACCAGTAGAAACCACGAACTAATTTTTCCAATATGAACAAGCTCCCACGTCGCTTCCTGGTTCGGGTATTGCCAAGCCCCATAAAAGGTCGTAATCGATGCATAAATGGAACCTCAAACCATGTTGTCAAAGCCAAGCTAAGAAAAATGGCTACCGGAAAAATACATGACATCACCTGTTGATAGGTAAAATGAATAAGCGGTTTGAAATATTTCACCCCAACCCCTTTTCCTAAATTTCAGAAAATAATATTCACTATATTTTACCATAACTCATTTCTAACATTCCTTGAATCTTTAACAAGGAAATTTGTGCATCAGCGGAGAAAATAGATGAATAACCACTTTAATGAAGGAGGAACAAATGATGGACAGAACTAAAGTAATTCTTTTAGACCAACTTTTAGCCAATGCTAATGATCGAAGTTGGTATCTTTCTTTTCAAGAGGCAGTTGAGGGACTTTCACAGGAAGAAGCTTTTTGGAAACCCGATGAAGACAGTCATAATATTGCAGAAATTGTCCAACACCTGATTTATTGGAATGAGGTATGGCAAATCAGGTATGAACAGGCCCACTTTCTTGCCGTCGAACCTATCGAAAATAATGCCAATAGCTTTCTCGTTCCAACAGGATCAGACTTCCCTACACTTAAAAATAAGCTATTAACCACATTATTAAAATGGCAAGATCTGCTTTCTGAAACAGATAAACTAGAATCTAGCGTAACAGGATTTCCGGTCGCAGCCGAATGGTGGGCTTTGATCAGTAATGCGACAACACATAATGCCTATCATATCGGACAAATTGTTTATATCCGAAAAATGAAAAGATAATGGATATAATTTTGGTCAAGCTTCATGCAATATTACGCACCTTCCAGAAACCAAGATTAGAAAGGTAGCTTAGTGCTTAAAGCTACCTTTACTTTTCGTTTCCAACTTTAAGACACAAATTCATCTGGCTCTTCAGTCGTCTTTTTCTCATAGAATAACCTCGATAAAAGCAATCCAATGAGTCCTAAGCCAATAAATAAAATCGATCTCGTTGTAATCGTCAAGTAGTTTAAATCAATAAACACGACCTTCACGAGTGTCATAAAAAGAAGACCTAACCCTAACAAACGAAAGACTCGTTTCTTTCTTATTGTCCCGATAATAATACTTCCCGCCGCATATATCGCCCATGCAAACGAGATCAACATCGTTGTCATATTTGAGGCCCCAATTGATGTCATCGCTATCTTCACAAAGTCTGAAAGGAGAAACAGGTGAATCAAAACATGAACAGCCCCAAAGCTAATCATGAGAGCTGGTTCATTCTTTAATAAACCACGTACCCAATAATAAATACCTAGTAATGAAGCAGCAAGGGCACATAGCATAACAAAAGCAAATCCAAAGACTTGGTAGTAAGGAAGCTGGAACATGAAGAGCAAATGACCTATAACCAATGCAACAAATGCGACTTTTATGACGGAGAAATGTCCGGTATATTTATGTTTAGCAATCCAGAGTAAACCATATAAACTTAGGAGCATCAAACACCACACTACGAACTCGAAACTTACCATCGAATAAATAGGTGTAAGTAGCGTTAGAATAACACCTATTGAAAAAACAAATAAACCTGCCACTTGCTGGAAGACGTAGCGTAAATGTCTACCAAGCGTTAGTCCGACTAGGCCTTGACCCATCAGTAAGATAGCGAGTGCGTTCGTATTTTCAGGAAGTCTATTAACAAATAATATAAACAAAGCTATCGTTACCACAGCCAAGCTAACAGAAGCAAGCTGTCGATTTTGAGAAGATGATTTCTGGCGGTTTTTATTAAAGAATAACCATAAAGATGCTCCCATTATGAACAGTAAATAAGCATCAAATAGCCACTCTATTTGAGTGCTTCCAACTTTAACCCAAATCGTCGTTAACAAAAAGCTTGTAAACAACAAGGGAATGGGCCAGCTTTTCTCCCACTTCTCTTGAATAATGGTAAAAGCAATTAGAGCCTGCTGCACGATTGCACCTATCGCAATGAATAGGTAAATATCCATGAATTCATTCACGCTTGCGAAGATAAAGAAATTCAAATAGACAATATGTAATAGACCTGAGGCTAGATAAAATAAGCTTCGATAATTTTTAAGCACTGCAAAACAAGTTAATAAGACATAAAATACACTGACATAGATAATTGGTACTAAATTAACAGCTAATCCAAATGAAAAAAACGGAATCAAATACCCGACAATCGCCATCAATATTCCGATAATTTCAGATTGATGACGATGAGCTAAAAATAAACCTAATACCACCCACGCTATGTTTAGTCCAAATGAAGGATAGCTAGTCATCATATGATAGAAAAGCTGCATTGCAAAAGTAGTAAAAATAAGAATACTAATAGCTCCTACTAATAATGTTTTTCCAAGCGCATGTCGTTGATGTTTAATTTGCCACTCACCTATAAAAAGAAGACAAATAGCCAATAAGAAGCCGAGAATCACTCTGACAGATTCCGTTAAAATCCCATAATCAATTACGACTTTAAATCCCCAAATCACACCAACTAATAGAACGAACAAGAAGATTCGAGGTAGCCATACACGACCGATAAGCTTCTCCAGGTCCAGTTCCTTGTTAGGATGTTTTTGTGAATCTGTTTGTAAGGGCCTTTTATGAGAATTCATATTGGCAGGCTCTAAAACGGGTGCTGGTTCTTCTTTGTGCACTTGTTGCTCATGAACAGAAAGAAAATCAACATTGCCACTTTTCGCCGTATCGTGGACTTGCCTTTTTAATACTCTTACTTCGCCTTCAAGCTCTTCTATTCGCTTTTCTAACTGGTCAATACGATGCTCTGACAACCTACCCATCCTCCCCATAACATTTATGTTATTATTATCCATTAAATCTCTCTTTAACATACCTTTTTTATGTTTGAAAAGCTAGTATGTTTTCGTCCGCTAGGCGACTGCTAATTCTTAAGTTTAAGCAACATCTCCATTTACAAACATCCTTAAACATTTAATGAAATAACATCAAATGAACGCAGCTCCACCAGTTAAAAAGTGAAAGTACAGTTTTACTCTTCAATTGGCGGATTTTGGTTAATAATGGTTTCGAGAATCCCCACGTTTAGCCGTAGCCCCACCACTTTTTGGTGATTGCTACCCAAAAAAATTCAGCACACTGCACAAACCAGCCACGACCAACCAAAAGAGAGTGTAGTTACTCACAAGGATACCGAAATCAACATCCGAGTGTTTTTGGACCGTTAGCCAAGCGAGATTGGCTACTTCACACCAAGACAGCATAGATTTTCAGAGCAAACTATTAAAACTAGCCCATCGATTTTTTTGTTTTTAATAGAAATAGAGCTAAGAGAAGCTGACTTAAAAGCATAAAACAAATACCCAAAGTCATGCCACCAAATAATAACAAATGGTCTTTTTGGAACGCATACAAAAACCAAATTATAAGTATAAACGTATTGACAATAAAATTAAGTAGACCCGTCGTTAACAAAGCAGAAAAATAGGCCCCTTTTCTTAACATTTTTTCATTTCCAATATGATAAGTAATTAAGAAGCTTATCAAGAAGCTTAAAACAAAGGCCAAGTAAGCTAAATCAATAATAGACATGGATACTCCCCCTCAAACACCTTTTTAAAAGTCTATGAAACTCACAAAGCTAACATGATAGATATTTTCAAGAAAACTTCGAGGTGAATGATTCAAAAACACTAGGCAAGACCAAACTATTCTCGGACTGTATTACACCGATTTATTTTTAGCCTAAAGTTTGTATAAGCATATAATAAAAGAGCTTATTGAAACGGAATTCATTCATCCCTTTCAATAAGCCCTTGCGAAAACTTATTCCATTTTTTTGCCCACATACTCAGCTTTTGGTCGGTAAATGACATTATGTTCAGCCTGCTCTAAAACATGTGCCGTCCAACCAACTATTCGACTTGCTGTAAAAGTAGGTGAAAATAACGAAGCATCAAGCTCAAGTGCATTCATAATGGCAGCCGCATAGAACTCAACATTCGTATATAATTTACGACCAGGCTTTTCCTCTTCTAACACTTTTACCGCCGCTTCTTCTACCGCGATTGCCAAATCCAACGCCTGATTTTGGTTAACAGAGCTTTTCAATACTTCACGGAGAGCGAGAGAACGTGGATCATGAGTCCGATAAATCCGATGACCAAACCCCATTAATTTTTCTCCACTTTGAACTTTTCCCCGAATCACAGTTTCAGCTCTCTCTTTCGTTTGAATGTCCGCGATTAATTGTAAAACACCTGTTGGAGCACCCCCGTGTAAAGGTCCCTTCATTGTACTAATTGCTGCCGTCACAGCTGAGACGATATCCGCTTCAGTTGACGCCGTTACTCTAGCAGAAAAAGTTGAGGCATTAAAACTATGTTCCATCGTTAAAATCATATACGTTTCTAATGCTTTAACAATCGCCTGCTCTTGTTCCTCACCTTTAAGCATATACAGATAATTGGCTACATGACCAAGCTCCTTCTTCGGTTCCAAGCAATCTGTACCTTGGATACGATGAAACCGATACGTAATAATGGAAGGAATCATCGCCGTTAATGTAATCGCTTGCTCTAAGCTCGGCTTCCACGTATAATGCTTCGAACCATTGGCTGAAATGACGGTTCTAATGACACTCATCATATCTAGATCATTTGGTAGTAATTGAATAAGCTCTTTTGATTTCTTCGTAAGTTGACGATGTGTATGTAATTGGCTTAGTAATTGTCTCGATTGTTCTTCTGTTGGAAAGCTACCTGTCCAAATTAAAAAAGCGACATCTTCAAAGCTATAACAATTAATCAGCTTCATGACATCATACCCACGATAACTTAACCGTCCATTTTCACCGTCTACTTCACTAATCATCGTTTGTGCAACCGTAATTCCCTTTAATCCTTGATTAACCATTTGAATCCTCCTAATCCTTGTGTTTCATTTTAATAGTAATGCCAATTTCTCTATAAACTTAACCTTCCACCCTCAGCTTATGATTAATAATGCTAGTTAGTGAGATACACATTTTGATATTTGCTCGTAATGAGCACTCTTCATATAATCTCTTCATTTACGGCCGCTTCGCTCTTGTTTTCCCCTTCGAAATGGCCGCTTCTAGCTTCAGCTTCTTTTCTCTAACTTTCCTCATCTATCCACCTGTCACGTGAATATCTCGATTAACTAAAGAATTACCTCTCTCATTATTATTAAACTGCTTACCTCCCTGTCTATTTTTCAGTTTATCGCTTATAATTAATTATGAAAATTATCTATTTTTAATTAAATCAATTAAAATTTTTAATCAATTAATTAAGGAGCCTTACAAGTATGGAACTCTCGTGGTTACGAACCTTTACAATAGCAGCTGAAAACCTGAATTTCAGAAAAACAGCTGAACAACTTTTTATATCTCAACCCTCTGTCACTATTCATATCAAAAACTTAGAAAAAGAACTGGGAACCCTTCTGTTTCAACGTGAAGGAAAAAGAATTTTATTAACAGAAGAAGGAAAGAGGTATCTTATTCATGCAAGACAATTACTGCAGTTTCAACAAAAAGGTATTGAAGACTTACACGCATTTAAACAAGGTTATGCTCAAAAATTAACGATTGCCATTTCACCTTTAATTGCAGATACGATTCTTCCCTTTGCTTTGAAAAGGTATGTTAGTCATTTCCCTGAGGTTGAAGTACATGTAAAAATCATTGAATCGGTGGATATTGAACAGGCCGTATTAACAGATAAAGTCGATCTTGGCCTTTCCGCTCTACAAGGTTTTCATCCACATATTCATAATCAATTGCTTTACGAGGATACGATCATTATGGTTACCGGTCATGATGGTTATGATTTTGAATCAGCTCCTCCCTTATTAGAAGAGGAGTTATTAACGGAGCATTATCTACTTACCCATAATCATCCTAGCTATTGGGATGAACTCATGAAAAAAATACATACCTTCTATCCGCGTACAAAAACGATGAAGGTCTCACAAATTCATATAACAAAACGCTTTATCGCTGAAGGGTTAGGAGTATCTTATTTGCCAGCTTCAACGGTTAGAAGAGAGTTGTTAGAAGGTAGATTACTGGAAGTGCAGTCACAGCGAATCTCGCTTCCAAAAGCAAAAACCTTTGCCGTTATGAAGGATGTCCATAAACTACAAAGGGATTTTTTACATTTCGTATCTCAATACCGATTCTAAAATTGCTCTCGGATATATTGAAAGAAATGTTTATAAAAGTCTTGATCATGGGGAACGAAGTGCTCAAGGCTTACTTGTTTTTTTTGCTGCTTGTATTCACAATGGTCTCTTTCAAAACCTTCCACTTCAATCATGGCAACTTGTTTTAAGTATAATTTCTCAAATTCAGTAATCGAGCAACGGTACATACCGTCTACTTCTTCCTTTTGTAAGGTGAAGTCATTCCAACTTCCTTTAAAATCATAAATATAAACATGGGCAAATTCGCGATCAATAACTCCATCATACTCCGCACACCAACGGATCATATCAAAATGTGTTAAATCCTGAAGTTGCACGGCTAAACCTAACTCTTCATCAATCTCTCTAATACCATCATTTATCGTTTCACCTGCAAGTAAATGTCCGGCTGCCGTGATATCTAACAATAATGGATAATCAGCTTTTTCCTTACTTCTTAATTGAAAATAAATCATCCATTCGTTATGTACCTTTTTAACAAACCAACAATGAAACGTCTCATGCCAGTATCCTAGGCGATGAATTTCCTCTCTCGATTTAATGCCTAACGGTTGCCGTTTTTCATCAACTGCTTGAATCCACTCTATACTCATGACACAAATTCACCTCAATTATTTTAAAAAATTCTCAATCTTTTTTCCATTTTAGTCGCCAAATATTGGTATTTAATGACAACATCATGGATTCTACCATCGTGAACAATATGTAAGGCATACGTATCAACATCTTGTTCAGTTACATCACCACTATTTATATTCATCAATTGCAGATAAGGATCTGTATTTTTGGGTATTGCAGAATCCTTTATCTCGATAAAAAGTGGGTGATTATCACTTGGTTCAAACTTGTCTGTATGTACAAACCCTTCCTTCACATTACTATGCTGAATCCTAACATCTTCCGGTACATCACTCTCATTTACGAGTATCTCCAAAAATTTGATATCACCAATTTTACTTTTGTTACCTACCGAAATTAACTGGACATTTTTCCCATTAATTTGTTCAGATAAGCTTGGTGTAGCAACAAGTGGCGGATAATATGTGGTCGCATAAATAACCGTTGCAGCAGCGATTAAAAACAGAAAAAGGATAAATAGCACATTCCTTCTATGGAACATGGTTACGCTCTCCTTTCATATTATATTGAAGAAAAAATGACCCATTATATGCATCTAACTTTCTTTCCAAAAAAATAATAGAGACTTATGTATTTTGATGATAAGAATTCCATAATCTCTTAACCACGAGCTCGAAATTCGAATGCAATTCTAGTAAAAATAGATCTGGATTACTGAGACGTTGCCACTGTTCAAACCCAAAGCTCGGTTGATACGTTCTTAATAACAAGGAAAGAATATTACCATGTGTGACAACGATGCTATTTTCGTAAGGCGAGTCAAATAATAGAGATTCAATAACATTTTGTATACGAATCGTCGCTACTTTAGAAGATTCTCCACCTTCAAAAGCTAAGTTCTCATTCTCATATGTTTCACGAAGCTTTTCCATCCAATTATGTAAATTCCTAGAGCTCAATACTCTTTCACTTAAACGTTCCTCTTTAGCGACAATTAACCCCTTCTCTTCCGCTACAGGCAAAACAGATTGAATGGCTCTAACAAAAGGACTGGTTACAATATAGTCAATGTCGAGCTCACGAAAAAAATGTTGCAAAGCTTCCGCCTGCTTAAAGCCTTCTGTCGTAAGAGTTGCAGAAGGTTCCTGTCCTGTTGCCGAACAATGCCTTACTAAAAAGACTTTCTTTCCCATACCATTAACCCCCTAGTTGGTTATCTCTTATATACAAGAATGCCATTACTATAGGCCCTAGATTACTTATGTTCAACTCATTGTGTTGAAATTAGATTCTAAAAATGAGGGCAGTAGGTCTTGCTTTCACTGCCCTATCGATTCTACTAATAGATTGGGAAATCTACCCGAGTTGAGCTTCATCTATACTCTATCATGATTATGTCGATTCGTGTCAGATTCTTGTTCGCTTTCCATATATTTTTTCTCCATCGCATTGCCTACCGCTTCAAGCCATTTCTCTTCTTCCTCTGTTAAGAAATGAGGCATATGGAAATCTGCTTCTTTTAAAAGTTGGTCATCGACCTGTTCCATCTGCTCGAGAAAAGCTTCCGTATCTGCTATAGATCCTAATGAAATTTCCGTAATACGGACCAGAATTTCGAACGCTTCTTCGGAATCGTGCCTAACACCTTTTTGGATTAAATCCTTAATATCAGCTAAAACCTCAAGCATTTCCATATCCAATTCATCTTGTTTTTCTTTTGGTAAAGCTAGGAATTGGCCAACTGCCTCTTTAGGAAAATGCTCTTCCATCCACGCTCTTTGCTCATCTTCACGCTCCATTCGGTATAAAACAGAGCTTAATATTTTCCAAGAAATGGGCTTTCTCTCATCAATTAATTTCTGTACAAATTCAACGCCTTCTATCGCTCTGGTATACTCATCCCTTTTTTCTTTGAGAAGCTTTAATTGCATCGGCAAACTTTTCTTTAAGATCTCTACTTCATCGTCATCGGTTAATAACATTTCTTTGATTTCCTGCAAAGAATAGCCAATGAATTTTAATGCTTGAATCTGCTGCAATCTCACTAAGTCTGCCATACTGTATAACCGGTGTCCCGCTTTGTTATATTCAGTTGGGATCAGGACACCAATTTCTTCATAAAATCGTAGTGTTCTTACAGTCATACCTGTTTTTCTCCCAAATTGGCTAATCGTAAACAAAAAGGGCTGTGTTTCATTCATATTCATAACCTCCTTCATCAATTAACTTAAGCTTAATAGGTGACGTAACGGCTCATGCAAGCACCTATTTCATATTTTTGAAAAGGAGGTAAAATGGCGTCAAAAACCTTGCTGAAGAAAGAACTGTTTGGTTTCCACGTGCGTTAATTTCTCAAGTAAAACATGACGATTTACCAATTGAACTTGATTAATTTCAGTATCAAGCGCCTCTAAGCTTTTCTCTTCACCTATATACTCCACAACAAACATATACGTTTCTTGCGTGTCATAGCCAATCTTTTTTTGAATATGTGTGGGAAAATTAAATGAAATAGGATCTTTTAATCTGCTTTTCACTTGAAATTGTTCACTACCCGTTTCTTCTTTTAGCTCACGTAAAATAGCTGCCTCTGGGCTTCTGTCCTGTTTTTCTATTTTCCCTTTGACAAAATCCCACTCGCCTTTAATCGCCTGTTTACCTTTAACCGTATTTATCTTCGTTTTATGTATAATTAAAAATTGTTCACCACATGTAACAATTGCTCCAACCGCTTGCCTCACCCTCATTTTCTCAGCCCCTGTTTATAAACCTTTTTCAAAATAAATAAGACGTAATGTAACTGTAATCTGCTTTTCGCCCACTTTTCTAAAACCATGCTTTTGATAAAACGAGCAAGCAGGACCATTCGTAGCTCCAGTAGATACCCGCAAGATGTGTGTTTGCTCATTTCTCTCCACAAAACCAAGTAATGCTTGAGCGATCCCTTGCTTAAAATGCGTAGGTTTCGTAACAAGGCGACAAATGTCGATCACCCCATCAACTAGCTGATAAGATATGAACCCACATAACTCGTCGCCTATCCAATAACCATAGAAAATTTCATCAACACCTTGCAATTGTTTCCGTGTTTCAAGTAAGGGTGGAATCTGATCAAAACCTATGATTTGTGCTTCCACTTTATATGCTTCCTGCTGCAAGTGCCAGGTTTTATTTAATATAGTGGCGTCATGTAAGTTTATACGCTGAATAAACACTTTAATCACACCTCTAATAAACTTCTATCTATGTAATACGTTTTCATTAAATCTTGCATTTTCTGCATATGCTTTTTAACTACTTCGTCCTCTCCAGCCCTTCTACCATCCAATAATGGAAATTTTGCGTAAAGCTTGGCAGGACGTACCTTAATATGATTTTGGATAGGAAATTCTTCAATAACCAGCTTGTGAGATTGAAATAAAATCATTTTCATCATACTTTTTACAGTCTGATTCTTGGAATTTAAAAGTGCAGCCGTAACTTCTGCATCCAGCATTTGCGGAAATTGAAAATGGGGTTCCTTCCACTCTAACTGGACCGCCTCAGCTAAAAGACGATCGACCGCTAACAACCTCGGCGATAGCATCCACTGATGATCGTGATAGATTAATTCCAAAATCGAATGAAATCCTTCTTCATTTGTGCTGATCCCTTCACCCGTGCATGTTAATAACGGAAAGAGATTGGTACGATCTATGCCTAGCATTTTATTGTCACGAATAAAACTATCAAGATGATCAATGCCTAAAATGCCACTTTTGCCTGTTAAAACCGTTTCCTCATTTAAGAAATTGATGACTTGCTCACTCGATAAACCCGCTTTGTTTAAAATCATACGGATCTCATCCTTCGCAACATATATTTCCGTCAAAAGGTGATGATCAAAACCTAGCGTCCTTTCTACCGCATGCGAAAATGGCAAATGGCCGATATCATGAAGAATGGCAGCGGCACGTAACAATACATTATTCGGGAAAAAATGTGCGGATAATTTCCAAACTCCTATCGTATGCTCCAAGCGGGAATGCGTCACACTGGAAACAAATGCACCACCACCATAATGTGCCAAGTGCTTTAGCCTTTGAACATCATGCGTTGAGAGTAATTCTAGTTCCCACTCAAATATCTTAATAGGAGGGTATAAGTTTTCATCAATAAAGGCCATTACACAACTCCTCTCATTCCTCAATATCACTATTCCGATAATAAATATACGGATCGTCACTTGTTACAATTAATTTACCTTCTTTAATGAAAAATACATCCTTCCAAGTAAAAACCTCTTGCTCTACTTCAACTTGAACATTAACAAAAAGAAAGAAATGGGCACCGTCCTCCCATTCTAGCTTTTTGAATTGATAATCGATCACTCGATAATCTTTTTCTTCTAAATATTTCGTTTTTTCTAGGAAAAATGCTAATTTTTCTTTTTCCATTAAGTTTGGTTCATTAATCCAAGACTCATCAGTACTATAAAAATAATATAAATTCCGTTGTGCCTTCTCATAATTCTGATCTATCAGTGCATGATAATACTGGTTCATTTTATACTTAGCTGTGAACTCTTGAATGTAAGGCGGAGATACAAAAGCAACCACTATGACCAAGTAAATAACAACTGCTAGGAAAACTAACCGCGAACGTTCGATGTTTAACGCCTCCTTCTAACCTTTGACGGTTTGGAAGCTCCATCGGTTTTAATCTGGCAATAAAATCCCCATAATTAAATAAGCGATAAATGAAATCGGTAAAATGATAAATAACAAACGAACTAGAAAAGGTGAAACGTCAAAATATTCGGCAAGCCCTCCACAAACACCGAGTAAAATTCGATCATCGTGCGATCTTCTCATTCTCATATCAACCACCTCCGACTATATATATAAATTATACGATCAAAAACGACAAAAAGTTTCATTTTTCTTATCCCCAACCTACATAATAACGAAACGTATGAATATTCTCCTATAAAAGAACATATACTAGTTTAGTTTACAACTAAGTACCAACAGATTTTTATAACCGTATGACCCATTACACTCAACTAGTTCACTTTTCATGCATTGTATTTTGTAAAAGTTATCTAACCTCATGTGCGGAGCGTTAATCACCGCTACCGAAAATCACGATCCCCGACAATCACGTGGTGCTGAACTAACTAGCTTCATTAGTGGATTTCGGTCCTGCCACTACGTCCCATGGGGTCTCCGCATGTTTTCGTCCGCTGGCTTACTGGGCAATTTTTTCCGTAGCACCGCTTTTTTGTAAGGAGAGCGTAAGAGTCTACCAAAAAGATTCAGCGCACTAGACAAACAGCCACCACCAACAACAAAAGAGAGTGTCTTTCACTCAATCAGGATTAGCATTTAACATCCAAGTGTTTTTGGACCGTTAGCCAAGCTCGCTTGGCTACTTCATGCATTGGCGCGAATTTTTGAAAATCGAAATGAACCTTAGGACGAATTCATTCGTCTGTGAGGTCATTTCGATTTTCAAAATAAGGTCCAAAAACAAAAACCTAGAAGTCAACTTTTTAATGAGCATTACCACAAACTTTCATAATAAAACCCACATGGCGAAGCCCCATTCACTTCGCCACCAACAAAGATGAAAGTAGTGGCGAATGTTCAAACTGTTGGCACGTTTACAACTCGTTCACCATTAGGAGTCGGCTGAACAAAAAGGGCGCAAGTCCTACTAAGGTCATTGATCGCGAGATGGATGACGAGCTAACTTTACGGCACAATCTATCGCCCATAAGTAACTTTCATATAAAGCCTACCTTACAAACTTGAACATTTTTCAAACACAATCTTCCTAAATCATGACATTTTTGCAAACACCACAATGAATTCATAGTTTGTTAACATTTTCACAAACTAACCGAAACAAAAAAATGATATAACAGATGAAAGAGATCTTAAACGAAGATTTCTAAATTCAAAACCTGCATTGTATACTTACCCACAGATAGATTGAACGTTTTTAACTAAACCAGTTCGGGTAGTAATTAGAGAGGATCTAACCCCCGAGCACACAGCCATTTATCACTATTTTATATATTAAAGGAGGTTCCCTTATGTTATTCGACGATCCCGTCTTTATGAGTCGGATGTTAACCTTACTTACGCTTTCTTTTCATATATTTTATGCCACAATTGGTGTCGGCCTCCCACTAATGATTATGATTTTTCAATGGGTTGGAATCAGAAAAAATGATCCCCACTACTTACTGATGGCACGACGCTGGGCGAAAGGCTTTGTTGTGACCGTAGCTGTTGGAGTCGTGACTGGTACAGCTATTGGGCTCCAGCTTGCCTTATTATGGCCAAGCTTTATGGAATTGGCTGGTCATATCATTGCCTTACCGTTATTTATGGAAGTGTTCGCTTTCTTTTTCGAAGCGATATTTTTAGGTATTTACTTATATACATGGGACCGGTTTACAAACCCGAAAAAGCACTTATTACTCTTAATACCCGTGGCAATTGGCGGAGCAATGTCCGCCTACTTTATTACCGTAGTTAACTCATTTATGAATTCACCGGGTGGTTTTGATTTAGTCAATGGTGAACTGGTGAATATCAATCCAATCGCCGCTATGTTCACAGTATCGATGCCGACAAAGGTTGCCCATGTTTTAGCAACTGGTTATATGACGGTCGCTTTTGTTTTAGCCGCTATTGCTGCATTCAGACTACTTCAAGGTGCCAATAATACGTATCACAAAAAATCATTAAACCTATTAATGAAAATTGGTTTTGTATTCGCCTTAGCATCCGCCATCATTGGAGATTTTTCTGGAAAATATTTAGCCGAATATCAACCAGAAAAGTTAGCTGCTGCTGAATGGCATTTTGAAACAGAAGAAAATGCACCATTAATCCTATGGGGTATTCTTGATGAAAATAACGAACCAAAATATGCGATTGAAATCCCATCTGCTTTAAGTATACTTGCCCATGGTAATCCATCCGCTGAAGTGATTGGCCTCGAGGAATTCCCTGAGGAACTACAGCCACCTCTGGTTATCCATTACTTCTTTGATACGATGATAACAATCGGAATGTTTATGCTCGGTCTTTCGTTTATTTATTGGGTAGCCCAGTTGCGAGGATGGACATTTGTTCATCAAAGATGGTATCGTTGGTTAATTGTTCTTGGTGGACCTTTATCGTTCTTGGCGATCCAAGCCGGTTGGTGGTTAGCAGAAGTCGGTCGACAACCTTGGATTTTACGTGGAATTATGACGATTGATGAAGCAGCTACTACAAGTGACCATGTGGGGTTAATGTTTATCTTATTTGCTATCCTCTACTTTATATTAGGGGTTGGAACGGTTGTTGTTTTAAGAAAAATGTTTAAAGATAACCCCCCTGAAAAGGATTTAAACGAAATGTCAGGTAGTGATCGAACATGAGTCTAGAAATTATCGGAATCTCGGTCCTATGGCTCTTTTTATTCGGGTATGTCATCATTGCTTCCGTCGATTACGGGGCCGGATTTTTTAACGCGTATAGTTTATTAACAGGAAAACAACATATCGTATCTAAAGTAATAAAAAGATATTTATCACCCGTTTGGGAAGTGACTAATGTATTCTTCGTCTTTTTCTTCGTAGGAATCGTTGGTTTCTTTCCAGAAACAGCCTTTTATTTCGGAACCATACTCTTAGTACCCGGTAGTATTGCCTTGATTTTGCTAGCGATACGTGGTTCCTATTATGCCTTTGAATCTTATGGTACGCAAGGTCACCGAGGCTATGCTTTCATGTATGGGGCATCAGGTATTCTCATACCGGCTTCATTATCCATCGTCTTAACGATAGCTGCAGGCGGATTTGTTTCCGTCGATAATGGGCAGCCTTCATTAGATTACCTTGGGTTATTTTTAAGCCCGTTAACATGGTCTATCGTTGTCCTTAGTATCATCGCTGTTTTATATATTTCAGCCGTATTTTTAACATGGTATGCGAACAAAACAGGTGATGAAGGTGCAACCGCCTTGATGCGTAAATATGCTCTTATATGGGCCGTTCCATTAATTGTTGCTGCATCCGGTATTATCATTGAATTACGCTTCCATAATGAAGTGCATTTTAATCAGATTGTTAACTTATGGTGGATGTTTGGTATCTCATTCTTAATGTGGTTAGGTACAGTCTATCTCCTTTGGAAAAAGAAAAATTACGGGGTTTCCTTGTGGCTCTTAATCGGTCAATTTGCCTTCGCCTTTTTTGGATACGGAATCTCACATTACCCGTACTTGTTGTATCCATATTTAACGATTCATGATGGCTTTACAAACGAAGCGATGGCTACAGCCTTAATTATTGCTTTTGTCTTAGGTATGATGTTATTAATTCCATCCATTTATTTACTTCTAAGATTGTTCTTGTTTGATAATCAATATGTAAAAGGAAAAAGGGAGTGAGTCAATATGTTGAATGATTTTCTAATCTTCGTTGCCCCATTTCTAATACTCATAGCCGCCATTGGTGCATCCTTTTTTGTAGCCGCAAAGGATAAAAATTAAAAGAATAAAACTCTCCTCTTTTATGATAAGAGGAGAGTTTTTTGTTGCATTGAGCACCTGATATGACTATCCATTTTTACTCATTTCAATGGTCTCTTGGCAACTACTAGAGGGGTTCTTTTTATGACACCTTCGACCACAGGTTTCCTCCTTGAATGTGCTCTTTCCTTCTTTTTATAACACCCGATCTCATATATCCGCTCAGACAACGTCACGTTCAATTGCTTTCATCTCTTTAAAGTATCCATTTCGGTTCATGAGTTCATCATAGCTACCGATTTCCACCACTTCACCATGATCCATGACGATGATTTGGTCCATTTGCTCAAGACCGGTTAAGCGATGACTGACAATAATAAGT
Source organism: Alkalihalobacillus pseudalcaliphilus (assembly GCF_028610675.1). Taxonomy (NCBI): domain Bacteria; kingdom Bacillati; phylum Bacillota; class Bacilli; order Caryophanales; family Bacillaceae; genus Alkalihalobacillus; species Alkalihalobacillus pseudalcaliphilus. The sequence goes on from NZ_JAQQWS010000001.1 coordinate 1,012,260, forward strand.
GTCGCTTCTTCAGCCTCCTGCATCACTCGATCTAAGATCTTTTGTTCGGTAATAGCGTCCATGGAGGATGTCGGTTCATCTAATAACCATAACCCTGCCTTTTTTAGGAACAACCGTGCCAGCGCCAATCTTTGCTTTTCTCCCCCAGAAAGATTGGCTCCTCTTTCTTGAACAAGATCTTCTAATTTCATATTGGGTAATTCAGCCTGATGAAGGGCTTTATATATCGTTTCATCTTTTAAAGTGTCATCTGCTAACAATAAATTATCTCGAATCGTCCCATAGAAAAAATGATTAGATTGTAAAGTAAGATTACTCTTCTTCCATATCACTTCTGGCTCTACTGCATCTATCGAAACGTCACCTATTTTAATTTGACCATCGTTATTCTCATATAATTTTAGAATTAATTGAAGGATGGTCGTTTTCCCTGAACCACTTGCCCCAACAATAGCTGTTTTAGAGCCTGAAGCCAAGGTGAAATCGACATCATGAACCGCCGGTCTTAGCTCATTTTCATACTGAAACGTTACACCTTTAAACTGAATACTAGGAACCGCTTCAAGGCTTTTATGAACGATTCCAGCATTGACATTAATTACTCTATCTTGCTTTTTCCATATTCCTGATAACCGTGTTGCAGCTTGCTCACTCTCATGCAAATAATTAGGAAACAAGGACATTGCGCTGGTTTGCTCAAATAAAGTTAAGGAAATCATAAATAGTAGAGCAATCAAAACACCCTCTATCTGACCTGCAATCACTTGACTAGTAGCAAAAGCTAATACGATGACAGATATAAGTAAAGAAAGAAAACCGACAACGGATTCGCTCCATAATATGTTCACATTTGCTTTAGCTTGAGATTTTTCATACGTCTTTACAGCACGTACAAGATCTTTTTTTCGCTCGGTAGCTTGCTGATGAATGTGTAAGTCGCGATAACCATACAATAACTCCGTGAAATCAGACGAGAGTGCTCCTCGGTTTACTCTTACATGATGGTCGACACGTCTTTGTAAAAGAGTAAATACAACGGGTACAACAACGGTCAAAAGAAGCATACCCACTATAATAATGATAGCTGTACCCACTGAAAATAATGTCGTAAATAAAATGGTCGCAATCGTGACACTTGCCATGACAACGGGTGGGTAAAAGACGCGTAGAAAAAAGTTTTGCAAAGATTCAACGTCTCCAACAATTCGTGCTAACAGCTCCCCACTCCGATATTTTTGCAAAATCGTCGTCGATAAAGGCTCTATTTTTTCATAAACGAATACACGGATGTTACTTAACATCGTAAAAGTACCTCTATGTGAAAAAAACCTTTCACCATAACGACTTATCGCTGAAGTAATTCCAAGTAGTTTTACGATGGCAACGATGACCATTAATGTGTATAAAGGAGGTACGAGGGCAGCTTGAGAAATCATATACCCGCTGGCGGAAAACAAACCGATCGCCGTCATACCCGCTATAAATCCAAATAACATTGATAAGAAAATATCTCTTTTTTCTTTAAGCATGATTTTCATCACCATTTTAAGTGCTATCATAATGATTCCTGCCCCCCTCGTTGAATGATCAGCATTTCTTGGTACATTGGTTCATTAGCTACTAATTGCTCATGTGTGCCTATGGCACGGATCGAACCATGATCTAACAAGATTATTTTATCTGCAGAACGAATCGTATGAAGCCTATGAGCTACCGTAATCACAGTGGCTGATTGAGCTAACCTACTCATTGACTGTTGCAAAATTTGCTCCGTTCTTACATCTAATCCTGTCGTAGGTTCATCAAATAAAACGAGCTTTGGTTTTCTCAAAAATGCCCTTGCAAGGATAACCCGTTGCTTCTCACCACCAGACAATCCTCGCCCAGCCTCGCCTATTTTTGTTTCTATGCCATGCGGTAGCTTCTGTAGCCAATCCCATAACCCCGCTTCTTTAATAGCTTGTTTAATTTCCTCATCTGTATATGAATCAGTTTGACCGAGCGTGATATTTTCCAAAAGCGTTCCTGAAAATAAATAGGCATCTTGCGAGATATAACTTAATTGTGAGAACCAGGAAGTTTCTAAAATGGTTTCCTGACTTTGACCATTGATTTTGAAATGACCTTCCTGTATGGGAAAAATGCCTGCAATCACGTTCAGGAGTGTCGATTTTCCAGCACCCGTTGGACCAATAATCGCGACTCGTTCATTTGGCTCAACTGAAAATGTCATGGCTTGAGATTGAAAATGACCTTCTTGGTACCCGAAGCGAATATCGGTAAAATTGATCCTTGGGGGTCTGTGAGTCGTTATCTCTTTCTGTCCCCATAAGACCGGTTCGTGCTGTTCCGTCAGTAATTCTTGAATACTTTCTGCCGCTCCAGTACTTTGCTTTCCAGTATGAAAGGCCGAACCAAGCTCTTTCAGTTTAGTAAAAAATTCAGGTGCTAAAATAAGCATCAAAAAGCCTGTTGCAAAATTAGTATCCTGTAAAATAATCATTCGTAAGGCAATTTCTAATGCAATTAATCCAATACTAAGCATTGAGATAAACTCTAAGGCTAAGGAATTTGAAAAAGCGACCTTCAGCACATCCATGGTTGCATCACGGAAACGCAAGCTACTTTTTTGAATCTTTCCCTTCTGCTCTTTCGCCTTACCAAAAAGCTTCAGTGTTTGTAACCCTTGTAATGTATCTAAAAAAGTGCCCGAAAAGGCGGCCATTTGAGATAGCTGTTCTTTCGATTTCTCCCCTGTTTTTATACCGATAATAATCATAAAGATAGGAATAAATGGGGCCGTAACTAAAATAATGGCTGCGGTTGCCCAATGCTCAAACAAAATGACTAAGATAATTAATAAAGGCACAGTGACCGATTGGATCGCCTGCGGAATGTATTGACTATAATAACCATCTAATTCATCTACACCATCCATAAAATAACTCGTCTTTTTACCTGACTGGCCGCCTTTTGATATGAAAGCAGAGCGATTCGTAAAAAAGGCAAGTAAGCTCATCCGTACATCTGTCTTGATATGCCCAGCCATCGCAATGCCTAGACGTTTAATAAAGGCACGGAACATCGTTCTAGTAAGCAGTGCGAGTACTAATAATATAAAGAAATGTATAAGATCAAGATAATGAATTTGCTGTAAAAATACGCTATCAATGATAGTGACGATTAAGTACGCTTGGGCAATAATAGCTAGCCCCATCACGATGGAGAAAACCATCATTAATAGGAGGTAGCGCCGATAAGGTTTCATCCATTCTTTTAACATGGGCTAAAGCCCCCTTTCTCTCCTTATTGTAATTCCCTTAAATCAATAATTCTAATAGGAAGAGGCTAAAATTGATGATTGTACGATTTTCGCCATAGTTTTTTGTATGAAAGTGGACTTAGGTGTGATGGGTTGTGCCTTGAAGTTAGCTAATCCTCGGTTTCCTTGAGTAACGAACACATTCGGCTCTTCTTCAGTTTTTTACCCATGATCATGTCGAACAGCTTCCTTCATCGACAGATTCTTGACCTTTTTTACCCATGATCATGTCGACTGCTTCCTTCATCGACAGGTTCTTGACCTTTTTTGCTCATGATCATGTCGACCAACTTCCTTCATCGACAGGTTCTTGACCTTTTTTACCCATGATCATGTCGACCAGCTTCCTTCATCGACAGGTTCTTGACCTTTTTTACTTATGATTATGTCGACCAGCTTCCTTCATCGACAGGTTCTTGACCTTTTTTACCCATGATCATGTCGACTAGCTTCCTTCATCGACAGGTTCTTGACCTTTTTTGCTCATGATCATGTCGAACAGCTTCCTTCATCGACAGGTTCTTGACCTTTTTTACTTATGATCATGTCGAACAGCTTCCTTCATCGACAGGTCGCGGTGTTACCCACACTCATAATCATCCCTATTCATGCAGGCCTTTGATTCGTATACTTCTTTTGGCTCATATTTTCCATTCATGAACTTACTTATCTGTTGTTATGAATACTTGACATAATGTTAAGTATTGTTTACAATAATCCTATGTTAACTTTAATTAACATTTAGTCAATAATACTGTACATTCAAGGAGGGTTATATGCTTCGGAATCGTGTAAAAGAGTTACGTGCTAGGCATGGATTTTCTCAGACGGAGCTAGCTAATCGCGTTGGAGTTACGAGGCAAACCATAGGTTTTATTGAAAAAGGTGAATTCTCACCCTCCATTGCTTTATCCTTACGATTAGCCAAGCACTTAGAGATGAGAGTAGATGAATTATTTTGGTTAGAAGGAGAGGATTCAGATGAAGAACAATCATGATTTCCGCTTACAAATTCCGTTATGGAATATGGCCTTAATGGCTTCGCTAATGATATTCAGCTTCGGCTTTATCTATTATGTAGAGCTTGCTGTTTTTAACACCAATGAATTGTTCCGTTTTATCAATGGTACTGTGGTTATTCAATGGAATGTCCCTGCAACCATTTCTTTAGTATTAGGGGCTGTTTCACTGATTACGATATTAACTCTATACCTGTATAAGGTCACGCAACATAATCGGAATTTTCCAGATAAGGCGATTAATACGTTTTCCTTTATTCAATTACCCGAATTTTTAGATGATGATGAAATGCTAGAGCAAGTGACGAAACAAGCAACTCGAAAGGTATATATCCTCTATTCACAGGCTCTTCCTTTTCTAGTCATTCTTATGTGGATACCTTTACCACGTTACGTATTTATTGTGTATATTATTTTAGTGATCATGATTCATCACTACATTTATTATCGAGATATCCAAAAATATATTCGAGGTCACTACCAATTTCAATTGTTATCGAGAAAGAAAAATACAAACTTCTCGAAAATCATTTGGACATTTGCGATTAGTTATTTAATTGTAGCAGGTGGTATAGCAGGCTTCCTTTTTTATCAACACCAAAATTCTGAAGAAAATCTCGCAAAGTTTGATGCGTGCTTGCAAGAAGGAAAATCAGCTTATTTTGAATCTGGAGGATTCTTTTCCTCAAGTAAAGTTACTTGCGACGACTCTGAATCATGAAAAAATCGGGATGCTATTCCCGATTTTTTTCTCGTTTATTCGAATATCCGACCCTCTCCATTACTTAAGTACCATTCTCCTTCAATTTCACATAATCATTCACCCTCACTGCAATAGCCAACGTGTAAGCAGCAATCATACCTAATAAAATATTCCCCAAAATGAGCCCAATAATGGCACCAACAAACCCATACAAAACTAACATCATAGCATTCACCTGCATTTCCTTTTAGATCCTATACCCCTCATATAAGAATAAAAACATAAATTTCATCCGACAAACGTACAAGTTATGCTGAATTTCTACGTAAGACAAGCACCTTTTTCAAAAAGATTAATATGCTTTATACGTACTGAATTTTGTTAGTATAACTTTCATTCATAATAAACATAAGAAAGGAAGAAAAATCACCATGAAAACTTGGCTCTTCACCACTTTTATTATGGTAGCGACTATTCTTTTGGGCTGCACACCCATAAGTAAAGAAGATGTTTTACTTAAGTTGTCTGACCATGCCAAATATATTGAAACCTATGTGATTGAGAATGAATTATCCCTTCATACGAAAGCGGCTAACAGTTATAAGGAACAACTTGGACAACTTACCATTAAGGGAGAGATTAACCTTAAAGAAAGCAAAGGTTTTATTGAAATGTATGAAGACTATTCATCAGGAACTTATGAAACCTTTGCTTATTTTAACGGTACTGATTATGCGGTTAACTGGTATGGAGACGGTTGGTCTACAGATATGGGGGCTGTCGCAAACTTACACACATACTTCCTTACCGATTATCATTTACTCATTCAAGCCATTGAATTAATTGAAATGAACGATGATGCCGTTTTAATCGATATGGAGGACTATTATTCCCTCACCTTAGATGCACCAACGACTCAACCATTTGAAAGTTTTGCCCGTTCCTTAGGTATTACGTTAAATGAGGAACTGATTTCGGATATGTCTGTCACATTAGAAATTGAACAGCATACCTTTTTCTTAACCAAAATCACGTTTATGGTTAGAGAAGAAATCGATGGCATTCAGCACGAGACTGTCATTCAAATAACGTATTCCCAAATAAATGAACCACTTCAAATAAAAAAGCCCTTTCAAATAGAGGCACAAGAAATAAGTCTTTAGCTATGCTCAGCTAAAGACTTTTTTCTAAATCATAAGAAATCATCGGTTCTCTCTTTAACCAACTGAAACAATCAACAACATAATCCATAATGGTGTAATCATCACAAAGACTGACTTTAATATACTCATCCCATCATGGCCATTCTTACATAACATAAGTCCACTAACCAACATATAAACCGGATGAAGAAAAATAATAATGACAACCATTCTCACAACATCTGCAGCCCTATTGAATTCAATGAAACCAAATACTGTTAAAAGGATAAATCCGATTTCCACAAGTGCTACCGCAAAGAAGCTCACCCAAAACCACTTAGGAAAATGCATCGTATGACCCCCTGTCATATCTATAAATACCTCAACTTTTTCTATCATTCAATGAACACCTTCATTAATATTCCACCTCCAATTTATTTTTTCCTCTTTTTAACTGTACAACTAAAAATATCTGTTCAAAATCCATAAATAAAAACCCCTCACGTGTAATGGAACGACACATCAAGGGGTATCATCGTACATTTTCTTCCTATACAATCATACTTAACAATAATACAAAAGCTAACCCACTAATCGAAATCACCGTTTCTAAAACCGTCCATGTTGCAAAGGTTTCTTTAATCGTTAGACCAAACGATTCTTTAATAATCCAAAAGCCCGTATCATTAACGTGAGATGCGATGATACTACCAGCCCCGGTCGCTAGAACCATTAAGGCCAAATTCACATCAGACCCTTGCATTAAAGGAATGACAAGACCGGCTGTTGTTAATGCTGCCACCGTGGCAGAGCCTTGAGCAACCCGTAGCACAGCCGCAATTAACCACGCTAAGATTAATGGTGAAATCGTACTTCCCTCAAAGATATGAGCGACATAATCACCAACACCACCATCCAATAATACTTGCTTTAATGCTCCACCTGCCCCAATAATTAAGAGCATCATTCCTATCGCTTTAATGGAATTCTCTGCTGACTTCATGACATCCTTCATTGGAATCTTTCGAGCAATACCCATCGTATAAACAGCGAGTAAGATGGATAATAACATGACAGTTGAAGGTGCACCAATCATTGCAATAAAATCAAAGAACCAATTGCCGCCACCAAACGATTCCTCTAATAAAGAAACAACCGTTGCAGCTGCCATTAAGATAACAGGGAATAAAGCAGTGAACGCACTAATACCAAATCCAGGTGTTTCCTCTAATTTAAACTGCTTCGCATCACCAATTTCAGTCATACTTCCTCCACCCATTTTTTCAAAGGCTGATGGAATATATTTCTTTGCCACTTTCGTAAAAATAGGACCTGCAATAATTGTTGTAGGAATGGCCACGATAAACCCGTAAAGTAAAACCAAACCAACATTTGCTCCGAATTCCTGAGCAATCACAGTAGGCCCTGGGTGCGGTGGTAAAAAGCCATGTGTGACTGACAAAGCCGCAACCATTGGTAGGCCTAAGTATAATATAGGCATTTTTACTTGTTTCGCAATTTGGAAAATGATAGGGATTAATAAAACGAGGCCCACTTCAAAAAATAAAGCAACCCCTATAATAAAGGAGGCCACTACGATAGCCCATTGGATGTTTTTTTCACCAAATTTATCAATCAATGTCATGGCGATCCGCTGTGCCCCTCCGGCATCAGCAATTAATTTACCGAGCATTGCCCCTAGTCCAAATACAAGAGCAATACCAGCCAATGTACCGCCCAGTCCACTTTCAATCGAACCAACAATGTCACTTAATGGCATTCCTAAAAGTAGAGCAATAATAAAAGAAACAACAATAAGTGATATAAACGTATTTAACTTAAATTTCATAATCAAAATTAATAATATAACAACACCTAACGCTACAATTAATAAAGGCATTTAATCACATCCCACATTTTATTTCGTTTCATCTAATTTTCTTTGATAAATAGCCATTTGCTGATACTCTTTCTCTAAAGAGCGAGAGACATTGATAAAAATCGGAATGAGCTGCCGATAATGCTCAACATGAGACCGATTCGGTTTATGCTTGAATGAATTCCCAACTAAATCCTCAACAACCTCTAGGCTAGCAATTTTTTCGAAACGATATAATCCTAACATGCATGCACCTAGGCAAGATGATTCAAAGCTTTCAGGAACTTCAACCGACGTATCAAAAATATCAGACATCATTTGGCGCCAAACCTCGGATCTTGCAAAGCCACCTGTCGCTTTTATACTTGCAACTTCTCCATCCATCGCTTCAACTAAAGCTAAATAAACCGTGTATAAGTTAAAAATTACGCCTTCAAGGGCAGCACGTATCATATGTTCTTTTTTATGACTTAACGTGAGACCGAAAAACGACCCTCTTACGTCCGGATTCCATAATGGAGCTCGCTCCCCAGCTAAAAAAGGATGAAATAATAATCCATTTGCTCCAGGGACAACACGCTCGGCAATTCTCGTTAATACTTCATATGGATCAATACCTAACCTTTTCGCTGTCTCAACCTCACTAGCGGCTAGTTCATCTCGAATCCATCTAAGAACAACACCGCCATTGTTCACAGGTCCACCTATAACCCAATGATTTTCTGTTAAGGCATAACAAAAAGTTCTACCTTTTGGATCCGTTTTTGGCTCAGATATAACCGTTCTAATAGCACCACTTGTCCCAATCGTAATCGCCACGTCACCTTTTTTTATCGCATTGACACCAATATTGGATAACACACCGTCACTTGCCCCTATAATAAATGGCGTTGTATGTAATATTCCTAGCTTTTGGGCCCACTGTTGATGACAATTTGAAAAGAACTCCGTAGTCGGCACCAGCCGAGAAAGTTGATTTTCATGAATTCCCGCAACGTCTAAAGCCTGCTTGTCCCAAGCTAGCTCTTTTAAATTAAATAGACCCGTGGCAGAGGCGATCGAATAATCAACGACATATTCATCAAAAAGCCGATAAAAAATGAATTCTTTAATACCAATATATTTATGAGCTGCCCTTGCAATATCTGGTCTATCATTGGTTAACCATGTAATTTTACTAAGAGGGGACATTGGGTGGATAGGCGTACCTGTTTTTAAATAGATCGAATGACCATCCCACTCTTCTTTGATTTTCTTCGACCACTTCGCACTACGATTATCCGCCCAAGTAATGCAGTTAGTAATAGGTTGATGGTGCCCGTCGATCACAATGAGGCTATGCATCGCACTACTAAAAGAAACAAACAGTAAGTCTTCTTTAGGAATATTAGAGCTTCTCATTACCTCTTCGATCGCTTTCATGACTGCTTCGAAAATATTCTCTGGATCTTGTTCAGCTGTAGATATATCTGGCGTAAAAAGCTCATACCCATGATTCGCATCAGCCATCACTTCACCATTCGTTTTATACAAAACAGCCTTCGTACTCGTTGTCCCAATATCTACACCAATCATATATTTTGGATTGTTCTCCAAACTTCTCACACTCCTAATTACATCATTGTTTCAATCAAGAAATTGCTTTTCTATGATTCTAAAGTACCATCACTTACTTTTGAAAGCATAATAGAGCATCTCTTCATGCGATGCTCTATTATAAAGACAAATTATACGCTTCTGTTATCAAAATTTCTACCAATACGATCAAATTAAGGTCGTATTGACTATATGGATCTCAGTGCAGCTTGTAGGATCTGATTTTTCGATAATTCATGGTCATTACTCCATCTACCAACCTCTACCGGCTTGACCCATTTACGTGAACTCGCCTCAAACATGCCTTGATAGTCTAGGCACTCTGTCACAGTCATTCGATAAAAAGCCTGGTAAGCAATCATCGGATATTTTCCATTCGGATTGAATCTTTCATTGTCTCGATGACTAACTTCTAGACAACCAAGATAATCGATGATTCCTTTCACATAACCCTCTTCATAAACTTCACGGTGGATAGCCTCTTCTAATGTTTCCCCAACTTCAATATGTCCACCAGGATAATTGTAGCCACGACCTTTAATATAAGATAATAAAACATGTCCCCCCCATAAACAAACACTATGTACACTCGTTACGACCATGTCTTGTGTAATCTTTTTATGCGGCATCCAAGTCAACCTTACTCTTCCTACTTCCCAATCAACATAAACAGATTCCATCTCACTTTCCTCCCATTCCTCAAACATTATCTTAACTGGTTTTAGCTATGTTGACTTAATACCAGCACAGTCACCTCCAAAATTCAACCCATTTCGGCCGTATGGACTTTGTCTTGAGTTGCAGACTCATCCAGAATCACTTGGCCTTGTATGAGATTCGTGTTCCTCGGGGCAGAAGTTTGCCGCTAGCTTCCTTCAGGTAATCAAGTTGCCTTGAGCTACTGTTACTGCTGCCTTCACAGTTTGGGATTTTCACCCTAGAGCCTGCATCCTTGCCAGGCACACAACGTATAAAAGACTGCTTGTTAGTGAGCAGTCTTTTTACAAATGAACAACACAAAGAAAATCATTTTGTCCCATTTAGTAACTATTAACCTTTTTTCCGATCCATCACTTCAATTCCACCATGATAGCGTGGGTCTCCATGACTTAAATCTAGGGCATATTATTTATTAAAAACAATCGTTTCAAAGTTCAAAAAATAACTAGTAAGCTCTTCCTCAATCATCTCATTATTGGCTCTATTTCTTTTAGAACTAAGGTCACTTTTATCAAAGGCTTTAATATAAATGAATCCGTCTTTTTTTAAGAACCTCTTCACCCGAGAAAATATTGAGAACATTCGAAAAAAATAATGAGTGAATATTGCTCTTCTTGCCAGTCAAAAGACTGAATATCACTTGTATAACTCTTCATAGTAAGTCCGTTCTGTTCAATGTATGCTTGACAACGTGAAAAAGCCGTTTTCGCATAATCGACACCTACTACCTCATAACCCTTTATGAGCAAAGTATAAAGCATTTCTATCTTCGCCCATTCCCATGTCGAGTCCTGTACCTTCCTTAGGGATTAGCTCCAAATAATTAATAAGTACTGAGTTTGGCTTAAATCCACATAAGCTTTCTTATTCTTGATATTGTTTTTCCCAGTTCAAATGTCTAGTCTCCTTTTATATGAAAGTTACTTAAAGCTTATGTACGGAGCGTTAATTACCGCTACCGAAAATTATGCTCCGCGTGCTATGAAGTGGTGCCGAACTAACTAGCTTCGCTAGTGGATTTCGGCTCTTCCACTACGTCCCATGGGAGTCTCCGCATGTTTTCGTCCGCTGGGCTACGGGCTACTGCCGATTCTCAAGTTAAAATCATTCTTACAAAAATTATTAAAATGAATAAGAACAAAAAACAAAGTGAATCAAAAGCCGCCAGTTAAAGGCAAACGCCACTTTCGTGTTTGTTGGTGGTAAAGTAAATAGGTCTTTGCCATGTAGATTTTGTATGAAGTTAAAAGTAAGCATTCCCTACAACACTATGGCTCTTTTCCACCGCTTATGTTGTTACTTCCCGGCATTTCCTACAACACTACGGCTCTTTTCTTCAGCTTATGTTGTTACTTCTCCACAGGCTGGCACTGGATTACCCGACAAATCCTGCAGGACCACCAGTCTAATGCCCTGAGTATGAGGACTAAGGGGTTGATTTTTTGCCCCTATAAACCTGTTCATTTATAATGTTGGCCTTCTGCCACATCTTACACAAGCCTTGGCCTACTTCCATCCACTAGTCTCAAAGATTTTGATAGTAGATTTCATAATCATGCCATGCATCGTATTCTTTCGAAAATTGCCTTCTTGTGCACTCATGTTTAAATCCTACTTTTTCTGCCAATTTTATTGAAGGCGTATTGTCTGGCAATATATGAAGTTCGATTCGATGATAGTTTAATTGTTGTTTGCATAAAAGAAGTGCAGCTTGTACAGCCTCGCTTCCATAGCCTTTACGCCAATGTTGATTATGGATGGAATATCCTAGCATGCCCCAGTCGTAATCCATGCGTAAAATCGTATAAACTTCAATTTTTCCCACATGAGCTCCATCACTCTTTCGGAAAACGCCTAACTGATAAAAACGATCTTCTAGCTGAGCTAGTTCGAAACCAGTAACCCAATCTTCAAACCATGCTTTATTGGAAGCCTCCAAATTACTTGGCCTTCCATCATCATGGTGATGCAAAGAAGGATAACGCTGTGAAAAACCTAGAAACCATTGCTCGTAATCGTTCTTTTCTAATGGCCGTATCATTAATCGCTCTGTTTCTATCATGAATTCTTTATTTCCCATTGATTCACATACCTTTCACCCGTTAACGACAAAAAATGAAGCCCCCCTAATTGCATGGCACAACAAGTCCCTTGTCTTTATTCAATTGGTAATTCTTCTAATAAAACCTCTAAATACATCCGTTCTTCACTTACAACATCATCATATTTTGTTAGAATCGCTTCAATAAACCACTTTTGCTCACGTTCACTAGAGAAATAACCACTTTGTATAAATTGGTAGTAAGCCTTGTAGGGATTATCATCATCCATTTCTTCATCAATCTGATAAAGTAAATCTAAATAGGCATGATACTGAGGGTGTTCAATACGACTTAACCCCTCTTCCATTACTTGAATCGCCATCGAAAGATTATCAACCAAATAAGCGGTCGATACGTAGTAATAACGGTGAATATTAGTAGGGTCTAGTTGTAAAGCCTGATTGTAAGCTCCTACAGCCAGATACGTATGTCCCTCTTCTAAATAAATGGTACCCAATTGTTCATATGCTTGGACAGCATGTGGAATCGTCTTAATAATGTCTCGCAAATGATTTTTACGTTCTTCTATCGTTTCGTGCGTTTGTGGTGAATGTAACCATTGACCTGCAAATTCATACACCGTAAAAAAGTGAGACGTATAATCGTCTAACGATTCTCCTACAATTACTTCAAAAGCCTCTTCTAAAGGAATTTCATACATATGTGCTGCTAACCTTTGTAAAAAGTCATCCCCTTGCTGCTTCAATAAAGAATTCAACAACGTACCCGTTTGATGATAAATATGGTAAGGGTATTCTAGATGCTTGTTCCAACCTCTTTCATGTTGAAGCTCTCTAAAATTGGCAACCTCAAACCTCGGATCAAATTCAATGGCTCTTTCTTCGTTTTCCAAAGCAACACTTATACCTTCAACAAACCATTCTGGTACATAATCAGGATCATCAAACAGTGAATACGTTAAATGATGGATATATTCGTGGGCCAAAATCAAATCAAAAGATTCTTCACCAATATTCGTTTGAATCGGTACATGTATGGAATCAGAATAAGGTTGATAAAGACCGTAGACATTGGCATTTTCATTAGGCAATTGGTAAGAATGCTCATAAAATACAACGATTTCTGGAAATGAATTCATCACACCAAAGTATTGCTCCCAATCTGATTCTCTTTCAACTATTAATGTTTCTAACGCCAAGATGGCTTCTTCTGCACGTGCCAAGTCCATATTGTAATAGTACGTTACATCACCTTTTTCAATGCTTGAGAATGCCAAATAGGCATCATCCACATACTTCCCTTGAATCATTAAGGCATATTCCTTTGCCAATTCAAATCGCTCCGAGGTGCTTGGTACAGCATTAAATCCGTGCTGTTGCTTATAAATATCTCCTAATGCACCTTGCATACCGGTTACCATCGTCATCACCGCAACAATAGCTACGGTGAATACAAGCAAAAACAAATTATGATACCACTTTTGGATAGGATGGAATGTTAATCGAAAGAATCCAAGCAAAGCAAAAATAATGACAAAAAAGCTGACACCACTGACAAGCTCTAAGAAAAATACTTGTAAATCGTATGGTAGGATAAAGCTTAATAAAGCGATCACCAAACTACTCGTCAGTACAATACCGATAAACCATGCTGTGCTAATCAAGAATGCTCGCACACTCTTATTCCCCTTTATTTTCAAATTTTCATGTATATTAAATAATAGATTTGCCCCGACTATACTATAAATCACTGAAAATTCATAGATTTATTGGAACTTTTGTAGGAATTCTGTTGTTTTATATTCTATTTACATAAATAAATGTTATAATTTTCAAAAAAGTGGAGGTGAAAGATGAATCCTACCTTTCATCAGCTTCAAGTCGAATTGTTTAAATTATTTAATGAACAGAAGTTTCATGAAGTAGACAAGCATATTGAAGAAGTGGAGAGACTTTACCCCAAACGCCAGGAAAAAACGCTATTTTGGAAGGCGTGTGCCGCTGCCCGTCAGGGAAAAATAGAGCGTGCAATTTCCACTTTATATAATGGAATTGAAAATGGGATATGGTGGAATCGATATACATTAACAAATGATCCCGATTTAACTAGCCTACAAAGTGAAGACACATTCAAACAACTCATTGAAGAATGTGATCATATGTTCAAACAGGAGCAAAAAATAAGCCGTACACAATTACATGTATATGGAAATCCTGATGCTGATACGAGTATTTTTACTTTGCATTGGCGTGGTTCCAATAATCATGACTTTGCCCCTTATTGGCTAGATGAAAAGACAGAGAATTACCAATTCGCATTCTTGCAATCTTCCCAAATTTACGGGTACCAATCATACTGCTGGGATAACCAGTCACAAGCAAATGATGATATTGCAACAAATCTCCAAACTTACATAAGTGAAAATAAACAAAGGAAGGTCGTCATCGCAGGGGCTTCACAAGGTGGTAAGCTTGCGATACAAACCGCTTTAAGTAATCAATTTTCAGAGGTCAACCAGTTCATCGCCGTCATACCTTCTATAAGTGATTTGACTAGCTTTGAAACACTTATCACCGAGGTGACACACCCGATCAAAGGCTATATCATCACGGGAGATAAGGATCCTTTTTATCAGCAGACGGTCACACTTTTTGAGCGTTTTAAAGACACAAATATTGACTGCCAACTTCTCGTCAAACAGGAATTAGGTCATTATTTTCCACAAGATTTCCCTTCGCTTCTCTCAATTGCTTTAAAGCAAATGTAAATCACTGACTAAAAACATGACAAACCCCCTACATGAATGGTGTATAGGGGGTCTTACGTATTCCGTTCAGTTATTTTTTTACCAATACTACCTCAACTTTTCACCCGATAAAATATGCCAATGTAAATGCTTAGAATCTTGATATTCACCTAGATTGGTGAGGACCCGACACGCCCCATGTTCTTCTGTAACATCTGCAGCCACTTTTCGTATGACCGATAATAATTCTAATAAAATACCTTGTTCGCCTTCCTCCAAGGTGATCAGTGAATGAATATGTTTTTTGGGAATCGCCACAATATGCACAGGCCAATAAGGCTTTGTATGGTAATAAGCTAGGACATTTTCTGTTTCCATAACGATATCTACTTTCGTTTTCCCACTTAATACTTCATCACAATAAAAATCTTCTGGCATTTTATCCGCCCCTTCATTTTCGTTCATAACAATCACTCAATTAGACGTAAGGAGGGAAGGCAAGGTTTCATTAAACATGAACGTTCGTGCAAACACGGAGCACTACTCTCCCCTACCAAAAATAAGGCTCCGTGTCCTGTGAGGAATTAAATGGGCATTCGACTCGCCATGTTAGTTTACTTTGAAAGATTAATGAGTGATGAAGATCATTAAAATTTCCGGAATAGATGTTACATTCTTAGCGGCTATTCCCTACTTTCACAATGGCTTGCTGATACATACCTACTTTCTCAATAAAAGATAGTTGCCCTGGCATACGGTCATCTAATTCATGCTTACGTCCGCGATTGCCTTCTTTACCTTTTCCTTTGATTCCAAGAAACGTTCGGTTAGCCATTAAAATCACAGGTCCGTCGTTTTCTTCTTTAATTTCTGTCTCTCGGCTAAGTCTTGGACTGATTACCTCATATTGAGGGCCGCCCTGTGGTTGATATAAGAATAACATTTGATTTTCCAATTGTTTTCTTGAAATTTTGGCTGTTTCAAACTTGGCATGCTCTTCATTATTTTTGTAAACAATCCATCTGTCACGCCAAAGCGATTGACGCATCGGTATATGTTCAAAATAAATCGTATCACCTGTAATATGGTCTTTAACCTCCACGTTACGATAATCAATAAACCCGAGTAATGACACCCATTTCTCAAAGCTATTCTTAAATCGAAACTGAAAGCTTGCTACTGCTTGCTTATTTTCATTAAAAATTTGGACTGGATGGTTATGAATCATCCAAAATGGCTCTTGGTAAGCGTATTCACCTTCATCTAAAGTCTCCGTCGCTAATTTCTCAAACTGATTTTCCCCTTTTGCACGTTCGATCGCCTGTTTCCGAGAACGCATTTTGAAGTAAAAGCGAACACCCGTACCAATGACAACGACACCTAAAATCGCTACAACCGTTAAATAAATATCAGATAGCGGTTCATTTTGTATCGAAGCACGGATTGGCTCTGCAATAATAAATACGATACTTGCTAAAAGAATCGCTAACATTCTTGAATTCATTGACGACAACTCCTTGTAAAACTTTTATCACTAAATCATACGAAAACAACCATTATATAGACGTATCCCTTCTTTTGACCTAGCCTAAACCTCTCAATCACACTATACTATTAACAAGAGCTATAATCATAGGACTCAGTAGGGGGAAAGTATGCGAACATATCAAGAAATGCTTGAAACTATTTTAACTGTGGCAACCCATGATCGAAGAATTCTTGCGGTTTATATGAACGGTTCACGAACAAATCCAGCGATCCAGCCAGACCTTTTTCAAGATTACGATATTGTTTATGTCGTGACAGAAATAAAACCTTTTATAACGGATAAAAGCTGGATTACGCCTTTCGGAGAACGATTAATGCTGCAAGAACCTGATTTAAACTTTTCAACAGGGGCTTCAACATTTACACATACGTATGCATACCAAATGCTTTTTACAGATGGAAACCGGATCGATTTACGTCTAAAAACGCCAGAAGAAATGGAACGTACGTATTCTAGTGATACACTTAATCAACCCTTACTTGACCCACATTCACTACTCCCGAAAATGCCTAATGCGAATCATTCAATGTACGTAATTAAACCACCGACTGAATTAGAGTTTGATAGCTTCACAAATAATTTTTGGTGGTGCTTACAAAATGTAGCGAAAGCCCTTTGGCGCAAAGAACTACCATATGCCAAAGCGATGTATGAGGCGACATCACGAGACTCCCTTCACCGAATGATGGAATGGTGGATTGGTATACAACATGACTTTCAAGTATCAACTGGTGCATTAGGAAAACATTATCAAAAATATATGCCTACGACACTCTGGGAGCGTTACGCCTCAACTTATACAGGACCTGATTACGAAGAAATGTGGGATTCAATTTTTACGATAGCCGAGTTATTTCGAGAGCTATCCCTTACCGTTGCCTCTCATTTTGATTTTAAATACCCTTTCCAAGATGAGCAAAATATGATCAAATACTTACAACAGGTTCGCTTTTTACCTGACTACGCCACACGTATCTTTTTATAGTTGCTATGTAAATCTTACTCATTCAACCTCATCAAAGTATCGAACGTTATCCATTCGGGGATGCTCGTATTCATAGAGTACGTCCCCTTCTTCATTTAACCCTCGATAGCTTCTCAAGACTTCATAAGACCTTCCACCTTTCCATACGACTAAAAATAATTGTTGATCATTAACGGGCTCTTGTAATGTCTCGTGATCTAATTCCACTTCAATCACATCAATTTCAGGGTCAGAAACATAACCTCCCATGTACGATATAGCAGGTTCACCCTTGAAAGAACTACCAAAAATATGTGTGATCGCTTCCTCTGAGTTCTTCTTTATACCACCACCGTTACGATGTTGCCAGAAAATCCCCCACTTTCGCTCAACATGTGAGGCAGAAAACCAATCTTTATATGTAGACAAATAAATAATGCTAGAATTTACTTTTCTCTCATCAATAATGTCGGATGGTCCATAATGCATCGACTTTTCCGAATACCTGAGCGTATTCTCTGGTGAGAGATATTGAAAATAGACAAGATAGGGAGAATATAGAAGGACACAAGCTACTAACAGCCCTGCAATTCCCCATTTTATGTATTCTTTTCTCTTTCCCTTATGAGCCATGATCACCGTCCCCTTTCGTTAATATAATTTTCTCTTCTACCAAACGGTCATATCTTTCTACTCTTACTATCACATACTCTGTCTCTTTTGAAAGTGGCTCAAATGAAAGACGATGGACGGCTTTATATCCTAAATATGTGCTACTTGACGATGAGAAAGCGGCTTCATTACCTTGGTCATCAATAAGTGTCATATTCTCACCACCAAAAGACCACCCTCCACGCAAATTATTACTTGAATTGATGTGTACAAAAGAGGAGTCCTCATACAGACCCAGAGTCTTCACATGAAAGCTACGATGTTCAAAGTCAATCTCTTCATCTAGTGAATAAGAGTTCACATCAGAAGCGGCTAATCGTTCGCGCGTTTCTTTAGAAAGTTCAGAGGTAAATACACCGATAACAATTCCTAGTATGTGAGGAAGTAGAAGTAAAATGGAGATAATAATGATGAATGTTCGTATTTTCTTTAACACGAAATATAGCCCTCCTTATTAAGTAATCCGTGTACCATCCTAACATATCTACCTCTGAAAATGTTGTCATTTTCCAAGATTATTAATTTTATACAAAAAAAAAGAATAGCTTTTACAGCTACTCTTTTTGTGTGTGTTACCATATTCAATTATCGATATGCTCCCACTCTTCACGTAAAATCCCCATCCGAATCGAATCATAATAAGTTTCGTTATAATACCTCACTTTTCGAATGCGTGCCTCCATCATCATGCCAAGTTTCTCAGCGGCCCTAATCATGCGCTTATTTCCAGACCACGTCGTTAAACCAACACGCTCAAGAGGCATTGTTGTAAAAAGATGATTCATCCACAATCGTAGGGCCCGTGTGCCAAGCCCTTTTCCCCAATCGGTACCGCGGTAAAAGATAATTCCCATCTCAAGCCACTTCTTTTGAGCATCCTCATAATAATAAGATACGGTTCCACAAATCTGTTCATCAATCGTAATTATCCAAACATCCTCAGCATCTACCCACTGATCCGCATCTTTCATAAATGCTTCAAAAGGTATTGCTTGATGTGGAAAATAAGGGGCATCCCATTTTTTCCATTCTGGGTTATCTTCTTTATAAATAAGCTCCCATAACACAGGTAAATCTTCAGTTTGAATAGGTCGAATTTTCAGTTCTTGTTCGCTATACATTCTTTTCCTCTTTTCAATTTTTGAATTCTGACACTTAGATTGAAAAGAAGAATATCTCATTTCTTTACTTTTCAATCACCTGATAAGCCTGGATCTGTTTCATCTTCCTCACTCCTTTATATTAGCTATCTATAAGTTTACCATATTTATCCTAACTTTACCTTGGTCGATTTTGATTATTCTCTTTAATTTCCTTTTGTGTCTCTGATTGCGAGCTGTCATCTCCATAAAGGAAAAATGAGGTCACAAGGAATAATCCGCCACCCATTACTTTGATTGGCCATTCTAAGAAGTGATCACTGAGCAAAAAGTGACTCCCTAATAGAAGGATCGGTCCGAGGATTAATAGAGTTGTATAAATGATTAGTTTCAATGGTTTGTCTCCTTTTATATGAACGTGTATCTAGTGACGATGGTTAGTGCCTTGAAGTTAGCTCGTCATCCATCTCGTGATAAATGACCTTAACAGGATACTGCTCCCTTTTTGTGCGTGCGACTCCTAATGGTGATGGAGTTGTAAACGGGCCAACTGTTTAAATAGTCGCCACTACGTCCTTCGGGAGTCTGCCTATATTTTCTTCCGCTATAGCTCTTTTAACGCTTGTTTTTGAGCAGCTTTGGCTCTTTTGATTCCTTGTGGATTATTGATTTTTTCTAGGATGCTTAATGCTTGCTCGCCATATTGGATAATTTCTTCTTTTGATCGTTTCGTATATCCTGCGTTGGCTAAATCTGCTTGGATAATCCAATACCAGCCTAATCCTTGCTGATGGTCAACCGTGTTGCCTGTTCGAAATACAGCCTTGGCTTTTTCTAGATAGTCTAGCCCTTTTTCTTTTTCGCCAGTTGAGATTTTCTGTACACCTGTCGAAAATAATGATTGAGCAAAAGCGATTTCGTCTCCTGATTTTTCCGCATAAAAAAGCTCTGATTGGTTTGCTTGCTCAGCCTCGCTTATCCTTTGCATGGCACGTAGCATGCTTGCTTTTCTTAAATATATTTGTGCTAACTCTTTATAAATCAAATCTTGGTTCATTGATGTGTTTGTTTCTCGCTCGAGATGACTTAGCTTCATTTCAACTTCTTCATAAACCTTTAATGCTTGCTCATACAATTCTTTTTGTTCATATTGAATTAATGCTACTTTTATTTTCTCTTGTAGTACTTCTAATTCAGACAAGTAAACAACACCTTTCTTAATTGGTTTTTCAAGAGCCTATTCTTCTAGTAGTGCCTTTATTTTCTTGTACGCCGTTCGAGCTGTTAATCGATGGAAGCTTATCAATTTCCCTTTAAATAGAACATGATAAATTCCGTAGGGAGTCGGTGCCAATTCTTTTATATCCTCTGAGGTTTTTAAATCAATAACAGTAAGCGGAATCCCTATTTGCTCAGCCGCGATTCTTACATTTTCGGTTGCCACCTCGACATAAGGACATTGAAATGAACGAAGGATGGTTAAATCTTGATAGATATTCGTGCGTTCCTTCCAATTTGTCGGAAAATACGGATTGTTGTCCGTTTCTGTACATTTGTAAACAAACAGCTCGAACTCATCTAGTGCTTCATCGACCTTAACAAAGCCATTTTTGATAAAAACCTCTTTGCTCGGGGCCCAACCTGTTTGGTTATTAGTAACAACTACTACACCTTTCTGTTGTTTTTCTTTCGCTTCACTTATACATGTTTGGATTAACTGGCTCCCATAACCAGCTTGGTTATCTGATACCCAAAGGCAATGAATAACGATATAACCGTCCGCATAGATGGCCCGTGATGCATTTTCACTTTCGGTATATTCAATGAACCCTTTTTGTTTTTTCCCTTCTAAGATTTGGACATATCTTAAGCCAACTTCAAGTTCTTGCTTAAGCCAGTTTTGTTTCCTTTGATAGCCGTTCGTTTGTTTCATGCTACGCAAGCAGTAGCTTCCAACTCCGTCGAGTATTTCTACGGTTGTGTCTACGATATTTACTTCTGGCATTATTTATATTCACCCCTTTTTTAAATAAAAGTTACATTAGGTTGACTACTTATCGTTACTAGGAATGACTAGATTTCGGTTGGAGCTACGATTTCTACTTTCATTCGATCTGGGTCTTCGAAATAGACGGCATAATGTTCGGGTCCTCCTGCATAAGGATGCTTATTTTCATATAAGATCGGAAAACCGCGTTTTATCAACTCTTCCGTAAATTGGTCCACTTGTTGCTTAGATTCTGCTGAAAACGCCAAATGATTTAACCCCACCCGACAGCGATGATAACTTATCTTTGAATACTTTTCTTGTACCTGAACAAATACTAGATATGTTGAACCCAGCTTCCAACTTTGCCCTTCCTCCCACTCTTGAAAAGGCTCATATCCAAGCTCCTCTAACAGCCAGCCCCAGAATTGCTTACTTTTCGTTAAATCAGAAACATATAACTCAATATGATGTATCATCCCTTTAGCCATAGCAACCTCCAACTTTCAAAAAATTCAATTATTTCCTGAGCAATAATATTTTCTATATTTTCAATCATTTCCCTACTTTCTAAATTAACACAATTCTACTCTTTACACATGGAATTATTTAATATATGATGTAAAATATAAAATAAGAGAGAAGGTGATGGCTATGTCAATTTTACGTATAGAAACACAACCACATGTAAAAATAGGATACCATCATCACCTTTTAATAAAGAACTAGCGTTTATTACGTATGTAATCTTAGTTTCGTATGCAAAAGTTTGGATGATGGGAACCATTGTTCAAGCTTTTTTATTATGCATACAAATTAGGAGGAAACAATCTTGAATTTATTACAAAAACGTTTAGCTTATAAAGATGAATTGAATTATACAGGTGAAGAAAAACTCCTTGCTCGTGTTATTACCGAACAAAAGGGTCGATACACCGTAGAAACATTAACTGGTACCGCTTCAGCTGTTGTAAAAGGGAAAATGCATCACGACGCCAAGTCACGTATGGACTTTCCAGCTGTTGGTGATTGGGTAGTACTTCGTGATGTAACGACGACAGATGATGTTATTATTGATGAAATTTTACCTCGTTACAGTAGCATTTCGCGTCAAGTCGCTGGTTTACAAACGGACATACAAATTATTGCAACAAATGTAACAAAGGTTTTAATTGTAATGAGCGCCGAAGAACCTTTAAACCCTCGAAAAATAGAGCGCTATTTAACGGCAGTTTGGGAAAGTGGAGCCACTCCATTTCTCGTATTTTCAAAAGCAGATCTAGCTGATGACCCTAACAATCATAAGCAAGAGGCTGAGTCCATCTCACTCGGTGTTCCGGTCATCATTTGGAGTTCAGCCACTGAGTTGGGAAAAGAAGACCTGCAAAGACTTATTCAGCCAGATGATACCGTCGTCTTAATGGGTAGCTCTGGTGTTGGTAAATCAACACTGATTAATGCTCTTTTAAATGAAGAGATTCAAAAGACAGGATCCGTACGCGACGATGATAAAAGGGGACGCCATACAACGACACATAGGGAGTTATTACTATTACCAGAAGGTGGCGTGATTATTGATACTCCCGGCATGCGCGAATGGCAATTATGGGCAGAAGACGCTGATAGTTTAGCTGGATCATTTGCTGACATTTCTGCTCTGACCGATCATTGCCGTTTTGCCGATTGCTCTCATAAAAGTGAACCAGGATGTGCGATTAAAGAAGCACGATCCACTGGAGAATTAGATGAGAGTAGATGGCAAAGTTACGTAAAACTGCAACGTGAACTTGCCTATGCGGCCCGAAAACAGAATGCTCGTCTTGCCTCCGCTGAAAAAAAGAAATGGAAACAAATGACGCAAGTTCACAAGAAAATCAAATATTGATCAAAAAATCACCAAGTCTCAAGTGTTGTGAGACTTGGTGATTTTTTTCGTTTTAATGGACTTTAAATACCATTACGGCGTCATTCCATTCGCTTCCTTTATAATATACTTTTGTCTTCATATTTAATTAATGAAACCTCTAAATTTAATGCTGATTCACTCATATTTCTCCTGCCAATCAGTGGTCAACATGCTATACGTTAAAATATCTTCATAATGGTCGTATAACCATTGTGCCTCTCGTTTTCTTCCTTCTAATGAAAATCCAATTTTTTCCGGAATGGAACAACTTCTTTTATTACTAGCAGCCGTTTGAATTTCCACACGATTTAGTGCTAATTCACCAAAAACATACGTTAACAAGGTGCCAACAGCATGAGTGATAATCCCTTTTCCTTGCTCTTTTTCAGATAAGAAATAACCGATACTCGTTGAACGATTTTTCCAGTCAATTTCATGTAAGGCGATCATACCTACTAATCTACCTTGATAACGTATTCCAGCATCAAAGCCGTTATTCTCCGCATAGCGATACAGCCAGAGCTTAATAATCGGTCCCATATCTTCTGCGGATTGTCTTTTATCGACCCAAAGTAGCCATTTTCTTAGGTGCTCACGATTTTGGTCAATGAGTTGATACAATTCTTCTTTTTGATGTTGTTGAATTAATTCGATGGTTATATCGTTGTTTACTTGAAGTGTGAACATGGCATAGGCTCCTTTTGTTGGTGTGCAGTGAATCCGCTTCGCAATTGCATTTTGTATAGAGTTAACTACGCTAGATGTTTACTTTTTGTATATTTTCTTGACAATATATTGAATAAATAAAAGAATAATTGCCACTGCTATGATGGCGAACCCGATGAGCAAATAG
Source organism: Alkalihalobacillus pseudalcaliphilus (assembly GCF_028610675.1). Classification (NCBI taxonomy): domain Bacteria; kingdom Bacillati; phylum Bacillota; class Bacilli; order Caryophanales; family Bacillaceae; genus Alkalihalobacillus; species Alkalihalobacillus pseudalcaliphilus. The sequence continues at coordinate 1,036,481 of NZ_JAQQWS010000001.1, forward strand.
GCAATTCCCTCAAAGCCAAATAAAACAAATGATAAGGAAGTAACAACCGACCCAATTCCAATTATCAAAAAATAGAAAGACTTCATCCACTGCTTTTCTTTTAAACTTTGAAACATGTAACTTCCAAAAAAGAAAATAAAACCTATCGTGACCGCTACAGCCACCAATTGTTCAATATCCATGTCGGTCTCCTTTCAATTTCTATTCCATACCTTTTTATCCTCTTCCACCACGAACTAACTTGCTGATGCTTTTCCAAACAACCATTAACTTGCTATAATAGGAAAAAGTGAGGAGGCTATCTATGAAACAGTATATGCTCGATACGAACTGTATTCGCTATCAAGTTAATAAAAACAGAACATTAAAACGTGCCTCTAAGCGATTTTTCCAAATGGTTGAACAAGAAAAAGAGAGCGATTCTGTGCGTTTAGTTATACCAGAAGAAGTGAAAGAAGAGCTCATTAACCAAACATATGGATTTCGTGAAGTATTTGATAATGAACCAGAGCTTGCTAATATCAAACATTTCTTACCACAATTACCTGTCATTAAGAATAATATTAATTATGAAGAAGAGAAAATAATTCGACGGCTAGCAGCACTTGTCACAACGAGATTTCGTCAACCTTTAATCGCTGAGATCGATAAAAATTTTCGGTTCCCACAAGCGTCTGACGCCAGAATTCTTGGATCAGCATTAAAAACAGACTCGATCTTAGTCACGAACAATACAAGGGAATTCATCTTATTATTGTTCCTTGTCCCTCCACAGTCAAACAGGTTGTATGATTTAGAAAAAGCCGACTATCTCCACATTTCTACTTCTCTTTATAATCTCGTCTGGAAGGATGAAGAGTTCCTGGAACTTTATCAAGCGTTTAGACAATTGTCCTAACTTGAAATCGCTACTTACTTTAAAACGTAAGTAGTTTTTTTGATACACCGCTTTCATAATTTTACTATATTTATCGAATTGGTAAAGCTATTCCTTCAAAATATTGCTATAATTGTAACTATTACTGATAGTTAGGTGGCTTACCATGAAGAAACTAAAGATTCTATTATTTATCTTATCTGGTTGCTTCTTTTTATTGATCAGCGTGTTCCTTTTATTCCCTCTCTCTAATCCTTTAGAGCCATATGATACTCTGGATCGTACCTTAAGTAGTGTTAAAAATAAGGATGTTTTGACCTATACAGCAAATGTCGTTCATTATGAAATGAATAAGGTTCAGTTTTATAGATGGACTGCACCTGATTTTGAATACCCTCGTCTTAACGAGTATAAGATTCTTTACGGTGAAAATGTATCAGATAATCAATTTGACTTCCATATTCTACTTCATTATGAAGATCACTCCCGTAGTGAATGGATGACTCTCTATAAGTTTAATAATGGCTGGAAGGTTATTCACGATCCTTATTCATCTTTGTTTCCTGGGGAGCAACTCTTCCATACTCCTTTCTATAATTTCTCTAGTTCTTCAGAAGCAGTTGATGTTATTTTTCAAGCAATAGAAACACAAGATCATCATGCACTGCCTTATTTCTTAGTTGATTATATGGGTCGTTCCGAAAAGGAAGTTGCCACGATTTTTCATGATTTTTTTGAAAATTCACCATCCGTTTCTTATCAGAGAATAAATAGTAAAACGATTGAAGTAGAAGAGTCGTATGTTTTTACATATGAAATTACGCTTGAGGATCGTAATCCTGAACAAGTGACATTTCAAGTTGATTGGGTGGAAGAGCGTTGGCAAGTCCTCACAAATTTAATGGATGTCTTTGAAGATTTCAATGTGACTTCGACAGTTATTTATGATTAAAGAGATTAGCTAGTGTGGCTAGTCTTTTTTGTATGAAAGTTACTAAAAGCTCATGTGCTCTTCTTCGAAGATCGCTCCGGGAATGGGGGGCACGCTTTCCGCAGGCGGGCGCTGAGCTAATCGGCTACGCCGCTGGATCTCAGCCTGCCCTTCCCTCCTGCAGGAGTCGGCCTCCCCATTCCCTCCGCTCGGGTTGGTGCAGGCTTCTTGCTTCATACACTTCTCATACAAAATAGATGAATGAAATGTAATAAAAACTAACAAATACCATAAAGCAAAGACATATGAACAAAAAGCCACCAGTTAAAGAGCAAAAAACTACTTTCATTCCTGTTGGTGATGAGTTGCTTAGCAAGTCATCATGGCAGTTTTGTATGAAAGTTGCTTGGGGGCGATTGTTGTGCCTTGATGTTAGCTGGTCATTGCTCCCTGTTTGTGCGTGCGACTCCTAGTGGTAATGGAGTTGTATAAAGGGCTAACTGTTTAAATAGTCGCCACTACTGTGTTCTTTGTTGGTGGCGAAGTAAATCAGGCTCCATTATATATAGGTGTCGGTACCATATATAGTTGATTGACACATATGTGTCACTGACATATACTTTAAATATGGATAATCATCATTTTCTTAACCAGCAAATTTTGAAGGGTATGTTTGATTTAGCCGTACTTACACTTGTTGATAACAAACCGATGTATGGATATGAGTTGACGAATGAGCTTAGAAGGAGTGAGATTTTTTCAATTGCTGATGGCTCAATTTATCCAATCTTAAAAAGGTTGACAACAAAAAAGTGGGTTTATTCGTATCAGGAAAGCTATGATGGACGTATTCGTAAATATTACGCAGCGACACCACTCGGGTCAGAGATTTCAAAGAATGGTGTTCAAGAACTAGAAGACATTTTTTCTTTTTTCAAATCAATACGAGGTGATGTACATGAGCGTTAATACTATTGAATCTTATTTAAATCAGTTAAAGCTTCATTTAAGTCAGCTTCCTGAAAATGAAAAAAAACAGCATCTTGAAGAAGTTCGCGATCATTTATTAGAGGTCAAACATGAACTAGAAACCTCTCAAATCACCCACGCTGAGCAGAAAGCCGTTAGTGATTTTATTAATGTCGAAACCTTAGCGGATAACATTACAAAGGAGCATAATCAGAAAGAAACCTTACATATTGAAGGCGGTCACTTTTGGTTCCAAGTTTCACTCGTCTTTCTTTTAGCACCACTCATTAAATTTTCCTTCCCAATTTATCAAGGTTTTACTAGTGCTAACATGGGTATTAGCACGGCGGCTCTCATTCAGTTTGTCATCGGTTTCGTAATGTTTTTTAAACATTTCCAACACCGATTAAATGAGGCACGGTTAAAGACTCTTCGTTATTTTTCCTTGGCTATACTTACGACATCTAGTATTCCTTTGTTTTTATTTTCATTATCTATTGTTCAATCTCAAGTAATTTCATTCGGTACAATTGCTTATACGCTTGTTCTTTTAAGTATTTGGTATTTTATTTTATATTGTGTACGTTCTATTTATCAAAAGAAGCAAAGACAATTTATATAAAGTTAAAAAGCTAATGCTCGAATATCGGCATTAGCTTTTACTTTTTTAGTAAGACCATTTATTTGTTCTTGATAATAGCTAGTCTGTGCCCTTCTTTTAAACGTAAAACTTGGTAATCGATCAATGATTGCACTTCCATATTATTTCGCTCCGTTATATGAAAATCAGTCCGATTAGAATTTAATAAATGAACGACTTCAACAGTACTTTCTTTATTGTTTTGAAAATGCGTAATCAGATATTGGTGCAAAGCTTGTAGCTCCCAATCTTTTTCGATACCATTTATAATTTCAACTTGAATCGGATATTTCATTCCTTTTATATGGAATGGCTCAACATGAACTAAATCTAAAGTGCCATTTCCAATAGATAAAGGTTTATCAGAGCCTAAATAATAGTAGTTCGTCATAGTTGAATGCCCCTTTTTATATGAAAGTTAGTGCGAACATAGAGCGTTACTCGTTGCTACCGAAAATTATGCTCCTCGTCCTGTGGGGTGATGCTGAGCTAATCGGCGCAGCCAGCGGATCTCAGCTTTGCCACAATGACCCATGGAGTCTCCGCACGACTCGCCCACTGGGTTACTTGATCCTTCACCAACTTCCTTGATATATAAGTCTTTCTATAATAGATACTATCAATGTGGTTATTATATTTATGGTAATAAGGATTACTAATAACCCTTTTTCATTTTTTGTCTGCTGCTTTAAGAATTGATAGACTAACGGTACTTCGATTACAATAGTCAATAATAAATAACCCATTAAGATTATATAATAAGGACCAGACATGAAACTATAAGACCAAGCCTCCGCCCAATTCCTAGTAAAATCCATAAAACTCAAAGTCCTAAATATATAAGGCCCGATAAAAGAGAGTAAATTTGCTCCAGACACGACTAGAATAACTATAGAGATGACTTTAATTTGTTCATTTCTAAGAAAGATTAAAATAAAACCGATTTCAACCAGTAATGTAAATAAAATTGCTAATAACAAAATCTCTTTTGGACTTCCCATTAACCATTGCCAGGATGAGTTGGCTAAAACATTAGTAGGAACAGACAATATAAAAATTACACTAACAAAAGCCATCCACTTATTCATATAAAGTTGTCCTCCATATAAAGTTGATATCCTTTAGACGAAAGACATACTTGAAAAGTTTTCACCCCATTAGTCTCATATCTAATATGACTCTGTAAAAACAACTTCCCCTTCATTATTGATTACTTCTATTGAGAATTCATAATCCGCCTCTTTTGGGTCAACATCGTTATCAAACCAACTGAACCAGAAACGTTGACCGTTGCTCATTTCTCTCATATAAACATCTTGTTCTATTCCATTAGATTTTATAATAATATCTGAAATACTTTCTTCTTCTATAAGGCCAGCTGTCATATCTACCCCAAGAGCTTGTTCACCCCCATTCGTCCAGGAGAAACCTGCTGGTTCAATAAATTCTTGTTCTAATGGAACAAGAATAGGACGAGGATCTTCTTTTCTTTTAATACTTAGAGTGATACCAAAATCTGAGTAAACAACAACATAGGTATCATCTAACTTCTCCCTATACAATAACTCCGTTTCTTCCCAAGGATCTTCTAGTCCATAAACATAACCTAACAATAAGTGATTCTCATCTTGAAATCGAATTATCTCCTGCTCCAAGTTCTCGATTTCACCCTTTAAATTGATTTCGTCTAGTGTAGGCTTGTGCTCGGAAGAGGCGGACTGATTATCATCGACAATTGTACTTGTAAGCTGGATGAGCAATAACCCTAAAATCATAACGGAAATAGCGGTTAATAATCTTGGAATAAGCGGGTTTGGTTTCTTATCATATTTTTCTGTTTCGGAAATACTTTGTCTTATTTTATTTTTCTGACGTTCTGTAAATCTCTCTTTTCTAAAAGTAGTTTTGCTTAGTGACCTTTTTAATTGTCTTCCAAACTCATCCAATGGAGATCCTCCTCTAATTGTTGTTTGAGGATTTTTTTTCCTCTATGTAACCTTGTTTTTACAGTATTGATATTAATTTTTAGGATTTCAGCAATATCTGCAATCGATTCCTCCTCATAATAAAATAAAAGTAAGACTTCTCGATATTTTAAAGGGAGTTGAAATACCACTTCAGCCACATATTGATCTTTTTCATTTTGTAATAATGTTAGTTCTGGAGTCGTTTTGTCTTTGAGCGTTGATTTGATAATAGGGAGATTCGTTAACATTCTTTTAAAAGTACTGCTTCTTAACACGTCTTTGCACTGATTTCGCGTAATCGTGTATAACCATGTTTGAATCGAGGCTTCCATACGAAATCGGTCAAGGTGGTGGTAGCACTTAACAAATACCTCTTGTACAGCGTCTTCAGCCAATCCCCAGTCTCTTACATAACTGAAGGCAACACGTGTTAATTTTTCGCCGTATTCATCCATAAGCATCTCGATAATGATATCTTTTCTATTTTCTTGCATAAGGTGATTGATTTTATCGTTATTTAGCACATAGTTAACCTCCTTATTGATTTTGACGGATTATTCTTGAAAAGGTTCCCATTTATTAAGGTTTTGTATGAAAGTTACTTATGGGCGATAGTTCGTGCCTTGAAGTTAGCCGGTCATCCATCCTCCGATAGATGACCTAAGCAGGAAAGTGATCCTGTTTGTTCAGGTTGACTCCTGATAGAATATTACACATTTTTTAGGTTAGTGGTGGCTGGTGGTGTGGTGCACTGAATCTTTTTAGGAAAGCTCTTGCGAGCTCATTCCTAAAAAGTGGCGGGGATACGGCAAAGTGTGAGCATCCTCAAAACCGTTTATGAATGAAAAGCCACCAGTTAAAGATTGAAACCCTACTTCTATATTTGGAGAGGGCTAGTTGTAAACGTATCCACAGGTTAAGAAGTCGTCACTATCCATGAAGAGTGGCCTTTGTGCAGTTACTCCGAGGTTTGGCCTCCGTATCTTCACATAAACTGCCTCTTTGTGCAGATACTCCGAGGTTTGGCCTCCGTATCTTCACATAAACTGTCTTTTTGTGCAGATACTCCGAGGTTTGGCCTCCGTATCTTCACATAAACTGTCTTTTTGTGCAGTTACTCCAAGGTTTGGCCTCCGTATCTTCACATAAACTGCCTTTTTGTGCAGTTACTCCAAGATTTGGCGTCCGTATCTTCACATAAACTGTCTTTTTGTGCAGTTACTCCAAGGTTTGGCCTCCGTATCTTCACATAAACTGCCTCTTTGTGCAGATACTCCAAGGTTTGGCCTCCGTATCTTCACATAAACTGCCTTTTTGTGCAGATACTCCAAAGTTTGGCCCCAGCAACTGCACATAAACTGCCTCTTCGTAAAGTTACTCCAAGATTTGGCGTCCGTATCTTCACAAACCTTTAAGATTGGTTAAGTTGGTGAAAGATGACTTTCATATTTGTTGGTGATGAGTTGCTTAGCAAGTCATCGTGGAAGTTTATATAAAAGTTAGTGCGAACATGGAGTATTACTCATCACTACCGACAATCATGCTCTGCTGGTGACTTCTAATTCTTGAGTTCAAACAACACTACATTTACAAGCATTCTAAAATAGAAATAACGTAAATAGGGTGAAATGCCACCATGTATATAGTCAAATACTATTATCATACTCCGAATACAGATCTTTTTTTCAATCTATTTTATTTACCTAGTAACCATCTGTTATATTCCGTACATTTTAGAGAAATCCTGCTTGGACTTATTCAATCTCGCTTTCATTTGATTTGTATTTTCTTTAAAAAGTAATAGATTGAGATTAATACCTTCCCTTTTATTATTTCAACCCTTTACATTAGCCTTAACCCCACTGGAAATTTTTCCTTGCATATTCCAAACACCTGTAATAAAATTATTACATATGATACAGATACAAAACGGTGACCAACTACTTTTAGTCTTAGAAGCTTTATCTAACCCTTATCGGTTAAAAATTCTCGCCATTTTAAATCAGGAGAAGCAGTATGTCAGTCAATTAGCTCGTGATTTACAAATTAGCAGACCCTTACTTTACTTGCACTTAAAAAAATTAGAGGAGGCCGAGCTTGTACAAGGACATCATGAAATATCTGAATTTGGCAAAGCCATGAAGTATTTTGAGGTAACTGAATTATCCTTACTGTTAAATAATCAAATGATTGAGGAATACGCACAAACACTTACATTAAAGAATAAAAATAACCAGTAACTTATCAAAAGGGGAATTATTACTATGGGATCAGTACTCTTCCAACTCATTTCAATTCTTTTCATCATTATGCCGATCGCTCTGATCATTATTATCTCTATTTATGTAGTAAGAACCGTTCGCCGTTTAGAGAGAAGAGCGGATGAACGTTTAAAAATTGAGCAGAAAGTACTTGAAACACAGCAAACTCATCAACAGTCTATGGAAAAGCTTGATCATCGACTAACAAACATTGAAAAAATGCTGAAAGAAGTAGACTAATATAGAAAAAGTTCCGCTTATATTAATCATTTACAATAGCGTCATGAAGTATAAAAAAACGCAGCTCAAATAATTTACTACAGCAAGATAATGAACCATACAGTTAGCACTGCAAAAAAGCTTGGGACATCCCAAGCTTTTTGTTAGCATATGCCACTTACTACTTTTTCTATGTCTAGCTAATCAATAATAATTACGTCTCCATCTCTTAATGCTTTAAAAAGTATCTTATTCGTAATCATATATTGAATAGACTTTTCTATAAGCTTAGATTCAGGGTGGTCAGATTGATAATGTGGGGCGATTACATAATTAATAATATGAAGTCCATTCCAAACCGTTTCGTACTCTTCCCCATATGGCTTTAATTGAGGATCGTCAGTTAAATGTATACCCTTTAGAGTCGTTCCAAGAACACAAACACCAGCACTATATCCACCGTACAGAACGTTTTTGTTTTCTTTATAGTATTTTTTGATAATTTCTCCAAAGCCACTCAATTTCATTGCTTGTGCTAAAACAAATGTATTTCCCCCTCTAACCCATATAACATCGTAACCATTCAGCTTTTTTTCTAATTTTGATTGCTGACTAAAATAATCCTTTAAATCTAAAATTTCTACGGTTAGACCCAAATCTTGAAGTTCCAAAATATCAGCTTCATCACTTCGTTTTCTTCTGTCTAGATCCGTTGAAAAATCTAAGGCATTGTTTATATATGCTACTTTCTTATTACCAAATTGAGTTAATTCTATTAATCTTTGTTTTTCGTTCCCAACTTTATAAGATGATAGATAAAATTTCATGACAACTCCTTTCGAAAATATAAAAGTTTAGATTTTTGACCTCTTACATGCCATCCGAAAATAACCCTATTATTCTGTTACTTCGGTTATTTTCTTATCTAATTTTTTCAGTGCATGTACTGAATGTTCCTGAATGATGCCTGTCTCTACAAAACCAAATGAAGCGTATAATTCTTTAGCTCTGACATTCCTTTTATGATAAAAGAGGTCTACATATTCAGCCTCGCCATGTGACATCGTTTCAATATCCATCAACATTTTTCCAAAGGCAAGCTTGCCATATCCTTCCCCCTGATAGCGCTTATCAATCATAAAATGCCAAATGAAATAAGTCTTCTTCCCGTAATTAACTTCATTTTGAAATGATTCATGATCTGTCGTATCATAAATATACATTAAAAATCCAACCATCCTATCATTCGCATAAATAGCCAGTGGTGCAGCTGGTATACCTTCTTTATTCAACATATGAGCGTTTGCAAAGCATCTAAGGTTAGTAGTATCTAATATAAATTCTTTCTGATTTTCTTCAACTTCAAGTGCTATGACTTCCTCTATGTTATCCTCGGTTATATTTCGGAATTCAATCATTTTTATCTCCTTTTTTAGTAGAGCCTTTTTCACATATGGCTTAAGACATGGTAATCGAAAAATGAACCATGCGGTACCTTCTCTAATCTGTTTTAATAACCATTAACGGAATTAATCCCGATTTCTTTTGCGTTTCTTTTCATCACGATTATGTCGTATTCTTCTGGGCTATGAACCTTAAAAAAGGTTGGCTCGGTTTGGTTTGAAGCCCGGGTTGCCCCTTCTTCAATTAGGAAGGTTAACGTATCCCCTTTTTGTTCTAGCTTAAGCTCTACCTCCCTTTCGGAAAAAATCAGAATGTATTCGGCACGGCCATCGCGATTAAACACATGAACAAACTCATTTTCATCTTTTTGATGACTTAGTTCTTTAACGGAATCATCCACTTTGCTATACACCACTTCTACAGCCGATAACCCACTTTGACAGGCCGTTAAACATACGAGTAAAATTAGCCCTATCACTTTTTTCATCCTTCTCACCCTCACCATTTATGAACTAATTGTATCTATTAGCAAGTCTAGCAATATATCCTCCGTTAATTGTCCTCTATACGACCGTTTGTCCTTGATAGTCGGATGAACTCCTTTCGACGCCATCCACATCCTCAAGCGTAAAGTCAGGTTCCTCCTCACCAATCATTAATGCTTTTCTCAGTTCTCTCTCTTCACTTGTAACCCACCAGTAGATAGAAAAGCCATACCATAAAACGCTCCAATGATTATCAAATAAGTCACTAATTTCTTCAAAATTCCTTACCACCAATCTATTAAATCTACCTCTTTCATATATGAATCTTACAAGTTATTAATTAAGAAGACTGACCAAATCGAAAAGCACCAAACATGCCGATTATAAGACAAATCAATACGACAGTTAATTGCCATAACCCCTCAGGCATTCCCGGATACAAAACAACCAATGCACCACTTAAAATTCCAATAATGACCGCATAGGTTTGCTGATAATAATGATTAATAAGATAATAAACGAGCTTAGCGGTCATCAAGACACCGATTAATACCCCACTTCCAACCGCAAAAATAACGGGCCAATTAAGTGAAACCGCACCGTGTACGGCCGTTTCATATGCACCAACAATATTTAAAATCAACGCACCACTGATCCCTGGTAAGACCAGAGCTACACTCCCAATCCAGCCCGCACCAAATAGAAAAAAGTAGTCACCGAGACTTAACTGAACCAATATTTCATCATTAGCAGGTATCCAATTGAGGCCAGCTACAAAGATAAAGCCTACACAAATTAAAAAATAATGCATGCCTTTATACGTACGATCCCCGTTTAAGCCCGAACGCCATATAAATGGTAACATTCCAATAATTAAACCGATAAAAAAATAGTGTATTTCAAGTGGATAATGCTGTAATAAAAAACTGATGGCCATTAAAGAGAATACCAAACCAATCACGACACCAACACCAATAGGCACAAGAAAATATATCGCTTTCCGCCAATTTTTCGTAGATAATAATTGAAGGGACTCTATGACTCTTTCATAAATTCCCAGTAGCATCGCAATCGTGCTACTACTCACACCCGGAACCGCTTCAACGATACCCATCGCTATACCTCTTAAACTATTTTTCCAATTCATTCTTACCCCCTTGGAATACAAATTAAAATGTATACAAAACGCACATGGCGAAGCCCATTCACTTCGCCACCAACAAAGATAAAAGAAATGGTGACTACTTATTAAACTGCTGCACTTATTACAACTCCATCACCATCAGGAGTCGCACGAACAATTAGGGCATAGTCCCCTGCTGATGTCATCTCTTGCAAGATGGATGACCAGTTAACTTCAAGGCACAAACTATCGCCCCAAAGTATCTTTCATACCAATCTCTATCAAGTATAATGGATATAACATACAAAAGGGGGAATTATTATGGGTTATCCTATCCGCGTAAAAGCAGGTGCACTTATTATTGAAAACAAAACGGTCTTACTTATTGAATACTTTGATGAGAATGGTTTACATTATAACTTACCTGGAGGAGGTGTTGAAGCTCGTGAATCTATCACAGAAGCTGTTATGAGGGAGGCAAAAGAAGAGGCTTCTATCGATGTGTCAGTAGGTCCTTTAGCATTTGTATACGATTATACGCCCAGCAAAAATGAACAAAAATATGGCCCCATACCTTCGCTTGCCCTATATTTCGCCTGTCAAAGAAATCAAGAGACAACCGCTAAGCTTCCAGCAAACCCGGATAAAAATCAAACAGCTGTTAGGTGGATTCCGCTGGCTGATTTAGCACAAGTGACTCTTTTCCCACAAATTCAGCAGCATATTATCGAATATGCTCAGCACAATAAGAAAGCGACCTTCCTAGAAGAACATAGTCTCTAAGTAATCAAGAAAAGGGAGGCCCTCCCCTTTTCTTGAAATGAGTCCCTTTCATACATACACAACCACTTTCGTATGTTCTGTAAAAGCTCCTATGTGTTTCTGCACATCATGATATGTATACAAATTCAACCTCAGACAATCACTTGTTCTGCTCTTTATCTTGCATGAGTTCAATCAATGTTTGATTTTGTTCTACAATGGTGGAAAGCTTTCTTTCGATCGCAAATAAAGTTACAAATAGTACTACAAATGCAACTAATAGCATACACCATCACCTCTTTTCTGCTCTTCAATGCATCATTCTAAAATCTCTTCCACAACAGGATCAGTAGAACATAGTAATAATGACAGCAGGAACATTGGCAATAGACTCTTCTTCACCTGCATCAACATCCGGCTTTTTACAAAACCTCAGAATTTCATCAACTTTACCAATAGCTATATTTATATATTCTATAAATATATGGTTAATACCTTTTAGAAAGACCCATTAACCATTGTGTATCTGGCTCATTGTACCAACTAATCCTTCTTCTGCTTCTGAAAAGTAAGCCATGCTGGCGATTTTTGAAAAGGAAGATCTTGATAGAGGGCACGTGCATAAGGACTTGTACTATCAAATTCACCCGTTATATATGTCTTACCTTGTTCCCTACTCCAGATCATTTGCTCCGTTGCTAAGTATGGCAAAATATCGATCTGATTCAGGTCTTTTACTCCACACCAGCCAAACTCATTCGTCATTTCATCCTCTCCGGCGTGTAAAAACGAATAGGCAATGATTTCATTTTTTTCATCAACATAAACGAAGCTGGCTTCCGAAATGATATCCTCCGCCATCACTAATTTCTCCCATTGCTCTACGCTCATATGAGCAACAGGGTTGGCTCGATGCGTTTCTTCATAATTCTGTTGAACAAGCCTAACTAGCTGTTTCATAAGCTGAGGTGTGGAGACCATCTCCCCTAAAGTTGTGATTCTCCCTACCGAATCACTAAATTGAACCTTTAATTCAATATTATTTAGCTCTAAGGTCGGCATATAAGTCCTGCGAATTTCATTAAATTGATTCATTTGAAGTGTATGAATGACTTCCTTTTCACTTTCCCACACCGAGATTTGTATAAAGCCCCTCTTTACATGTTCTACTAATTCGTTAAACAAAAACGGAGCAACATCCAACTGACGATATTGGGAATCTATCAAAAACTTCACATATGTACTGCTTGGATGAAAGGCATTTTCCCAGCCAATAATGATCCCAACTAATCGTTTTTCTACATAAGCACCAAAAGCAGCGGTGTATTTTTCACTTTGTATAAGTGCCATATATGATGAGTCTGCTTTATTTTCTTTCAGTAACTGCTGCAGCGCTTGTTCATCACTTTGACCATATCGCCGAACATCCACCATCATAAAACCTCCCTTTACTTCCATATTTAGTCTACCTATTAATCAAGAATTTTCAACCTATTTTTTTATGTCGTTCTTCCAGTCATTACATTTGATTACATTAACTAGACTTGTTAAGATAAGAATATATTAAAGATAAAAAGAGTCTATAATAACTATAATACAAGGAGTGGAAAATAAATGGTAGATGTAATCATTATTGGAGCTGGTCCAGCCGGGTTAAACGCCGCCTTAGTTTTAGGGCGTTCACGAAAGAGCACGATTATTTTTGATGATGATCGTCCTAGAAATGCTGTTACACAGGAATCTCATGGTTTCATCACACGCGACGGCACGAGCCCAAAGGAATTCCGTCAACTTGGTAGACAAGAACTTAAACAGTACCCAACCATCACGATAAAAAACGAACATATCCAATCCGTTCAAAAAATGGATAATGTCTTCCACGTGACTTCAGTAACAGGTGTAACGTATAGGAGTAAAAAAGTAATTTTAGCAACTGGATTAAAGGATGTCTTGCCTTCTGTACCAAAAATCCAGGAATATTACGGGAGAAGCTTATTTGTTTGTCCATTTTGTGATGGCTGGGAGCTTCGTGATCAACCGTTAGCGATTATTTCAGAAGAACCATCTAGCACCCATATGGTTCAAATGCTCTTTAATTGGAGTAGAGATTTAGCTTTATTTACAAATGGAAGACCACTAAAGCCTGAGCTAAAAGAGGAAATGCAACGAAAGGGTATACCTTTTTATGAACAAATCATTTCAGAATTAAAAGGTATTCACGGTCAATTGGAAGCAGTCATTCTACCGGATGGTACGGCAGTAAAACGGAGTGGTGGATTTATCGGTGTTCAGCAAAAGCAGGCATCCGACTTTGCTCAACAATTAGGCTGTCAGATGAATGAAATGGGTGCTATTCAAACCGATGACTTCGGCCGAACAACCATAAGCGGTCTGTTTGCTTGTGGAGATACTTCATATATTGCACCGTCACAACTTATCATTGCAGCAGCAGACGGCAGTAAAGCCGCTATTGGAATCGTTGCAGATATGCTGGTTGAGAGTGATTCTTAACATAATCCCCAAATAAATGAAGAAAGCAGCTTATAAAAAGCTGCTTTCTCCCCATTACTTTTCATTTTCCAGACTCTCATGCCAAAGCCAACTGCAATAACTACCAAAATACTACCAATCAGTGTAACAATTGTAACAATAGCCTCCATATCGATTATTCTCCTTCTTTTTTACAAAAAAGGTGATTCTCGTCACTTCATTCTTAAACCCTTCCTATGTGCCACTAGGCATTTTTGGGACGATTTCGCTTAGCTTCTTCTCACGTAGGTACACATTCATCTGCTCCTCCGCTTCAATCATTACTTCTTCAATCAAACAGCCTCTCTCCTCATCTGGAGAGCGATGAAGTATGGAGCAATAAAATAAAGAAGACTGGCCTTCAATTGCTTGGATGACATCTAAAAATGAAATATGCTTCGGCTGTTTCGCTAACATATATCCACCTTTTACACCAGGAGAAGATATAATTAATCCTGCCTTCACAAGCTTTGTTAAAATCTTTGATAAATAGGTCGCAGATAAATCTTGTTTCTGAGCTAAAGGCTCCACACCGACCGCTTTTCCTTGCGATTGAGCCGCTAGATAAACCATGGTGTGTAAAGCATAGTTTGTTGCTTTTGAATATTTCATCATTTCCCCCTACAAAACCGACAATCGATATCTTTATTATAGGCGAAGGCGTCCTTCTTAATCAAATCTAGTCGTTATGCCTTTTCTTTCTCAATCAAATCTAATACAGTATGTAAATGAATATCTTCATCGAGCATGCTAGGCTCCCACGGAATATATTGATCTGGCTTAACACCAACACCATCAATTCCTCTTCCATCATCAACGGCTGATATCTTCGTGGTTGGATAGAGAAAGTCAAACGAATCATAAGATTGAATGCAACAATTAGCATAGTCAATCGCTCCTGCTGTATATCGACCAACGATTGTTGTTGAGGGAGATTTTTGGCAAATTTGTACAAAACTATCACCTGAACTAGCACATTCATAGTCTGTTAAAATATATATCTTTTGCTAGAGTTTCTTACTTTTGATAAAAGGTTTTCCGCCATCTTCAGACTCAAGCGGTGATGCAACAAACCCTTTACCGCGAAACTTTTTTAACTGCAAGCTTTCTTCACTTACATATCTCAATTCAGAATCCGTTAAGCGATCACTCTCTAGAAATTCTTCAAATAACCGAATCCTGATGTCAACATTTCGTTCTGTATAATTAACATAGTTAATATCTCCATGTGGATTTAATTCCTTTAAGCTCCTATCACTTGGAAAAATATACGATAATAAAGGAAAATAGGTGATATCATTTCCACCATAATTGGTCCGAACATCAAAAATAAGATACTTGGCTTGGTGAAGACTTTTTTGTTTTTGCTCAAGTAACGTCTCAACAACCGCCTGATTACTAAAGTCTTCTAAGCAAAAATAACCTGTATCCGCATTCATTTCTTGATATGTATGACATGCCTCTCTTTTTTTCTTCGTGTACTTATCTAATCGTTTTACTTCTATCATATTACCATCACTTACGGTTACATATGTGGCTCTTTTTAATATTGGCTCCCAGTTCTGTCTTTCATGAACAAGGTAAAATATGATCGTATTGCTGACCGAGGCTATCAATTGCTTGCCCATCTACCTCAATAATTTGAGCACCTATCTGCCAATCCCCTTGCTCCGCACTTATAATAAAGATTCGGTCGTTGAATCTCCTTACTTTAAATCCTAACGAGAAATCTAAACCCTTCTTGTCGATGACAGCAACATGTTTATCACAAAAAGTCATCGCATACTCAGTCACTAATCGAAAAAAATTCCTCCTCATTTAAATGAATTTTTAGAATTTTTTCTAGAAAACTGTCAGTAGGAGCCCCTTTGTTTTCATTCAATCCAGCATAGTCCTTATACATAATCGAGATAATATCTTTAAAGATGTCTACTGAATTCATCGAATTACCCCCTTTTATTACTAGTTATTTTATCAAACGATCAAGAATTTTATAATAATAATAAAATATTTTCAATAAAACCCCTCCACAAACATGGGAGAGGTTTAAATTATTTTCAGTAATTGTTCCTTCGCTTGGTGAATGATCGGTGATTGATTTGCTTCAAGGATATAAATAGGTTTGATACTTTCCCCCTGAATCCAACTCTTCTCAACAAGTTGAATGTGTTCTAACTCAGATAATCTTGTAGAAATAATCCTTGGTGTCGCTACCTTTAGCACCTTTTTTATTTCATTAAACTGTTGATAGTTTTGAGAGAGAGCTAAAAGCATTGGCCATGTCCACTTTTTCGCTGCCAAAAATCCTTTGTTTAGATTCTGTTCAGACTCCATAATAACCGATGCAGCTTCCATTAAAACTTTCCCTTTCTCCGTCAAATAATATTCAGGGAATAAAGGATGCGTACGTTCATTAGCTGAAATCGAATTGATGTAGTGACCGTCCATGAGTGCTTTTAAATTTTCACTTAATCTAGCAGGTGATATTTGCAGTTTATGTAGCAGTGGTGTAAATCGACCACCAGACTTTTCAAGCTGTGTAATAATAGGAATTTTCCACCTGCCTGAAAGCTCTTTCGTGATGTGGATCAGTGGAGAAATCTCAATCATTTTTATTCGGCCAATGTTTGCGAGAGCTCAAGATCATGACCATCTGGATCTTGGAAGGTAATCAGCTTAACCAGACCTGGAATCGTTGTAATATCACTAGTGAAACTAATACCCTTCTCAGCTAAAGCCTTCACCGCTTCTTCAATATTTTCGACTTCAAATACAGCCGATGCCTTTGATGGAATAACTTCAACCGCTTGTGAAAAACCGATAAAGCAACCTTCAGTATTCGTATGAACACTTGCCATACCATTATCACGGTCCCAAAAATCCCCTTTAAACCCAAGTTTCTCCGTATAAAACTTGTACGTCTCTTCTACATTCGAAACATTATACCAAACCGTAAATCCAGATTTAAACATATAATCACTCCTATACATGAATTAGTAGCTTTGCTCTGTACAGATGTAAATCTAAGTCATCAAACAGTTCGAATCAAACCACTACCGAAAGTATACCTAGTATAAAAACGATAGTCAAGAATTTTCTGAATACAACTTGACTTCCTGCTAGTTTCATAGAATTTTATTGAGCTCACGGCAAAATTATTTTAATATTAATAAAATGACAAAATCCTTAAAGGAAAATATTCCTTTAATAAGAGCAGGAGAAAATTAACGAATCAAAATGGGGCAATTCATGCCAATCGTGCAGCTCAGTCGACAGGTTCTTGACCTTTTTTCGCCCTGATCATGTCGATGCACGGCCTCAGTTGACAGGTTCTTGACCTTTTTCCGCCCTAATCATGTCGATGCCGAGCTTTAGTCGACAGGTTCTTGACCTTTTTTCGCCCTGTTCATGTCGATGCACAGCCTCAGTCGACAGGTTCTT
>NZ_JAQQWS010000001.1:1054188-1068837 GCF_028610675.1 Alkalihalobacillus pseudalcaliphilus
CCGAGCTTTAGTCGACAGGTTCTTGACCTTTTTTCGCCCTGTTCATGTCGATGCACAGCCTCAGTCGACAGGTTCTTTCTCTTTTTCCGTCCTGATCATGCCGACACGAGGTATTAGTCAACGGATTTCGCTCACCCAGAACCTCTAAATACATTACATACAAAACCCAGATGGCGAAGCACGGTTCACTTCGCCACCAGCAAAGATTATAGTAGTGGTGACTTTTTAAACAGTTGGCCCGTTTACAACTCCATCACCACTAAGAGTCGAACGACCAAAAAGGGAACGATTTCCTGCTAAGGTCATTGCAAGATGAATGACCAGGTAACTTCAAGGCACAACCTATCGCTCCTAAAATACACTTTCACACAAAAAGGAGACCATACCATGAAACAAATTGAAAATGAAGTTGTTCAACTTATCCCGATTCAAATCGAACACCTAGAGGAACTCGCACTTGCCGCCAATGACCCAAAAATTTGGGAGCATATGTCGGTTACTCTTCTAAGCATTGAAGCCGTCAAAGCTTATATTAATGACGCACACAAACGATATGGAGAAGACTTTGCCTTCGTCATCATTAATCAAGCAACCCAGACAATCATTGGTGCCACTTGGTTACTTGATTACTCTAAATCACATCAAAGAGTGGAAATCGGATCAACCTGGCTGAATCCTACTTATTGGCGTTCTGCAATCAACACCAATTGCAAACTGGTTTTATTATCCTACTGCTTTGAAGACCTTCAAGTAAATCGAGTTCAAATCAAAACAGGACACGAAAACCTACGCTCTCAAAAAGCCATTGAACGAATTGGTGCTACTAAAGAAGGTGTATTACGCAATCATATGATTCGAAAGGAAGGAACGATTCGCCATACCGTGATGTACAGTATCACAAAAGAAGAATGGCCAGAAGTAAAGCAGCATATCCAAACCCTACTAAGCAATTAATAACTAACACACAACCTTCCTCCTATCAGGAAAGCCTGTATGCATATTTTGTCTAAAATGATATTATTTTGTATTGCATGACATAAAATGGTGTTTATCCATTACATTTGTAGGGTATTAGTCAAAAAGGATAAGCATCCTACATATCATTGTAAAAGAAAAACTACATAGGAGGAAGAACAATTGAAAACTTTAGAAATTAAACGCTTTAACATTGGAAGTGTCATCAAAAGTACTTTATACCTTTATTTCATTCCGATTATTTTATTTGTGATTGTTGGTTTGTTTATTTTTCTAATCACGATGATTGAGGAACCAGCAATGGGGATGGGCTTATTATTAGGAGGCTTAATTGGTATTGTCTTTTACTCCGCCATTTACTTCGGTATCATCGCCCTAATCGTACTTATATACAATTGGCTTGCAGGTAAATTTGGTGGTTTAACATTTACAGTGGAAGAAAAACAAGACGAATATACAGATTACAATCGTGAAGCAAAAGAATACCGATAAATTGAAAAAACTGCTGTGAACCTTTTAAAGGCTAGCAGCAGTTTTTTGATTTTACACACTTCTT
The DNA here is from genome assembly GCF_028610675.1 of Alkalihalobacillus pseudalcaliphilus. Taxonomy (NCBI): domain Bacteria; kingdom Bacillati; phylum Bacillota; class Bacilli; order Caryophanales; family Bacillaceae; genus Alkalihalobacillus; species Alkalihalobacillus pseudalcaliphilus. The sequence continues at coordinate 1,055,720 of NZ_JAQQWS010000001.1, forward strand.
CATCAAACCAATTTCTAAGATTACTCCGCTTAACCAAAAAACAAATCAATCACATTCGAAGCAGTCGATGTTTCCTTATTATAAAACTCTGAGTAACCGCAGCTTTTACAAAAAACAACAAGGAAACGGTTATGTTGGATATCCATAAACCTCGATAGACCCGCACCCGTCATCGCCACATCCTTCGTTCCAACCTCTCTTCCGCCACATTTCATACAACCTGACTTCTCCATCCCCATCACCTTTTATCATTAGATTATTCTTTTGTCATGTCTCGATATCTTATATTCGTTGTATGATTAAAATTGGTTTCACTTTTTCTAATTAACATCGCCTAAATAAAGAGGATAAGATAATCCAGCTACCGACGCTTGTAACGGCTGGATGAGAGCTTTAGGATAAATTCGATATTGCTCTAAATCATCGATTATTAACCATTCAACCCCGATTTGATCCGTGTCTGGCTGTGCAGGCTTGGAAACTTGCGTACGTAAAGAACAGCGAAAATAGGTTTCAACCTGATGAACATCATGGTCAAAATTGGAAAATTCATGATTAGCCCCAATATATTCACGCATAAACAAAACTTCGTGGACATCAACATCAAAACCGATTTCTTCTATACATTCCCTTCTCACTGTGTGCTTTGCCTCTTCTAGAAACTCCTGTCCTCCGCCCGGGAAGATATAGAAGTCCCCTTCCTGATCCGCACAATTAATGAATAATACTTGATTATTCTCTATTATTATTGCTTTCATTGAATTTCTTATTGCATGATCGGACAAGTTATTCTCTACTTTCTCTTTTTATTTGCTAATCTTATTTATCTGTTCTAGTGTCGTATCTTTGAAATGTTCAATAAATTGCTCATACTTCTCTTTATACTCTTCAGCACTGACTGTATACGACACTAGTTCATCTGGCTGGAACACTCGGCCACCTTTCACGATCAACGTAATCCCTTGTGTATGGCTTATGTTTTCTAATGGATGTTCACTCAAAATCACAAGATCCGCATAGGCACCCTCTTTAATTCGTCCTATATCCGTTCTATTTAAAGCATCGGCTGCTTTAATCGTGGCAGCTTGTAAAGCTTCTAACTCTGTAAAGCCAGCTTCAACAAAAAGCTCTAGCTCACGATGCAGAGCTAATCCAGGATATGTAAAAATACCAGCAGGCGTATCTGTTCCTGTTACAACCTTACCACCGATGTCATGATACATTTTCGCGATAACCTTATTCCATTGATGTGATTTACCTACTACCTTTAGCGACTCCTTATATCCCAAAAATGAGTTCCATTGTTGAAAAAGGCCTTCTAGTGTATTCAACTGTTCCATCAAAGGGTGCCGAGGTGCCCAGTAATTGTTTACTAGGTTCATTTGATCAATCAATGTCATCGTCGGACAAATGATCACACCTTCTTCTAACAGCGTATGTAATATCGGAAGTAAGGCCTCCCTATCAGGCTCCTCCCAATCAATTTGATCCCATATTTCTTTTGCCGCACTTGTATGCCAATCAGGATACAGAGCTTGGATAATACCAGAAGCATGTTCATTCCATTTGACACCGAATCTTGCCGCGTCAACAGCATTGACCTTTCGAGAGTGGTTTAAATCACAGCTGACTTCTTTACCAAGTTTTCTTGCTTCATCAGCGACTGAAGCCATCACATCCGGGGAAAGCCAGCCATACACTTTAATAAAATCTGCACCTATTTCTACTTGTCTCCTTACTTCAAAACGTGCGATTTCTGGGTTATCGATATTAACATTAAATGGTGTCGTCTCCCCCCATAAACCAGGTGGTCCATCAATCATCCGATCAGCAGAGATCACACGTGGAGTCGGATCATCGGCCTTTGCTTTTCTTAGACGCTCTAACTCCAAAACACTTCCAGCCGTATTCCGAACCGTCGTGACACCACTAGCAACAAAAAATGGAGCAAAAGTCTCTTTAATATGTACATGCATATCAATTAAGCCCGGTATCACATATTTCCCTGCTATATCCATGACTTGCTCAGCTTCTAAAACTCCTTCCTCATAAGAAATTTGTTCCACCTTATGACCATTAATAAGAATGTCACCTTTTTTTACCTCGCCACTTTCGACATTTATCACATAACCATTTATTAATAAAATCCGCACAAACTTTCCCCCTTTTTATATGACCGCCTATCATATCATAATCTTATTAATTTTCTAAAATATCAAGTAAAAAAAATTCCTCTATATTAAAAAGGCTTTTGCTTCGTTCATTTCATGGACAACGAGCATTTGCGTTTGCCACGATGTAGGTTTCATATAGAACAGAAGCCCGTTTATCTCAATCATTAGCTTGCTCATTTATGTGTGGTTATACAGTTATTCCACCATGAAACGTATAAGGAATTGATTCATTACGTAACCATAGAAATCCCTTTTGATAAAATGGAACTAGTCGGTTTGCTTCCTCAACACTTACCCAGCGAATCTCAGCTACGGTTTCAACATCGATGATTGCCGCTTTCCCTCCAATAATTAATGAAAGAAAAGTAAAAAAATGAACATGGATTTGATTAATAAATGCTTCATCGACACTGACAATCTCTCCCACTTCAATTTTATAGCCCGTCTCCTCCGTCATCTCTCTTTTAGCGGCTTCTTTTAACGTTTCTTTTTCTTCAACCCGACCTCCGGGTAATGACCAATCATCTCGTTTTTTATTTCGAACAATTAATACTTCATTTTTATCGTTAAAAACAAGGTTGTATACAACATCAATTCTTTTCATTTTATTCTCCTAAAGAAACTCCTAGGTTTCCACCTAAGAGTTGTGTTTTTTTATAAATGATCATTAATGGAGCTTTGCAACTTCTGATCTCGTTCGTGTCGTTCAATCGCTAGGTCAATTAATTTTTCGATCAATTGACTGTAACGAATACCGCTTTGCTCCCATAACTTCGGATACATACTTATTTTCGTAAAGCCTGGTAATGTATTAATCTCATTAATGATAATGCGATCATCTTCTGTTAAAAATACATCAACGCGTGCCAAGCCTTCGCAATTAAGGGCCTGATAGGCTTTTAAAGATGTTTCTTGAATTCTTTCAACTTGCTTTGTACTGAGCTTTGCAGGAATTTCAAGAATCGCCCCAGATTCGTCGATATACTTCGCATCATAAGAATAAAAGTCGCCCGTTGCAATAATTTCACCTGGAATCGAAGCAATCGGCTCATAATTCCCTAATACAGAGCACTCAATCTCACGCCCATCGATCGCTTCTTCAATCAAAATCTTTGTATCGAATTGAAACGCTTCAGCGACGGCTTTTTCAAATTGCTCTTTGTTTGTTGCTTTTGAAACTCCGACTGAAGAGCCTTGATTTGCAGGCTTAATAAAGACTGGTAACCCAAGTTCCTTCACTACATGTTCATAGTTAATTTGTTTTCTAGTTGCGATATTAAAAGCGAAACCCTTTGCAACACCTAACCCCGCATCACGTAATAGCCTTTTCGCAATATCTTTATCCATACTGATAGCAGATCCTAATACATTGGAACCTACAAAAGGAATATTGGCCATACGTAACATGCCTTGAATACTGCCATCCTCACCTAAGGTACCATGAATAATCGGGAAAATGACATCGAGCTGTTCCATGGCTTCTGTTTGATTTAAACTTATCAATTGATTTTTTTCTTCACCTGGAATAATGGATACACCTTCATTGGTTTTGTTTAAAGCGATTAATTTTGGGTCCTCTGCGTTGATGAGGAAATGGGAATCTTTATTTAAGTGCCAGCGTCCGCTTTTATCAATACCTAGTAAGACAACTTCGTACTTTGATTTATCAATAGCATCGACGATATTTTTAGCGGATTGTAAGGAAACCTCATGCTCTGCCGATTTACCACCAAAGACAATGCCTACTCTTAATTTTTTATTTGTCATAATCGTATGCTCCTTTTTTATGTAATTGCTATTTAATATTTACAACTAGCTTTAGTTTTGTATGAAAGTTAGTGCGAACATGGTGCGTTGCTCGCCGCTACCGAAAATCATGCTCCGAGACAACCTTGTGGCGCTGAGCTAACTGGCACAGCCAGTGGATCTCAGTCCGCCACTACGTCCAGCGGGATTCTCCACATATTTTCGTCCGCTAGGTTACTGTTATTCCTCAAGTTCAAAACCAACATACAACATTCTAAAAAAACAAAAACCATATTAAATGAAATGCCACTAGTCAGAAAGCAAACCTTTACTTTCATGTTTGTTGGTGGAGACTTTTTAAAACGTTGGCCCTTCATACAACTCCACCACCATTAGGAGTCGCACCACAATAAGGAAGCACTATCCTGTTAAGGCCGTCTATCGCATGATGGATGACCAGCTAACTTCAAGGCACAATCTATTGCCCCTTAAGTCCACTTTGATACAAAACGTCCTTGGCGGGTTGTCGCTCCGCCACCAACAAATATGAAAGTGGCGATTCACTCTTTAACTGATGGCTTTTCATTCCATAACGGTTTTGAGGATTCTCACACTTTGCCGTAGCCCTGCCACTTTTTAGGGGTGAGCTCGCAAGAGCTTTCCTAAAAAGATTCAGCGCACCGCACAACCAGCCACCACCAACAAAAAAGAGAGAGTAGTAATCAGGATTAGTATCTAAAATCTAAGTGTTTTTGGGCCGTTAGCCAAGCAAGCTTTGCTACTTCACGAATTTGCGTGAAGTTTTGAAAATCGTAAAGAACTTTCGCACAAAACAACAGCAGTTGCTTTCTTCTTTCTATCCATTCTATTGTACTATAAAATTTTCAATGGTATCATTATGTTTATTATAATTTTAAATTTTCTAACACTTAGGAAGGAACACACTTTTAAATGAACGATATTTTTAACACGAATTTTGAAAAGTATACAGACACTGACATGTATGATTTATTACACGAACCATCCAAACAAGAGCTTCCTATTTTGCTTCAGCATGCTCAAATCGAGGATCAAATCTTAGAGCTCGCTTGCGGGACAGGTCGCTTGACAATCCCTTTTGCTGAAAAAGGATATACGATTACTGGTGTTGATTTACATGAGGGTATGCTAAAAAAAGCACAACAAAAAGCACAACAAAAAGGACAACAAATTCCTTTCCATTTACAGGACTGTACACAGCTTTCATTAGCCAACCACTTTGACTTTATGTTTATGGTTGGTAATTCATTTCAGCACTTTTTGACTAATTCATCTCAGGATCAATTACTACATTCAGTTTCTTCACATTTACAAAAGGATGGCATGTTTATTTTTGATACGCGAAATCCTATATTAACCGAACTAAGTAAAGTGGATGAGTATGATATAAACTTCCAAGACTATCGTGGTTTTGATATCCAAGAGCAACATATTGAAACATATGAGGATGCCACACAAATATTACACTGTCATACGATGAGACATATATACGACAATGGCACCTTGATAGGTACTGAAAAGGATAAAATTTCATTACGATATACTTACCCTCTAGAGATGGAACGACTTTTACATTTTCATGGCTTCTCTATTAAAGAATGCTATGGGAGTTGGCAAGGTATCCCCATGTCTAATGAAACTCCGCAAATGATTTTTATCTGTCGGAAAGTTAAATAGTTGTGATTAGTACCCGAACCTTAAAATGTTTCTTAACCAAAAACATTTACAGATACTTGGCTCTCGAAATAAGTTTTGAAAATCTATGACCATTACAATTAAACTAAAAGCAATTAATAGATAGCCTAAAATACCAATACATTATAGGGAGGCATATACATGAACAAGCAAATCATTGCATTAGGTGGCGGAGGTTTCTCCATGGAACCAGAAAACCCACTCTTAGATGACTATATAATAAGGCATGCTAGAAGAGAAAATCCTAGCATCTGTTTTCTTCCGACAGCTAGTGGGGATTCGGCCGATTATATGAACCGATTTTACCAATCATTTAAAGCGAAAAACTGTGAGCCTACACATCTTTCCTTATTTAAACCGCCAACTAGAAATCTAAGGGAATTTGTTCTACAGCAAGATATTATTTATGTTGGTGGCGGTAATACCGTTAATCTTATCTTATTATGGAAACATTGGGGCTTAGACCAATACTTACACGAAGCATGGCAAGAAGGAACGCTCTTAGCAGGTCTTAGTGCTGGATCTATTTGTTGGTTTGAAGAGGGGATTACCGACTCCTATGGTGATGGGTTGGAACCTGTCAATGGACTAGGTTTTTTAAAAGGGAGTCATTCCCCTCATTATGATTGCGAACTCAATCGAAGACCCACCTTCCAAAAGTTCATTACAGAAGGGAAATTACAGGAGGGCATCGCTGCTGATGACGGTGTTGCCTTACATTACGTTGATGATCAATTACATACCATTGTGAAATCCAGAAAAAACGCCAATGCGTATCAGGTCCATATGCAGGGCGGTCAATTAAAAGAAGAAAAGTTAAGCAGTCATTATTTAGGCAAACCGTAACCATCCTATTACGAAAACTTCACTTTCACTCTCTCTATAAAGCTAACTACCTCACAGCTAAAACAGCCACAATTCCAGCTTTGATCACTGTAAAACCGTACAAAAAATCTCAATAAAAAAGCAAACATATATACTCGCATACATGTTTGCCCCTTTATTATTAAATTATAGCTTGAATCGATTTACTTGGTAATTCAATTCCTCAGCTAATTTGGATAGCTGTTCAGAGCTTTCTGAGACTTCTTCCATAGAACTGCTAACTTGCTGAGCTGATGCTGTAGTTTGTTCAACACCTGCCGCTGCTTCTTCAGAAATAGCAGCAATTTCTTCAATAGAACTATTCATCTCTTGGCTATCGGCTACCATTTCTGTCAAGTTATCTGAAATTCGATGAATGCTCCCCGCCATGTTTGAAATCTCTTGACTAATTTCATTAAACGTTAATCTAGTCGATTCTATTTGTTTGGTGCCTGATTTGACTTCCATATAGCCATCTTGCAATGATTCTGTTAGTACTTTTGATTCGGATTGAATACCGTTCACAATACCAGTAATATCTTGAACAGATACAGCCACTTGTTCAGCCAACTTCCTTACCTCTCCAGCTACTACGGTAAAACCTCTACCTTGTTCACCAGCTCTTGCAGCTTCAATGGCAGCATTTAGAGCTAATAAATTCGTCTGCTCAGCAATTTCACGAATAACGGAAACTAGCTGTGAAATATCCTGCGTCTGACCATCAAGACTTTTCATCTTTTCAACTGCTTGTTTAACGATGCCATTTATTGTATCCATCTGCCCCGATGATTTCTCCATATAATCAATGCCATTTGCTGTCATTTCTAAAACCTTTTTAGAATTGTGCTCTATAACATTTCCTTGTTCACTAGCTTCTTCAACACGTGACGTAAAAGTTGTCATCATAGAAGAAATTTCACTTGCACTCGTTGCTTGGGTTTCAGTACCAGAAGCAATTTCTTCCATCGTCACAGCAATTTGCTCTGTACCTTGTTTCACTTCATCCGTTGTTTGTGTTAGCTCCTCACTTTGGCTTGAAACAGACTCAGCAACTTCATTAATTTGCTTCAATAATATTTTCATATCTGCACTCATTTGATTAGTGGATGCCATAAGTTGACCAATCTCATTTTCAGATGAAATGGTTAATGGTTTATCTGTTAAGTCTCCGTTTGCAATGCGGGTCATTCTCGCCATAACCTGTTTTAATGGCTTAGTAATAATCGTAGCTAACCAAATTGCTAAAAGGCTACCCAATAAGACCATCGTAACGACTGAAATGAAAATGGGGGCAATAATTTCCTTTGCTTGTTCTTCGAAATCATCGATGTTTACTTCCCCTGCAATAATCCAGCCAGTTGTTTCATTCATAATAAATTCAATTATATGATTCCCTTCTTCTTCTACCCTACCTTGTTGCCCAAGTTGCATCATTTCAATAGCAAAAGTTTCATCGGAAGCATCTACACCAACAAGCTCAGAATTAGGATGTGCTACATAACGCCCAAACTGATCGAAAATAAACCCATAACCCGATTCACCAATGCGAAGTGTATCAACCATGTCAATAAGTGTACTTATCGTCACATCTAGTGCAATAACACCTAGTAATTCATTATTTTCATCATGAATTGTACGTGAAGACGTAATAACTGTCTCACCTGAACGAACATCTTGGTATGGCTCCGTCCACGTTACTTGCCCTGGTAGCTGAATAGCATTTCGATACCAGTCTCGTTCTTCAGCATTATAATTTTCTCCCATATCTTCATCCGGATATATAATGAAATCATCAGGAAAAGCTACAAACATATTCAAAATTGAAGGATTCGTTTCACTTATCTCTTCAAAATAGGTACGCAATTGCTCACTATTTTCAGTTTGAAAATCTAAGAGCCGATTATTATCAGACACTCGATCTAACGTATAATTTATATCAGCGAAGAACAAATCAAAAGATTGATTGATACTTCCCATCTGACTTTCCACATTTTCAACTAATGCATCTGTCGTATTTTTCACACTAAATGAATAACTGACAAATGATACGACCCCTGCCGTTATAATGATTAATAGAATTACCGGTATTAAAATTTGATTTCTAATCGAGTTAAAAAATATACCTTTTCTTTTTTGATGTTTATATTCTTTTTCTTCCATCCTACTATGTCCCCTCTACCTTTACATTTAAAGCAATGAATAACCTATAGATCCCAAATTGGTAAGTATATACTATTGATCGCTACCATAATTATCGGTAAAGAATAATATATTTTCATAGACGGGTCCATTCACATAATTTTCTTTTTATTTACCACTTCATAAAAATTGATAATCTTTACCACTACCCTAATCACTTGCCTTGTCTCACCGCACATCTCTCTCTATATTAAATCACCTTAAACATGATATGATAGAACTATTCGAAGTTGAAGGAGTAGCCTAAACATGTTAAAAATATTTGAGGGAAATCATGGGCATCAATCGTTAGTCGCGGTATCCGAACGTTTATTCCGATTAATGACAGAAAAATTGGACGTGAACACGGCATATATAGCCAAGAAAGATAAAAATGAGATGACTGTGATTAATTCTTATAATAAGAATGAAACCATTGTCCCTAACAACATCTCAGTCGACTACGACGAATCTAATTGCAAGCTCGTCTTAGAAAATGCAAAACAGATGCGAACATTTATGAATTTAATGGTCAACAAAGAGACTCGAGAAAGAAAGATTACAGAAGAACTACAAGTTAAAGCATTTATTGGGGTTTCATTAAACCGCACAGATGGTAATGAATTTGGCACTCTTTGTTTAATGGATAAGGATGAAAAAGAATTTACTGAGGAACAAATCGAATTTGTACAAATTATTGCCGACGTTTTATCATATGTTGTCGAACTTGATGACACGTATCAGGAAATTGAGCTATTAAGTGCTCCACTAATCCCTATTTCAAATGGATTAACCGTCTTATCGTTACAAGGAAATATTAATCAAAAGCGCGGCCATAAAATCATTGAAGATACACTTTCTTATGCGGTCAATCATAAAACTCGTTATTTCATCATTGACCTGTCAGAAATTCAACGAACGGATCAACAGTTTTCAACACTGCTAAATAAATTAGTATCGGCTTTGAAAATGATGGGTGTTGAAGTTATTTTCTCCGGGCTTCCCATTAACATTGTCAAATGTACAGAATCAAACTCCTTTTTACAAAATTTAGATGTTGAATATGTACGTAGCATCGGTGAGGCTTTTCAAAAGTTAGGGTATGAGTTAAGAAAAATGAACAGCTAATTATATGATTTTGACATAGCAACACTAAGTAAACCGTCTTTACAAATTACCCCGAATGATTAGGTCGAGATATTTACTTGGTGCTACGCTATGAACGAAAAACCTCAGTTGGCATATTAGCCCAATGAGGTTTTTATACGAAATTTTAATTAAGGTTGGCTTTGTTTTTTCGAAATAATGCAACTATAAAATCAGGTATCCCAAATTGATGATTAGGTTGCTCGATTACTTTCATTTTTCTAATTTCCACTTCATCAAAGGCAGAAAATACTTGCCTTAATTTTTCATCCGTATAACCTAGTCCACCATTAAGACTGAGTTTTCTATATACCTCCCAATCAGATAGTTCCGCTCCACCTAACTTTCCACCGGCAACAAAACAAGTGACCGCAAATAATCCATTAGGTTTTAACGCTGATTTTACTACATCTACATAACTCATCCTCCTATGTGGAGCAATGTGGTGAAAACACCCAGAATCATAGACCATATCGTACGCACCATCTTCTATATGTAAATCAAAGAGATTTTGCTGAATAAAATTCACCTTTACATTTTGCTTCTTCGCTCGTTCACCTGCCCATTTAATACTCTCTGCAGATAAATCAACAGCATCGACCTCACAACCATTTTTAGCAAAATAAATAGCATTCCTACCAGGTCCACATCCTAATTCTAAGACTTTTCCAGGGTTAAAAATAGCTTTCTCAAAATAGTCGACTAGATTTTCATCTGGTGATTCTGTAAAAAAAGGAACCCCCTTATTACGTTTAGAATAAAAATCATCCCAAAATTCAGTAGGTTCTCTCAATAAAGAGTCTAGCATTTTTAAAACATCATCATAACTATAAATAGCCTCATTCATTTGCCAAACTACCCCTTTCATACAATAAAATTCCTTACTTAATTATTGTACGAAATTTTACAAAAACCTTTGTTAAAGCACGATTAAAAATAGATTAATTTACACTAATTAAAAAACATATACAAACACCCGACAATACAGTTTAAACGACAATAAACCACCAAGCAAATAGAATAAACACAAAATTAGTACCCCTCTTCACAGATGACCTAAAACACCCACATAAACAATTTAGATGCGTATTAATAAACACAAGAATTAACATTACGGCATTAATTGTTACAATTATTACAACAATATTACAAACAGCTCTTCTTCCCAAAAAGAGGTTCACTTAATTTCTTCCTCTATATATTTTTAAAAATATTCCACCTATTCATGTTACACTAGGCATATGGCGATTAGGAGATGATCAAGATGACTGAGTGGAATCCGACTCTTTATGATAACAAACATACATTTGTATCTAATTTTGGCGATGACCTTGTTTCTTCACTAAAACCACAAAAAGGTGAAAAAATCTTAGATCTTGGATGCGGTACGGGGGACCTAGCCTATAAAATTTCCAAAAGCGGTGCAATTGTTTGGGGAATAGATGCTGCACATTCGATGATTGAGGCCGCAAAAGAAAAGTACCCTGAAATTCAATTCAGCGTACAAGATGGTCAACAACTGGAAAGTAAGGAGCACTTCCATGCTGTGTTTTCAAACGCTGCTCTTCACTGGATGAAAGACCAGCAAAAAGTGATTCAAAATTGCTATAACGCTCTCCTTCCTCATGGGCGTTTCATCGCCGAGTTAGGAGGTGCTCATAATATCGAAACCATTATCCATGCAATTGAGGAAGCATCCAACCATTTATCTATACCTTATGAGCCTTCTTTGTTCCCATGGGTATTTCCGACAAAGGAAGAAATGGAAGCTCATCTTTTAAAGGCAGGTTTTCGTATAATCTCCATTGAACATTATAATCGACCAACACCTTTAGATGGAGAAGAGGGCATTCACAACTGGCTCAAAATGTTCAGTAACAACCTGTTTATTCATATGACAAACAAAGAAAAAGAAGCCATTTATAAACAATGTGAAAATATTTTGCGTCCTAAGCTTTATAAAGAAAAAGAATGGGTAGCTGATTATTGGCGCCTTCGTTTTATTGCTGTAAAAGAAACATAACCAATGCTGAAGCCTGATGTATTTAACAAAAGGAGTATTTTTGATAATTACCATTATCCGAAGAGAAGATTAATATATTTTCATCTTCAGGAATTCCATTAAAAAATGCTCCTATCCCTCCTACCTTGCATCCTTCCTTGCAAATTCCAATCTGTTTCACCGTGCCTTACTACCACGATCATACTCCTCACCTCTCTGAATTATTTGATAGCTTTTATGAGCAAAAACATCGGTCTTCGCATTTCATCTTTCATTTCTTTATCATGCTCCATCGCTTCTAATGTCGGCTTCGACTCTTGAATTTCTTTAATCACAAACCCTACAGCTGTGAGTGTGTTGATATAGGTTGATAATGTTCGATGGTACTTTATTACGTTATTGGTCAGAAAAGAAGTCTCCCGCACACCTTCATCCTGATAACGATCGACAGGCCAATGCAATTTTTCACCATCCTCATTATAATACCAATCTTGATTAGGAAGTGCCGTAAATATAGGATGTTCGACAGATACAACAAACACACCACCATCTGTTAACATCTTCATCGCTTTTTGAACGAGAGCTTTTAAATCCTTCACATAGTGGATAGCTAGTGAACTAATTATGACATCAAAACATTCATTCGGAAAGTCAATTTCCTCGATCGATTGTTGCTTATACGTTAGTCTTTTATCCTTGACCAGACTTTGTGCCTGCTCTAGCATTTTTTGCGAGATATCCACACCGATAACCTGACTTGCTCCTTGCTCTAGTGCATATTGACAATGCCACCCAAAGCCACAACCTAAATCTAATACATGTTTATTCTCTAATGAAGGAATTAATTGCTTTAAAATATGCCACTCACCCGCTGCTTCTAACCCAAATTGTGACCGTGGCATCTCCTTATACAATCGGAAAAAATCATCATCGTCATATTTATTCTGCTTCATATCATCATTCCTCTCTTACTCTACAAATAAAGTTTATCATACAAAAACGCCCATGGCGGAGCCAAGTTCACTCCGCCACCAACAAAGATGAAAGTCAGAATCGCCTAACAATTAATTAAGGTTTGTGAAAATACTGAGGTCAAACCTTTGAGTAACTATACGAAAAAGCCTGAACGTGTCAGTTACTGGAGGGGTGGCGTGAGTAACTACACGAAAACGTCTGAACGTGTCAGTTACTGGAGGGAGTGCGTGCGTAACTACACGAAAACGCCTGAACGTGTCAGTTACTCGAAGGAAGAGCGTGCGTAACTACACGAAAAC
>NZ_JAQQWS010000001.1:1068937-1168149 GCF_028610675.1 Alkalihalobacillus pseudalcaliphilus
GCCTGAACGTGTCAGTTACTGGAGGGGTGGCGTGAGTAACTACACGAAAACGCCTGAACGTGTCAGTTACTGGAGGGAAGTAGGTGAGTAACTACACGAAAACGCCTGAACGTGTCAGTTACTGGAGGGGTGGCGTGAGTAACTACACGAAAACGCCTGAACGTGTCAGTTACTGGAGGGGTGGCGTGCGTAACTACACGAAAACGTCTGAACGTGTCAGTTACTGAAGGGGAAAGATGTCACAATGAGCGCTTGAGCTTGATGATTACTCTTAAACTGTCATACTAGAAGTGAGCTTGACGAGATTCAGTGTATCACCCATTCAACTTCCATACAAAAAAAACACCAGGGCCGCTGCTTTGCTTTAACCCTGATGTTATCACACGCTTTTATTAGATGAACCTCATTGAATACGAGGAATAATGTTTCATGTATATAATATCCAATGCGTCTTTTAATAAAAGTATTTGTTCATTTATTGTTTTTATCTTTGGATGGTTTGGGTCTTTACGTGCTTCTTTTTCTTTTAACTTTTCTAGAAAAAACAAGTCACGTCGAAATAGCTTCACTTCATCCATTTTCATTAAATAACCCTCCTTCAACCACGGCTGTCTTATCGATACAATTCCCATTTTTCTCCTTGTCCAAACCTCAGCCATCAAGGATTATAAATAACGAAAAAAACGTTCAGGTGCTTGAAGGAAATCTCTCGTAATCGTTACGTGCTCTAATTCCTCATACGAAGTTTGAACAAGCTGACCACCCTCCACTTGATATATCGTTGCACCAGGAAAAGCCATAATCATCGGTGAATGGGTTGCAATAAGAAACTGACCGTTTTCGGAAACCATTTGTTTCAGTAGTGATAAGAAGCTAAGCTGTTTTTGTGGGGATAAAGGTGCCTCTGGCTCATCGAGAATATAAAAGCTATTTTCCTTAAACCGAGCTTGAAATAAATCAAGAAAACTCTCTCCATGCGAGCGATGCTCAAGCCCCGCTCCGTATAAGCGCTGTAAATCAGCTAAAGTCCTAGCATATGGCATCGTTTCTAATTGATTTCGCCCTTCACGTTTTATCTCCTCGATCATTTCTAATGAAAACCGCTTTTCTTCTTTTAGCTTATGAATAAATAAATTAAAATCGGAAGCCCGAAAATAAAAACCTCTTTGCGTTTTCACCTTCCAGCTCATCTTTAATAACCCTTCTACTTCCTGACTTAAACTAGAATTCTCACGGTCACTCCCTACCCATATACTCCCACTATTCATAGCAATCGTCTCTAATAACGTCGACTTTCCTGAACCGTTTTCCCCAACCAGAATCGTTACCGGATTTGTTAATTGCAATTCACGAAAATGCTCAATGATTGGTGTATCGAATGGGAACTTCGGATTATGAACTTGCCTATTCACTTTTTTTATCGACTGTAGATGAATCATACGAATCCCTCCTTCTAGCCTAAATACCTAATAATAGAACTAGCTTCAAAGTAAGACGATTGAAAAGATGACTTTTTTCGTATCTTCAAAATATTACCTCTTTTTATTTGACATAATCTGACAATGACCATATACTAAACGTTATCAAATAACGGAAAGTGAGGGATTTTAATGTTTGAAGCAATTGCCGTTTTATTCACTGCGTTTATTTTTATCGCGATCTTTTTATTAGGAATTGGCATCATCCTCCATATTTTACTTGGATTTGCCCTTTTACATCTAGCAGAAAGAGAAGGGATTCCTAATGGATGGTTAGGCTTTGTCCCTTTAGCCAACTTATATATCATGGGAGCAATAGCCCAAAAGCAATCAAAAGCATCTTGGAAAGAGTACGTACCTTGGGCACTTCCAGGCATTGTGGCTGCTTCATTTGTTTTAGGATTTCTTCCATTGATTGGTGAACTTATCTTTATCGCAACTCCTGTCGTTTATGGCTACATCCTCTATCTCATATTTGAGCGCTATAGTTCACAAGCGGTATTATTTTTAGTCTTATCTTTCATTTCATTCGGATTTTTAGCACCGATCTTTATCTTTGTCATTCGAAATAATGAACGATTAACACCAAAAGATATTAACCAGATGAATCGTGCTTAATAATCCCCTTACAGCGACTCATTTTTCAGTCGCTGTTTTTTTATTCTACTCACAATTTCCCTTTCATATTATCTAAAGTAAGGGTTTCATGAAAGCAGGTGAGCACATGCATCAAGTTCGATTTACCAAGGAGCATGCCTACGAAATTTTCTCGTGGCGCTACCCCCCACCATTTGATTTTTATAATTTAAACTACAGTGAAGATGCGTTCAAAGAGCTTACTGAGGACCATTACTTTGCAGTATTCTCAGATGAAAATGAAATGATCGGCTTTTATTGCACGGGTCAGTCTGCCCAAGTACCTTCTGGTCAATTTGTTCGTGCTTATGATGAGCCAGCTATTGATATTGGCTTCGGCTTGAAGCCTGCTTGGACAGGAAGAGGTTTTGGAGCAGGCTTTTGCTCATTTATTTTTGCGAAAGTACGAGTTCAACAAGATTGTCCGCTTTTGCGATTGACGGTCGCAAGCTTTAATCAACGAGCGATTAAACTCTACAGAAAGTTAGGCTTTCAACCACAAAAAAGCTTTTATCATAATCAAATCGAATTCTTAACAATGGTTAAATCAAGCCCCAAAGAGCGAATTACAGTTGTATTTAATGGCAAAAAAGTAATGCTAAAAGAGGAGTGAGCCGTATCAAGTACTTGCTCACCCCTTTTCTTTATAGCCATCTATCCTGATGTTTCATAAAAAAGTCTAAAATAATTCGATAGCTTCTTACAAATCGCTGAGGAATTTGATCAAGAGCAAAGAAGCGAAGCTCCAATGTTTCAGTGGAATTGAGCGTGAGTTGTCCGCGATAATCGGTTGAAACATAAACCGCTGTCACCGCGTAAAATTCATCACCATTAGCCACTTGAATATGAAAATCCTCACCTGAAAAAACGTGAACAAGCCTTAGTTCCCCAACCTCTAAACCAGTTTCTTCCTTCACTTCTCTTCTTCCCGTTTCCTCTAAACTTTCACCAAGCTCCATTAAACCACCTGGTAGCCCCCAAACTCCATTAGGTCTTTTTTGGAGAAGGATTTCTTGTTTTTCATTCAGAATAAGGACAAGAGCTCCAGGCAAAATCAGCGGTCTTGTTCCAACGATTTCTCTCAAATCTTTCACGTAGTTAGCCATAGTTGTACTCCAATCCCATACAAATACTCATTACATTGACTCTATAATATCGCTAATACGACTAATATCGCAATTAAAATAACGATGGTGATTAATAAGCCTTTCCAGCCTAATCGTCCACTCAATCCAGCTAAATCACCATGCTGTGCTCGATGATAGGAATCCCCTAAGTTACCTAAAGGACTTTTCTTTAATTCCTCTTGTCTTAAACGCTCTTGCCTTTCAACTGGTGTTTCCTTATCTTGACTCACGATCAATACCCCTCCTCATGCTTACACTATCCATTAAACTGCTGATAGATGTCACCAATAAAGCCTTTTAATTGATGCTTACCTAGATCTGTGTTGGTCAAAATAATCAATCCCTTACTAGAATTAGGTTGATAGATGAGCATCGACTGAAACCCAACGCCCCACCCAAGTGAGTTAATCTCAATACCCTTATCTCTGTTCTCTATGAACAACCCTAAACCAGCATAAGGATGTTTATGGCTACCCGTTATCAGATTTGTCATATCAGTCGTTGATAATCCAAGTCCTTTTCCCTGTGAAATCTGATACCACTCATGCAGCAGTTTCGATAAATCCACTGCGGTGGTCCATAACCCTGAAGCGGCCGCATATGGGTAAATCGTTTCAGCTAACGATAAAGCACGCCCATCTTTTGAATGACCTGCTGTACGATTAAGTTGTCCTTCAAGGGCTAGCCAATCATATGTACTCCTCGTCATCTTTAATGGTTTAAAAAGATACTGTTCCACTATATTTTGAAAGGAATCTTCCATCTTTTGCTCTACTATATATTCAATTAAACAGTAACTGCCATCCGAATAAATGAACTCACCTGTTTTAGTAGTATCCAAGTGAGCCATTGTATCTGCTCCAGATAATCGCTCTTGGAACTTCGGAATTTCTTCCACTTCATTTAAAGGTAAAAACCGATTATCAGCGTCTATAATCCCCGCTTGGTGCCTTAATAAGTCTCTCAACGTTAAAGATGTTACTTGACCTTGCTTAGGTATTCCTGAGGCATTGACTATCTCACTTACATCCTCATCCAGAGATACCTTATCTTCCCGCGTTAAAATCAACACCAAAAAGGCTGTAACAAACTTACTCATGGAGCACGCATTAAAAAGCGTCTCATCATTAACTAATTTCTCTTGAGTTGAAGATTGCTTGCCTAGATGATAAATCTTAACGTCTGCCTGTTCTAATACAGCTAAACTCGCTCCGACGACGCCATGTTTTTCCATACTTATATTGATTCGATTGTTCATGTGATCATCACCTCTAAAGTTATGATAACACAAAAACACGAACAAATGTTCTTTTTTCTGAAAATTACTACTTTTAATTCTTTATCTTATGAGGAAAGTCAACTTGGACCTTATCAATAATTTTTTCAAAGTCGCCAATTACTTGATTCACTTCAGGTAAATGGTAAAACGTACTTGTTTCATGGAAGTTATTAATTCTTCCATCTTCACTATATAAATAAACAGGAATTTCTGCTCCAATCGCCATACCTAACTCAATATGACTACCTTTGCCTGCTGGCGTAAGCACGATTAGAAAATCAGCTTCAATGACAGCCTTTTTCTCGAGTAAGCCAATTTTTTGTAAAGCCTCTAATGAGCTCGCCCGATTATTTTGTGTCCAATCATAGGTTTGCTCATAACCTATCTCTTTTAATCTACTACTTAGCTCTCGGACTTTATTCATATTTGAAAAGCTTGATGCGATATAAAATTTCATTTAATCACCTACTCTTCCTTCTCAATTAGCTTTAAATCAACGGTAAAAACATTTGTCCACTCTTGTGGTAAAGCCCCCCGGGCTTCATCTAGTATTTGTTCAACTAATACGAAACTCATATCTTGAAATTCATACTGCTTAAACGTATCTCTTAACTCATTTCTATAAGTTGCTCGAATATTGACATCGAAAAAATCACTATGATAAACCCAATCCGATTCAGACTTAAAATTTAACGCTCGTAGCGTCGATGCTCTATTTTTCACTTCTTGTATGTCTGTTGTCGGAAAGAATATATCCAATTCTAGCTTCATCCATACATCCTCTTTCGTTAAAAAGCGCCACTCATATAAATCCCAAAATTCACGATTGATAAAGACGGTCATATTGGGGTCAAAGGACCATACCCACTTGTCTTCATCCACTATAATCGTTTCTTCATTACCCTTTACAATAACATCGCCCTCATACACAACTGTATTGGTCACAAATGTTTCTTGAATATAAAAATAAGAAGGTAAAGCAAAAAGGGCCAGTAATAGATAGAAACCCCATTTTGGAAGCTCAAAAGGGATCACTTTTTGAATTAATGTTAAAAGTCCGACAATAATCGTTATAATTCCGACGATAACGAGTTTATCTAGTGTAAATACAAACCATGAATCAGCGATAATGGTCATGAGATTCTCCTATCTATCATTTTCTAAAAGCTACTTAAAGGCTATTCGCTTTTTCCCAATCGGCACGAATAACCGCAAATAGGATAGAATCATAGACTTTTCCGTTAACTTGCTCCCATGAGGATCTTAAATAACCCTCCTTCTGGAAAAGTGTTTTCTCGAATACACGTCTCATCGCTTGGTTATCTGCTCTAGTATAAGCTTCCATTCGTAATTTCTCCTTGGAACTTGAGAATATGTAATCGATCGCCCATTCGACACATAGCTGCCCATATCCTTTTCCTCTCACCTTCTTATGTAATCGTATATCTTGGAAAAGAGGCATTGTATCACTTATATCACCAAGGACCAAAAGTCCAATTCTTTCTCCTTCATCTATTACCCAATATGTTTCTTTATCCTCTGTGAACCAGCCACTTTGAAACAACTTACGTACTTCCTTTTCCTCCCGTTTCGGATCGGCGTGAAAATCCCAGCTTGTATGTGTATATAAATGAATTAAGTCTTCAATCTCATCTTGTAACCTTTCAAATTTCAACGTACTCATGCACTTAGCTCCTTCAATTCATTTCTTTTTCAATAACTCAATCCATTGCTATCAGGAATACCTTCTACTTCAACGTCAAAATTATAGAGGGGAATTTGCTCAATACGAACCTCCACTAACTTCAGTTGTTCAGAAGCAGAATCCTTCATTCTTTGAACGAGTTTCTTATTATAAGAACCTTTCCGTAGACTACCGCAAATAACCGCTATCGTTTTCATTTATCATTCATTCCCTCCCTCAAAATAGTGCCATATGATTGTTTATTTTACCATAATATAGCTTGCAAATGACCGCTCTATTTAGAATTGCGTAACAATTATAGGGGTGAAGATTTATACGAAACTTGAGTTTTATTTTGATTTTATTGTCGAACATTAGTATAGTAGACTTTGGACTTACGAATAGCAGTATAGAGGAGTGACATGATGCGTAATTTCATCGTATATGGTCACGCCGTCCTTTTCTTCATTGCAATTATCCCGATTATGCTTTGGTTAAAAACGAAGGACCCTGAAATTCGTTACAAAAAAACCAATCAATTAGCGGAGAAAATTGCGAGCAAGACGTTAAAGCTTGCGGGAACAAAAGTAGAAGTTGACGGTTTAGACAATATTAAAGAGAATGAACATTATTTGTATATTTCCAATCACCAAGGTAATTTTGATATTCCCTTACTTTTAGCACATGTGAATCGAGATTTATCATTTATTGCCAAAGAATCCTTACAAAAGGTTCCTTTATTTGGTTTATGGATGACGCACAAAATGTGTATTTTTATTAATCGTGAAAATCCAAGACAGGCGGTTCGACAATTGGCTCAAGCAGGGGAAATGGTTCAAAACGGAAAACCTGTTTCCATATTTCCAGAAGGGCACCGCAGTAAAGGGGACAAGATGGGGGACTTCGGTAACTCTGGCTCACGTATTGCCAAAAAATCAGGTGTCAAAATTTTACCGATTACTATTGATGGTTCATACAGAATTATGGAAGAACTAGATGGGAAATTCCAACCGACCACAGTAAAAATTGTTGTACATAAAGCCATTGATACAACTGATTTCTCATCCCTTTCTGATTTAAATGAGCAAGTTGAGAGCGTGATTCAATCCGCTTTACCATCAGCATGAATGTATAGTTTTTTTTCAGTGAGTACCAGCAAGAGGACATTTCCTCAGGCTGGTACTTTTTTAGTCCGTTGCACTTCCTAATTAATCCTGTGATAGACTAATACTTTATCAGATGATAAACACATTCTTTAGCCTTTGAAACGATTGGCAGGCATACCTTTCACATCGAGCTTCACCTTAAATAATCCACCTGCTAGTGGGTATTGTTCTAACTGCTTTTCATTCATACCAGTTCTAGCCGTTGTCACATACAACTCATTTAACTCACTTCCCCCAAACGTACACGATGTCACTTGTAAGGCGGGTATCGCAACCTCCTGTAACTTTTCCCCTGCATGTGGATTCCATCTCGAAACCTTTGCACCACCCCAATGAGCAATCCACAGCATACCTTCTTCATCAATCGTCATTCCATCAGGGGCACCTTGTTCTTGTTCAAAAGTGATAATGACCTCAGGATTTTTAAGCTCTCCTGTTTCTAGTTCAAAATCAAAAGCTTGCACCTGTTTTTGAGCCGTATCAATATGATACATTTTCTGGTTATCCAATGACCAAGCAATTCCATTCGATAAGCCCACTTGACTCACTTTCTTCTCGACCTGTCCAGTTGTCTCTAAACAATATAAGGAGCCTGCCTCTTTCCCAGCAGCATCTTTTCTCATCGTCCCTGCCCAGAATCGTCCTTTCGCATCACATTTGCCATCGTTAAATCGATTTTCAAGCCGTTCACTCTCCGGATCGTGAACGTACCTGCAGTCCCCTGTTTGAAGATTTAATAAATGAAATCCTTTCTCCAAAGCAACAATAGCCTCTTTCTCATTCTTGGGAACTATTGCTCCAATTAGTTGCTCAAGTTGGATAGCATGAGCCCCGTCTATTTGAGGATAATATGTATGGACTTTTTTCAAATTAATATCAATCCAAAATAACATTTGCATCTCTTCATCCCAATGTGGCCCCTCACCTAAAGAAGCTTTTGCATCAAGAACTAACTCTGCGTTTGCTTTCATCGAATTATTCCCCTCTCGTAACTTGTTGTTTACTATTATAACGACATATGAAATTACCACAAACTATAATGATTCTCGACTTTTATATAATGTCCTCCTTCATTAAGTGACTTAGTACGTAATCTCGAAAACTCTCAAAAATACGGTACATGAAATTTATAATACAACCTTTTTAACTCATACATAAAACTTCCATGATGACTTGCCAAGCAACTCATCACGAACCCAGCGGACGAAAACATGCGTAAACTCCAGGGGGACGTAGTGACGGGCTGAGATCCAGCGGCGTAGCCGATTAGCTCAGCGCTTTTTCTGCTCGCACCCCCGCGATTCCACGTTTGTTCGGGCTTTCTCTCCCTTTTTCAACTCGCAACCCCGCGATTCCACGTTTGCTCGGGCTTTCTCCAGCTTTTTCCGCTCGCACCCCCGCGATTCCACGTTTGTTCGGGCTTTCTCTCCCTTTTTCCGCTCGCACCCCCGCGATTCCACGTTTGTTCGGGCTTTCTCTCCCTTTTTCAACTCGCACCCCCGCGATTCCACGTTTGCTCGGGCTTTCTCCAGCTTTTTCCGCTCGTAACCCCGCGATTCCGCTTTTGCTCGGGCTTTCTCCAGCTTTTTTCGCTCGCAACCCCGCGATTCCGCTTTTGCTCGGGCTTTCTCCAGCTTTTTCAACTCGCAACCCCGCGATTCCGCTTTTGCTCGGGGTTATATGGCGCTTTTTCACTTTTCCTACCACATAGTCGCTTTTATTACCATCCAAAAGTGTACACTGTTATTTAATCATCTTTGGACATTCTTAGATTAGCATTTATATCGAAGCATGATTTTCGGTAGCGCAAGCAAAGCTCCGCATTTCATATTAAAATCTTGCCCCTTTACCAAACTAAAATATATTGGCTTTTCAGATAATTATTAATATTATAATGTTGTAACATCATATCATTATAATCTTATGGAGGTTAATCTATGAAAAACAAAATGTTATGTAGTTTATTTATTGCTTTGCTTTTCATTCCCTTAGGCTGTGCACAGACGTCAGAGAAAAGCAGATCTGACACATCTAATCAACAAGGGAATGCGCCAGAAGTGAAAGAGGATGTCTCTTATTTAACCGCAACCATTAAACCGTTTACCTTTAATGAAGGTCTTGATGAGGCAGATTTAATTGCTTAGATTACGATTGATTCTATTGAGGAAGAATTAACTGTCCCTGCTCATACGCTTTTTAATGTTTCCGTTAATCAGGTATTCAAAGGAAATTCCGTCTCTAAAAAAGACCATATCCAAGTAACTCAATTCGGGACAAGTACTAAGATTTATGAAGCAAGCCCCCAAATGAAGGTCGGCGAAGATTATATTTTGTTTATGGGCTATTCAGAGGAAGACGACTTTTATTATTTACTAGGTGAACAAACAGCGATTTATGCGATTCATGGTGATGACATTGTCAAATACACATATGATGGCAACTTCGCAGATATCCAAACCGATTATCTGGAAAACAAACAAGTACAGAGTTTTATACAATCATTTGATGAATATGACCAATTTCAAGTTTTTGACAAGAAATTATTTGAAAAGAGATTAAAAGAATCTATGGAATAATTTTAGTGAGGGGATTTATTATGAGTAAAGTATCTATTTCTTTATTGCTGTTTATCATTGTTTCTTCTTTCAAACAAGTTGCCTTCAAATGGAAAATAACTTACTTAAGCATAGCAAATAAGCCACTATCACGCTTAGGGGCTTATTTTCAATCTATACAACCACTTATGACCTCAAACCTTCAAACTCATCGTTATGGTCCTCTCCTGAAAACCAAGTTCTCTATAAAGCTCTTTAGCCTCATTTTTTGCCATCACACTTAAACGAATTTCTTCATATCCTTTGTCTTTTAAATGTTCAATGGCTGTGTGCATTAGTTTTTTGGCGATTCCTCTTCCTCTGTAGTTTTCTAAAACGAAAAGCTCATAAATAAATCCATTTTCTTGATCGGTGAACTGATCTTTGGATGCTCCAAGAAAAACCCAGCCCATAAGTTGTTCTTCTTCTTTCGCTAATACATAGTAACAGCCTTTTTTTAACAATGGTTCTACTAACTGTTTCACTTTTTCCTTACCTAGTCGTGCCTCCCCTAACATTCCTTCATAAATCGCTTGTTGTGATAACGATAATACCTCAGCTAATTCCACTTCTGTTGCCTTGTTTATATCCATCTTAAATTTGCCCCCTTGTATGTAAAATCAAACTTACATCTCATCCAGAAACCTTGTTCTCACGATTCTGAAATCGGTCCAGAAACGTAAAGTAAGGTAATAACATGCCTAAAAGTGAAACGATCATAATAACGATTCCAATTAGTAAATATAACGGTCTAACTCCAAGCCACTCGCTCCCTACCCCACCTAATACGATACCAAGAGGCATGCTAACTCTAATTATAAATAAACGAACGGAGAATATTTTCCCCATCAGTTGATTAGGAATGACTTGCTGACAAATCGTTGTATTATGAATACTAAAAATCGCCATCACGATGCCACCGATCATTTCAGTGAAAATCGCAAGGGGTAAATAAGTAATAAAGCAGAGAGCTGAAAAGGTGAAACCTCCGATACATAGTGAGCCTAACATGAGTAAACGTCTGCTTGAACATGTGATTTTTGAAACGAGCATGGCACCTAATATAAAGCCAACTGGAAAGCCCGCCATAAAATAACCGTACTGTGCGTAACTTCCACCTAATTCCTCTGTCACATACGGTAAGGTTGTCACCATCGTCACCCCGACTCCAAACTGCACGAAAGCCAAAAAGATCCCTAACCATACAATCACCTTTTGATGAAAGAAAAACGTCATGCCTTCTCTAAATTCGCTCAACCATGTTTTCCTTTCCTTAATTGTTGCACGCTTCTCCTGAATCGTTAACAACGTTACCCCACTGCCTAACAAAAGCAAACAAACAAATGATAAAGTGAAGGTTACACCAATCCATTCAATAATCAAGCCTGCGATAAGTGGAGATAAAAATGTCATCAACCTAGCTGTACTGTCCAAATAAGCGTTAGCTGCTTTTAATTGACTTTTCATAACAATGGTTGGCGTAAGTGCGTGGTTAGCAGGGACATATAATGGTGAAACAAGACCAACAATCATTTGCACCGCATAAATATGCCACACTTCTAGATGACCCACAGATAAGGCAAAAAGGGGAATGAGATAAATGCACGCGCGTATCCATTGCACTAAAACCATCGTCCATTTCCGACTCCAACGGTCAATAAAAGGGCCAATAAATAATTGCAAAATGAGCGAGGGCAAAAAATACAGTAACCACATACTTCCAAGAGCAAGTGTAGAGCCCGTCATTTGAAAAACTAAAATTGAGTTACAAAATGTACCAAATGCTCCACCAAGCTCTGAAATACCATTTCCAATCCATGAGGAAAGGAAGGAACGATTTCTAAACAACGTATTTTGCTCTTTCATTTTTTCACCGTTCTAAAAATTGTTCAAGCTCGACATGGAGCGTTTTAAGCTCATCTATTCGAAGCCGATACTTCATTTCATGAATTTCTACTAGCTTAGCTGCCCTTAATAACTTGAGATGATGATGCACGGTTGATTTACCTAAATCAAGCCTTGATGTGATTTCTTGTAAAGTCCGATCGTTCTCCGCCAACAACTTAACCATTCGTAATCGAATCTCATCCCCTAACGCCTTATGTTTTTGAATCAGTAAATGTGGTGGCATATAGCGATCATGCGGGTGTAAACTTTCATCAGCAATCGGGTAATAGAAAACCTTCGTTCCTTCTAAATCGGCCTCAATTGTCCAAGGCCGGTAGACCAATTGGGGAATGAGTAACACCTTAAAAACACTGGGCTCTGGTTGATATTGAACACCATTTGTAGCCCATTGCACCAATTCTTCTGTCGATAATTGAGCTTGCATCTTAATTTTTGCTTGGATATCTCTTTCTAAAAATTGCTTGATTTCTGCATGTTTTGGTGCAACAACATGCTCATACCAGCCTTTCATCACTGCTTGTAGGTGCTTTTTCAACTGAGTGGCATCAACCGAGCTAATAAAAGCTATATACTCTGGAAAGAATGGGTTATCGATGGTATGCTCTTGTAATTGTTCAACAGCTTTTTTTTCACCAGCGGCAGCCTGCTTTCGAAGTTTTTGAAATGACTCTCCTACAAAAGGTAAACAATGATATTTAAAATCTTGGTCAGATATGTGTGCGATTTTCGTTAAAAAGTCCTCTAAATCTGTGGCCGAATATGTATGTAATAACTGTAGTAAAGCCTTCCATGTATTATTGGCCTCTACTTCATCTAACTCTTTTAAAAGAGTGGAAGGCAAGGCGTCCTTTAGTTCCTGCCAATAGGGTAATGGCTGCTCTAATGTATGTAAGAGCCTTGTATTGGTCACAGCTGCAATCCCTAAGGCACACTCCCATAAAGATGAATACGCGAACTCCACTTGATACGTTTCTCTTTTTCGACTCGTTGCTTGGATAAGGTCCATATCATCACTCCTTTTTTGTTATAGTCATAATTCTATATTATTCGAATTATAAATTCAATAATTATAAAACTATACAACATATAATTAGCCCCAACTGATTAAATTAACCAGATAGGGCTGAGATTTACATGAAATGGTATTAATTCGAACACGCTCCAGCTTGCCGATGATAGTTTCTTTTTAGCATCGCATTGGCTTTGAACATATCAAACTTTTCATAATAAGCCACTAAATCATCGTCACAACATAAGTCGACCATATAAAGATTCTCTAAATCTTTTAACATCCTCTTAACTAATTCCTTACCAATGCCTTGGTTTTTATATGGTTGCAATACTTCAAGAAACGGTATGTAGGCAGAGAGAACACCATCGCTCATAGCGGTAATGAATCCAATGACTTGATTTTTTTCCTCATCGACGGCTAAAATAACTTTACTACTATTTTCTAATAACTTTAGGTGAGTATCTGAATTTGGCGGATTAGGCCAATCAACAAAAAAGCCTTTCAACATATTCGGCGATACCCCGTCCAAAGAATGGGTGTATAACATTTCTTCAACTCCTTTTTAATTTTCTATGAAACCCATACTAACTAAATTACCTCCACTCCATATACATGTAACAAACTTGTTATTGAATCGTAAACGTCTGAATTAAGCACTGCTCGCCATCGATTTCCCGTTTTTCTTCGTTCAAATCTAGTGAACTTGTTTGAAGTACTTTTCTCCAGAAGACAACGGCAGGCTTATTATTTTCTACTTGAATGACAAAGTATTGACCTTTCTTCTCATCAAAAAGCTTCTCAACGGCCATCCGACCATAACCCTTACCTTTGTATTGATTTAGGATAAATAAATCATTGATGCCATAGTCATTTTGTTTCTTCAAGAAAGGCCTTTCCACTAATAAAAGAAAGCCAATGAGCGTTTGATCGATTTTGATAAAATATGGAGAAATCCCTTCCGTATCCCAAAAGCAATGAATGTCCTCATAATCAAAGAAACCATTTTCATTAATTTGTAGGTTGTTCGTATACTTGGAAATATCATGGAGAAATAGAGCATATAAATTGTGTAGAATTGGCTTATCCTTTTTATGAACTGGTTCTAATTGGAGCGACATGTATGGTTCACCTCATGCTTTATTTTTACTTCTAAACCTAACACTTTTTAGTTAAAAGTCAAATGTATTCCAGACAATCTCGCCTTGTTCATCAGATGTTCGGTGCTGTACTTCAAAATCTAGCTTCTCAAGTACTCGAAGTGACGCTGTATTCCAAGCGCGCACAGTCGACCAAAGTCTTTTCCGACCCGTTGCTTTTGCTATTTTCATAATGGCTTGTGCCGCCTCTGTTGCATAACCGTTCCCATGAGCGTGCTGGAACAACTCATAAGCAATCTCAGGCTCTTCTAATGTAGTTCGACCAATAACAAGCCCACAATAACCGATACAATCAGCTTCTAGTTTTCTTTCAATGACAAGTAAACTGAGTCCATTTTTCAAGAAATCTTGATGAAATGTACTAATCTTATTGTGCGTAAAATCAATCGCTGGTTTAGGAAGCCCACGCTCATGCATTAAATCGCTATACCAATGGGCGTCTGTTTCCTCCCACATTCTTAAAAAAAGTCTCTCTGTTTCAAATTTTGTGACCATTGGTTGAAAAGGCAACACCATAAAAACCTCCCGTCAATTTTACTTTTTAAAGAACATTTAATATAAAACACTTGCCCCACCAAAAATCATCAGAAAATTAGATATTTTCAAGACAAGATCGACTTGAACAACCTGTAGTTTGAAGTTAAACCACGTATAATCAAACAGTTTGTAACTACTAACTATTATACTAGATTTTGGTATAAACTAAAGAGTGAGAAGCATTAACTAGTTAAGGATGTTGATTATGGCAAATATCTATTTGGTGAGGCACGGAGGAACAGATTGGAACAAACAAGGAAAATGGCAAGGGGAACGGATATTCCTTAATGCTCAAAGAATCAAGCAAGGGACTAGATAAAGTCTACCAACATTATCAAGGGAAAGATGTCAACATTGTTTCTCACGGCAGTGTCATAAATACGATATTACGTTTATATCTAATGGCCAAATCGGATCCGATATTACAAAATTATCTAATGTTTGTATTAGTAATACCCATAAACAAAACGGTACATGGAGAATTCTTACTTATAACCAAATTAACCACTTAGATTTACCTAATTAAGACTTCCTAAAAATCAGTTCATATAAAAACAATGAAAACGAGCCCTCCTCAAAACCAAACCCCTTAGAATTTCACTCATACAACTATATAACATTCATTATGCTCATGCGCGTTCAGTTAAAAGGCATTTCCACACATGACTCCTAAAAACCCCAAAATACCGGCTAGAATGGAGGTGTATAATCATGAAAAAGAGTATGATATGGATGTTAGTACTTCTATTATTTGGTTGTTCAGCAAACCATAATGTGACAGAAGAACGACACGTAGACGTTAGCGGAGAGATTGTCGAGATTACTACTGAGAGTATATTGATCACTTATACTCAGCCTTTATATACGAAAGACTTTTTTGCTAAGTCGCTTATCCATTCAGAAAGCTCATTTTCAGATCCGAATGACAATCCAATAGACTTTGATCAATTAGAAGTTGGTCAGTCTGTTGAAGCCTGGGTCGTCGATGGTGTTTTAACAGATATAGAACCTTCTACAGGCACACTTGTACAACTAAGACTCATAGAAGTTGATTAGATTCAAAGAAACCATCCTGTTCATCCGTTTACTTACATGTACACGCCCCGTTGTAGATGCCAATGGAAAGGTAAGTAAGGTAGCCTAAATATGTAGGTTACCTCTCCTTATTCAGCAATTAAATTATTGTATAAATCAAAAGCTTCGTTGTAATCTTTAGCTGGAATAACCACCTTAGTTCCGTCTTTTATTCCTAATTTAGCATTTTCATTCAGAGTAATAATTAAATGTACAAAATCACGATCCACTAACCAGACACTACCATAGAGCTCCAGCTTAGGCTTACCATCTATGACAGATATATAGGTGAGTGTCGCCATATTTTCATAGAAAACACTATCAAAATTTAAATCCAACATTTCATATGATTCCGTTAAATCATACTTATTTATAACCATGTTACCTGTAAATATGGCATTACCAACTACCGGGTTTCTATATACGCCTTCCATTTGTACATTGACCTCTTCACCACTATTTGTCTCATTTGGTATAAATTCATATGCTATAAAATTTTTCGAAATTTCCTTAGGAATACCATAAAACAAAATAATTAATACGAACAAACTAATAATAGTAATTGTTGCTATGATGACTATGCGTTTATTACTCTGCACTTAAATCCTCCGAATGTCCTAAATTTTTTACATCACTAAAAACAGCAGTTATTGTTTGCGCCCACGTATAAGAGTTGACTATTCTAAAAATTCCAAAACTCCCCTTAATATCTTTTGAGTTTCTTCATTCTCTGCTTGACTATCAGCAGTTTGTAAAACAGTTATAATCAGATTTTTGTAACTGATTGTTACTAGGTCGGTTGTTTGAGCTAAATTTTGATTAATAGGATAATCATTATCTATTAGATAATACACCATATCCTCACCCATATATGATTCTGTATAGGCAATAACTACTGATATTAATTTAGAAGATTGTTCATTTTCAAGAAATATACTATTCTGTGTCGATTGTGAACCATTATCCATATGAAACTCACCATCAACTGTAAGCCAATCCCGAGAACCAAAAGTTAAATCTTTATCCACCACTGTTAAATCTATACCGGTAGTAGAAGATTTCACCTCATATCCTTCAACTTTTAAATGATCTTTAATTTCATGAAATAACGTTTCAAACTCTTCATAACTAAGGCTTTTTTTTATCTCGCTATTACTGTTTGAAGGTTCCCGATCATTACTTTTATTTTGTTGAGTATGATCTTCTATGACTTCATTACCTCTAAAGGTCCCATCATTCACACAGCCCGGAACAAACATAACAACCAATAAAATAACGATAAAATAATGAAGTTTCAAACCATTCACCCTTTCATTCCGAATATTTTTTTCCCATAAATGAAACAGCTTTCTAAGAACATTACTAAATACTCAGTACACAAATAACAAGTAGTAATTTTAATATCGATTAGACGCCAATCACCTTCCACTATACTCATTTGCGTTCTGTTTAAAGGCATTTCACACACATGACACCTAATAGCTCAAAAATACCTGCTGGAATGGCGGTGTATAATCAGAAACCGTACCAATAACAGAATATACTTACATTTACACACACTCTCCAATCCTGTATAATAAATAGTAAGAAACATAAGAATAATAAAGGCTGTTGGTGCAGGAACACCAACAGCCAGGCTATACATGGCTTCCTTATCAGGGTGGTCAGCGAATTGGTTCAAATAATCCACCGAGCTCCTAACTCAAAGGTGGATTATTTCTTTTCGTTAAATGACAGGATTGCGACCATGAAGCTTGCAAAAGCAAGTGCAAACATCAACTCTTCAAAAACTGTCATAGAGCACCACCCCCTTTCTATCAGGAGTGAGCTGACCACCTTTGATTGAGAAAAGTACATGTATCGCTTATTTCAATTATAACTAATTATCAAACTACTCTGAGATTTATTTTCACTATAGATTGAAATACTCCAAGTGCTTATCCTTATAGCTTCTCCCACGCATAAACAACCAACACATTCCCTTCTCCGTAATCTGGTACATCATAGCGATGAATTTCTTTCGCTCCCATTTTTTCATAAAAATGCTTGGCGTTATTCGATGCTAATACTTTGACAATCGCATTTTGGTACCCTTCTTTATTAAATTCAGAAAAAAGGGCAGCTAGCAATCGTTTTCCTAAGCCTTGACCTTGATAATTCTCATAAAAATAAATGGAAGTCACATCACCGTCATATGGATATTCTTGCAAGGCAACCGCCGCTCCTGTTGCAAAGCCAATGACTGAACCCTCGTCATTTTCCATGACCAAAGAAATATATGGATTCTCTTTTAAACTTAAATTTTTCTGCCAAAGCTGTGTTCTTTTTTCGATGGTTACTTGCTCCAAAATTTCCTTTTTGATAATACCCTCGTACGTTGTTTTCCAACTAGCGACATGTACTTTTGCTATCGCCATGGCATCTTCCATATTTGCTTTACGGATTTTCATTGTTCTCATCCCCCTAAATAAAAAACCCCGCCTCAAATATTGAGACGAAGTTAGACTCCGCGGTACCACTCAGTTTGGTTAAAAACCCACTTATGCTTTAACGGCAGCTACCGAGTAAACTTACTTATCATTCAGTCTACTATCTCCTGGACGAGTTCAGAAGTTCTAAGATTGCTTTTCACCATCCAGCAACTCTCTTCACATATCCCTTCCTACTATTTCCAATCATCGATTTATATATTGAATGAATTTTAGCAAAATTTAAGCTATATGTAAAGTCTAAATTTCCTCATCTCTCCGTTTCTCCACAATGAGCAAAATAAAGGTAGCGAGTGGCCCGAGAAAAAGCGACAATAAGAACCAATTTAATCCTGTTCGATTTTTTCCTTGAGCAATACCTGCATTAATGAGTGCCAGTGTCCCCCACCCCACATAAAAATTACCATCCACTACCAAATTCCCCCTAGTCTATTATTCATGCACTTCTACTAAAAATATTCCTTGTTCAAACCCCCCTCTTTTTCCACATTTTTCCAATCGAAAGGTTTCAAGTTCCTCACCCGTTATTCCTTTTAGCTTAGCTAATGCAAAAATAACCTCCATGACATCTGCTAGCTCCTCTTTGGCTTGTTGTTCGGTGGTCGTCGCATTATACTCTGAAATCTCCTCTTGAAGTTTAACTAAAAGATGCTGCTCGAGTTCAGCATTCTCTATTCTTTTTACAACCGCTTTTGATCCAGACTTTTCAATCAGGCTTGGTATTAGATCACGTACTAATTTATCGTACTTTGGCATAACTCTCCCCCTTCCTCGTTATTTGAGCCAATACTGTAAACCATCTTTACTTCGAGCCATAAATCCGTATTCAATGAAGTAACGACGCAGTGTTGCAAAGTCATCATATAAATTTTTCAAAATCTCACTCACTTCTTGCTCGGTGTACTTCTTCTCTTTTTCAAAATGAATTAATAACTGTTGCAATACAATGATTTTCCGCTTTTCTTTACTTGGAAATACAGATAATCGTCCATCTATCCCTTCTTTAAAATACGTATTTAAAATCTTCTCTTTTTCTGCCTCTGTTGTTACGTAACGTTCATCCACCATTTTCGCCCCCTCATGAATATTCACTATATTGTCTTCTTCTTTCGCTTGAAGTCGTAACATCATCGCTAGAAAAACTTTAGCTTGCTTTTCCTTTTCTCGGAGTTTAAAACGGTGATTTCTAACTGTAGAAACACTAATTCCTAATCGATGTGCGACTTCCTTATCTGTTAGATTTTTGGAGAATGCTGTGATTAATTCTTTTTGTTGGTCACTTATACCTGTTTGTTTTTTCTCAAGCTTCAACAACGCATCCATGCTTGAACCATGTATCTCTTGGATGTGAGCCTTTACTGCTTTCTTAGCTTCTAACAGCTTTCCATCCTCTTGATAAATGACACCTTCTTCAAATAACGCTTCGCAAAATAGGCAATGAAATGCTTCAGTCCTAGCCATATACGTATAGCCATCAGCTAATTCCTCTACAGACGCTTCTTCAAATAAAGACTTATTCATACCCTCACCACCCTCAACTCAAAACATAAACAAAATCTCATTTTGTTTACTTATATACAAACAGATTATCATACATTAATTGTGAATTCAAACAAAAGTAAAATACATCTATCATTATACAAACATTTAATCATTTCGTCCGTGTTGAATTACCCAATTTCAGTTATATGAATTTTCATTTTATTCATGTATGATAAAAGTGGAATATATAGGGAGGGGAAAAGATGTTCGAAACAACTCGCTGTTTAATTAGACAGCTTGAAAATAAGGATTTACAAGGAGTTTTAAAGCTTTATTCAAGTGAAGAGGTTCGACGTTATTTAGGCGGGACAATGAAAGAGGAGTCTGTGCAGAAGGCATTTTCAGAACGGTTGAGCAACCAAAATGACTGGGTCGTGTTCGAAAAGAAATCTAATGATTTTATAGGCATGATCTCGTTGGATACTCACCATAATCAAGTCGACCTCGAGATTTCCTATCAATTTTTACCTAATTGGTGGGGGCAAGGCTTTGCAAAAGAAACGTTACCTGTCCTCATTCAGTTTGCTTTCTCAGACAAAAAGATAACGAGATTAGTTGCTGAAACACAAACCGCTAATCTAGCCTCTTGTCGATTATTAGAAAGCTTAGGCATGAAAGAGTTGTGTAAGTTACAACGATTTGGTTCCTTTCAGACGATGTATTCCATTCTACCGCTATTTCGTGCATGCAATTCTGACTTAACGACTCATAAGGAGGGTGATTCAAATTAAATACCGGTTACTCTTTGTTCTATTTTTATGGCTATTTCTTATTTCATGTTCAGGCCCCACGACAAATACAATCCAAACGATTGAATTCACAGAGCGGGAACGATTTATGGCGAATATGTTAAGTGATTCTAGCCATGCTTACGAATTTTCAGTCGACGATCGCTTTAACAAGGTTTATGTACATCTTGATCGTTATGAGTTCGGTAACTTGATCGAGGACCAATCTGATGTATCAGAGCTTGAACTCGTCATCGATCATGAAGAGCCTGGTGAAATTTGGTTACATATGAGTACAAAGCCTCCTAATGAAGAGCTTATGTTTATACTTGGTACACAAAATGGTAAAGGTGCAGCAACTTGGGTTTATTTAGAAGAGACTAACTTTGACTCAGAAACAACAAGCTCAAGCTTTAAAACGCACTATGGTCCTTTAACTATTTCAGAGCAGAAACAAGTCTTAGGTTATTACATATTCACATCTGGAACCCATATCGAACATCTCCATGCAGATTTTGATGTTACCGATCCAGATGACTTGGAACTATTATCAAAATATGACTTTGTTTACCTCATTAGTGCTCGTTTTGAAGAGTATTAACAAAAGGGAGATTCTGTAGACATGATAGTTCATTAACTATGGAATTTCCCTTTAAGTTATGCTCTTGACATATATCCACTCCATTCAAAAAGTCATAATTCACTCAACATACTCTGCTTGTTGTTATTTTCCATCTAAAAATAAGCTCCATCATTTCACATATCCCTCCATACGCTTACCCTTCCCATTCTTGTTCCAGTACACTATATAAATAAGAATCTCTCCATCCGTCATGTAGCTTCATATGTTCACGTATTCTGCCTTCACGAAGCATGCCACTTTTTTCAAGAACACGTGTGGAGCCAATATTTCGAGGGTCACATGTCGCAAAAATCCGATGAAGGTGATGATGTAAAAAGCCATATTGGATTAATAACTTCGCTACCGTTGTAGCTATTCCCCTTTCCCAGTAATCAGGATGGATAATATAACTAATCTCTCCTGTCAGGTTATTAAGATCCCTCCTATTAAACTCTGCTGCTCCGATCATTTCTTGCTCATACATGACAGCAAAAACATACCGGGTCTGTGGTCTTTGATTCGAATCATTTAACGCTTGCTGAACAAATGTCTGTGACTCATTTTGAGAATTCGGTCCCCAGGGCTGATAACGACATACGATTTCTTTTTGTGCATAACTATGTACACCCTGCCAATCTTGCCAAACCAATTCTCTCAAAGTAATTGTTCCGTTCTTTAGAATCACAAGATCAACACCTTCCTTTTACTAGTTTACAAAAGTCCATCAAGTTGACTCATAACTTTAAAAGGATGGATAGATAAACTTCTGAGCATCAAACCATTGAATAAGGGATTCTTCTATGTTCACACTTTATTTATCAAACGTTTGATTTCTATGTTTTCACATTATTTATCCAACGTTTGATTTCTATTTCGCTTACGTTTTTTGTCAAAAGGTCCAATTGTTCGGAGCCGTACCAATCGATTTCATCACTTTTTTGTCCTAACTTAATGGTATGGATTTTTGAATGTTCCGACATGTAAATATTATGATGTACACCTTGTGGTACCAAAATATGCTCGCCTTCTTTTACGATTTTCATATCCAAATTGCCACCTTGTAAAGAAGCATAGACAACCCACCCTTGATCGACAACATATACTTCTAATGCATTTTTATGATAATGACTATTTTGCCAAGCCCCATCTTTACTAGCAATCGTTAAACAATACGAACTGCCTTCTGAATGGAGTAAGCGAAATCTTTTTTCTCCATTATTCATTTGCTCAAAATCAATGGAAACACCTTCTAAAGCAGCTTGTTCTATACTGATTTGCTTATTAATACTTGACATATTCCCCTCCAATCCTAACGAACTTTAGAAATTTAGCTTTCTCACCTAAATGCAAGCAGCCTTACATTTGCATTTTTCTAAAAGTAAAAATGATTCTTCTATCCTTCCACTAAGCACCTTTACCCGTCAAGAGAAGTTACCATTTTATTTATATATTCATATCGGCTTTCTCTACTAAAACACCTGAATATACGTATTTTAACACAAAAAAGGAATAAAAAGGTCATTCCCTTTATTCCTGTGTTTACATAATCATCGGATGAATTTCTTACAGATTGCCAAAGAAATTTCCTGATTACTCTTCGCTGGAGTAAAAATAGAAATGCAGCGATTCACTGCATTTCATTATCTACTAATCAAACCAAATCCAGAAAATTAAATCACTTTTTTGAATAAAGAAAGTGGTTTAACCCTAGTAAAATCAAACTATTCGTTTATAAATCACATAGGAGTATGTTACAGCAATTAGTAGTACAGTTAAAATGACCGTTAAAATGATAGCGATTATCAGCTCTGGTAATACAAAAGTCATTGAAATAATGATTATCCCTGATAAAACGAGAAGATGCCCTCCTAATCGATTGGATTTCCGCCAAACCCTCTCGTCCTTTAGCGTCCAAGGCGTTCTTACTCCGTACAGTCCATTTGGCTTGAGTTTTGGCATCGGGTTTCCTAATAATATACATACAAGACCGACGATCAAGCCATTTAATACATTCACCTCAAAATTAAGTCCTGTTGAGACAGCAATAACAAAAAGTTGCATAGTTAATAATGTAAATAATCCAATAGTATGACCATAATCTAGCAACTTCCTGTTCTGTTTCCCTTTTTTACTCTGGTAGACAAGCCTAGTTACTAGCATCACAAACATGAAAGCAGGAATCAGAAATAAACCATATATCTTGTCAAGCAGTAGGACCTCTCCTTGAATCCAATTGACAGGAATATTTCCGGGTAAGGATGGATAAACCAATAATCCAATAATTAAAGCAACAAACGGTAAAATCACTTGTAGAACCTTAGCATTCATTCTTATTCATCTCCTTTTATTTAAAGTTCATGAACCAGTGGATGAGATCTTCAAATACACTTGTGTTTAACGAATAGTAAATATGCTGTCCTTCACGATTCGCTTCAACTAACCCTGCGTTTTTTAGAAGGCTCAAATGGTGAGAAATACTTGGTTTACTTATCTTGAAGTTATCGGAAATTTCACCCGCTGTTAAATCTGATTCTTTTAACAACTGCAAAATTTCTCTTCTAGTAGGATCTGACAATACTTTAAAGACATCATTCACACGTATCGCACCTCTATTTAGACATTTAGATAATCATCTAAATATAAATATACAGGATTGTTCCAATATTATCAAGTCCTTATTTTCTGAATTCATACTCTTTTTTGCGAATAAAAAAAGATAGTTTAACCTCGCTCAACCATACACGGTACTACGGCTTGTGCACATAAAAAAACACCCTTCAAATTGACGTCGATATCTTTTTGCCAATCTTCCTCCTCTAACTTATATAACATCGCATCGGCAGTAATTCCCGAATTATTAATGAGCCCTTCTAAACTTTCCAAAATGCTCCAATGTTTGCTTGACCTAAATGTTGAACACTTTCTTTATCGGCTACATTCCCTCGAATCGCTAAGGCTCATTAAATCCTTCTCTATCTCAAAGTTCGTACCGATATTATGTCGATTTTCCTAAGACAACATAGAAAAAACACCCCCAAAAGGGAGTGCCACGATTTTACAGATACAGGATAAGTTAATCTTTATATGGATCGATCTCACCATCTCCGGCCATACAAACACCAATTGGCTTTAAGCGATGAATAACATCTAATGTATCTTGATGTGCCTGAATGACTTGCTCTAATTTTTTATAAACAAATGGACTTTCATCAGTACCTGCTCCACGTAATTCAACACCGAATTCTCGGACAGCTCGATCCATGCGCTCAGGTGATATCTCTCCCCCCATTCGTTTCTTCTTTTTCCAATCCATTTTCCCCGCCGCTTTGGTGCGACTCATCACTCGCCCTGCCCCATGAACCGTACTATAATAAGCTTCTTGGTTTTCTAGTGAATCCTTGCCTTGTACAATAACTGAATAATCACCCATACTTCCACCAATAAATCCGAGTTGACCAGGTGCTGATGGCGTTGCTCCTTTTCTAACAACGATATATTCTTTGCCTTGATGTATTTCTTTCCAAGCAAAATTATGATGATTGTGGACACTAAATGTAGCCTCGGCCCCTAACATATGAAGCACCTTATCTATTACATAATCCCGCCCTGCATAAGCATATTGGCCCGCTAAACCCATCGCTCGAAAGTATAAATCTCCCAACTCTGAATCGAGATCAAACAAAGTTGGGGCTGCTTCCATTTTTTCCCCTCTTATTGCGGCTGAAAAAGGTTGCTCTTTTGCCAAATTCAAAAAGCCACTCGCAACTTTGTGGCCAAAGCCACGACTACCGAAATGATTAGCAATCCAAATATCTCCTGTTGCCTCTTCTACAAATAAATCAACGAAATGATTCCCGCTTCCGACTGTCCCTAATTGGCCCCTCGCTAGCTTTTTTAAAGAGTCGTGTAAGTGTGGCTCAATCTGGTCAAAAACACGCCAATCATCATGGTCAAACAAAGCATGGTCGACTCTTTTTTGATTTTTTCTACCTACACCAAAGGATATTTGTTTGGCTACTTGGTCCATAATTGTCCCTATATCCTTTTTTACTTGATCATACTTTATATTTGTCCGAACGGCTTTATTGCCACAAGCAATATCATAGCCAACACCGGATGGTGAAATTTGATTATTATAAACCACTACACCACCAACCGGCTGGCTATAGCCATAATGATGATCAGCCATAAGCAGAACCTGTTCTACTTGACCGTACTTCCCACAGTTTACAGCTTGTTCTACTGCATTCTCCATCGGCGTCCCCCAAACACGAACACCGTTAATTTCTTGATACATTAACTCCCCTCCTTCTTCCCCTATTCATCTCGTTGAAAAGGGAATGCTCGAAACTCCGTATTGTTCTTCTCTAAAAAAAGCTTTAATTTGTTCACTAACCGCTCCAAATCAAGAAATTCTGTTTGTATACTAAACGCGGCATTCACTTGTTCAGGTCCTTCTAATTGATTTTGCAATTCAAGCTCCACTATTATACGGCCTGCTTGATTTTGTCGTAAAAAAACCATTTTTACTACCTGGTCATCAGAGCCCCAGATCGATTTTTCTTTTCCATTTATCTCAATAAAATTAGTCAGCCCTTCTATTAGTTCTTTTATCGATTGATCATCACTGTAAAAATGAACTTCGACTTGAATCAATTGGTTTTTAAAATTACCTTTTAATTCATAGAGAAAATCATCTTCCCATATTTTTTTGATAGATAGTCCAAAGTCTTGACTCATTATTGCATCCCCGCCTCAATTCGCTCCTTTTGCTGTAAGATCCAATCAAGCATTTCCTTATTTTTCTGATACAAGGCTTGTTCTTGATGAAAAAAACCTATAAAGATAAGTTGGATAGCGATGAGTACATAAAAAAACATCGATTTTTCTTCTTTTGACAACCTATTATGATCGGAATAACTATCGCATAAAAGTGAAACAAATTCAAACCACCGCTCACGCTTCTCTTGATTTTCAAACACTTCGTTTAAAATACTGGTTGAACAATAAGCAAGGTCAAAAATTCGAACATTAACCTGCACTAAATCAAAGTCTATAACTTCTGCTAACTGTCCACCTTGATAGATAAGATTAAATATATGCATATCTCGATGAATAAGCTGCTTAGGTAACTGATTAAGGGTTGCTTCTACAGAGGTATCTATGACGCTTCTAATAGGTTCAAATTCCTGCATGAACCCTCTTTCATTAAGTGTAGGATAAACAAATTGATTTAATGTTACGACCAAATCAGATTGTGGGAATGCTTCATCTAATTCAGAAGT
This sequence comes from Alkalihalobacillus pseudalcaliphilus, assembly GCF_028610675.1. Taxonomy (NCBI): domain Bacteria; kingdom Bacillati; phylum Bacillota; class Bacilli; order Caryophanales; family Bacillaceae; genus Alkalihalobacillus; species Alkalihalobacillus pseudalcaliphilus. The sequence continues at coordinate 1,095,256 of NZ_JAQQWS010000001.1, forward strand.
CGCCATCGCTTGATGAAGATTGGCAATCGTTTCACCTATAACGGTAGGGACAATTGCATTATGTAAACACTCATCCGCCGTAAACGTGTCCCCCTCAATATAGCGATATAAACAATAAGTGTCGTTTTCAAATTCTTGATAGGAACGATTTTCTACAGTTAGTAGCACTTCCTGTACTTTAAAGCCTATTTGGTTAATCCTTTGAAGTAGCTTTTCTTCATTTTCGGCGATGAGGATGTCGTTCTTTTTCTTAAGTACATAGTGTTGTTTATTCGTTGCTGTAATGAGTATGGCACGTTCTGATAACGGGCGTGCCGTTTTTAATTCTAAGTCCCAATATTGGATGAGTGTAATGGCCTTTTTTACCTCCATGACTTCCTCCTACTTTTCATAGCACTGAAATTTTTGCTAATACTATGAATTTGTTTTATGATACCATTTTAGTGTGAGTTTTGGTACTTTTGTATGAAAGTGGACTTAGAAATGGTAATTTGTACCTTGAAGTTAGCTGGTCATCCAGGTAAGGGCAAATCTACTTAAATATTTGCAAACCTACCAATAAAAGTGTCAAATAACACCTGCAAATTTGTTGAAACTGATGAGGCATACTTTGTCCCTTTTGTTTATTGACCACTCACCATAGTGGATGGTGGTTACCTGTTGTTTTTCAACTGTTTTATTTACCACTACTCACTACCAAGAGTGCCACCTGTTGTTTATAATCCCTTTTATTCACCACTAATCACTTCGAATAGCACACTCCTGTTGTCTATAACCTATTTTGTAGCAACTCTCGTTCCCGTCACTATATATCTCAACCTAAAAACAGCCGCTTCCACATTATCAATGTGCAAAGGGCTGTTTTCTTAATTTTATATTAATGGAAAGCGTTATAGGCGGTTAGTGCTTGGGCAAGGGACGAGTAAGTATCAACGGATTTAAAGTTGATACCTAACTGAATGGCTGTTTGGGCGATTTCAGGGCGAATGCCTGAAAGACTCGCTGTCGTTCCGATTAGTTTTAAGCCTTCAATGACTTGGAAAATCTTACTTGCTACCATCGTGTCTACAATCGCAACTCCTGATAAATCAATCACTAAATTTTGTACTTGTAATTCATTACATTGTGATAATGTTTTATCAAAAATGACTTGTGCACGATGTGTATCAATATCACCAACTAGTGGCAGTATCGCAATATCATTTCGAATCGCAATAACCGGTGAGCTAAGCTCTAAAATCATTTCTTGTTGTGAGCGTAATAACTTTTCTGATTCGATAATATTTTTTTTGCTATATTCTTGAATCACATTATTAAGTGATTTTGTAATGATTTGATTCCACTCATTGACATCTTTATGTGATGGCTTCTCATCAAGGCCATCTATATACACTTGTACAAGGTCAATATACTGGGCTTGAACTTTAAAAAATTCACCAATTGTTTGGTCAAGTGGCGTATTTAAGTGCCCTTGGTCCTTAGCAATCTTATCAACCCAACGATCAAATGCCGCACTCATATCATCGGAATCTTTATTAAATAATTCGATAAAGTTCAAATGGAACTGATGATTTTGTTCCTTTAGCTTTTGGATTTGTTGAGGATTCGTTGAACTATATACGCCATCCTGTGTTTTGTCTAAGGATTGATACCATTCTTCGGTTAAATCCCATGTTCTCTCTTTTAGAAATTGATAGATTGATTTCATCATTTGCTACCCCTTTACAATATCTTCTCAATAACAGTTTATACAACAGTAATCTTTGCAACGAAAAAAACGACATCCTCAACAAATTTTATAAACACTCCGCTCCTTTCATCCATTTACACAACCACACCAATTGGTCCACATTCTTTTGGATTTCTTCAATATTTACAAACGTTCACCTATACCCCGATTTTTTAGTTATGAAACCTATTATCTTAATTTTTTTCGATAAATTTCTACATTTCCTTCCCAACTTTGTAAAAGCCCTTCTACAGTAACAATTTGCCAAGGATTAAATATCATTTGGCCATTCTTATTAAAAGCATAGTTTTCTCCAAGATAATAACAAGCATGTATGAGTGCACCGTCTTTTTTCCAAAGCAAAATATCGTCTTCTAGCAGATGTGTAAGAATATTTCCGCTATGAATTTCGACACGTTCATAGTTCCTTTGCTCAAGCCCAAACAGTAAAGCTTGTGGTTGCACCCATTGCTTGATGATCCACACAGCTAACTCTTTATCTTCTGTCGCCATCGCCAATGCAGCAGAAAAGCAGTTCGCCCCATTTATTAGTGGGAAATGATTGATGTAGTCCATTAAATGGTCATATTGGTCTCTTATCTTATTTTGTACGGAAAGAGGTAGTTGCTCCCATGCTGGTGCTGGGTCAATAAATAAATCCGCCATCGTTTGAATAAAAAACACCTTCTTCTGCCCTGACAAACCTGACCAATTTATTTGATCGATAAAATAGACAGCCAATCCTTCTGCTTCATAAAGGAAATGTTCTTGTAACAAAGACTTTATTTCCACCTTTTTTTCTCGTGCTGATGTTCGAAAAAGCTCCTCTATATGTATATCAGTCCAGACAAACCCTCTTCCTAAGCGTACTTGTTCCTGTAAGATTCTCATTTGTTGTTGAAGAGGGATTTGTGCAAATAAACCAGCAGGTAGTACACCTACATAATTGGCAGCTTTTTTTAAGTTCCAAAGCGTTAAGTTATTGTTAACATCCATGGAATAAAAAGAACCGTCTTGCTTAAATTCTTCTTTGGTCATCACTAGACCTTCCCTTGGTAGTAATTCACTGGCCTCCTCTTTATTTTCAAAGAAAAATACGTCAAAATCCTTGAACAAACGTTCTTCCCATACTTTTAATGTCGCACTATCTATCATTGGCACTTCCCCCTAAACACCCTTTAGCGATTCTCAAATGGCTTAATCATTCCTAAAATTGTTTCAGTATACGGAATTGCTACACCCTTTGCTTTAGCCAAACGTACCGCCCCACCATGTAAATGGTCAACTTCTAAGGTTAAGCCCTTTCTTCGGTCTTGGTGCATGGAGGATGTTGCCTCTTCATTTAATTGCATCACCTTTTCCAATGCTTGTTCAACTTGTATATCCGTTAAGTTTGCTCCATAACTGTTGGCTAGTTCCTTTAGCTCTACGAGTAACATCTTCGTAACATGTAATGTTTCCTTTTCTTCTCTGACAGGGCCGATCGATAAATTTGTAGCTGTCGTAATTCCTGAAAACGCTGAAATAAACATATATTTCTCCCACATTTTTACGTAAATATCCGTTGCCAGCTGTTGAGTGAAATTTGCCTTTTCCATAATTGAATGTAACTCTGTACAAAATTCTTTCTGTGATTCATGTAAAGGTCCAAAAATTAAGTCATGGAAAGCACTTGAATGTACAACATGTCCATCCTCGTTAAGAGTAGCTATGATGAATGATAGCCCACCTACCACAACCTCTTCCCCTAATTCTTTTTGTAATACTGAAATATGCTCGATTCCATTTAATAATGGCAGGACTTTTGCTCCTTTTTGAACTAACTCTTTGAGTGTCGGAATTGTCCCTTGGAGATGCTGACCTTTTACCGCTAATAGAACAAGATCAACGTCATTCACTTCTGTTAATTCGGTTACTAATTGCGGTTCTCTTATTGCATAATCTCCTGCTGAACTATGTATATATAGACCTTTTTCTTCAATTTCTGCTTTTCTTTTCGAACGAACGACATAACGTACTTCCTGACCCGTTTCCTCTAATCTTCCACCAAAATAAGCACCTAGTGCACCTGCACCAATAACAATAATTTTCATGATATTCTCCCCCTTTATAGTCTTATTTTAATTCACGTTGTTTGTCGCTGCAATTTTACTCATACTTTTGTGTTTTCCTCTTAGAAAAGATCTTGTTCAAGTCTCGCACATTTGTGCATATAGATTAAAATAACGACATCTATGTCTTAAGCTTAAGGAGGATCTTATGCTTAATCGTTCACGTAAGAAATATTATCTCAATAAAAATAAAACGGAAATTAGCTTTGGACAGCGTCTTGTCATTTCTTTTATTTTATTTGTATTGATGACATTGATTGGCTTTTTAATTGTTGAAAAACAAATACGGCCAGCCATTTCAAATATCGCCCAAATGGAAACGCAAAAAATAGGAACAAGTATTATTGAATATGCAGTCAGTCGTTCAGAAGAAACGGTCAACCTCAATGAAACTTTAAAATACGAATTAGACCCAAATGGCAACTTAATCTATTATTACTTTGATACAGAGATTTATAAAAATATGCTGACGTCATTAATCGCCAATTCTCAAGAGTATATCCATCTATTAGAGAAGGGGACTCTGATTGAAGATATAGAAGCTGTATCTTCAACAAATGCTGAAAATGATGGGAATGAAATTCGTTTATTATATAATATACCGCTTGGTCATGCGACGGGCAGTAGCTTACTTGCAAGCTTAGGGCCCAAAGTTCCCATTGAATTCATTGCCCTTGCCGATATCGACGTTGATTTAAATGAACGGGCCGAGCAGCTCGGCATTAACAATACGTTTTTACGCATGGCGATCGATTTTGAAGTGAATGCAAAAATTATTATCCCTTTCGCCACTTATGAGGACCCAGTTAGCACCACGATTCCTGTAGGCTTTGCTTTTATTCCTGGTGAAGTACCGCAGTTTTATAGTGGCAATTCGAATGGATTAATGCCTACACTCCCACTTCCGATGCAAGAAGAAGTCGAGAGTACCGATCAAAATCAATGAGTACGCTTAGACCTTTTATTCACAAAAAAGTCGATGACCTTTCATGTATAAGGCCATCGACTTTTGGATTTTTAAGTAAAATTTTTATATTCTCTTATTGTACAGCCACCTCTGCATTAACTAAACCACTTCCATACATATCAGCACTTCCTAACGGTGTAGCTGTCTGAACTAATTGCTGACGAATCTCTTCATTAGATAACATTGGATTTTTAGCTTTTATTAACGCCGCGACCCCCGCGACATGTGGTGTCGCCATGGAAGTACCACTCAAGCTCGCATACTCACCATTTAAGTACGTACTTTCAACTTCAACACCAGGTGCGACAATATCTAACCCCGTTCCATATTGTGAAAAGCTTGCACGGTTATTCACTTGGTCTGTTGCACCAACAGCAAATGCGTTATCATATCGAGCTGGGTAAGAAACAGTCCCTGACCCACTATTACCAGAAGCAGCCACAACAAGAACCCCTGAATCCGTTGCGTAATTAACTGCTTGCTCTAACGTATCACTACCAACCGGGCTACCTAAGCTTAGATTGGCTACGTCCATACCATTATCACCAGCCCATTCTAAACCTTGTGCAATTGAACTTACCGAACCACTACCACTTGCCCCTAATACTTTGACCGCATATAATTCTGCGTCTGGTGCAACACCGATTACTCCGGCTCCATCATTAAGTGCAGCGATTGTTCCTGCTACGTGAGTTCCGTGCCCATTTAAATCATGATAATCTGGCTCACCTGCAACAAAGCTTGCTCCTCCATGAATGAATAAATCAGCATGCTCAGCAATACCAGTATCAAGTACCGCTACTTTTGTTCCTGACCCACTGTGGCCTAATTCATGCGCTTGTGGAGCTTGTACCTGAGCGATTCCCCACGGTACGGTTTGGTTCGCAATCGTAACGTCAAAGTCTTCTTCAATATAGGCAATACCTGACTCTGCCTCTAATGCCTTGATATCAGCTGGACTCAGCTCAACAGCAACAACTGGGATTTGCTCAAATTCATGTAAGACCTCTAATTGTACCTGTGCAGACTTATCCTCTGACGTATATAATTGCACGCCATTTGTATTCGTTACATCCTCCTCAATAAATTCGTTGACATCTAGCTGATTATGGAACCCGATTAAATAGGTCTTTTTCTCTTCATCTGCCAATACTGTCATACTTGTTAATGAAAATAATAAAACAACCGCTGTCATTGTGAGAAGTTTTTTCCATCCTTGATTCACATCTCATTCCTCCCTTTGTTATCCAAATATAGATTCCTCGGTTCAGAAGATAACATTTGTGATCACATCATTCTTACTTATGCTCTTATTTGCATCACCTCCCTAAGTTGGTAATGCCCCCACTTCACATAGCTGAAATCACTTTCGGCGAAAAAAAATTCTGATTCTTTTGTTAATTTTATTGATGAAATGATCATAAATGAATAGGCAATTACTTGTAAACCACTTATTGTTAAAACAAGTAATAATAACTAAATGCTTTTTCAAGATATCTTTCTATCGTCCTATTCTTTCAATAAAATGATGGTAAATTGACAAACTTCCTCTAGGAAAAGAACGGCTATATAACAAAAAGATTTCATCTAGTCTCAGGAATGTAATATTTCATGTAGTGATATCTGGACATTTTGCTCTTACTTCTCTGCATATCTACACGTAAGATTTTAATTGCTTTTTTGGAAGGTGTTATCTCTCGTATCTCTCCATGCTCTGCACATGAAGGTCCTCATCCTTCTAGATACACACCCTAACAAAAAACTCTCCGTTTATGTAACGATTCATCGTACATAAAACGGAGAGTTTCTTTACATTTTCGTTTGTTCAAATGTTTCGGTTATACGTATGCTATCTTTTACCGATTGGACAATTGGACAATTTTTCCTTGTTAAAGCTAACGCCTTTTCAAGCTTTTCATCACTTATTTGACTACCAATAATCGTGAAATGAATATGAATATCTGTGATTTCGTTGACGCTTGCCTCATTTCTTGTGACATCAGCTCTTAATTTAATATCCTCAAAAGTGAGCCTTTGTTTATTTAATATCTTACGAAGTACCCCGCCACTACAAACAGTCACGGCTGAGACAAGTAGTTGATATGGTCGAAAACCATACTCTTCATTTCCGGAAACTTCTAACTCTCCGAAAGGTAATTTCGTTGAAAAGCTATGTTCATTCATAGTAAATTCCATTAACTGTTCTCCTTTTAATTGTGGTGAGCTTCATCTTCATCCTTCATTCGAACGAGACGCATACCATTTAATGTGACCAAAAGTGTCGCTCCAACATCTGCAAGTATTGCCATCCATAGCGTTAACCATTCTGGAATAACGAGTAATAAGGCAATCGCTTTGATACTTAGTGCGAAGATAATATTTTGCTTAATAATCGTTAGAGCTTTACGACTAACCTTTATTGTAAAAGGTAATTTCCTCAAATCGTCACTCATTAAAGCAATATCTGCTGTTTCCAAGGCCGTATCCGTACCGGCACCACCCATCGCAATTCCAACACTCGCCGCCGCTAACGCCGGAGCATCATTGACACCATCACCAACCATGGCTACGTGTTGATGCTTTTCCCTTAATTGTTTAACTACCTTTAATTTATCTTCCGGTAATAGCTCGGCCCGAACATCAGTAACTCCAACCTCTTTTCCAACTGCTGCTGCCGTTCTTTGATTATCACCGGTAAGCATGACCGTATTTTGTACGCCTGATAAAGCTAATTGCTTCATTGTGTTTTTACTAATCGAACGAACTTGATCTGCTACGGCAATCAGTGCCAGTAATTGATCCTCCGCACCAACCAACATGACGGTTTTTCCTTGTTCCTGTAAACGAAGTACATGTCCTTCAAATTGTCGGTAATCCTCCGTTGTCACGATTCCTTTCATATATTCTGGCTTTCCGATGACATAAAACGTACCATCAATTTCTCCCTCGATTCCTTTACCTGTAATCGAGCGGAAATTCTGAACATTTAATCCTTCATAATCAAACCCTTCTAGCTTTGCTTTTTCTACAATTGCTGAGGCTAATGGGTGAAGAGATTGGCTTTCTAAAGCACCAATTATGGCTAATAAATTTTCTTGATCATGATATTTCTCGTTTGGTAAAAACTCAGTTACTACCGGTTTCCCGTAAGTTAATGTACCCGTTTTATCAAAAGCAATCGCCTTTAGAGCGGCCGCTTCTTCTAAATAAACACCGCCCTTAATTAAAACACCGTTTTTAGCTAGATTTCCAATTGCTGTCACGATCGCAACAGGTGTTGAAATAACCAAAGCGCACGGGCAACCAACAACTAAAACCGCAAGACCAAGATAGATCCAATCAGACCATATTTGTCCAAAGAAAGCTGGTGGCACAATCGCAACCAGTGCACCTAATAAGACGATGGCAGGCGTATAATATTTAGCAAATTTATCAACAAAGGCTTGTGCTGGAGCACGCTGGGCCTGAGCTTCTTCAACAAGATGTACAATTTTTGCTATCGTCGTATCTTGAACGTATTTCGTCACCTCTACTTCTAAAATACCTTCTTCATTTAATGTACCTGCATAAACGAAGTCTCCTGATTGTTTCTCTTGTGGTATAGACTCACCGGTTATCGCCGCTTCATTAATAGCTGACCTTCCTTGAAGGACTTGACCATCCATGGCGAGCTTTTGTCCCGGCTTCACAATCATCGTATCACCAATGTTAATTTGATCGACATGGAGCATTTGTTCAATCCCATCGCGACGAATAAGAGCTTCTTTTGGAGCAATATTCATTAACGATTGAATCGATTGTCTGGCCTTATCCATTGAATAGCGTTCAAGTGCCTCACTTATCGCAAATAAAATGACGACAATAGACCCTTCAACCCATTCACCAATAATCGCTGCACCAATAACAGCTATGGTCATTAATGTTTTCATATCAAAGCGTAGTCTAAGTAAATTATTGAGTCCCGTCATAAAAAGGGAATAACCACCGATCACCATTGCTGCTAGAAATGCACTCGTGACAATAGGATGACCAGACCCTAAATTGGCTTGCAAAATTAAGCCCGCTAAAATAAGTAATGCGGAAATGATAACGTGTAAGTTCCCTTGCCATAGTCGCTTCTTTTGAAATGTTTCCGATTGGTTGTTTTCAACAATTTTGATACCATCAAATGCACCGGCTTTTTCAATGTCAGCAACAGTTGCAGCTCCAGTTATCGTAATTTTGGAAGCTCCGAAATTCACCTTAGCTTCTGACACTCCATTTAGATTACGCACATTTTTTTCAAAGGTCACAGCACAGCTAGCACATGACAACCCAGTAAGACGATAAACTTCCTCTTGATGCTTAGCCATTTAATCACTTCCTTTGCCTTCCCCCGCATGTACAAGTGCCGTCATGACGAGCTCTTCAATGTGCTTATCATCAATAGAATAAAAAACAAGCTTACCTTCTTTTCTACTTTTTGTAATGCCAAGATTTTTAAGCATACGTAAATGGTGAGAAGTTGTCGCTGTTGTGGCTCCAATAATATTGGCAACATCACAAACACATAACTCCTCTTCTTGGGTTAATGAATAGGTTATTTTTAATCTCGTTGGATCAGCAAGAGCTTTAAAAATAGCGGCTACTGGACTTAATTCAACTTGCTCCATTTTCCCCTTTACTGTCTCCACGATTTTCTCATCGTAACAAAATACTTCGCACATATCTGTTTGTTTTGTAAGTTTTTCTGATTTTACCATTTCCAACCACCTCATTCAAACATTCATTTGATTAATTCCATTCTATGAATCTCTACATGATTTGTCAACAATCAAATACCTATTTGAATATTTTTTCATTAGGTTAAAAAATGAAGCGAATCAGCAAGATCCTTAACTCATATGCACGAATTCTAGTTTTTGCTCACGGAGTCTTGATTACATTGTCCCAGGCATGGTGTTTTTAACTGGAGTAGTACCCATGTATGTGCGAGACACATCTATTCGTTAAGAGAAATAAGTATTGCCCATTAAATTCCTAAAGAAAACACATTGCCAACCCCATTGTTCTTTGTTAAAATGACTTGACGAACGGTCGTCAGTTAGATAAAGACTTAATACAAGAAGGAGATCCTATGAGTTATGACGCGATTAAAAAGGCTGCTCTAGAGCTTTTTGCCACACAAGGATACGAAGGAACATCATTGTCACAAATTGCTGATAAAGTCGGTATCAAAAAACAATCCATCTACTCCCATTTCAAAAATAAAGACGAACTCTATTTACAGCTTGTGGAAGAGACTTTTGACATCGAATTGCGTAGAATTCGTCACTCTCTTGAATTAAAAGCCAAACAGCCTTTGTATGACTGTCTGCTTGATGCATTAAGCAGTTATATGGAGCGCTACCAAGACGATTACCGTCTAAAGTTTTCGCTCCGTATCTCATTTTTTCCATCTATTCATTTATATGAACAAGTTATGAATGCCGTTTATGACTATATTGATGCCGTTGATGCTTTATATTTTCAACAATTTGAACAAGCAGAACGAAACCAAATTATTCAAGTTGATGCCAAAACGGCTACTCTTTCTTTCTCTGCTTTAATCGATTCCATTTGTCTAGAACTCGTTTACGGTGGATTAGATCGTACAAAAAGAAAACTAGAAGCATCGTGGCACGTTTACTGGTCCGGGCTCACAAAAAGCTAAATGAAACAGAAAGAGGTGAGAGCATGTATCATGCTACAACATTTAAAGAGAAATTCTCTCTCTTTTTAACGATATTATGGCCCATTATGGTCACACAACTCGGCTTACATGCCATTTCATTAGTCGATACGATGATGAGTGGAAGAGCCGGTACTGATGATCTTGCCGGGGTGGCGATAGGCTCAAGCATCTGGATGCCTGTTTTTACAGGTATTAATGGTATTTTATTAGCCGTCACGCCGATAGTCGCTCAATACATGGGATCTGGTCAAAGACATAAAATTAGCTTTACGATTACACAATTTATTTATTTAGCAATCGGTCTAGCTGTTCTTGTGTTTATAGCAGGGGCTCTTTTTTTGGACCCATTACTAGCCATTATGAATCTTGATCCGAATGTCCATCATATTGCATTTCATTATTTAGTCGGTTTATCTACTGGAATTTTACCTTTATTTTTATTTACGGTTATTCGGAATTTCTTTGATGCACAAGGTTTTACGAGGATTACGATGTTTATTACCATTATTGCGGTTCCCATTAGTGCTCTGTTAAACTACGGATTAATCTTTGGAAATTTTGGCTTACCTGCTTTAGGCGGTATCGGGGCTGGTTATGCGACGGGAATTACGTATTGGATTATTTTATTTCTAGGAGCATATATGACTTTTAAGCTTAGTCCTATGCGTCCCTACAAAATTTTTGTCAACTGGTTTAAACCATCTTTAAAGGCTTGGAAGGAGCAGCTAAGTATTGGCGTTCCTATTGGTTTATCCATCTTTTTTGAAGCGAGTATCTTTGCGGTGATGACATTACTGATCGGGATGATGTTTTCTACCGTTACGATAGCAGCCAATCAAATTGCTTTAAATTTCACCTCACTTATCTTTATGATTCCTTTAAGTATATCGATGGCCTTAACGATTCTCGTTGGTTATTCGGTTGGTGGAAAAAAGTTAGATGCAGCCAAACAGTATACGTATGTAGGTGTTGGCGGCGGTGTCGGTATTTTAGCCATTGCCTCGATTTTCCTCTTTATCTTCCGTGAAGATATTGCTAGCATCTATTCAACGGAAAGAGACGTAATTATATTAGCAGGTCAGTTCTTTATTATTGCGATTTTTTATCAAATATCCGATGCCTTGCAATCTAGTTTACAAGGTGTATTAAGGGGCTTTAAAGATGTCAAATTACCGTTCATTATTGCCTTTACTTCCTATTGGATTATTGGTATTCCAGTCGGGTATTCATTGGCCGCTTTTACTGAGCTTGGTCCAAAAGGCTTTTGGGTTGGCATTACGATCGGTCTCACCTGTGCAGCCATTGGTTTCTTTGTCCGTTTGATGATTGTTCAGCGAAGGGCTGAGAAGCATTTGGCCTCCGGTGTCTAAATATAGGCCATCAAGCAAGCTCTTTAAAGAGGAAATATGTTAAGCTTTAAGTAATAGTCTTTCATTTAAAGGAGTTCCGTTTTATGATTTATCTTATAATCTTTGCGGCCATTGCTAGTGTCATTGGTCTTGTCATTACGATCATGGCTGGCTTAAATGCGGATGATACAAATTATTCTAGCCAAAAAAGCTTTAAGAACATGTCGATCATTTATATTCTTATTCTTCCGCTCATACTCATTATCGGATTCTTTGTTTATATGATCATTAGCTAATGAAAAAAGCTCGCTCCTATTTTATGGAGCGAGCTTTTTTTAGTGACGGAGTGAATCGGGATTCGCTATGTTGAATTTGAAAAAGAAGTTAGGGCCATTGCTGTTAGGCTGTGTTAAACTTGCTTCTATCAATGAGCATACTACTTTGCCTTACAACACTAGAGCCCTTTTTGTGCTTTGGTGTTGTTACTTTCAGGCTTAACTCCAAGACATTTTCTCGCATTGGTTTGCTTTTTTACTACCCACTCACTTACACTTATAACACCTCTAAAATGCTCTCTCTAGACGGTTAAAAAAATCTGCCATACTCCCAAATACTTCCCTCCTTTTCTTATCTCTACTATGTAAGAGACATCTTTGATAAAAAAAGTTGCCTATTTCTTTAATCTTTTATTCTTAAAAGCTGTAAAACACTGTAAATACTATTTATCTATTTGCAAAAAAACAGTATAATAGTAGTACATTTAACGATCACGTTACAGTTTGGAGGTTTATCACTTGGGAATACGAAATTAAAAATTGGTGAATTAGCAGAAAAATCGCATGTAACAAAACGTACGATCGACTACTATACAAATTTAGGCTTATTAAAAGTGGAACGGTCTTCTTCTAACTATCGTTATTATGATGAATCACAGGTTGAGCGCCTTCATTATATTGAAAATTGTAAAGCAAAAGGAATGTCATTAGAAGCCATAAAGAAAAATATCATCACTAGGCATTCAGAAGAAGTCGACATTCAAGAACTACGACTAAAAATCCAAAACCTTGAACAAGATGTTTCTAAGGTTCTTGGTAAAATGAGTCATTTAGACCAACAGGAGTTAAAAAATAATATTTCCAAAGACAGCTTCTCATTAATTCAGTCATTAATCACACTTGTCAAATAAAGTGTAGACTCATGATATGTACCGAGCTCGTCACATTGAAGGTACTCTGAAGGGGGTGTAGGTCTTACCGAAAAAGTAAGACCATCTATTGACCAGTTTGAAAATACTTCTTGTCACTTTGCTCATTTTGCTCATGGTCTTCTTTTTGTGGCGTACAAAATTATTAGCAAGGCTTAAGATTATTTTCATTGTAGCCTTTGCTCGAATACGCAGGCGTCTTGAAGGTCTGTTTTCTCTAAAGCCTTCCCTAACCAAAGATGTTGCTCATACAGAAAAAGAATTACGTCAGCTTATGACTGAAAGTTACAAGAGCGGTGAAATTAACAAAAATGAATTTAAATTCGTCAATAATATCTTCGAATTTGATGAGCGAGTGGCCAAGGAAATCATGGTACCTCGACCAGATGTCATAAGTATTTCTATTCATGACTCCATTGAAGAAATTTTAACGACAATTAAAACCGGTCGTTATACACGCTACCCTGTCACTGCTGAAGATAAAGATCATATTATTGGATTTCTGAACGTGAAGGAATTTTTAACGAGTCGCCTTGATGACCAAAATCTTCCTTTTGATATTCATCAATATGTCAAACCGATTATTCAAGTCATTGAATCGATCCGTATTGACGATTTACTCGTAAGAATGCAAAAAGAACATATTCATATCGCTATTTTATTTAACGAGTATGGTGGAACTTCAGGACTCGTTACGGTAGAAGATATTGTTGAGGAAATTGTTGGCGAAATTCGTGATGAATTTGACCATGATGAAGTTTCTGAAATTAGGATGATTAACGAGGGGCATTTCATTGTCAATGGTCGATTACTCCTTGAGGATATTAATATGTTGCTACCTATCTCGATTAACCATCCAGAGGTTGATACGATTGGCGGTTGGTTTTTAACGAGAAATTTAAATCCTGCCGTTGGTTCTTCTGTTCATGAAACTGGCTATGACTTCACCGTACATGAAAGTAATGGTCGTCATATTCAATACATCGAAATAAAGCCACGTATTATTTATACAGATCCACTTTAATTCAAATGGTCCTCTTGGGGGCTTTTTGTTTTATCTACTAGTGCGAACATGGAGCGTTGCTCGCTGCTACTTCTCAAGTTCATAAAACATATGTCGTTACTTCCCGGCTTTTCCTACAAGATAGTGTTTCTTTTTACCAGCTCCAAAGTGTACATTGTTATTTAATTGTTTTTGGGCATTCCTAGATTAGCATTTTTACGGGGTTTATATGAAATTATACTAAGGGCGATGGTTCTCACCTTTTTAAAGCACTTCGGGAAATGGGCAGACTTTACCTCAATATTCAATTTCCTATTTTTATGATAGAATTAAGAAAATACTGAAAAGAAAGAAGGAACACGTTTGACCTTACCATTTATTTATCAAGTAAAGCCAACTGAAAACGATGATATGAAGGGGTATCCTGCTATTGCAAGGATCATTACGAATATTCAACATGCTTTATACGAGCATTTTCATGAAAATTTTCACGTTTATAGCTTAAACATAGGCCATTATGAATTATGGTCGATTTTACAGGAAGATGTCAAATCAGAAAGTGATGAGCTTGTCCATATTGCACAAGTTTTTGAAAAGCTTGAAGGTAAAACCTTTGAATTCGAAAATGAAGAGGACCTTTCTCACTTTCGCGTGATCCATTCCTCACAAAATCAAGTTTATGCTTATCGTGATAGCGGTGTTGCTTTTGCACAAATTCCTTATTTTGATGAGACCAATCACCAAATGTATTACAGTACAATCTTAGCTACTGACGACAAAGCCTTAACAGCTTTCTTGCAATCTATCAGCAAACGATTATGGCTTAAAAGTAAAAATGAGGTGTTAGTTTTTACAGATACCATGCATGGTATTGAACAAGATCATAAGCCAATTAATCGAGAATTAACACGGGAAGATGTCGTATTAAATCCAAAGATTAAAAACGACCTTTATGCTGTACTTGATCAATTCTTTAATGAAGATCGTAGCTTCTTTCAAACCTACAATGTTCCTTATAAACGAGGTGTCTTACTGTATGGACCGCCGGGAAACGGCAAGACGAGTCTTGTAAAAGCGATTGCTAATACGATTGAAGCACCGGTTGCTTATTGGCAAATTACCGAATACACCAATAGTGATTCTATTACAACTGTCTTTAATTCAGTCAATCGACTTTCTCCAATGATCCTTGTTATTGAAGACATTGATTCGATGCCAAGTGGTGTTCGTTCTTATTTCTTAAATACGTTAGATGGAGCTACTTCCAAAGAAGGTATCTTTCTTATTGGTACGACTAATTATCCTGAGAAAATTGATCCGGGTCTTATGAATCGTGCCGGTCGCTTTGATCGTGCTTATGAAATTAAGTTACCCGATGAAGCACTGCGAGAACAATTCATTGAACGACTGGGCTTTGATCATTTCCTTTCAAAAGAGGCTCAAAATGCTTTAACAAAAAAAACTAAAGGCTTCTCCTTTGCTCAAATTAAAGAACTCTTTATTAGCTCTGCACTCGAATGGCATCAAAAAGAAACCATTCATATCGATGAAATCATAAAATCGATGGAAAAAGAACAGAAAAAAAGTAAAAAGGGCGACTGGTTTGAAGGCAATGAGGACCAACATGTCGGTTTTTACTAAAAAAATAAACCCCTCTACAGCTATTAAAGCTTTGGAGGGGTTTCTGTATTTTCATTAGGTTCAACATGGACATGGACATCTATCGCTCTATGTTTTTCTTTAATAATTTCCTCGACCTTATCAGAAATATCATGAGCGTCACGTACATCTAAGCTTCCGTTCACTTCAATCACAATATCCACGACCGAACTATTCCCATAATATCTCGCTTTTACTTCTTTCACTTCTTCTACCTCATCAATTAATAAGGCAGTTCTTCGACATTCATCTAATTCACTTTTCTCAAAACCATCTGTTAAGTAATGGGTTGCATCTTTAAAAATTTCCCACGCCGTTTTACAAATAATTAAACCGACAAGTACAGCGATAAGAGGATCTAACCAAGCAAAGCCAAATTGTGCCCCAATAATACCAATCGTTGCACCAATACTTACGAGTGCGTCTGATAAATTATCTTTGGAGGCGGCAGTTACGGCTTGAGAATTTATCTTTTTACCTAGGTTTCGATTATATAAGAATACACCAATCATCACGACAAAACTAAAAGCCCCAACCCATGCAGCAATGACATCTGGTGCTTCTTGCTCTCCTGCGAATAACGCAGGGACTGCCCCAATTAACACCTGAATACCCACAACCATAATAATTAAGGAGGCAACGAGTGATGCAACGGTTTCTGCTTTCCAATGTCCATATGGATGATCATGATCAGGTGGTTTTTGTGACATGCGGAGTCCCACTAATACCGCAATGGAAACGACGATATCTGTTGCATTATTTAAACCATCTGCTTTTAAAGCAGCAGAATTGGCATAAAATCCAACTGACAGTTTTAATACCGCAAGTATGAGATAAGCAACAATACTAATAACGGCTCCTTTTTCACCTTTTTTTAAATCCTGATAGCGTTTTTCTTCCACCAATTCATAACCTCCTCACTTCCTATGTCATCATAGCAAGTGCTTTGCATGTGGGTCTATAGCAACCTTTTTTTGCAATACAAAACTTATTTAATGTGCGAAAGAAAGTTGCCATTAGGAAAAATATACACATAACCTTTATTTTTAAGCTTTTTTTAAGCTCATTTCTTTATAATGTCCTTTTTCACATCGAAAAAAACGTCAAAAAAAGCAGAAAGAATTTTTTTCTGCTTGAATTATTTTGTATAAAAGTTACTTATGAGCGATAGTTTGTGCCGTGAAGTTAGCTCGTCATCCATCTTGCGATCAATGACCTTAGTAGGACAGTGCTCCCTGTTTGTTCAGGCCGACTCCTAATGGCGAGCGAGTTGTAAATGTGCCAACAGTTTGAACAGTCGCCACTACTTTCATCTTTGTTGGCTGCTGTTTGTGCTGTACGCTGAATCTTTTTCTACAGCAACCTTTCAAATTTAACTAATTTGGATTATTTGCCGTGCTTTTACTATTATTGATCGGTTTATTAGGCTATTTGTTTGCTTTCATTGGTTCTACTGTTGTTTTGGCGTAACGCCAACAGTTTATTAGCGATTACATACCCTAATATACTACCTAATGTGTTAAGGATGACATCATCAATATCGATGGTTCTGCTCGAAATTCGTAATAAATGTAATATGAATTGTCCAGATTCAATACTAATCGAAAACAATACGCTGCTTACGACAATCGTTTTCCATTTCATTTTTTGGAACATAATTGTGATAAAAAAACCAAATGGTAGTGTTAATAAGACATTTCCGAGCAAATTCCAGAAGGCCGTTTTTTGCATGATTGGATCATGAATGAGCATTTCCGTATAGGAAAAGATCGTGTGAAACGGGACAAGATTATAACTAAAATAGCCTCCATAACCAATGCCATTATAAAGCCCGTAATAAAGTAAATAAACACTATAAATAAGCATTAAAAATTTGCTCGCTTCTTTCCATAAATCAAGGTCTTTCAACTTGAAAGGCTTGTGCTTTAGCCAAAGCATATAACCAATAGCAAAAATTAATAAAACGGGGATGACGATTACAATAAATATACTTACTAAATCAGATAAGTACATAAGGAAACCTCTTTTCATTTGTTTTCTTTATTTTTTTGACGAAAACAAACTGAGGTTGGTTTTAGACTATCATCACCTTTTTATTTCCCTTGATTCAAGGAGTGAAATCTTTAGAAGTGTATTTGGACTAAAAAAGTGCTTTTACTTCTGCTTATGTTGTTACTCCCTCACATTTCCTACAACTTAGTACCGCCTTTTGCCACCCAAAAGTGTACATGGTTGTTTAATCGTTTTTGGGCATTCCTAAATTAGCATGTAAAGCTCGAGCATGTTGCGTTGCTCATTGCTAACAAAAAAGGATGACCTTGTCCGACGGGTGCTCTTGCCACCATTTTATATTCATTTTTTTCCTTTTAATCGAATCGGCTTTCCATCAGCAATGTCGCAATACCCTTCACATGAAACTCCCGTTCTAATTTCATACGTTAGCTTCCTTTCCTACCTATCTTGCCTTATTCTTATGAAGGGAAGGTAAGAAACATGAATTTAAAATCGGTATACCATATCCAGCCTCCACTCAAAGTTGCGAACAATTACTTATGAAACTAAAAGTCATACTCGGCTTCTTTTATTTCACGAAGTTTTTCATGTGCTTCAGCAAATAATACCGTATCCATGACTAAATCCCGTAATCGAAAGAATACATCATCATTGATCATTTTTTTATTCATAAAATCTTTTTCTTCTATAAAAACATAACTCGGTAACACATGTGCCTTCATGTAATTTAAAATCGGCTTAAGTTGTTGCTCCGCTACTAAATAATGTTTGGAGGATCCTGCTGTTACAACGATACTAACTGTTTTATTTTGAAAAGCTTTTTGAGGGAGCAAATCAAAGATATTTTTCAAACTTCCAGGTATAGATGCCTGAAAAACAGGTGTTCCGATAAAAAGAATATCAGCCTCCATGATGGTTTTAGTCACAAATTGTGTATCACCTTGATAATCAAGGAAATTCCTTCCGTCACTCCATGCCATTGAAAAATCGGCAAGGTTTATAATCGTCTGATCTATCCCGGGATGTTTGTCTGCTAGTTCACTCATTGTAGATTGAATTGCTATTTTTGTTTTGGAACCAACCGTAGAGCCAATTAATCCAACTGCTTTCATTTCAATTCTCCTTCTCCTACTTTTTAGCTGTATGTTTTTTGATCGCAGGAATGATCTCTGAACCAATTAAATCAATATTTTTCATGATTTGTGGAAACGGAACTCCACCAAAGTCTAACTGACCAATATATCGCTGATTACCGAATAATTCGTGTTGATAGAGAATTTTTTCGATTATTTGTTGGGGGCTCCCTACATTAACAACACTACGCACGTCCGCACTTTGTGCAAATTCCTGCTTTGGAAAACCTCTACCATTCGTCTTTTTCATTCCTTCATTTATATAAGGATAATATTCCTGTTGTGCTTGCTGTGTGGTCTCTGCAGTATAAAAGAAACCTGCCGTTGATATAGGAAGCTTTGAAACGTTATGTCCTCTTGAAGCCGCCGCCTCACGATATGCATCAATTGTTTGTTTAAAATAAGTTGCCGCTCCACCTAAATGAGCAAGGAAAATTGGTACTCCGGCATAACCTGCCTTCATTGCACTCGCAGGAGTTCCACCTACACCACGCCAAATCGGTAATAGATTATTGATGGCACGGGGAATGACCTCTGCACCCTTTAGTGGCGCTCGAAAATTTCCTTGCCAATTGACACGGCTTTCTCGATTGATCTTTTGTAACAGCTCAAATTTTTCTTCAAATAACTCCTCGTAATTATTCAAACTATATCCTAATAATTCATATAAACCGATTCTAGATGCTCTTCCGGCAACGATTTCTGCCCTCCCATTTGAAATCAGGTCAATCGTTGCAAAGTCTTCATAGACACGAACTGGATCTAATGTACTCACAATCGTTGAAGTGCTCGCAATTTTTATCTTTTCCGTTGCTTGAGCGATAGCTGCTAAAACAACCGAGTGAGCCTGTGTAACGAAATATTCTTGATGGCTTTCTCCAATACCAATAAAATCAATTCCAGCTTGCTCAGCTAACTTACTCATTTCAATAATTTCTTCTAATCGTTGCTTTGCTGAAACTCGTTCATTGGTATGCGGGTTCGGAAGATGATCTCCTAGAGTATAAAGTCCGAATTCTAACCCGTTCTCAGGAGTAATACGAAATTCATTCATCGAAAAACAACCTTTCTTTTCTGTTGTACTTCTCTTCTTTTTTGTTTAAAATAGCTTATTATTAGTATGAATGCTACCCGTATATTTGTTAAGTACGCACTTTGATGTGCGGTAGTATACAAAAAGGTACTATGGAGGTAATCCTTTGAAACTAGAACCTAATTTATGTAAAGTGGAAGACGCATTAAACATTATTGTTGGAAAATGGAAGCCTATAATACTCCTGCATTTATTAAAAGAAGGAACACAACGCTTCAGCGAGTTACAAAAGCATTTACCTGGTATTACGCAAAGGATGTTAACGAAACAACTGAGAGAGCTTGAGGACGAGGAGATTATTACGCGGAAAGTATACGCACAGGTTCCACCTAAAGTTGAGTATACCCTCTCCGAATACGGTCAAACACTACAGCCTATTTTAGAAGCCATGCATGAATGGGGAACAAAACATAACGCTAGGAAGAAAAAGAATTCACTGAGCAGCTCTTTTGAATAGGCAAAAAAAGACCGTGGAAGCCACGGTCTTTTTTTACTTAACTTTATCATGCTATCCTATTCCTTGACTCTTCTTATAAAACTCATGAAAGAGCTTCATTAACGCCCTTTTTTCAATCCGTGACACATAACTTCTAGATATACCTAAGTCTTTTGCGATTTCTCTTTGGGTTCTTTCTTCTTCTAAATCAAGACCAAAGCGACCAACAATGACCTCTTTTTCCCGTCCATCTAAAACATGGATAAATTCATAGATCTGCTTTTTCTCCATTTTTGTTTGAATCACATCTGCAATATCATCGCTTTCTTCTTTTAACACATCGATTAAGCTAATTTCATTGCCTTCTTTATCCGTTCCAATTGGATCATGTAAAGAGACATCCTTTTTCACCTTTTTTAGGGCTCGTAAATGCATGAGGATTTCATTTTCGATACATCTCGCTGCATAGGTTGCGAGCTTTGTACCTTTTCCATCAGAAAAGCTTTCTATCGCTTTGATTAATCCAATTGTACCGATAGATATTAAGTCTTCCGTGTCCTCTCTTGTATTCTCAAACTTTTTAACAATATGTGCAACGAGTCGTAAATTATGCTCAATTAGTTTATTTCTGGCTTCCTCATCTCCTTGCTGCATGAGGGCTAAGTATTTTTTTTCTTCATCCTTTTTTAATGGCTGTGGAAAGGCATTATTTTTCACATAAGAGACAAACACAATCACTTCTTTTACGAAGTATGAAACAGCAGCTAATAAACTCGACACAGACTCACCTCCAACATTTCATTACTACATGTGTATGAAAAGCTAGGCTCGCCTGTGTCTGTACCTATTATTTTCTTTTATATTTCGATTATTGTTCATTAAGATACGGCTTTTAATCCCGTTACACCAATGACGATAATGATCAAACTAATAATTCTTGCCGAACTTTTTGATTCATGAAAAAACAACATATTAACTAGTACCGCGGCGGCTGTTCCAATTCCAATCCAAACGGCATAAGCAATACTTATTTGTATATATTGGAACGACAAATAAAGTAAAATAAAGGATAGTCCAAAACCACCAATAAAAATTAGAAGGTTCAAAAAATTTTTCTTCTGACTAAACTTTTTCAATCCAATTACTCCAACCACTTCAAATAGTGCTGACACAAAAACATAAATCCAACCCATGACTACGCCACCTCTCCTTTTTCTGCCTTACTTTCGTGATTATCAGCAAGCTTTAGCGTGATAACACCTACGACGAGTAAGCCAATAAATACAACTTTTGATACGCTTAAAAATCCATTAAATATAAAAATATCCATTAATGCTGTTCCAACTGTACCTGCTGCTGCAAAAATTGCATAAACAGTGCCTGTAGGTAAAGTCTCACAAGCTTTTGCAAGAAAGTAAAAATCAACTAATATAATCAATATCACTAAAGCCCAATGCCACCACGTATGAGCGACATTAAACCCAAAAACCCATAACAATTCTAAAACACATGTTATTACGACATAAATCCATGCTCTATTCATAAAATAAACTCCTTTATTATTAATTTAGATAAATATGACTGAATTTCATTCATTTTTATTCCGAAGTTTAAGCATACCGGTTCTATTAGTGTCTGGTATGCTTATCGGTTAGCTCTCACTCTATTATTCATTGTTATTTAAACCTGTAACCCTGCTGCCATAAATTTCATTAACGATTGCTTTCTACTCTCTTCATTCTCCGTACCTAGCTCATCAAATAAATAGACTTGCTCTGCAGTTGATTCAATTAAACCGACTAACATCTTTGCTACATGCTTCACGTCTATCGTCTGAATAGAGATGTGTTGATTTAAGAATTGTTCAAACCACAAATAGACGGAGCTATACATATTCTCCCACTCTTTCACATGCTGCGTTTGTGTAAGTCCTGCATAAATGAGTGTAAAAGTTTCTTTATCCTCTCGGGTTATGGAAAAGAAAACATCCACGATTTGTTCAAGCTGCTCATTCATTGTTTCCTTTAGAGTAAGTGCTTGTAAACCCGCTTCAATTTTGGAAATCATAACTTCAGCGATAGCAGGCATAACCGCTAATTTGGTCGAAAAATAAAGATAGAAGGTACCTTGACCAATCCCAGCCTCTTTCGCAATATCAGATATTTTGGTTTTTTCCATTCCTTTTTCTGTTAATACTTTTATAGCTGCTTCAATAATCTTGTCACGTTTCTCCAATTTAACTCACCGCTCTCTCTAATGAATGAATTTCATTCAGTTTTGCTGATAAACTAACTATATCTGAACTGCTATGAGTTGTCAACTTATTATGTTTGTTGGTGACTAAATGAATCGAGCTTTGGCATGGACGTATTGTATAATCATGACATAACTATAGTTCTTTTGAAACCTTACTAACATAATAATCGTAATATCTTATAAGGAGGTGTGATGATGTCTGATCCTATTTTTGAGCAAGCCCATTTTGGCAGCCCTTTTGATTGGTTCACTATTGTATTTTTTCTTTTCTTTTTTCTTACCTTAGGTGTTATTTTATTTACTGTATTTAAAGGTATAAAGCAATGGAGTTACAATAACAAACAACCCGTTTTAACTGTACCTGCACATTTAGTTACAAAAAGAACCGATGTTAGTCAACATTCATCTAGTCCAGCTCATCATCATACAGATACGGTACATCACAGCAGCCATCATTCATCGACAAGCTATTATGCTACATTTGAAGTAGAAAGTGGAGACAGGATGGAATTTGTTGTGTCAAGTAAAGAGTTTGGTCAAATCGTAGAAGGTGATGTTGGTCATTTAACCTTCCAAGGAACTCGTTACCACCAATTCGAACGTTTATCGAATAAAAGCAGTCTAGCCGATTAGCAAGACTGCTTAGCTTGATCAACCAACCAAATATGAATCCCCTTGACCTTCACTTAATTGGTCACGGTGCAAACGTTCAATTAGCCTCACGAGTAATTCTTTTCGCTCTAATAAAGATGGAATTTCTAAATATTCGTATTCACTGTGAGCATTTCCGCCGACTGGTCCAAGACCGTCAATGGTAGGTATACCTAATGCTGCAGTAAAGGATGCATCAGAACCTCCACCGGTTTTAGTATCCTTAATCTCCATATTAATCTCTTTTCCAACCTGTTTGACAATTTCGAACAATTCCGCGATTTGTTTATTTTTTATCATTGGCGGGCGGCTAATATCCCCTGTTAAATCGATCTTGGTACCGACTACATCTGAAGTGGAACACACTTCCTCAATCTTATGTTCTAATTCTTCAATTTGTTCTGGCTTCGATACTCGTACATCAATATGTCCAATCGCATGTGCTGATATTTGATTAACAGCATCGCCACCCTCTATCATGCCGACATTGACAGAAATTCCGTGCTCATAGTCATTTAAAGCATGGAGTTTCACTATTTTGCATGCAAGCTCCTGTATCGCACTTCTCCCTTTTTCAGGTTCAATACCAGAATGTGCCGCCTTCCCTTGTATCTCCATGATAAAATGACCGTGTCCTCTTCGCTCCGTAACTAGTGAGCCATCTTTTCTTGCTGGTTCCATGACTAAAGCATATTTCACTTTTTTAGCTTCTTTCTCAATCAATAATCTAGATGTAGGGGAACCTATCTCTTCATCACTATTAAGTAGAATTTTCACATGCTTATACGCTTCACTATGGTTCTTTTTTAGCTGCTCTAAGGCAAATATAATTGTAACTAGGCTCGCTTTCATATCAATAACACCAGGTCCGTAGGCTCTTGTACCTTCAATCGTAAACGGTCTATCACTAGCCGTTCCTTTTTCAAAGACTGTATCCATATGACCTAATAGTAAAATTTCTGGATTTTGAACATCCTGGTGTGAGATTATATAATGATCGCCAACATCCTTTTCAGGTATCATTTCTATCGTGTAACCTAAATTTGCAAAATAAGCATTTAAGCTTGTGCCAACTTGATTCACACCCTCTTTATCATACGAACCACTATCTATATTCACTAATTCTTCGAGTAGTTGAAGCATTTTAACCTCTTGCCTTCGCTCTTGACCGTCCATAACAATACCCCTCATTCACTCATTAATGCTATCCTTCTATATAGTATGCTTTCTTTTTATTAATTGTAGCGTTATTTACTCATTTTACAAGTAAAAGTAACTGAAAATTTCCACTCCATCTCTTGATTGAATACACGCTTTTAAAAACTCATCTATAACTCGACTCACTTCCTAAATAAGATTATACTTAAAGAAGAAAAGCTAGGAGGTAACATATCCATGATGAAATTTATTGATAACTCAAATATCACAGACCCTCGCATTAATTTAGCGATTGAGGAATATGCGTTAAAACATTTAGACCCTGAACATTCTTATTTACTTTTTTATGTAAATGAACCTTCCATCATTATTGGTAAAAACCAAAATACGATTGAAGAAATTAATTTAGATTATGTAAAAGAAAATGAGCTGCATGTCGTACGACGTTTATCTGGTGGCGGAGCGGTTTATCACGATTTAGGTAACCTAAATTTTAGCTTTATTACTAAAGATGACGGTGAATCTTTTCATAACTTCAAAAAGTTTACAGAACCTGTAGTCAAAGCTTTAAATCATTTAGGTGTAAATGCCGAACTTAGTGGACGGAATGACCTACTAGTAGGCGAAAGAAAAATATCTGGAAATGCACAATTTTCGACAAAGGGTAGAATGTTTAGTCATGGTACTTTAATGCTCTCTTCAGAAATAGAAAATGTCGTTTCTGCCCTAAAAGTAAAAGATGAAAAAATCCGTTCCAAAGGAATTAAATCGATTCGTAGCCGTGTCGCAAATATTGAAGAATTTTTAGACAAACCTATGACGGTAAATGAATTGAAGCAAGTCCTTTTACAATCGATCTTTGCCGATCTAGAAGAAATTCCTAAAGTAGATTTAACGGAAGAAGACTGGAAGGGAATCGACCAAATTTCTGCAGAACGTTACCGTAATTGGGATTGGAACTATGGTAAATCACCAGCTTTTGACTTGCAACGTTCCAAGCGTTTCCCAGTAGGAACGATTGATTTACGTATCAATGTTAAAAAAGGGAAAATAGTTGACTGCAAAATATATGGCGACTTTTTTGGTGTAGGTGATGTTAAAGATATTGAGCAATTACTAATTGGCATTTCTTACGAGCCAACTGCCTTAAAAGCTGAATTAACAAATACAAATCTTAAACATTATTTTGGTGCAATTACGGAAGAAGAATTTTTAAGTCTCTTATACTAATTTGATTGCCCGTGTAAAAAAAATGAGCGATTCGACGTTTCGAATCGCTCCAATGGGGAGAGTAGAGAGAACATTTTGGAAGCTAGGTCTTTGACCTTTCCTATACTTAATGTACCTTAATTTCAGAAAAGTAACTGCTTGTTTGTAATATCTTCTCACAGTAAAAATAACTTTCCCAAATCTTCGGATCACAAAATGAGAAAGGGGGCCACTCATTGCAACATTTTTCAAAAGAAGCAATCATAAATAAGCTCAATGGACGCCAAGCAAATATCATGGGGTTGCAATCACCTAAACATTCTGCAGTCGTTATCCCTTTACTTGAAACAGAAAACGGTATTTCTGTTTTGTTTGAAGTGCGCGCTCACTCCTTACATTCACAGCCTAGTGAAATCTGTTTTCCGGGAGGGCGTGTTGATGCAACAGATGAAAGTAATGAAGCTGCCGCACTAAGAGAAATGGAAGAAGAAATTGGGATCTTCCCACAAAATGCCACGATTATTGCCCCTCTAGACTATTTGGTCACACCGAACCGGGGCATCATCTTCCCGTTTGTCGCTTTTATTAACGATGCTCATACATTACATGTGAACAAGGATGAGGTAGACCATACCTTTACAGTGCCATTACATTATTTACTTAATTATCATGTCGAACCTTTTATGTTAAAGATGAAGCTTGCCGATGATACACGCTTCCCATTTGACCGTATTCCTAATAAAGAAGCCTATTTACAAAGACAATTTGCCTATGAAGAATATTTCTATACATTTGAGAACTATCATATCTGGGGTTTAACAGCCCGCATTTTAAAACATTTTCTCGAGTTAACACGTGACAAATAAACCATTTACGTTTGTTGCTTTGTTTGTTCAATCTGATCCTTTGGTAAGAACATCACCGTTACAAAGGTGATGGCTGCAAGCATTAGTAAAGCGATAAATAAAACTTGATATCCTTCCTGTAAGCCCTGTTGAATGACCATTTGTTCAAAAGAACTGAGCATTTGATTTTGTTCACCTTCTAGGATAGAGCTAACCGCATCTAAAGTAGGCTCAAACCCTAATTGATCCTGACTGCTTTCTAGAACTTGTTTGATGCGATAATTCAGTAAACCACCTAAAAAAGCAACCCCTACACTACCTCCTAGTTGTCTCATAAACAAGTTTAGTGAGGTTGCTTCTCCCCTCACTTTCCATTCAACAGCTGATTGAATCGAGACAATAAAGGTTGTCGTCATAAAACCTAAGCCCATCCCAATAAAAAAGGAACCTACTGCTGCAATAGCTGGAGTAGAGAGCCACGGTAATACATTATAACAAACCGTCCCAATGACTAGACTCGTTGCTCCAATTAAAGCAGTACTTCTAAACCCTATCTTTAATAGAATTTTCCCTGCAATCATCGCTGATAGTGGCCAACCAATTGAAATAACAGTGAGGGTCAACCCCGCTATGAGTGGCGTTGCTGATAATGCTCCTTGCACATATGTTGGTAAAAAACTTGATATGGCTAAAAGGACAGCTCCCGTCGAAAAAGAAGCAATATTAGCGATAGCTACATCTTTTTTTTGCCAGAGTGATAACGTCATAATGGGATCTTTCACTCTGTTCTCTTGGTAAATAAACAAGACAAAACAAATCATAGCTAGTATTAGTAGTCCCCAGAATATTGGATCTTGCCATGTCCAGCTTAAACCAGTTTCTAAAAATAAAATCATAACCGAGGCTATGGCTATTAATAGTAAGAACGCTCCAACAAAGTCGACCTGCTGT
This sequence comes from Alkalihalobacillus pseudalcaliphilus, assembly GCF_028610675.1. NCBI lineage: Bacteria > Bacillati > Bacillota > Bacilli > Caryophanales > Bacillaceae > Alkalihalobacillus > Alkalihalobacillus pseudalcaliphilus. The sequence goes on from NZ_JAQQWS010000001.1 coordinate 1,122,736, forward strand.
TTCGTTTGATTTACGGGTTCCTTTAGAAAAATAATGATGATAATAACTGAAAATATGCCAAGCGGGATATTAACCCAGAATACCCATGCCCAATGAAAGTATTGAACAATTGTCGCACCAATAAGCGGACCAGCCACTGCTGAAATCCCCCAAACACTAGATAAATATCCTTGAATATTGGCCCTTTCTTCCTTCGTATAAATGTCTCCAATGATCGTCGTCGCCATTGGTTGAACAGCTCCTGCACCAATTCCTTGAATGAGTCTACTTAAAATAAGCATTTCCATTGATGTTGAGAATCCACATAATAAGGAGCCTAATAGAAAAAAGAACATACCGATGGCGAATATCTTTTTTCGGCCATACATATCTGCTAATTTCCCATAAATCGGTATTGTCATAACTTGCATTAATAAATAAGCAGAGAAAACCCAGCTAAATAATGAAAATCCGCCAAGGTCTACCACAATACCTGGCATAACGGTTGCAACAATGGTAGCTTCAACGGCTGAGACAAACATTGCTAACATAATGGCGGCTAAAATGAACGGTCTTTTTGTCTGTTTAATCAAATGTATTCTCTCCTAATAGTGTTTCTTTTATATGAAAGTTACTTTTGGGCGATGGGTTATGCCTTGAAGTTAGCTCGTCATCCATCTTACGATAAATGACCTTATCAGGACAATGTGCCCTTTTTGTTCAGCCGACTCCTAATGGTGATCGAGTTGTAAACGGGCCAACAGATTGAACAGTCGCCACTACATATGAATGACCACTTTGTACAGATACTCCGAGGTTTGGCCTCCGTATCTTCACAATTCCTTATGAACCTTAAGGTGGCGATAGAGGACTTTCATCTTTGTTCGTGGTGGGGCAGTTTTGGCTCAACTATGTGGGTTTTATTTGAAAGTTGCTTAAAGCTGATATGCGGAGCTATCTCATCGCTCCCCAAAATTATGCTTGGCGTCCTGTGGGGTGGCGCTGAACTAACTAGCTTCTCCAGTGGATTTCAGCCCGCCACTACGTCCAAGTCCAATTGAAGTCTTCATCTAACTCGCCTGCTTCGGTTAACCTCAAATTCTCAAGTTTAAGAAACCTAATAACATTTAGTTTAATAGTAGAACTTACAAACATTATGTCTGGCACTGTTGTGTTTCTTTTGTCTTAATTATGTAACTTGTACGATTTCTTATTCTTATCTTATAATTTTTCATTTCAAATGAACAGGTTATCTTACTATTAAATCAATTTTTGACATAAAAAAACCAAACTCCTTTCCTTTTTGGAGAAGAAATTTGGCTTAGAGACAAGTTAGTTATTACTATGAATGATTCCATTTTATTAGAAGTTAATTTTGTTTTTCCATTAGCTTTTTTGTTGCTTTCATTGTTTCGAAATGACAATATAAAGCACTAGCAATTAAAAGAAATACACCCGATATTAATAGCGGTGGGATCCACGCTAGCTTTCCATCTACAGGTACGATAACGCCAAGGAAAAGGATAGTACTTAATGAAAGAAGTATAAATCTAAACCGATTAAAGTCTGCTACTTTTCCTTCAAGCTCCTTCATTTCTTTCTCTGACATAAATCCCCCTCCTATCTATGCACATTTTAACATGGAATATGCACATTTTAAGATGGTAATATCAGGAGGTTTTTGTATGAAGTTCAACGAGTAATGCTCATTTTCAAGGTGATTTGACCTTTATGACTTTGTTTTTGGACGCTAATCCTGATGAGTAACTACTCTCTTTTTTTATTGGTAGTGGCAAAGGGTGAATTGGGCTTCACTATGTGCGTTTTAAAACTTTTGTTCATCTCGGCTCTTTACTGGTCACTTTTGCCATTCATGTTATGCGTCCTGCATAAACAACTGCCTAACTGGGCTTAGGGCACAACTAGCGGTTAACATTTTATTACTTTAATACGTTCGTCGGTTTTTTATTGTCGCTTATGCTGATAATTCTTGAACCATGAGTAACACTTGATTGGCAGAGTTCACCGATGCGGTTTTTAAAAATTGCTCATAGGAAAGTTTCGCGTCTTGACCTGCAATATCGGATAATGAGCGGATAATAACAAATGGTATTTCGAACTGGTGACAAACTTGTGCTATGGCTCCAGCTTCCATTTCCGCACAAGCTGGTGATTGAAACATTTGTTTAAGCTCTAATACACGATTGGGGTCACTCATAAAGGAGTCACCCGATAATACAAGTCCTTTTAGTGAATGTACACCTACTTTCTCTGCTGCACGCTCTGCTACGTGTACCAAATGTTCACTCGGTTGATAAGAGGCTGGCATTTGCGGAACTTGTCCAAACTCGTAACCAAATACAGTTGCGTCTACATCGTTATAACGTACTTCTGTTGAAATCACAATATTCCCAACTTCTAACGTTTCGTTAAAGCCTCCTGCTGAGCCGGTATTAATGATTGCAGTAGGTTTAAATAATTGGATTAGTAAAGTTGTTCCAATAGCTGCATTTACTTTTCCAATGCCTGATTTTAATAATACAATTTCTTTATTATTAATTGTGCCTTGGTGAAATTCGCAGCCAGCAATGGTTGTTTCCTTGCGATTATCTAATTTTGTTTTTAATAATTCTACTTCTTCTTCCATAGCACCAATGATTCCAATTGTCATGTTGATTACCACCTTTAGTATTGATCTATTTTTTAATTATCGTTGATTGATTAACCTATACAAGTATACACATATTTGATGGAAAGATCATGTTGTGTTTTGTATGAAAATTAGGGCGAACATGGAGCACTACTCGTCGCTCCTGAAAATGATGCTCCGCGTCCTGCGGGGTGGCGCTGACTTTTATCTTTATTGGTGGCGAAGTGAAATGGACTTCTCCATGTTGTTTTTGTATAAGAGTTTTCCTGATACTCCATCATCGTTAGTATTGAATACGACTCTTGATACGTGACCTCTCTCTTTTTGTTACTTTTTTGTATCTCGTTTCGTTATATGTATAGATAAGAAATGAGAAGGGTTGTGATGATATGAGAAAAGGTATGGGCATGATGATTCTCTGTATGATGATGCTATTTTTCCTTATTGCTTGTAGTAAAAGTGAACAAATAAATGAGGGTGTTGCAAATAAGAATATAGAAGATTTGACAACAACGGCTGAAGTGATAGAAGGTGATTTTATTTATCGACTTGTTAGTGAAGAAGCACAGTATTCAGAGGATGACATGGTCGATGTGTATGCAGAGCTTGAGTATATAGGTGAATTAGATGAAGTAACTATTTCTCATGCGGCTTCACCTTTTTATTTTCCAATGGTAGAAGAAACAAGAGATTATAAAATTGACTATGCTATGAATGAACCTTTACTTTATTCAACGTTAATTAAGGGTCAGCCTTTACGTAAAGCCTTTACGGGTGGAGGTGGTTATGGCGGTGATGACCCAAGAGAGTATCAAAACTTCATGCGTGCCATTATGAATCAAGAGTTTCCAATTGGCTCTTACATCATGGATGGGTTTGCTCAATTTCAAATTGTCGATGTTGAAACATCTGAACCCGTTGAGAATTTTGAATTACAAGCTAGAATTGAATTTATTGTAAAATAAGCAAAGTTTTTTGTATTTTTTAAATCGATAAAAAGCACAGAACTAAAATCTGTGCTTTTACCATGATATATTCAATAAAAGAACTAGTTGGTCTCGCTTTTTTCAAGAGGTAACCAACCTTCCCCCTCAATAAACTCCATAAGAACTTCATACTTCTGTCCATCAGGACCTGCGACAACACCATTTACACGATGAGGCGATCCTCCATTACCAAGCCACCAAACCGTCATTTCATCTTGAGGAATGCCCGTCGCATAACTTAAGGCTCTCACTTTTTCCTGCCAATTTAAACTGCCTTCATTGAAATCATGTGAATAAGCACCTGATTGCTCTGTACCAATAGGTTGCCATTCGCCATCTTCAACTGGCTCTAAGTCGTCCTCTTCTTCTCTAGCGTCTTCTTCTTTTTCGTTTTCATTCTCATCAGGTTCTTGCTGATTTTCGTCTTCCTCTATTTTTCCTTCTTCTTCTGGTAACCCTTCTTCGGTCCCCCCATTATCAGCGTCATCATCTTCTGTAGCGACATTCTCTCCGTCAAGTTGTTCATTTTCAAGCTGTTCTTGACTGTCTTCCTCTGTTGTCATTTCATTTGAAGGCTTGAATATTTGATAAGCAAAAACACCTATTAGTGCAATAACGATAATAATAGCTATGTTAAGCAAACGATTTAAGCGCTGCTTTTTTCGACTGTCTCTTCTTGATTCGTACATAATCGCGTTCTCCTCCTAAAAAGCTCTTTCTCTTTTTCCTGTTCACACTATTATAGCTGATTTACAACTAAAAATGCAGTCCAACAATTTTAGGATCTTGCATAAAATTATCAAAAAGTAAAACAGGCTAATAGAACTTATCTACTAGCCTGCTTTATATGAGATGCTATCTATTAGCTAATTTCTAAAATTTCTAGTTCCATATCACCAGCTGGTGTATTCACGACAACACGATCGCTAACAGAACGACCTAATAGGCTCTTAGCCATTGGTGAATCATTTGAAATTTTGCCTTCAGCCGGGTCTGACTCTGCACTTCCTACAATCGTATAAACTTCTTCATCACCATCTGGAAGTTCAACAAATCTTACCGTTTTACCTAAAGTGACAATATTGCTGCCGCCTTCTTCTTCCTCAATCATCACAGCATTACGGATCATTTTTTCAATCTGTGCTACACGTCCTTCAACAAACGCTTGCTCTTCTTTTGCTGAATCATACTCGGAGTTTTCCGAAAGGTCACCAAAGCTACGTGCAATTTTAATTCGCTCAACGACTTCTTTACGACGCTCTGTCTTTAGGTATTCTAACTCCTCTTCTAATTTACGTTTCCCTTCTTCTGTCATATAATGCTTTTTTTCTTCAGCCATTTGTGTCACTCCTCATTTTTTCTACATGATCGATTTGTTGTTTTACTATTGTATTTTCTTGCTGTGTAAAGAAGAGCGTCGTTTTATTTTATTAATCGTGATTGTCCTTTAGGAAGACCTCATTTATATAAAACGTACATATTCTACTTTTTGTCAGTATGAATCCGCTTAACTCTTTCTTTACGACACTTCATTTTTAAAGAAGCAAGGTTGGTAAAATTTCCAACCTCGCTGTTCTTATCCTATTACAAAATTACTTTTTCTTCAATAATTGCACGGATTTTTGTTGCCATTAAATCAATAGCGACTCGATTTTGTCCACCTTCTGGAACGATAATATCCGCATATCTTTTAGTGGGCTCGATAAATTGTAAATGCATCGGGCGAACGATCGTTGTATATTGCTCTACAACTGACTCAACGGAACGACCTCGCTCATTTATATCACGGACTAGTCTCCGTAAAATTCGAACATCAGCATCAGTATCAACAAATAATTTAATATCCATCATATCACGTAACCGCTGATCTTCCAAAATTAAAATACCTTCTAAAATAATAACGTCTTTAGGTTCAATTAAGATTGTTTGATCCGATCTTGTATGATTGGCATAGTCATATACTGGTTTCTGAATCGATTTTCCTTCTACTAGCATTTCAAGCTGATTAATTAATAAATCGTTATCAAAAGCAAGTGGATGATCATAGTTCGTTTGCAGGCGTTCCTCAAAATCTAGATGACTTTGGTCTCTATAATATGCATCCTGTTCAATTAATACGATTGATTTTTCATTGAACTGACTAAAAATTTCTTTTGCTACTGTTGTTTTTCCAGAGCCAGTTCCTCCAGCCACCCCAATGATGATTGGTTTAGTGCTCATGAGCAAACCTCTCTCTCATCCTATATAGATTCGTTAGACTCCATTAAATGAAGTAATGGATAATGTCTACAATAGTGTTGTTGCCAAACGATAATACCAAAATGTAAATAGATTGTAAACCTCTATGTTTACAATGACAAAATTTGATTGATTTTTTATTTGAAAGTTCATGCTGATGCTCATGTTCGGAGTTTTGCTCATCGCTACTGAAAATCATGCTCCGCGTCCTATGGGGTGGTGCCGAAATCCACTAGCTTCGCTAGTGGATTTCGGCTATGCCACTACGTCCCATGAGAGTCTCCGCATGACTACCCGATGGGTTATTGCTAATTCTCAAGTTCAAAAAACCATTTTACTATCATTAAAATGAAAAAAACAAAGGCGAAATGAACGAAGAGCCAACAGTCAAAGAGCCAAAACCAAACTTTCATTCTTGTTGGTGGCGTAGCAAATTGGCTTTGCCATTCTTGAAATTATAGTGCATAAACTTGTAATTGATTTTACTCGGGCTTTCTCCCGCTTTTTTGGCTCGCAACCCCGTGATTCAGCTTTTACTCGGGCTTCCTTCCGCTTTTTCCGCCCGCAACCCCGTGATTCAGCGTTTGCTCGGGCTTTCTCCCGCTTTTTCAGCCCGCAACCCCGTGATTCAGCGTTTGCTCGGGCTTCCTTCCGCTTTTTCCGCCCGCAACCCCGTGATTCAGCGTTTGCTCGGGCTTTCTTACTATTTTTCAGCTCGCAACCCCGTGATTCCGCTTTTACTCGGGCTTTCTCCCGCTTTTTTGGCTCGCAACCCCGTGATTCAGCGTTTGCTCGGGCTTTCTTCTTCTTTTTCAGCCCGCAACCCCGTGATTCAAGCTTTACTCGGACTACCTACTTCTTTTTCCGCTAGTATTCCACGTATTTCATTGCACTCATTAGCTCGGAAGGCATTCACTCGTCTAGTTGTCTTTAATCCTATGCTCACCTGTTATACGACTTTTAACAATTAGTTATCATGTACATATTCCATTGTCGCTTGGCTGAATGGTGTTGTTCACTTGCCTGTGCTTATGTTTTTGTCAAACTATTTATATATGAGCTTTTTTTATGCTAATGGCTAGACCGTCACCAACTGGTAGGATCGATGTTTGATAATCAGGGTGATTCATTAAGGTAGCATTATATTTTTGTAGTTTTTTGACCATGCCCCTTAGTCGTTTATTGTCTACCTCTTTTTCAGCTACGAGGCCTCTAAATAAAACGTTATCTGAAAAGATGACACCCCGCTCCCCTAACATCTGACTATACAAATCAAAAAAGCGCTGATATTGGCCTTTTGCCGCATCAATAAATAGAGCGTCAAATTCCCCTTCATTACCAAGCTGATTATACACGTCTAGCGCGTCACCATAATAAAGATGAATACGGTCTTCAAGTTCTAGTTTCCCTATGTTTTTTTTAGCTTCCTGATAGCGAACTTCGTCACGTTCAATTGTCACTATCGTTGCCTCTGGTAATGCTAAAGCCATACGAATGGCTGAGTAACCAATCGCCGTTCCTATTTCTAATACTCTGCGGGGTTGAAATAACCGTAATTGTTGCAGTAAGCTTTCCATCCCGACTAAATCCATAATGGGTACTTCATGCTCTTTCGCATACGCTTCAATCATTTCTACAGCTTGCCCACGTGCTGGGATGATATTCTCTATATAATGAATTACTTTTTCTTCCATCATGATCACCTTCTACTATTCAGTATGCCAGATTCATTCAAATTCAAACAAAGAGACTGTCTCATATTCAGTATGAGAACAGCCTCATAAAGCGAAACTTCCATTAATTAAAAGTCTTGAACCTTCATGAACTCGTTCATCTTATTCGTCTGATTCATCCACTTCGTTTTGAAAGTCATACCATTCTTGACGGTATTGATTAGCTACTTCACGATGCTCCTCAAACGTATCTGTATAAATAACTTCTCCATTGACACGTGCGAAGAAATACAGATGCTCGACATCATCAGGTCGTAAGGAAGCAATAATTGCATCTTCTCCTGGAGCCGCTATCGGTCCTATCGGAATCCCTTCATAACGGTACGTATTATACGGAGAATCATATTCTAAATCATCAAAAGTTGTAATATACAAATGCTCCCCGATCGCATAGGCTACCGTTGGATCAACTTGTAAGCGCATGTTTGTATCAAGTCGATTGTATAATACGCCCGATATTTTGTATCGGTCTTCTGACTGTTGTGCCTCTCTTTCAATAATTGAGGCTAATGTTAATAATTCATGGAAGGTGTAATCAGATGCTTCAACTTCACCTGCTAAACGATCATAAATAGCCTGTGTACGATTTAACATTTCCTCAATAATCGTCGAAACTTCTGGTTGCTCTTCTAGAAAATCATAACGAGCTGGAAATAAGTACCCTTCTAAAGCATACCTAATATCTTCCTGCAAAATTTCATCGGTCAACATGTCATATCGATCTATGAGCTCATTTAAATAATCGTCATCTTCAATCACCGAAAATATTTCATCCGTCTCATAGTCAGTTTCTTCGGCAATCGTATCAACGACGTTAACTAACCAGCGACCTTCTGGAATCGTAAAAGATAAAGCGTAGTCCGCCATCACGGAACCCTCTTTTAATTCTTCAATCATATCATCCATTGTCATTCCCGTTGATAATTGATAAGTACCCGCTTGAAATCCAGATTCATTTTTATATCTGACATAATATCGGAAAAACGTACTATTTTGGATTAAGCCGTTTTCCTCTAAAATAGTACCAATCGTTGATGAACCTGAACCGAGTGGAATCTCCACTTCAACGACCTCAGGATTTTCCGCATCCATTGGCTTAAGTGCTGATGTTATGTAATTATATCCTATTAAACCAACAATCCCTGCTGCGATTAGTAGGATAATAACTGTGACAAAAACAATTTTACGAACGATTTTTGCTTGTGCCACACGCTCTTCAAAAAGTTCATTTTTATGTTTATTATTGGATTTGGCCATTGTTCTCCTCCTTACACCGTTCCATTATACTATAAACATTCTATATGATAGAAGTATTTTTGCATGAAATTGTCGAGTCGTTGCTAAATTTGGATGATATTGTCTTTGCAGGCTCGTTTCAAATGACATCTGTGCGTACCTCTTTATAATATATCTCATCTATGTATTTTTCATTAGGTTCTTTATCCACAAAAAAACAAACCCGCAACCTCACACAGAGTGCAAGACTACGGGTCCCGTGGCTAAAATTACTCTTCTTCGCCTTCTTCTGAGAATGTGTTCAGCATTTCCTCAATGATTTCCCACTCTTCGTCTGTTTCTACAGGGAATAGTGCGATATCATTTTCTTCATCTTCACGATCCTCATAACGGAATGCAAATACTTCTACTTCCTCGTCCTCTGCTTCTTCACCAGCTGGCGTGACAAGGATATACGATTTACCTGTATCGTCTACGGTAAATTTAAATAATTCATCAAATAAATGCTCGTCTCCGTTTTCATCCGGAATGACAATGCGATCTTTCTCTTCAGACATGTTTACACCTCATTATGATTTATGATCAAGATAACCCTGCAATATGAGTACAGCAGCCATTTTATCGATCACTTTTTTTCTTTTCTTGCGACTGACATCAGCTGAAATGAGCATTCTCTCAGCAGCCACGGTTGTTAGTCGTTCATCCCACAGCTTAATCTCAACAGAAGGATGTAGCTCTTTTAATTCCTCTGCAAATGATTGGCACATCTCGCCACTAGGACCAATTGTACCATTCATATTTTTCGGTAAACCAACCACGACCACACTAATCTGGTGCTCTAACACAAGGTCTGAAACGCTTTTAAGATCCGCTGCTAAATCAGCCTCTTCACGTTTCAAAGTGACTAAACCTTGTGCTGTCCACCCTAACTCATCACTTAAAGCGACACCAATCGTTTTCGTACCTACATCTAATCCTAAAGCTCTCATTCAATCTCCCTACGATGTTGTGATAAATAAGACTTTACTAATGCCTCAATCAATTCATCTCTTTCAAGCTTACGAATCAATGTACGTGCTTCTTTGTGTCTTGGGATATAAGCAGGATCACCTGACAATAAATAACCAACAATTTGGTTAATTGGATTATAGCCCTTTTCTTCTAAAGCTTCATACACAGAAAGTAAAACCTCTTGGACATCAACATCAACCGAATCATCAGGAAAATTAAACTGCATCGTTTTGTCCATAGAGCTCATCACCAACACCTCTTTCTAAATTAACCATTTGCTTGATTGTTATACAAATAGCTTGTTTAATTCCATTGTACACTATCTGGTTTCATTTAGGAAATTGATTTTACGTAATCTGGCACATATGCAAGTGCAGCTTCCACTTGATCGGGGTTTTTACCACCAGCTTGAGCCATGTCTGGACGGCCACCACCGCCACCACCACAGCGTGTAGCTACTTCCTTCACAATTTGGCCAGCATGATATCCTTGGCCCATTAAGTCTTTTGTCACACCAGCAACAATATTGACTTTTTGGCCATTAACAGCAGCAAGAACAATAATACCTGATTTAAGGTCTTGTTTCAATTGATCGACAATCGAACGTAAACCATCCATGTCACTTGCCTCTACTTTTTTCGCAAGAACAGCTACTCCGTCAATCTCAATAACTTCATTGACTAAGTTACCAGCCTCTAAGTTCCCCAATTTTGCAGATAATGATTCATTATCCTTTTGCAATTGACGAACTTGTTGTTGCATCGCCTCTAATCGAGCAGGAACATCTTTGACATTTTTCGCTTTCACTAATTCTGCTGCGTCATGTAATAAGTCTAATTGTTCCTTCATGAATTGGTACGCACCTTGACCTGTGACAGCCTCAATCCGTCTTACTCCTGCCCCAATTCCTGACTCTGAGACAATTTTGAAAAGGCCAATTTCAGCAGAGTTGCGTACGTGGCACCCTCCACATAACTCTAGGCTGTAATCACCGATTTGAACAACACGTACGATTTCACCGTATTTTTCACCAAATAAAGCCATAGCTCCCATTGCTTTAGCATCGTCAATGGTTTTATTAGAAATATGAACTTCAATCGCAGCCCAAATCTTCTCGTTTACTATTGCTTCAATTTGCTTCAGCTCATCTTGCGTCATTTGACCAAAGTGAGAAAAGTCAAAACGTAAGCGTTCATCAGATACTAAAGATCCTGCTTGATTAACATGAGCACCTAAAACATCTTTTAATGCTTGATGTAATAAATGGGTGGCTGTATGATTTTTCACAATACTGTTACGCTCTGTTTCTTCAACGATTGCTTCAATCGGTTGCCCTAAAGAAAGTTCACCTTCTTCAACTACAACTGTGTGCAAGTGCTGTCCATTAGGAGCCTTTTTCACATCGGTAACGCGCACAAGTAAGCCTCGTGCTCTTAACACGCCTTTATCGGCAACTTGTCCACCACTCTCAGCATAAAATGGTGTTTCTTTAAGAATGACTTGTGCCTCTTCCCCTGTCTTGGCCACATCAACTTTCATCTTATTGACGATAATAACACTGACTTCGGCCTCCGCACGAACATGCTCATATCCGACAAACGTACTTTCCGTTTTTAAGTCTCCTAATATCTCATCTTGAACCTGCATTGAACCAGACTCTTGTCTCGCTAATCTTGCACGAGTTCTCTGTTTCTCCATCTCTTCTTCAAAACCAAAACGGTCGATTTCTAAACCTTTTTCTTCTACATATTCTTCCGTTAGATCAACCGGGAAACCATACGTATCATAAAGACGGAAAACATCGACACCTGCAATTTGCTTTTGCTTGGCTTTAATCGCTTCATCCATAACTTTTTCTAAAATAGATAGCCCTTCACTTAACGTATCGTGGAATCGCTCTTCTTCTGTTTTCATGACCTTGGCAACAAAATCCTTTTTCTCAAGCACCTCAGGATAAAAGTCTTTCATCACTTCTCCAACAACTGGAACAAGTTGATACATAAAAGGACGATCGATACCTATTAACTTAGCGTAACGAACAGCTCTACGTAATAAGCGGCGTAAAACATAACCACGGCCTTCATTAGATGGTAAAGCTCCGTCTGTTACCGCAAAAGCAACGGTTCTTACGTGATCAGCAATGACTTTAAATGAAACATCCGTCTCTTTAGCATCACCGTAATTAACCGCTGTTAATTGGCTAGTCGCTTCAATAATTGGGACGAATAAATCCGTATCAAAATTAGTAGGAACATCTTGAATGACTGACACCATACGCTCTAACCCCATACCTGTATCAATATTTTTCTTTGGTAACGGTGTATACGTACCATCTGGATTATGGTTAAATTGTGAAAATACAAGGTTCCATACTTCTAAATAACGGTCATTTTCCCCACCCGGATATAATTCAGGATTTGTTGGATCATCCCCATAAGATGGACCACGGTCATAGAAGATTTCTGTATTCGGACCACTTGGACCTTCTCCAATATCCCAGAAGTTACCTTCTAAACGAATAATTCTTTCTGTTGGTACTTTGATATTATTTTCCCAGTATGCATAAGCTTCGTGATCTTCAGGGTGTACCGTTACAGATAATTTCTCAGGATCAAAACCAATCCACTTCTCATCTGTCAAAAACTCCCATGCCCATTCAATCGCTTCTTCTTTAAAATACTCACCAATCGAGAAATTTCCAAGCATTTCAAAAAAAGTATGGTGACGAGCGGTTTTCCCCACGTTCTCAATATCATTCGTACGGATCGACTTTTGAGCATTTACAATTCTGGGATTCTCAGGGATAACACGACCATCAAAATATTTCTTTAATGTTGCTACACCACTATTAATCCATAATAAAGACGGATCTTCATGAGGTACAAGCGACGCACTCGGTTCAACATCATGACCTTTTTCTTTAAAGAAATCTAAAAACATTTGTCTTACTTGTGCAGAGGTTAGCTTTTTCATCTCTTTACTCTCCTTTTCATTACAGTGATTAGCATTAGGTTCTCACGCGAAGTACTATACAAGCTTATATAAAAAAAACTCGCCCCCTATGGAAAGGGACGAGATATTCTCACGCGGTACCACCCTAATTTATAAACAAATTAATAACCTGTTCATATCTTAAGTGCCTTAACGCGGCTAACGGTAGGTTTTGCCTACACTCTGGAGTAGCTTTCTGTAAAAAGTGATCATAGGATTCCTTTCAGCCTAGAGAATCCCTCTCTTTATGTTTTCTTACATACTCATTCCATCAACGTCTTACCTGTATATGGTTTAGTTTCCCTTTTATTATAGAAAGTCGTTACGCAAAAGTCAATGTTTCATCAAATGCAAACGCAAGTGTAATAAGGTAACTTTAATAACAGCCAAAATAGGCACCGCTAAAAGTAGTCCCACAACCCCTCCTATTTCTACTCCTATTAATAAGGCGAAAATAATAAGTAACGGATGCATATGTAAAGTTCTTCCGACAATAATAGGAGACAAAATATTCCCTTCAATTTGCTGAATAATAAAAAGAATGACGACTGTGAGAATCCCCGTATGCACGGAGTCCATTAACGCGACAATAACTGCTGGAACTGCTCCTATAATCGGCCCAAAGTAAGGAATAATATCACAAGCACCTATAAATAACCCGAGTAAAATAGCATAAGGCACACCGAGTAACCATAAGCCTACAGTTGCGAGGATAAAGACACAAATTGATACAAGAATTTGTCCTCTAATATAACTCCCAATCGAATGATCGACATCTTTGGCATAACGATGTAGCGAAGCACGATATTTTTTAGGGGACAGATACCAAGCAACCTTTTGTATTAGATCGTAATCTTTCAAAAAATAAAATACTAAAAATGGAATAACAGCCAAAGCGAGTGCCGATTGTAAGATTGAAATAGCCACTTTTTCAACTTGATCAAGAGCCCGTATTCCTAGCTTTTCAATTTGTGTTGTCCATTCATCGACATGGGTGGAGAGTGGTGCTGGCAAGCGTTCGATCTGCTCGCTGATTTGCTCAATATATTGCTGTAAATGAGAAAATTGCTGTGGCAGGAGTTGCATTGCCTCTTGAACTTGCTCAATGATAAAAGGCACCCCTAAAATGGCAGCAAAAACAATCGTTCCAATTAGCACTAGAAATACTATAAGCACACTTAAAGTTCGGGACAACCCGTATTGATGGAGTCCTTCCACAATCGGATGCAATAAATAGGTTATCGTAGCCGCTAGTAAAAATGGCCAAAATAAAGCTTGAGCCACGACCCAGACAGGCTCAAAAGCAGGTGCCAAAGCAATAAACACATAGATAATTGCCAACATAACAAGTGCTAATAAGGCATATAATAATAGTTGCGAAACTCTTTGCTTCTCCACCAGACTCACCTCAACCGATAGTGTCTCTCTCTTTGGCGGATTCATTCATTTTTATTTCGCTTGTACTTTTCTAAGACACCCTTGTTACATATGCTAGTTTGCACGGCAATGTATGCGCTTTTTATCGCTTCTTTGCCCTGTATTTCTATTTGCTCCGCATTGACGGCTCTTTTCAGCACTTCATTGCCGAGCATTTCCATTTACGTCGCATTGAACCCTCTTTTCATACTTCTTTTGCATATTATCCCTCAAAAAAACCAGCATAAAATGCCCTAGAGATTAATCCTCTAGGGCCAAAGATTGACTAAAACATTTTCGCGACTTTTTTCTTCGCTTTTTTCCACGATTTCTTGTCGACGATTTGGTCAAAGTCAAAATCGGTTACCGGTTTAAAGAAAGACTGGACTTTCTTTTTATTCCTTCTACTCGACATTGAATAAGAATAGGCCGCTGCACCGATACCGAGTGCTACTAATGAACTAATCGCTGTTGTACGCATGTGCGTCACATCCTTTTCTGGATTTTTCTTCACCGACTAGTCATTGATTTAGACTAGAATCATGAACCTACTTGCAGGTCTGAGTCCTCGAACAAATCATCTAATGAACTTAAGGTTCCGTCCTCTTCAACTTGATGCATGGCAAGCTTACCATTTGATAAAGTCATTTCAACAAAACAGTTCCAGCAATAGTATTGATGTGTTCCTATCTTTCCAATATCTTTGCTTTGGCAATTAGGACAACGCATTAACAGGGCCTCCCTTATCTAGACAGGATGGCTTTTTCCTTACCGACGACAAGTTTCCCACTAGCACGGATCACCTTTCGCCCCTCAAAAAAATCGGATAATAATCCATCTGTCACCTCATACCCTGTAATCGTTCCCAATTCCTCATTAAAATATACATCTTCTACCAATCCGAACTTTTCCCCTTCTGCACTTAACAGTAGCTTTCCTCGAAATTGGTGTTTACCATGCTTTAAATGAAGTTTCTTTTTCTCTGTACTTGAGTAATGGTGTAGCTTTGCTAAGTCTGACACCATAAGCCCCTCATGCCCAATTGCATCAATATCTTCAAGTGGAATTAGAAAGTGGCGGTTTAACCAACCCTTTTTATCAATGACAATACTGGATACTTTACCATCATCACAAATTAAATCAAGGACCTTCCCAAAATCCTCACCAGATTCAAGATCAATGACTGGTAAACCTTCAAGAAGTGAAAATGTTCGCAAAGTACTCGCCACCCCTCCGAACATTTTTAGTTTTCTCCTTATGGATATGATTATGACAAGGAACGTTTTCCATACAAAAAACTACTGACCCTTATGTCAGTAGCTCTTGTAACTTTTCTTTTAACATCGAATGACGAGTCGTATCATTTTTTTTTGTGATCGCTGTATGAATAGCCGGCAATTCTCCACATAAAAGTAAAAATTGCTTGGCCCGTGTAATCCCCGTATAAATTAAATTACGTCTTAACATGCGATGATAACTCCTCACTATCGGCATGACCACAATTGGAAACTCACTTCCCTGTGATTTATGGATCGAGCAGCAATAAGCATGTGTAATCTGGTTCAGGTCTTTTTTCAAATAGACAACCTCAATACCATCAAAGGAGATGACGAGTTGATCTTGCTTTTCTTCATTCTCTTTTGCATAAAAAACCGCTACGATTTCTCCACGATCGCCATTATAAACATTCTCTTCTGCATTATTCACGAGCTGTAACACCACATCACCAGTCCGATACGCAACCTCACCAAATTTAATCTCTCGTTTTTGCTCTGTTTTGGGATTAAATAAATCTTGTAGCATTACATTAAGTTCCGTAATACCCGCGGGACCTTTATACATCGGAGCCAGCACTTGAATTTCTTTTGCCGTAAAACCTTTCCGTCTCGCATTATCACAAATTTGCCAAACCGCATCCTTCACTTGATCGGTACTACAAGGAAAAAAGCGCTTGTCTGCTTTTGGCTCTGGTAACGTTTGCGGCATAACACCTTCTTTGATAGCATGAGCCAATTCGATAATGGAAGAACCTTCTTCTTGTCGATAAATGACGTTTAAAGGAACGGTTGGAATAACAGTAGAATCAAGTAAATCCTTTAACACTTGCCCTGGTCCAACAGAAGGTAATTGATCTTGGTCTCCTACAAAAATCACCTGCATGGATTTTGGAATAGACCTCAATAATTGGTTGGCAATCCAACTATCAACCATCGACACCTCGTCTACGATCAGAAGTGAACCTTGTATTGGTTCGGTCTCATCTTTTTCAAAACTACCCGCATTCCCTTTCCAACCAAGTAACCGGTGAATCGTTGTTGCCGGTAGCTCCGTTGCCTCACTCATTCGTTTAGCAGCTCGACCTGTCGGGGCAACTAAAACGATAGGAAATGGATTACTCCTCGTATAAGCTTTTGGATCAAGCGAAATACCATGTAGTCGTGCATACAACTCAACGATACCTTTAATAACTGTCGTTTTCCCGGTACCTGGGCCACCCGTTAAAATCATCATTGGTTTGGAAAGTGCCGTTTGAATCGCTTCTCTTTGGGAGGGAGCATATTCAATCGTAAACTCTTCTTCCACATGGCCTAGTTCTTTTAAGAATTCTGCTTCTGGAAATTCATCAGCGACCTCACTACTAAGTAAACGCCTCACATTAGAAACAATGCCTTTTTCAGCAAAAAACAAGGAGTTTAAATAAACACGATCATCTTCCATAACAATGTCACTTTCTTCAGACATCATCATGAGTCTTTCTTTAACCTCTTCTTCTGTAATGACACTATTTGGTGCCGATAAAAGCTGACATACTTGCTCAACTAACGCCTGCTCATTTAAAAACATATGCCCTTCCTGTAGACATAGTTCCTGTAAAAGAAATAAACAACCTGCTTTGATTCTGTCTGGATGATTACCCGTCACCCCAATTTCAGCACCTAAAAGGTCGGCCCTCCTAAAGCCAATTCCTTCAACGTCTTCAATTAATTGATAAGGGTTCGTACGAATGACATCCAACGCTTGAGTTTTATACTCTTGATAAACCTTCATGGAAAGCTCTACACCGAATCCATATTTAGATAAAGTCAATAACACTTGTTCGACACCTTGTTGGTCCATTAATTGTTGATAAAGTTTATCAGCAATTTCATCTGGTAGCTTAGGGACTAGTTTTAAAACCGAGCGGTCGTCTACAATTCTTGAAATAGCCCGTTCTCCTAAAGCTTCCACAATCTGTTCCGCCCGCTTTTGCCCAATACCAGGAAAGCGGCTACTTGCTAGATATTGAACAACGCCATTTTTTGATTGTGGCAAGGCTCGCTGAAAAGTCTCGATTTTATATTGATTTCCAAAGCGTGGATGCTGAGTCAGTTGTCCATAAAAGAAATAAAGCTCGCCGGGTTCAAGCTGTGGCAAAATGCCAACAACGGTAATTTTCTTTTCTTTTAAATCTTCATTCGTTTTTTTCACGTGAACAAGGGCAACCGTATAATAATTTTCTTCATTGTGAAATACGATATGAACAACCTCACCTTTAATATAAGGTTGCTCCATCGTTTTATCTTGATTCACTTGAACGACTTCTTTGTTTGGTTGTTCATTTTCCACATTATCACCCTTGCTCTAACGCTATTTCGATCGTTCTTTTCCCATTAGCGGCTAAACCATGTGTCGGTTGAATGTCTAAAGCCTTGTTAAAAGCCTCGAGCGACTTAGGGAGGTTTTGATGGTACGCATATCCAACGCCTAAATTAAAATAGGCATCTGCATGTTCTGGGTTTTGTTTGATAACCTCTTCAAATTGCTCAATCGCCTCATCAATTAACTCTAACTGTGCAAGTGTTAAGCCATATTGAAATCTTGCATCAATATCCACAGGATTTAGCTCAACCGCCCGCTGTAGATTCGCTTGTGCATATGGCAAGCTTTCAAGTTGATAATAGCTCATGCCTAACATGAAATAAACATCTGACTCGTTTAACCCATGCGTCAATGCTTGCTTAAACATTTTAGCTGACTGTTCAAATTGATCTTGCTTGAAATAGATGGTGCCTGCTCCGTAATACGCAGTCGCAGCTTTTTCGTCAAATTCAATTGCTTTATCAAAAAATACGAGGGCTTTTTCTATTTCACCCACGGCCCCTAATAAATTGCCAAAGTTAATATAGCCAATTGGATTCGTTTTATCTTCTTCAATTGCTTTTGTAAAAGCCTTAGCCGCTTCTTCGTAATTTTGTTCGTTCATGGCTTCTATACCTTGTTCATTCCAATTCATCGCTTATCACCCTTTGTTTATTACACAGTTTATCTGCTTGTTAATAGTCTCTCTTATAGTGTACCTAAAAATAAGGAAAGGGAAAACGCCTAACTGGCACTTTCCCCGAAAATTGCTTGTTTTTATAAAAAAAGTTCCATAAGTGAGGCTCATTTCTCAAGATATCATGACTTTTCGGTCTTTGTTTTGGTCCTTGTTTAGCTGACGGCTGTCCATTTTTTAATAATATGGTCGATCGTGCCTCCACCTAGGCAACGTTCTCCGTCGTAGAGGACTACGGCTTGTCCTGGCGTAATCGCTCGTTCGGGTTCTGCAAATTGAATCCGAGCTGTTCCATCTGCTTTAGGATAAACAGTCACAGCTACATCTGTTTGGCGATATCTAAATTTTGCCGTGCAATTAAAAGGTTCGAGTTTAGGCTCTGTCGCGATATAATTCATTTCTATCGCTTCTAACCCTTCGGAATAAAGACCTTGATGATGATAACCCTGACCTACATATAAGATATTTTCTTTGACATTTTTATCAATCACAAACCAAGGTTCACCAGCTCCACCAATTCCTAAACCTTGACGTTGTCCTAATGTATAATACATTAAGCCATCATGCTTCCCTTTTACTACGCCCTCTAAAGTTTGCATTTCTCCAGGTTGTGCCGGTAAAAACTCCGATAAAAACTCTTTAAAGTTACGCTCACCAATAAAACAAATTCCTGTACTATCTTTTTTTGTTGCTGTCGCTAAATGTGCATTTTTTGCCAGCTCACGCACTTCTTTTTTCGGTAAATGCCCCAATGGAAACATCACCTTTGAAAGTTGCTGCTGAGATAAAGCATTCAAAAAATACGTTTGGTCTTTATTGTCATCCGCCCCACGAATTAATTGAAACTCTCCATCCACTTCCTTCACTTGAGCATAATGTCCTGTAGCCACATAATCAGCCCCAAGTGTTAAGGCATGATTTAGAAAAGCTTTAAATTTGATCTCTTTATTACACATGACATCTGGATTTGGTGTGCGTCCAGATTTGTATTCCTCAAGGAAATAAGTAAATACCTTATCCCAATATTGCTTCTCAAAATTAACAGCATAATAAGGAATTCCGATTTGATTACATACTCGAATCACATCTTCATAATCCTCTGTTGCTGTACAAAATCCATTCTCATCCGTATCATCCCAGTTTTTCATGAAAATACCGATTACATCATAACCTTGCTCTTTTAAAAGCAACGCCGTCACAGAAGAATCAACTCCTCCTGACATACCAACTACAACCCTCGTGTTTTCAGGGCTTTTATTCATTTGATTCACCACCATTTGTGATTTTGTCTGAATGAAGGTCAAACAAATCAACGTACTTTTTTATTAAACAATAAAAGGTTTATCTTGCTGTAAACGTTGTACAACCTTTACGGTTTTACTTGCTGCGTACTCAATATCCTCTAACGTAGTACCTAAGCCAAAGCTGAATCGTAAGGATGAACTATATTTTTCCACTTGTTTAGGATACATCGCCACAAGCACATGAGATGGGTCAATCGAACCAGCTGTACAAGCCGAACCACTCGATGCAGCAATGCCTTCCATATCAAGATTGACGAGCATTGATTCAACATTTACACCTGGAAAACTTATATTAAAAATGTGAGGTAAGCGTTCAGATTGATGTCCGTTAAATTGAAAGCTTAATCCTGACTTCAATAGAATATCAAAAAAACACTGTGAAAAGCTCTTATATTGCTCAACTTTTTCTGTAAGATTTTGATAGGATAGCTCAAGCGCCTTAGCAAAACCAACAATTCCTGCTACATTTTCAGTTCCAGCTCTTTTCTTTCGTTCTTGTTCACCACCAAATAAAGCCGGTTGCAACTTTAGTCCTTCCTTAGCATAAAGAAGCCCCACACCTTTAGGTCCATTGATTTTATGGGCACTTATAGAAAGGAAGTCCACGCCTAGCTCTATCACATTTATATCAACGAGCCCGCAAGCCTGTACAGCATCAGTGTGTAAAACAGCCTGATGATTTTGTAGCAACTTACCAATTTCTGCGATTGGCTGTAAAGTACCCACCTCATTGTTTCCGAACATAACGGTAACTAAGAGCGTTTCCTCTTTAAGTGCTTGCTCTACTTGCATAGGTGTAATTTGACCATATGAATTAACGGGTAAATACGTCACTTCAAAGCCATGTTTTTCGAGTTCCTCACATGCATGTAACACAGCATGATGCTCAATCGCTGTTGTAACAATATGATTACCTTTATCGCGATTCGCTAACGCATAACCAATAATGGCTAAATTATCTGCTTCTGTTCCACCACTTGTAAAAATTAAGCTATGGTCGTTAACACCTAATTGTTTCGCAATAGAACGACGAGATTCATCCAATAACTGGCGGGATTTCCTTCCTACATGATGAATGCTAGAAGGGTTCCCAAATTGATGCTCGTATATGTGAAACATTTCTTGTACAACTTCTGGATGTACGGGAGATGTTGCCGCATGGTCTAAATAAATACTTTTCATTACTGTGACACCTCAAATTCATTTATCTTATCACTTCTTGGCAAAAAGAGAAGTGAAAGGGAGTCCCTCTCACTTGGCGTACATTTTTTATCAATCGATCATTAAATATAAAACATATAATACTCTTGTTCCCCGTCCGATTCAAAATTTGCCAAGTCATCTAATGTTGTTTCATCTAATACATTTTTGACGGCATCACGAATTTTAATCCACAAATCTCGTTTCGCTGGCTCTTCGTTATCCATCACCTCAACAGGACTAATAGGCCCCTCTAACACTCGAATAATATCTCCTGCTGTAATATCCTTTGCTTCTTTAGATAACATATAACCTCCGTATGCACCACGGACACTTTTAACAAGCATCGCATTACGTAAAGGAGCTATTAATTGTTCTAAGTAGTGCTCGGATAAATCATTTTCTTTCGCAATCGATTTAAGTGAAACCGGACCTTCCCCTGCTTTTTTTGCTAATGCCATCATAATCGTTAAACCATAACGGCCTTTTGTTGAAATCTTCATAATCAAATACCTCCTGACAGGTGTCCAGCACCTCGTTTGCTCATTATCTATTAAAAAATACTTATACACACACTCATCTATATCCTTTCCATTATATCATGAAAAGAGACCGGAATGGTATGTGTTGTTCAAAAGTTTGTCTATCATTGGCAATTTCTTTATTTTAAGCTACACTATGATTACGAGAATGAATACGAACGTATGATTGTCAAATTATGAAAGAGGTGCAAAAGACATGCTTTTTGATTCTCTAGTAGCGGAGCCTCTCTCCTATCGCATGCGACCGAGAAATATTGACGAAGTTGCCGGTCAAAAGCATGTGATTGGAACGCAAACATCGCTTTATAAAATGTTAAAAAAGGGTTATGTTCCTTCCATGCTATTATATGGTCCTCCTGGTGTGGGTAAAACCTCCATTGCTAAGGCCATTGCAGGCACGGTTGAAAAACCATTCCAAGCTATAAATGCAACAACGGCCGGAAAAAAGGATATTGAAGAAGCTGTCCAACTAGCGAAAGCCGAAGGAAACCTCATTTTATTTATTGACGAGGTTCACCGTTTTAATAAATTGCAACAGGACTTTTTATTACCACATGTCGAAAGAGGTCTTATTACGCTCATCGGAGCAACAACAGAAAATCCATTTCATGAGGTTAATCCCGCGATCAGAAGCCGCTGTGGGCAAATAAAGGAATTAAAGCCTTTAAATCAAGAGGATATTCTAGAATTATTAAATCGTGCATTAGAGGACGAGGAGAGAGGACTCGGAAAAGAAAACATTGAAATCTCTAATGAGTTACTTTCTTTTCTTTCTCAATCTATTAGTGGTGATGCCAGGTCGGCTTTAACCGTCCTAGAAGAAGTGATTCAAGCTTCTGAAACTAATGATGCAGGTGTAACCATCGTTCACAAGCACACAATTGAAGAATGTATTGAAAATAAAGGATTCACCCATGACAAACAAAGCGACATTTATTATAATCTACTGTCCAGCTTACAAAAGTCGATTAGAGGTAGTGATGTCTCAGCTGCCTTGCATTATTTAGCTCGATTAATAGAGGGTGGCGATTTAGCCGCCATCTGTAGACGGTTAATTGTTATTGCTTATGAAGACATTTCACTTGCTGCACCAGATGTGGCTGTTCATACCGTCTCTGCCGTAGATGCGGTCGAACGCTTAGGTTTACCAGAAGCACGAATCCCTTTAGCTAATGTTGTCGTGGAACAATGTTTATCGCCAAAGTCCAACAGTGCTTATAAAGCCCTAGATGCTGCGATAGCCGATGTACGTGCTGGAAAGCTAGGAGAAATTCCGGAGCATTTACAAGATAGCCACTATCAAGGCGCATCAAAGTTAGGAAAAGGTGTTGGCTACAAATACCCACATGATTATCCAAATTCATGGGTCAACCAGCAATATCTACCGAACGCCCTTGTTAATAAAGTGTATTATCAGCCAAAAGAGAGTGGTCACGAGAAAATGCTCGCTAAAGTATTTCACCGATTAGAATCACTCAAAGAGTCTGCCTCAAAACGTTAAAAAGAGCAACTAGCAGAATAGTTAATTGCTGCTGGTTGCTCTTTTATATAAAAGTTGCTTATGGGCGATAGTTTGTGCCGTGAAGTTAGCTCGTCATCCATCTAGCGATCCATGCCCTTAGTAGGACAGTGCTCCCTGTTTGTTCAGGCCGACTCCTAATGCTGATCGAGTTGTAAACGTGCCAACAGTTTGAACAGTCCTGATGCTCGCTCCTTAATATTGGGTGATGAATGGTCTTTTAATTTAGGAACATATGTTTAACGTTCTTTGTACAGATACCCACTCTTCCTGCCTCCGTATCTTCACATTAACTGCTTCTTTTGTTCGGAAGTTCAATTGTGAAAATGGTGCCTTTTTCTTTTTCACTTTTAACGTTTAAGGTCCCACCAAGATCTTCTACGAGTCGGAAGCATGTGATGATTCCTAATCCAGTTCCAGACTCTTTTGTTGTAAAAAATGGCGTGCCCAGTTTATCGAGTGTACGTTCATCCATACCTTCTCCGTTATCAATGACCTTAATCAGAACTTGCTCACCATTTGTAGACTTATAGGTTTGAATCTTCAGTTCACCTTCTACATTGATCGCTTCTAAACCATTTTTAACTAGGTTCATAATGATTTGGTGTAGTTTATTTTTTTCTATAAATAAGGTAGGTAAATCCTCTAATTCAAGAATGACTTGGGTTCTACGCCAACCAGCCTCGGTTTTATATAAAGAAAAAATCCCTTTAATTACATCGTTAATATTCGTTTCTTCTTTACTTCTTATAACATTGGGATTAGCTATATTGAGCATCTCACTAATAATATCGTTCACACGGTCAATTTCCTGCAAAATCAAATCATAATGTTCTTGCTGCTCCACGTTCACATCGGATCTTTTGAAAACCTGCATAAAACCACGAATCGTTGTCAATGGGTTTCGAATTTCATGGGCAAATCCTGCCGACAATTGCCCAACCATTTGCAGTTTTTCAGAACGATTAAGCTCCATCTCCATTTCTCTTTTATCGGTAATATCATCAAATACGACCAAAATTCCTTCATAATCATCTTGGTTATTCATTGAAGGCAGCGGTTGAACACTCATGAAGAAATAACGTGCTTCTTCCTTATGCTGACAATAAAATTCATAACGATCATTAAATTTCCTTTTTTCTAATGCATCGTGTAGCTTTGCACAATAAATGAATTGAGCAAAGCCTTCGTTATATTTAATTAAATCATCAATTCTCAAGCCTATGACCGCTTCTTTTTTTACTCCAAATAACTCTTCACACGTCTTATTAAACGTCGTAATTAAGCGGCTATCTCTTTGAAAGGCGAATATGCCGTTATTAGTAGCCTCTAATATAAGTGATGATTTTTGTTGGCTCTTCTCACGTTCCACTAGGCGCCTTGTCATCATATTAAATGCACGAGTCAATGTGTTTACCTCATGATAAGCGTTCGTTGATAATGGATCGACGATTTTTCCAAAGGCAAAGTCAGACGTGGCATAGACTAGTTTCTGTAATGGCTTAACAATATAATTGGATAATTTCACAATCGCAAAAATAACAATAACAAATACACAGCTAAAGAGAAATATATACTTACCGATTAGCTGTTGTAACGGCTCTGCCACATGACTTTTTGGCACCGATATTCCTATATACCAGTCATGCTCAAAACCATTTGTTTTATCTAGTTGCACAAAATATTGATGATGCTCTCTCTCTTCATTTTCAAAATACAAATTGTTCCTAACCATATGGTTCAATTGTTCTTGAGAGAGGTTATTCGCTTGGAAATAATTAAAATCAGTCATTCGATCAATCTCCGGGTGAGCAATTAAGTGCCCATCACCGTTCATTAAAAAAGCAAAGCCACCTAAACCAATGCTTTGTTGCTGTCGCGTAATTAATTCAATTCTTTCCCAAAGTTCAATTAAATTAAAAGAAGGCGAAACAGCACCGATTACATTCCCTAATTCATCTTCTACCGATGCAGATAATATAAGAATAGGTCCTTGGATCATATCTGATTGATAAATATCTGAAAGGAAAAAACCACCATTTAATGTATTTTGCACCCATTCTCTAGAAGACAGGTCTGTACCAACCATTGTCTGATCGGTATCAGCGATAACAACTCCCTCTTCATTAAGGAAAATGGCCCCATAATACAGAGAATGAATTTGCACAAATTTATTTAGTTCTGCTGAAATCTCTTCTATATTCGCGTCTCGCTCCATAATGAGCGGATTCTCACTTAATGCATACACATCGCTAAATCGTTCTTGTATAAAATCATCTAAATTAACAGCAGCACTTTCACCTAATGTGTATAGGAGCTGCTTATGTTGATTTTCTATATCTTGCTTTTGAGATTGAAAGGAAATATATGAAATAAAAAGTAACGGTAAAAATGTTGTACCGATAAAAAACAAAAGCAATTTCATTCTTAATGATTTAAACATCCGCATCTCCCCTCGAATAATGTCGAAAGGAATCAAATTTTATCCCTTACTCGTTTATTCTACACGTTCTCCTTCAATAAAAAAAGAAGCAAAATACAATTTGTTTGCTTCTGAATTCTTTGAATACTAAGGGCCATTGAGATGTTATCACAAATGATCCTTACCCGACTTCTACAATTCTTTAAGTGACTCGTATATTCCTAGCTGAATCTGGACATAGTAGAGACTAGTAGAAATAAAAAACGTGAATTTGTCAAAACTCTTATAAATCAAAGACAAACGATAGAAAGACTGAAGGAGATGAAAATAATGAAAGTTAGACAAGATGCTTGGTCCCACGAGGACGATGTTTTATTAGCGGAAACTGTGCTTCGCCATATTACCGAGGGAAGTACTCAATTAAGGGCTTTTGATGAAGTTGGAGATGAACTTAACCGTACTTCGGCAGCATGTGGATTTCGTTGGAACGCCGTCGTCCGGGCGAAATATTTAAATCAAATTGAGCAAGCTAAAAAAGAGAGGAAAGAACGTAAAAGAGCTTCCAGCTATAACTATTATTATGCAGCACCACCTGCTAACCCTACGTGGGCAAAGAAGTTTACACCTCCACTACAAACGGAAATGGCAGAAGAAATGGATATTCAAAATGTTATTCAATATCTACAATCACTCGCTCAGAACAAGCAATCGACTTCTATGTGGCAGGTGAAGGCTGATGTGCTTGAAAAGGAAAATGAGAGTTTAAAAATGGAAGTTTCTCAACTACAAAAGGAATTACAAAAATTAAAACAGGATTCTACGATTATTGAAGAAGATTACCAATCTCTTATTCAAATTATGAATCGAGCTCGCCGTATGGCTGTTCTTGAGGATGACGAAGAGACAGCTCATCCAACTTTTAAGATGGATAAGAACGGTAACCTTGAACGAGTTGCTAAATAAATAGTATCCAATAATAAAAACCAAGCAACGTTGCTTGGTTTTTACTGATCATCAATGATTATATACGTCGCCCGAATTGGCCCATGCACACCCACAACTAAATTCATCTCTATATCTGCACTATTACTCGGTCCAGAAATAAAGTTCACACAGCTTGGAAAGCGCTCTTTCTCTTGAGCAAGCTCATGTAACATATCCGTGGCTTGTGTCATACGAGGTACAATTGTGCTTTTTGGAATAATAGCGATATAACTTGTCGGTAATAAACTCACAGAGCGCCCTTTTCTATCATTACTTATTAACACGACCGTCCCTGATTCTGCTAAGGTCATATCAGAAAAAGTAATCCCGACGTCGGCTCTCTCGGCTATTTTTATATTCTCTTCTCTCTTAGCAGGGTCCCATTCATGAAATATGGCTCCCTCAACCGGATAACTTGCAAAGGCTGATTTCACACCGAAAGTTTCAAAACGCTCATCATCCCAATAAACGACTTCTTTTCCATCATAACGGGATAGAACCTCATGTAATTTCTTGGCTAAACCAGCTTGTGTAACGCGCTCAAAAGTCGTATGAATTCTTGAACATTGTTCCTGCAGGCGTTCCACTAATTGAACCGGTGTTTCATCGGCAAACACTTGACGCTGCGGTTCCTTTGTCCATTGCGGACGCACAACTCCATCACGCTTACGCTCTCTCCCTAAACGAGAAGCTATAGTAGCTAAAAAAGTATCCTGATTATAAATAGTCCCTTTCGTCATGAATTTTCACCCTTTTTGTCTCGTTTTTCAAACCAATTTCGGAAAGATTGTTTCGCCGGTTCAGGGAAATCACGAATATCTGTCCAAGGCTTCACAGGACCTGGCCCTTTTGAAATTTTTCCATCTTTCGAAAATGGTCCCATCACGGTTGGTGCAAACTTACTAGCACTACTAAAAAACTTCGGTGAGCTTGCTGCGATACCAAACCCTTTCATTGCCAACTTCTCACCAACAGACGCCCTACCTTGTTCCTCAACAATTTGACGACGATGTTGAATTAAGAGATCATGTAAAGGGATTTTAACCGGGCACGCATCTGTACAGGCGGCACATAAGCTTGATGCATATGGAAGCTCTTTATAATCATCATATCCACCTAATAATGGTGATAAAACCGCACCGATTGGTCCAGGATAAATTGAACCATAGGCATGACCACCAATATGACGATAAATAGGACATACATTTATACAGGCTGCACAACGAATACATTGTAAGGCAGACTGAAACTCTGTCCCTAAAATGTTTGATCGTCCATTATCGACGATAACTAGATGAAATTCTTCCGGTCCGTCAACTTCATCGTCACCTTTGGGTCCTGTTAATCCTGTTACATAACTGGTTAACTTTTGCCCAACCGCACTTCGACAAAGCATACTCACTAAAATATCCAGCTCTTGATAAGTGGGAACAATTCGTTCCATCCCCATCACCGTTATTTGCGTTTTAGGTAATGATGAAGCTAAGCGTGCATTTCCTTCATTTGTAACAAGAGAAATACTCCCCGTTTCCGCAACAGCAAAGTTACAACCTGTGATACCTAAGTCTGCTGTTAAAAATTCACCACGTAACTGTTCACGGGCAAATAAAGCGAGCTCTTCAGGCTTGGAAGACTTTGTATAGCCCTTTTTCACTTGAAATGTTTCACGAATTTGCTCCTTATTTTTGTGAAGGGCTGGTGCGACAATATGTGATGGTGGATCATGATCGTCAATTTGTAAGATGTATTCACCTAGATCTGTTTCAATCACTTCACAGCCAAGTTCTTCTAATGCTTCATTCATCGAAATTTCCTCAGTTACCATTGATTTTGATTTAATAATCTTTTTAGCTTCTTTCTCTTTTGCTACATGCCTTATATACTCATTGGCTTCCTCTGCCGTTTCCGCAAAAAAGACATGACCACCTTGTTTCGTCACATTTTCGGCTAGCTGTTCTAAATAAAAATCCAAATTTTCTAAAGTATGCTGACGTATCTCTTCTGCCAAATCACGCCAGTCCTCCCAATTCCCTAACTCTTCAGCTGCATGAATTCTTCCGTTCTTTAAACGTTCTTGTGCAGAAACGACCGCGTTCCGCATAAAAGTGTCTTTAACACCTATATCAACCCGACGATTAAAATCCTGATTTCCAATCTTCATGGCCATACTACATTCGCTCCCTATTTATCTAGAATTTAAGACTTGTGCAATGTGCATTGTTTTTATCGGTTTTCCTTGACGATCGATCCTTCCACCAATATTCATTAAGCAACCACAGTCAGCCCCAATGAGAACTTCTGCGTTGGTAGATTCTACATGGGCAACTTTTTCGTTGACCATCTGTTCAGAAATAGGCACCATTTTCACAGAGAAAGTTCCGCCAAATCCACAGCAATTCTCCTTATTAGGTAAGTTTGTAAATTCTAACCCTTCCACGTTTTCTAATAAAATCAGCGGTGCTTCCTTCACTCCTAATAAACGTGTCATATGACAGGAGGTATGATATGTAGCCTTTACTGAAAGCTTTGCTCCCACATCTTTCACTTTTAATACATCAACAATAAATTGCGTGAATTCAAACGTTTTATTAGCTAACGCTTTCGCTCTTTCTTTCCACTCCTGATCATCTTTAAAAAGATGGGGGTATTCATGAAACATGGCTGCACACGAGCCAGATGGTGATACGACATATTCAGCATGTTCAAATGCTTGAATCATATTTTTAGCAACAACCCTTGTTTCTTTTTGATAGCCACTATTATAAGCAGGCTGACCACAGCAAGTTTGTTGCTTAGGGAAATCGATCTCACACCCAAGCCGTTCTAATACGTCAACAACATCCTTTCCTACTTCTGTATAGAAGATATCACTCAAACAAGTGATAAATAGCGAGACTTTCATTCTGATTCCCTCTCTCTCATTATTGATAAGGTGATCTGATCACTTCATGTAATTGCTCTCAGTATAATGAAGTAATCAAAATATTTCAACCTTTTATCATAAAATGCTTCTACAGAAGTTATCGTTTTCTTATAAATTCAAAGGCAAAGGTTACACCTACCTGTTATAAATATCCGATCATTTTTAGAATAGAACAACTTGAGCTATACGGATACAAAGAAAAAACAGCTTTATCTAGATTTAACTCTAGACAAAGCTGCTGATATCTTCATTATGCTCTTGATATTTCAATTCCGTTTAGTAAATTTGTAATGACATGGCCAGCCATAATCAGTCCAGCAACGGAAGGTACAAATGCATTCGATGAAGGTGGCATTTTGGCTTTACGAATTTTCCCTTCTTCAGCCGCTTCTGAGACGATTTCTTTTCGTATATCTTCACGAATTTTGATCGGACGTTCATCTGAAAAGACAACTTCGACACCTTTATGAATGCCCTCTTTTCGTAATTTTGTGCGAATGACTTTAGCAATGGGATCGTAACTTGTTTTAGAAATATCCGTCACACGCAAACGAGTTGGATCCATTTTGTTCGCTGCTCCCATACTAGAAATAATCGGGATTTTTCGTGAAAGACATTCTTTAATGAGATGGATTTTATATGAGATCGTATCACTTGCATCAATAACATAATCTAACCCATAAGAGAAAAATTGCTCATACGTGTCTTCTGTGTAAAACATTTTTAAAGCAATCACTTCACAGTTAGGGTTAATATCGGCGATTCTTTCTTTCATAAGCTCCACTTTTTGACGACCTACCGTTGAAACTAAAGCATGAATTTGACGATTAACATTAGTAATATCAACGTCGTCTTTATCGACTAGCACTAATCTTCCGACTCCAGAACGTGCTAGTGCTTCTGCTGAAAAAGAACCAACGCCTCCAATTCCGAGTACTGCTACGGTGCTATTTTTTAAACGATCCAAACCATCATGTCCGATCGCTAATTCATTTCGTGAAAATTGATGTAGCATTCTTTCAATAACCCCTTCCAAACAATCGATATGTGTACGTTTTTGACTATATCATAGCCACTTAGAAAAGTCTAAAACATTTACAAGTCGCTGAGTAACTACAATTAAACGGCTTTCCATTGTAAGTAATTTAAGACAATGTAGTGAGTAACTATACGTAAAAAACCTAACACAGTTCATATAGGGTACTCCTCACTCGCTTTCTTACTTACAACATTACATCATACTTGAGCAACGGTTTTACTAGACTTTACTCTTTTTGTACAATTAGAATAAAAGTAATATACTCAAAATGCCCCTTATCTAAGGTCGGAGGTAACCAATGGATGAACAACAAATTTTTCCAATCATGATTAATGAAGAAACATCGGGCTTACATTCAATTAACATGTATCTTGTAAAAATGAATCAAAAACTCTTGTTAATTGATGCCGGTTATCACCATCCTAAATACGAAAAAGCCTTTGATTCCGCTTTACAACAATTTGGCTTTTCATTAAATGATCTAACTGCTATTTTACTAACTCACCACCATATTGATCATGTTGGTTTAGTTAACTACATAACGAAGCAGCATTCACTGCCTGTCTATGTACACCCTATCGCCTTCCCCCGTTTAAAAAGGGACCTAGATTTTTTACAAACACGTATTGATTTTTTTGAAAAACTTTATCGGGAAATGGACTGTAATGAAGCTGGACAGAGGCAAATTAAGTATTTACAGAAAGCGATAATGGATAATGCGAAGCAAAAAATTGACGTAGACTTACAAACAATACCTACACAATATGAAGATTTTGAAGTAGTCACTTTCCCGGGACACGCACCGGATCAAGTTGGTTTTTATTTAAGAGAACAGCAAATCTTATTTGGAGGAGATTTATTGATTGAGCACATTTCTAGCAATGCCCTTGTTGAACCAGACCAACAAGGGAATCGCCTCTTAACGTTAATTGAACATAAGCACTCATTAGAAAAATGTTTGAAACTCCCTTTATCCAGAGTGTATGCCGGTCATGGCCAAGTAATCGATTCTCCTCAGGAGTTAATTCAAAAACGAATTGAACAAATTAATCAAAAAGCAGAGCGTATTCTAAAGTTAATTCGCCAAGGCTTTCAAACAGGTAATGCAATTGCACTTGAGATGTATGCACACCGTTATCAAAGCCAATTTCCACTTGTCATGTCTGAGGTCATTGGTCACCTTGATTATTTAGAGTATAATGGCCTCATTGAAAAACGGCTCCACCCACAGACTCAGATTGCTATTTATATAGCCTGTTCTAAAAGCTGATTTCAATCGCACATGGCGAAGCCCGATTCACTTCGCCACCAACAAAGATGAAAGTAGTGGCGACTGTTCAAACTGTTGGAGCGTTTACAACTCGATCACCATTAGGAGTCGGCCTGACTAAACTGGGAGCACTGTCCTACTAAGGTCATTGATCGCGAGATAGATGACCAGCTAACTTCACGGCACAAACTATCGCCCATAAGTAACTTTCATATAAAATAAAGGCTAACTATCCATAAAGATAGCTAGCCTATTTAAGACGTGAAGAAATCCCGTAAATGCCGTGTTCGACTAAAGCTTTGAACCTGCTCAAGCAGGTGGGTGCCCCGTGCCCTTCTTTTTAAGTCCAAGCTCTCACTAGGCATGTAATCCAAAAGGCAACCTTTGGCTCCCGTTCAAAAAACGTTGGCTCAAAACGTTTAATGATAACGCACATCACAGGATTTCTAATAATTAACGTTATTATACGATGACTGACCATCTATTTCAACCTTTTGTTATAATTTTCAGACTATTATCCTATTTGCCACCCTTTTTATCACTATGGTACATTAGATATACAAATTAGAACGAGCAATTTCTATTATTAGTTTTAAAAGGATGTGTATAAATGGAACCACTAGCCATTCAACGTTGCATAGAAGTCAAACAAGAAATTGGTTTAATTGAAAAGAAAATTGTCGAAACCTCTTTTGATTTAAAAATCGATCATGAATACATACATGCAAAAACAGAACGGTTTTCTATTAAATCAATTTTAGACATATCCTTTCGGTTAAAAGAAGAAAAAGCAATAGGTTACTTATATATTCATACAACAAAAGGTATTCGTACTTTTCATATTCGCCATAATCCGATTGAATTTATTAATGTCTTCAAGAAATTAAGAAGTGAGACGACCGAGTACGAGTGATTCTTGCCAGCTCTTTTCAGTTAGCTCGCCCTGAATCGAAAAAATCTCAAGTCCCGTTGTTACGTCATTGAACTCCCCTTTCACTAAATAAGCGTCCCCATCCAGACCATGTTGTTTATGAACAACGATTGCTTCTGGATGGAGGTAATGATGAATATCTACGCTTGCAGCTTTACTAAAGGCCAGATAATACCTTTCAGCTTTTTCTGGTTGCCACTTACCATTACTTACCTCACCTTGTTTTTTCGTTTTATACGTATTATAAGAATTACCCGTTCCGAACCTACTCAAAAACAGAAAATCCTCGACCATACTATTTGCAGTTGCTTCCTTGCCAGCACCGGGACCTGTAAATAAAAGCTCGCCAATCATTGGTCCTTCAATTTGAATCGCATTCGTCACTCCATTAACGGCTGTATATGACTCCTCTTTTGCTAAAAACACAGGCTCTACCTTGGCCTTGATTTGTCCTTGATGACACTCAGATGTCCCGATTAACTTCAACTGTAAACCAAGTTGTTGGGCTAATTCTAGTTGCCAACCCTCAACATACCGAATTCCTTCTCTTGTTACTTGCTCCTTTTTTGGCCAAATTCCGAAACAACATTTAGTCAAAATCCTAATTTTATACCAAGCATCAAATCCATCAATATCATCAGTCGGATCATTCTCGGCATACCCTAATTGCTGTGCTTGTGCTAGAGCTTCATCAAATGAAAGATTCCTTTCCTTCATTTCAGTTAAAATATAGTTCGTTGTTCCATTTAAGATGCCACTTACCCGAAATATTTCAGTCGTCGGGATAATCCCACGCAACACATTAATAATCGGAATCCCACCTGCAACCGCGGCTTCGTAACCATAATAAGTCTGCCTCTGTTCAGCTAAGTCCTCTAAAGTTTCTCCATACTCGGCCACTAGCTTTTTATTTGCCGTAATAACGGGTGTACCTTTTTCCAAGAAAAATTCTGTATATTGGTAGGCAGGCTCTAGCCCACCAATCGCTTCAAATACCAAATCATAATCGCACTTTTTCGAAAATTCATTCCAATCACTCGTAATAACGGATACAAAACTTGTTCCTTGTAATGATTGTTGATATTTATCTTTATCGCGTATTAATATGCCTTCAATCGTCAAGGCCTCCCCAAACTGGCCTTGCAATGTGTGTGCAACCGTAGCTAATCGCTCTGCAACACCTAGACCGACCGTCCCAAAACCCATTAAACCTACTTTCATTTAACAGCACCCCTTTATATGCTTCATTATGTAAAAAAACCTTTCCAATAAGGAAAGGTTTCATCTGCCTTTTCTTATCTCTCAGAGCTTTACTCTGCTGAACGTAGCACCTTTATTTGTTTGGCTAACAAATAGGTTGCCGGGCTTCGACGGGTCAGTTCCCTCCACCACTCTAGATAAGTTCACATGTCATTTTTAAGTTATTCAGATTATATCGTTAAGTTGTTAGATTTGTCAATGGAGTTTTCTACACTCTTATTCGCTTTTCTTTCTAATCACTGACAAATTTAAATCAAGTAGTTGCTCTAAACTTACGTCACTCGGTGCATTGGTTAATAAATCACTTGCACTTGCTGTTTTAGGGAAAGCAATCGTATCACGTAAGTTCGTACGTCCAGCAAATAACATCACCATTCGGTCCAGCCCTAGTGCGATTCCACCGTGTGGCGGTGTACCATATTCAAATGCCTCTAATAAAAAGCCGAATTCTTCTTTTGCAGCTTCTGGTGTGAACCCAAGTGCTGCAAACATTTGCTCTTGAATGTCACGCTGGTAAATCCGTTGTGAGCCTCCACCTAATTCG
Source organism: Alkalihalobacillus pseudalcaliphilus (assembly GCF_028610675.1). Taxonomy (NCBI): domain Bacteria; kingdom Bacillati; phylum Bacillota; class Bacilli; order Caryophanales; family Bacillaceae; genus Alkalihalobacillus; species Alkalihalobacillus pseudalcaliphilus. Next base: position 1,157,229 of record NZ_JAQQWS010000001.1, read on the forward strand.
TAACCATTTAAAACAAGGTCATACGCATTTGCACGAACACTTCCAGGATCTGTCGCAAGTAAGCTCATATCTTCTTTTAATGGGCTTGTAAACGGATGGTGTAAGGCAACAAATCGTTTCGCCTCTTCATCGTATTCAACTAACGGGAAGTCGACAACCCATAGGAAGTTATATTTGGATTCATCAATTAAGCCAAACTGCTTGCCAAATTTCAGGCGAAGTGCACCTAAGCTATCCCAGACAACTTGTTTTTTATCTGCGGCAAAGAATAATAAATCCCCTGTTTTAGCAGACATGGTTTCTATAAGTCTCTTCGCCTGCTCATCCGTGAAAAATTTGGCGATTGGTCCTTTTAGGCCTTCTTCCTCCACCTTTAACCAAGCAAGTCCTTTGGCACCGTATTGCTTAACAAAGTCAGCTAATGCATCAATTTCTTTACGTGATAATTGATCAGCACCACCTTCTAGGTTCAAACCTTTTACTGTACCACCTGTAGTTAAAGCCGATTTAAATACTTTAAAATCTGTATCATGTAAAGCCTCAGTTAAATCAATAAGCTCCATTCCAAAACGTGTATCAGGTTTGTCTGACCCATAACGATTCATAGCTTCATCATACGTTAGGCGAGCAAATGGTACGGTGATTTCGATCCCACGAACTTCCTTCATGAGCTTTGCCATCATTTGTTCTGTCATTGCTAAAAGCTCTTCTTTATCCATAAAAGATGTCTCTATATCAATTTGTGTGAATTCTGGCTGACGGTCAGCTCGTAAATCCTCATCACGGAAGCAACGAACAATTTGATAATAACGCTCAAAGCCCGAAACCATTAATAACTGTTTAAAAATTTGTGGTGACTGCGGTAATGCATAAAATTCGCCTGGATGAACTCGACTTGGTACTAAATAATCTCTGGCGCCTTCAGGTGTACTTTTTGTTAACATTGGCGTTTCAATTTCCATAAAGCTTTGATTATCTAAAAACTCACGTACCGTTTTGGTTGTTTGATGGCGAAGCTTAAACGTTTCTTGCATATCAGGACGTCGAAGGTCTAAATAACGGTATTTCAAACGAATATCTTCGGAAGCATCCGTATTTGCCTCAATTTGAAAAGGTAGTGATTTTGATGCATTAAGAATTTCAACTCGGTTAGCATGAATTTCAATTTTACCTGTAGCTAATTTCTCGTTAATCGTATGCTCATTTCGAGCAACAACCGTTCCTTCAATCTCTAACACATATTCATTACGAATCTTTTCTGCAATAGCCAATGCTTCCTGACTTGTTTCTTGGCTAAATACAACTTGAACAATACCAGAACGGTCACGAACATCCAAAAAGATAACTTGACCTAAATCACGGCGCTTTTGTACCCAACCTCTAATTAATACTTGCTCTCCTACTTTTCCTTCCACGATGGTGCCACAATGTGTGCGTACAGTCATCCTAGTTTCCTCCCTTTATCTGATTCTCTATATAAGTAACAAAGCTGTCTAGTTCTACTTGTTTTTGCTCTCCTGTTTCCATATCTTTTACATTAATCACTTTTTTTTCTAACTCTTCTTCACCTAATATCGCTGTAAAACGAGCCTTCAACCTGTCAGCTGCCTTAAACTGAGCTTTCATTTTTCTATCTAGATAGTCTTTTTCAGCTTTTAGACCATTAGCACGTAACTGGTCAAGTAATGCGAACGTTTTTGGTTTAGCAGACTCTCCTAATGCCACTAAATAACAATCAATTTGATTCGTTACATTAGGTAATTGATTTTGTCCTTTTAGTGCCATAATGAGACGCTCAATTGAAAAAGCAAAACCAATTCCTGGTGTTGATGGACCACCAAGACTTTCTACCAATCCATTGTACCTCCCACCACCGCAAAGCGTTGTAATTGCACCAAATCCGTCACCTTCAGCCATGAGCTCAAAAGCCGTGTGATTATAATAATCAAGACCACGAACAAGAGTTGGGTCTACTTCGTACGGTAATTCAATCGCATCTAAGTAAGCTTTCACTTGCTCAAAATATTGACTTGACTCCTCATTTAAATATTCTAGAATTGATGGTGCTGTTCCCATTAATGGGTGTTTGGCGTCTTTTTTACAATCTAAAATCCTGAGTGGATTCTTCTCTAGACGACTTTGGCAATCTGTACAGAACTCATCAATTCTTGGCTTAAAGTGATTCATTAACGCATCACGATGTGCTGTACGACTTTCTGTATCTCCTAAGCTATTAATGACAAGCTTCAAGTTTGAAACACCTAACTCCTTATAAATCCGCATAACCAAACTTAATACTTCTGCATCAATCGCCGGATCAGCACTACCTAAAGCTTCAACGCCAAATTGAACGAACTGACGCATTCTTCCTGCTTGTGGTCTTTCATAACGAAACATCGGGCCTGTATAAAATAATTTCGTTGGTTGGCTCGGTTGTCCAAAAAGCTTATGCTCAACGAATGCCCTAACGACACCAGCCGTTCCTTCAGGGCGTAGTGTCAGGCTTCGTTCACCTCGATCCGTAAAAGTATACATCTCTTTTTGAACGATATCCGTTGTATCACCAACACCACGTTGAAATAATTCTGTATGCTCAAAGATAGGCGTGCGTATTTCTTGATAGTTATAGCGCTCACATACCTTCTTTGCTGTTTCTTCAATGTACTGCCAGATCTCCACATCTCCTGGCAAAATATCCTGCGTCCCACGTGGAATTTGAATGTTCATTACTTTTCCTCCTACTTGCTCGGTTCTTTTTTCTCGATTGTGTATTTCTAATTGCTCAGGCTTCCTTCTGCTTTTTCTGCTCGCACCCCGCGTATTCTTCTTATCATCATGAACATGAGATGCTTTCCTTTATTTCATCTGACAATTAAAAAAATCCCGTCTCTGATGATTATCCTAAATCATCAGGGACGAGATTTATATTCCCGTGGTGCCACCCTCATTGAGTTTTAAATAAAACTCCACTTTTCAAGTAGTTAACGCCTACGAAACGTCTTTTCCTACTCAGTTCGAAACTTTTCAGAAAAACTCCTCCAAGGTGTTCATTCATCAAGGCAAATTTGGAGGGCTTACAGCCACGGCCTCTCCTCTCTAACAAATTTGGAGTCTTGATTACTATTCCTCTTCACCGGAATGGTCATTTGTTAATATTGATATCTATCATACGAAATGAATGATTCTCTTGTCAATAGGTTAATTGCGCATGAGCTTTTGTTTTAGCGTTTTTATTTCACGTAATGATAAGCCAAATTCCTGTGCTAGTTCAAAATTTGTTTGTAGCGATTCTTTTTCCATAAAGTTATGATAATCAACATGGAAGATTGGCTGTACCTGTTGTGTATGCATTTGTTGTTTGTGACTTGCCCGCATGAAAAGCTCCCCTTTTTTTGCTTTTTTTATAGCATGACCAAAAAAGAGGGATTTCACACGTTAATAAATTGTTTTTGTATGAAAGTTACATGGGCGGGGCTACGGCAAAGTGTAGAATCCTCAAAACCGTTTATGAATGAAAAGCCACCAGTTAAAGATTGAAACCCTACTTATATATTTGGAGAGGACTAGTTGTAAACGTATCAACAGGTTAAGAAGTCGTCACTATCCATGAGTGGCCTTTGTGCAGTTACTACAAGGAATTGCCTCCGTATCTTCACATTAACCCTCTCTTTGTGCAGTTACTCACCCTCTCCACTCGAGTAACTGTCGCGTTCAGCCTTTTTCGTGTAATTACTCCAAGGTTTGAGTCAGTATCTGTACAAAGCTTAATATATCGTTAAGTTGGCGATAGATGACTTTCATATTTGTTGGTGGCGAAGTGAATGGGGCACAGCCATGGGTTTTGTATAAAAATTAAAGTGACCGTAAATCCACCAGGTAAAATTATTCTTTCATACTCGTTGATGGTCTTTTTTTGACTGTTTAATTTTTACTTGTTCTCTATAGGACTTTCCAGAATTAAGGTTACGGGTCCGTCGTTAATGAGGGAGACATCCATCATCGCTCCAAAAATTCCTGTTTCGACTTGAACGCCTTTTTCTCGAAGCTTTCGGTTAAATTGTTCATAAAGTTCCTTGGCACGGTCTGGTTTCGCCGCTGCCATAAAATTAGGTCGTCTTCCTTTACGGATATCACCATATAAGGTGAATTGCGAAACGGATAAAATCGCCCCTCCGACCTGTAATAACGATAAATTCATCTTTCCATCTTCATCTTCAAAGATTCGTGTATTCACTAGCTTTTCTGCTAAATAATCTACATCTGCTTCGCTATCTTCATGGGTGATACCTACTAAAAGCATGAAACCATGACCAATTTCTCCTACAACCTCATTATTAACTGTTACAGATGATTGTTTGACACGTTGTAATACGATTCTCACTATGTACACCTCAATTATCTATTAATTTTCAAGAAAAAAGTCAGCGTTCGATAAGAGACGCTGACAAACTCTACTTAATGCATGATTCTTCTAACCGAATAAATATCTTTTATTTGTTTGATTTTATCCACTACTTTTTGTAAGTGATCAACATTGCGAATCAAAATCGTCATATGAATTGTTGCTACTTTATTGCGATGATCAGAACGTCCTGAAACGGCATTAATAGACGTTCTTGATTCTGTAACGGCATGTAATACTTCATTAAGCATGCCATTTCGATCAAAACCGGTAATCTCAATATCGACATTATAGGACTTAGCTTGATTAGAATTCCCTTCCCATTCAACAGGAAGTAGACGAGCCTCAAGCCCTTCTTCTTGCATATTCGAACAATCGGCCCGATGTATAGATACACCCCGACCTTTCGTAATATAACCAACGATCTCATCCCCAGGAACCGGATTACAGCATCTTGATAATCGAATTAATAAATTATCGACACCTTTTACACGCACTCCTGTGTTTGTCTTTTTCTTTGGCGTAAACGAAGGAACATCTGATAAAGCATCCGCCAAAGATTGCTCTTCTTGTTCTTGGTCTAATTGCTTACGTAATTTCTCTGTTAAACGATTCACAATTTGTTTGGCACTAATACCGCCATAACCTACAGCTGCATACATGTCCTCTTCACCAGTAAAACTGAATTTATTGGCTACTTCTACTAAATTCTCATGTGTGAGCACTTCTTTAGGCTCGAAGTCCATTGCTTTTATTTCACGCTCAATCGTCTCTTTTCCTTTGACGATATTGTCCTCACGACGTTCTTTCTTAAACCATTGCTTAATTTTATTTTTAGCATGGGAAGACTGGGCAATTTTTATCCAATCTTGACTTGGTCCATAAGAATGCTTAGATGTCATCACATCCACAATATCGCCCGTTTTCAGCTCATGGTCCAATGTTACCATTTTTCCATTCACTTTTGCACCAATGCAACGATTACCAATTTCACTATGAATGCGATAAGCAAAATCTAATGGAACTGAACCTCGAGGAAGTTCAATCACATCACCCTTAGGTGTAAAAACGAAAACCATATCAGAAAAAAGGTCCATTTTGAGTGATTCCATAAATTCTTGTGCATCGTTTGTCTCATTCTGTGACTCAATGACATCTCTAAACCAACTTAGCTTGTCCTCAAATGAACCAGAAGTCGTAATATTAGCTTTTCCTTCTTTATAAGCCCAATGGGCAGCAACCCCAAACTCCGCTACACGGTGCATATCTTCTGTACGAATTTGCACTTCTAAAGGATCTCCATGAGGTCCAACAACCGTTGTGTGTAAGGATTGATACATATTGGCTTTAGGCATCGCAATATAATCTTTAAATCTTCCTGGCATTGGTTTCCAAAGCGTGTGAATAACCCCTAAAACGGCATAACAATCCTTAATGTTCTTCACGATAATACGGACTGCTAATAAATCATAGATTTCATTAAACTGTTTGTTTTGCAAGACCATTTTACGATAAATACTATAGATATGCTTAGGACGCCCAGAAATTTCCGCTTCGATAAAGACCGTCTTTAAATCATCATCTACCCGTTCCATCACATCAGATAAATATTCTTCACGTTCGGCACGCTTTTTCTTCATTAGGTTCACAATTCGATAATACTGCTGCGGGTCTAGATAACGAAGGGCGGTATCTTCTAGTTCCCATTTGATTGTGGAAATCCCTAATCGATGAGCAAGTGGTGCAAATATTTCTAACGTCTCATTAGAAGTCACACGCTGCTTTTCTGGGGGCATGTACTTTAAAGTACGCATGTTATGAAGACGATCGGCTAATTTAATCATAATGACACGAATATCCTTTGCCATGGCGATTAACATTTTGCGATGATTTTCAGCCTGCTGCTCTTCTTTGGATTTATATTTAAACTTCTTTAATTTCGTTACACCATCAACAAGCATGGCGACTTCTTGATTAAATGCTTCTTCTATATCTTCAATTGAGACATCTGTATCTTCAACAACATCATGTAAAAATGCAGCCGCCACCGTATTAGGGTCAAGTTGAAGCTCAATAATAATACCCGCCACTTGAATTGGGTGTAAAATATACGGTTCACCTGATTTTCTATATTGGCCACTATGAGCATTCTCTGCATACAAATATGCTTTTTCTAAAAAAGCGACGTCCTCTTTATTTAAATACTGACTCGCCTTTTGTAATACTTGATCGATTGTCATGGAATCACCTGTTAGGTTCATATTATTTCTATTATCATTAAGTTTAACAGCTATGTAAAGAGAAAGAAAAGAATTTTGTCGGAATAACTAAAAAAATATTTACCAGCTGAATGAAATTCTATTCAGGTGGATACTTGTATACTTGACACGCACGAACATAACCGCGTAAACAATAGTCGACAGACAATAATGATAGGCAAAGATTTTTTTATAGATGAGTAACTACATACAAATGCTCGCTCATTTCGCTAGAATATAAAAAAAGACAAGCAGCAATTAACACCGCTTGTCTTCGATTTATTTATTCCTCATCATAGGTCGTTAGTGAAAATATATCATAACCTTTCAAACGCTCTCTTCCAGATAAGAAGCCAAGTTCAATTAAGAAAGCAATTCCAACTACTTCCCCACCAAGCTCTTCGACCATTTTAATTGTCGCTTCAATCGTACCACCTGTTGCTAGCAGATCATCAGCAATTAAAACTCGTTGACCCTTTTGGATAGAATCTTTATGAATTGTTAAACAATCCTTCCCATACTCAAGACCATAATCAACCTCAATAACTTCTCGAGGAAGCTTTCCTTTTTTACGTACAGGTACAAATCCTTTTTGTAAAGAATAAGCAATTGGACAGCCGACTACAAAACCGCGTGCCTCTGGACCAATGACTACATCAGCTTGTTTACTCTTCGCATACTCCGCCATTTGATCAACAGCGTGACGATAAGCCTCACCGTTTTGCATTAAAGTCGTAATATCAATAAAGCGAATTCCTTCTTTTGGGTAATCCTCTACAATCGTTAAATGCTCTTTAAAATCCATGTCTATACCGTCTCCTTGATTGTACTTTCTCTTTGATCCTTTTCAAACACTTGACTAAACCAATATTTCAAATGCTCAAATGATGAATAAACAAAGTCATTCTCGAGTTTTCTTTGTTGCTCCTGCTTTTGGAACGTTATCGAGTCTGATAAACTTTTCTTCTCTGGGTTCTCTTCCACTGTAATCCATCCATTTTCATAACGAATAAAACCAAGTTCCACAAACACTTGTACCATAAACGATATAGTATCCTTTGTCCAGCCTTTATATTTTACAAGCTTCATACCTTGTTGTTGTAGAGAAAATTGCTTTTGCTTTCGTAAAAATGCATAGAACCACTTAAAAGACTCTCTGTTTGGACTCATTGAAAAAAACGAATCACCCTCTTGATAGAACAAACAATACAATTGACTAGGTTGGCCTTTTTCAGCAAACAAATGTGTGAGATCTTGTTCACTAATTGGCAGATCAAGCAAAATAACGGCTGCCTGCTCAAAAGAGATCGCTTCTTCTTTAAGTTGATCAAATGACCAGACTTTTTCAGACTCCAGTCCCAATTTTACCTGTGTATCCTCTTGAAATGCAACTAAATATTGATGAGGCACTGTAATTTGTAACAATTTCTTGTGCAAATAATTCATTTGTACGCTGCGCCAGTCAAACAACTGCCATTCGGTCACAGCAATATCCTCAATCATCAGTTGAGGTTTAATATGCCCATTCCACTCATTAATACTTAAAGTACCCACAGCAGAAACTTGGTCCTGTACGGAAATCTGATCATAAGCATAACCAAAATGAAAACCTATCCCGTCCAGGCTAGTTCCATTTTGGTTAAATTGAAGCTTTAAATGATTAGATTCACTACCTATTTTTTTCATTTCACTAATATGAGCCTTTTCCAGCATAATTTTTGGTGTTGGGTTACTAACACCAAAAGGAGCAAGCGATTTCATTTGCTTAATAATATCTAAGCTAATCTCATCAACCGAGGCTACTAGATCAATTTGTTTTACAGGAATGAAATCATCTTCACTTAGTACTTCACTCGCTTGCTTTTGCAAACGATCCCTTAGTTCATCTAGATGTTCCAATGAAATGGTTAATCCCGCTGCCATCGGATGTCCACCAAAGTGAGGAAGAATATCACGACTTTTTGACAACTCAGCAAACATATCAAATCCTTCGATACTTCTTGCCGAACCTTTGGCAACCCCTTTTTCATGGTCAATACTTAACACAATCGTAGGACGATAAAACTTTTCAACTAATCGGGAGGCAACAATACCAATGACACCTGCGTTCCAATCTTCCTTAGCTATAACTAAAACGGCATGTTCATCAGGTGGATATTGCGTTTCAACGAGCTCCACAGCTTCCTTAGCAATCGTACTAACAATTTGTTGGCGCTCTTTGTTTAATTGGTCAATTTCTTCAGCAAGAAAGCCTGCATCCTCACTTTTGTCTGTCGTTAATAGTTCAACGGCAGGATTTGCTGAACCTAGTCGGCCAGCTGCATTCATACGAGGTCCAATTGCAAAACCTACGTGATCGGCTTCCAACATTTCTTTATCAATGCCTGCGATTTTTTTTATAGCTATTAAACCTGGCTTTGAGGTAGACTGCAAAGCGTGTAAACCTTCCATGGCTAAGAGGCGATTTTCGTCCACTAGCGGTACTAAATCAGCAATCGTTCCAATGACAACAATGTCTAATAATTCTTTAGGTACTCTACCAAGCAATGCCTGTGACACTTTAAAAGCTACACCGACACCAGCAAGTCCCTTAAACGGATAGGAACAGCCAGGCTGCTTCGGATTAACAATCGCATACGCATCAGGTAAGACAGGAGGCGCCTCATGGTGATCGGTCACGATAAAATCTAAACCGATATCTTTTGCCACTTTAGCTTCATGAACGGCAGATATCCCTGTATCTACCGTAACAACGAGACTAAATCCCTCTTCCTTAGCCCATCTTAATGCCGGCTCGTTCGGTCCATAACCTTCCGTAAAACGGTTTGGAATATAATAATCAAATTGTGCACCTAGCATTTGCAACGTATATATCATCACCGATGTACTGCTAACACCATCAGCATCATAATCGCCAAAGATTAATATCTTTTCCTTCTTTTCAACGGCTAATTGAATTCTATCTACAGTTTCTTTCATCCCATGCATAGCATAAGGATCATGATAATGAATTTGGTTTTTATTTAAAAAAGTTGATGCAATCTCAGGAGTTGTTAACCCACGATTAATGAGTAACTTTGCTACTAATGGAGCGACCTGTAATTCGGTTACTAAAAGGTCTACCATTGCCTGTTCCTGGTCTTGCACTTTCCATCTTGCCTTTGAATTTAACATGCAAACACCCCTCGACCTACCCATTATACAGGAGTGTTCGAGGGGTGACAATGTTGATATTTACTTATTTATATTGTTTTCTTGTTGCTTAGGTGCATGGTCTTTATTCTCATCCATTTGTGGCTTATGCACGTTAGGGTGTTGAATATTTTCTTGTATACTAGCACCTGATTTTTTAAGCTTCTTAATTTCTGTTTGCAACTGATAAATCTTAACCATCCCAAATGCTCCAACTATTAATGCTCCCATTAAGACGGAACCTAAAATAATCAAAATCAGCGGCCAATTTGCTTCTCCAAATAAATAATTCACGCGAACAGAATCAACATTAATGACAGCAAAAACAGATATAATAAGTGCCACAATAAGACCGATTATAATTCCCCACTGACCTCTCATCCAGCCACCAACCTCCCAACAAAAAATTAGATAAATTTAACATTAATATTCCCTTTTCTGGTGATAACTAAACAAGTAACATGTACTCAAAATCATACTTGATGTTTATGCGATGCGTATGGTGTGTTTGTTTTGTATGAAAGTTGGCTAAAGCTCATGTGCAGAGCGTTAATTGCCGCTACCGAAAATCATGCTCCGAGACAATCGCGTGGCGCTGAGCTAATCGGTGCAGCCAGCGGATTTCAGCTCTGCCACTATGTCCCATGGGAGCATAACTCGCCCGTTGGGTTACTGCTGATTCTCTAGTTCAAAATCATTCTTACAACAAATATTAAAAAGAACAAGAACAAAGTGAATGAAGAGCCACCAAGTAAAGAAGCAAAATTCAATTGAACAAAGTGCCAGCAGAACAATACATTTTTCTTTATTCAGATACTAGCTCTTTTCTCTTCCACATCTGCACATTAGCACCCTTTTTGTTTAGATACTAGCTCTTTTCTCTTCCGTATCTGCACATTAATCGCCTCTTTGTTCAGATACTGACTACTTTTTCTTCCGCATCTGCACATTAGCACCCTTTTTGTTCAGATACTAGCTCTTTTCTCTTCCATATCTGCACATTAATCGCCTCTTTGTTCAGATACTAGCTCTTTTCTCTTCCGTATCTGCACATTAACGCCCTTTTTGT
>NZ_JAQQWS010000001.1:1168249-1275276 GCF_028610675.1 Alkalihalobacillus pseudalcaliphilus
TCAGATACTAGCTCTTTTCTCTTCCGTATCTGCACATTAATCGCCTCTTTGTTCAGATACTGACTACCTTTTCTTCCGCATCTGCACATTAGCACCCTTTTTGTTCAGATACTAGCTCTTTTCTCTTCCGTATCTGCACATTAATCGCCTCTTTGTTCAGATACTGACTACCTTTTCTTCCTTAACTGCACATTAACGCCCTTTTTGTTCAGATACTAGCTCTTTTCTCTTCCGCATCTGCACATTAGCACCCTTTTTGTTCAGATACTAGCTCTTTTCTCTTCCATATCTGCACATTAATCGCCTCTTTGTTCAGATACTGACTACCTTTTCTTCCTTATCTGCACATTAACAGCCCTCTTTGTTCAGATACTAGCTCTTTTCTCTTCCGCATCTGCACATTAGCACCCTTTTTGTTCAGATACTAGCTCTTTTCTCTTCCATATCTGCACATTAATCGCCTCTTTGTTCAGATACTGACTACCTTTTCTTCCTTATCTGCACATTAACAGCCCTCTTTGTTGAGTTACTAACCACATTAGTATTGAACCCTCTTCAACATCCCTATAGCTATGAGGAACTGCTTCCCAAATCAAAACCGGTGATATTTTACGATTAGTAAAAAATCACCGGCTCATATAATCACGGATCCACTTTCTAGTCTTCTAACAACTAGGTTACGTCGTTGGCTCAACCTCTTCTCTTCTTTTTGGTTTATTCTTTTGACGCTTTAAAGCTTTTGCCTTCCATACGACCCATAATTGAGCGGCTAAGAACATCGAAGAATATGTTCCGGCAATGATACCAATTACGAGTGCCAAAGCAAACGAACGAATCGATTCGCCACCAAACACCATAATCGCCGCGGCAGCAAAAGCAATCGTTAACGCTGTATTAATCGAACGTGCTAATGTTTGTACAATACTTTTGTTAACAATATCCGCTAAATCTTTATATCCCTTAATTTTCTTAGCAAACTTCATGTTTTCACGAATTCGATCGAAGGTAACGATCGTATCATTAATCGAATAACCCACAACGGTTAAAATTGCAGCAATGAACGGGATATTAATCTCAATCTGAAATAAACTAAAAATCATTAAGACAAACAACGCATCATGAATCAATCCAACAATCGCTGCAATTCCAAATAAGTATTCAAATCGAAAAGCGATATACACCATAATTCCTAACGACGCTAGAATGACAGAAATGATCGCATTACGAGCTAGTTCTTCCCCAACCATTGGTGAAACGGTACTAACATTTGGTTCAGATCCATATTCTTCTAAAAAATGATTTTGTATTTGAGCAATTTGAGCATTTGGCAGTTCCTCTGTAAAACGAGCATTGGCAATTTCACGATTATCACCCGCAAGTACAATATCATCAGGAATTAAGGCTTCATCAATAGCAGCGAACTGCTCTGTCACCTCTTCCGCTGTAAGTGTTTCCGAGCTTAGTACTTCAACTCGAGAACCACTCTGAAAATCAATGCCTAGATTAAAACCTAACGTAAATAATAAAATCACACCTAGTAACGAAAATAAACCTGAGAAAAGGAAGAATTTATTACGATGTTTAACAAAATCAATCTTTAAATCCTGTGTATTAAAGTTCATCGATTTGTTCCTCCTTTACCCCAAATAACCAATACTTTTTATTCAAGGCCCTACTGTTAACCCATAAACCTAATAATATACGTGCTCCAAATACAGCAGTGACAAAACTTACAAGAATACCAACGATTAACATAACGGCAAATCCTTGTACAGAGCTTGTCCCGTAAGCAAACATCACACCCGCTGCAATAAGTGACGTTAAGTTTGCATCTAAAATCGTTGTAAATGCTCGTTTACTTCCGGCTTTAAACGCAGACATCACTGATTTACCAGCTCGAAGCTCCTCTTTTATTCGTTCTGCCGTTAAAATATTGGCATCAACCGCCATACCAACCCCAAGTATTAAGGCAGCTATTCCAGGTAGAGTTAATACAGCATTCATTAAATTAAATACTAATAACACTAAATATATGTAAGCTGAAAGCGTAAGGACAGCAATCACACCAACAAAGCGATAATAGACTATCATATAAATAAAGATTAATGCTACCCCAATAAAACCAGCATAAATCGTTTTTTCCATCGCTTGCTCACCGAGTGAAGCTCCAACAGAATTAGAATAAATCTCCGTCAAACTAACAGGAAGAGAACCAGCGTTCAGAAGTTCAGCTAGGTTTTGAGCTTCGTTCATCGTAAAATCGCCGGTAATTTGAACCTGCGTCGTACGGAAAACTTCACCTACAGTAGCTGCTGATAAAAATTTTGGATCCCCTTTACCTGTTTCCCCATAGAAGGAATCACCGTCTTCAAAGTCTAACCAGATCACCATCAAGTTTTCTTGTGTGTCACGTCTTTCATAAATTTGCCTTGTGACGTCTCCAAACTTTTCTGCATCTCTTAAAGTTATTTGAACAACTGGTGCTCCAGTACGGTCATCAAAGCCGACACTAGCCCCATTCTGCCTTAAATCAGAACCTTCCAATAAAATGTTGTCGTCAACATCACGTATCGTCAAAACCGCCTCAGTCGAGAGCATTTCACGGGCTTGCTGTTGGTTTTCAACACCAGCAAGCTGGACACGAATTCTATCGTCTCCTTCAATTTGAATATTTGGTTCAGATACTCCAATAACATTAATTCGTTGATCTAATGCAGCTACTGTTGCTACTAATGCATTATGATCAATGACATCTCCTTCATTGGCAGGCTCGACTTCATATAAAATTTCGAAACCACCTTGAAGGTCTAAGCCTAAATTTACATCCTTTGTTATGTCCATCACGGTTGTGCTAATTAAGACCGCAATAGCCGCAACAATGACAAAAAAAGCGGCAATTCGACCCTTTTTGACCATACCCACTATGACCTCCCTTTATAAAAAAACAAAACGCTCATACTTCTAAATACACTTTTCTAACATAATACCATAATTGACCAAGATTAAAAACCAAGTTCATTTGACTTGGTTTCAAATACTCGTATAGTCCTAATTTACGATTGTGCGTCCTTTTCAAAGTCTGCAAACCAATCTGTTGGATCCTGATAAGCCTTTACTGTTAGCCAATTCATATACGCTTGTGGTTTTAATAATAAAAGCTTGTTCACAAATTGGTTGATATGTATAAATTCCTTTGGTTTACGAAGCTCATACATTAGGCAATCCCAAATCTCGTCTTTCGTAACTCGCTCATATCCTAATAAATGAAACTCATCAACCTTACTGTCTAAGGCTGGTTCAACAGCATTACGCCATCCATCAAACTGCTGTTTTTCCCCCATATCATCACCGCCTATGTAAACGAATTGAGCAATCACTCCATCAAAAAGCTTGTCATGCTTGCCCCACTTTCTAGCATATATATAAATACGTAAAATTTCCATCACTTTTTTTGAGAAAGTAGGGTGAATATGTCCAAGCAAACCTTTTTAAAAGGGGCTTTTATTTTAATTGTCGCAAGCTTTATCACCAAAATTCTTGGATTTATAAATCGAATCGTTGTCGCTAGAATCATGGGAGCTGAAGGGGTCGGCCTTTATATGATGGCCATCCCGACCCTATTACTTGTCATGACCTTAACCCAACTCGGATTACCTGTTGCTATTTCAAAACTTGTCGCTGAGGCTGCAGCCAAAAATGACGGGGTACGAGTCAAACGAGTGCTCGTTGTTTCTTTAAGTGTTACGTTAACCCTTACCGTTGTGTTTACAACATTAATGATTGTATTCGCCCCTTTAGTTGCTGCCCATCTTTTAACAGACGAGCGTGCCTTCTTCCCACTCATAGCCATTACACCTATCGTACCAATCGTCGCTGTATCAGCTATTATACGCGGTTATTTCCAAGGAAAACAGAATATGACACCAACCGCCATTTCCCAAGTAATCGAACAAATTGTACGGATTACACTCGTTGCTGTTACTACGACCGCCTTTTTGCCATTAGGGGTTGAATATGCAGCAGCTGGGGCGATGATTTCGGTTGTAGCCGGAGAGTTTATTTCATTAATTTATATGATTTGGGCATTCAAACAAAAAAAAGCTTTTCGATTAAGACAACAGTTTATGACCTATGCAAAAGGGGGCAAGCAAACCTTATCTGACTTAATGCGCATTGCCATTCCTACTACCGGCAGTCGACTCATTGGTTCAATCGCTTTATTTTTTGAACCGATTGTCGTCGCTCAAAGCTTAGCTATTGCTGGCATGGCAACGGTTATGGCTACAAAACAATATGGTGAGCTAGCTGGGTTTGCCATTCCATTACTTATGCTTCCCACTTTTATCACGCAATCTTTATCGGTTTCTCTCGTACCCGCCATTAGCGAAGCAGCTGCACATAAGCATTTTAAAACGATTCATTATAGGTTAACTCAAGCATTAAGACTAGCTCTTCTTTCAGGGGGCATCTCTTGTGTCGTTTTATATATTTTTGCCGAACAAGTAGTAACACTCATGTACAATGCACCCAATGTTGCTATGTATATTAAGTTGTTAGCCCCGTTCAGCATATTTCTATATTTACAAGGGCCTCTTCAAGCCGTTCTCCAAGCCCTTGATTTAGCCAAAGCAGCGATGATGAATAGTTTATTTGGTGCCATCATCAAAATAGCCGCGATTTTCGCTTTAGCCTCGCAGCCTGAGCTTGGTATCATGGGAGCCACATTAGCTGTCATTATCGGTTTTGTACTTGTTACGCTCCTTCATTTTGCCACTGTCGTAAAAACGATTGGCTTTACACTCGAAATACGCTTAATCGCAAAAATGTTAGTTTTATTAGCTGCAACGACGCTATTCAGTTATGCTAGTAATCAATTTATTGACATATCCAACTCTTTATTGCTTGATACTAGTATAGCAATTATCCTAACAGCCATTTTTTACATCGCACTCACCTTCCTATTAAAGCTCGTTAACAAACACGAAGTAAACAGGCTCCCACTCTTTGGCAAGATATTAGGCCGTTTTGTCCGTTAAATGACTACTATAATCATGTGTTGAAGTAACTCAAATACACCACAAGCTCTTTTATGGGCGAGCCTTTGTGGTGTATTTGTCTGTGTCAAACATCGCTCATTTCTCATCTTTTAAATCCACAAAAAATGTGTCATCATCTTTTAATGAACAATAGGAAATCTTTTTGATATCACGATATCCAAGCTTCCTCATTTGTTGTCTTACCCAAAGCGGTGTTTTTCCGATCTGCTCTAAATTATCATCCTGTATCTTGCCATCCAAAATAATCGGCAATGGTAATTTTGGCTTGTGATTGGATTGCTTATCTTTTTTGTCTTTTTCGATTACAGACAATTTTCCTGAAGGTTCTAAAATGGCGAACTCTACATCAGAAACTTTACTCACTTTATTTTGTCTTAGCTGCATGAGAAGATCATCAAAATTATAGCGTTGCTTTCTCATCTCGTGTTCATCAATTTTTCCGGCATTGATAAGGACAGTTGGTTTGCCATCCACTAATTTTCTAAACCAACTACTCTTTAGTGATAAATAAGCAAATACAATTTGAATCAATACTAAAACAACTAAAGGTACTAAGGAATGAAGCATAGAAGACTGCTCATCGTCAATGGAAATAACCGCTAACTCAGCTATCATAATCGAAACAACAAAGTCTAACACAGACAACTGTCCAATTTCTCTTTTCCCCATAAACCGTAAGACAATCAATATAATAAAGTAAACGAGGAATGTTCGTAATACAATTGTTGAAATATCCACTAACTTTCTCCCCTTTTACAAATATGATTGATTTTACCTTTAGTTTGTCCTCATTCATTTTTTTGTACCATGTAGCTTTTGGAAAAACGAATGAGGCAAATTCGTAATTGAAATCATTTTTTTGAACAAGCCTGAATAAGCTGTTATATGAGAACCGAGAGGGGGAAGTATTGTGGAGTCGTATCGTCACTTTTTTCCAGCTATACTAATTGGATTACTCACCATTTTTTCTATAGCAGTTGTGTTTAGTCTAATAGCTGCAACGATTTTGTCATTGACACAGTTGACTGAGGAGTCATTAAGTTTAGTCACAAAAATCGTTGCCTTTATAACCATTTTAATTGGCGGAATTGCCGCCGGTGCAAAATCAAAGTCCAAGGGGCTTTTAATCGGTGCCACAACCACACTTGTTTTTTGCCTGATTACATTTTTCGTCCAGTTTCTTGGGTTTGATCAAAGCTTTACACTTGAGCAATATTTATTTCATGGCGCATATATCGTATGTGGTGCATTTGGAGGTATGGTAGGAGTTAATTTATTTGGCGGTCATTCCTAATAAAAAAGCTGACAAGCATGGGAAGTCCCACTTGTCAGCTACTTTTGGTTCATCAGTCAGGATTAACTACTTCACGTACTGCTGATTTGTCAAATGTAAGCTTACGATTATCATTAACTAAGATAACCATCACTTCATCATCAACAGCGTCAATCGTTCCGTGTAATCCACCGATTGTAATAATTTTGTCACCACGCGATAACGCGCTGTGCATTTCACGAATTTGTTTCTGTTTCTTTTGTTGCGGTCGAATTAATAAGAAATAAAATACGACAAACATTAAAATTAATGGCAGTAAAGAAATTAACATTTCCATTCTTTATTCACCCCTTTCATTTAGTAAAACTTATCTTTATATATGATTAGAAATTTTTCGCATTTGGTTTATTAAAACCGTATTGTTCGAAAAATTCTTCTCTAAAATCTAATAAGCGATCCTCACGAATGGCTTGTTTTACTTGCTCCATTAAATTTAATAAGAAATATAAGTTATGATACGTCGTCAAGCGGAACCCAAATGTCTCCTCACACTTAACAAGATGACGAATATAGGCCCTTGAATAATTTTGACAAACGTGACAATCACAATTTTCATCTAAAGGACGGAAATCTTTTGCATATTTGGCGTTTCGAACAACTAACCGCCCTGCACTTGTCATACACGTACCATTACGGGCAATTCTCGTTGGCAAGACACAATCAAACATATCAATCCCACGAATCGCACCATCAATTAACGAATCTGGTGAGCCAACTCCCATTAAGTAACGTGGCTTATTAGCTGGCATAAGTGGTGTCGTAAATTCCAAAACTCTATTCATAACATCCTTTGGTTCTCCAACTGACAATCCACCAATCGCATAACCAGGAAAATCTAAGGAAACGAGGTCAGCAGCACTTTGCCTACGCAGTTCCTCATATTCTCCACCTTGAATGATTCCAAAAAGACCTTGGTCTTGCGGGCGTTGGTGTGAAGAAATACAACGCTCTGCCCAACGGCTTGTCCGCTCTACAGATTGCTTCATATATTCAAAATCAGCCGGATACGGCGGACATTCATCAAAGGCCATCATAATATCAGACCCTAATGCGTTTTGAATCTCCATCGCTCCCTCAGGGCTTAAGAACAATTTCTCCCCACTTAAATGGTTACGAAAATGAACCCCTTCTTCTTCAATTTTCCTTAAATCACTCAAGCTAAATACTTGATAACCACCAGAATCAGTTAGAATTGGGCGCTTCCAATTCATAAACTTGTGTAAGCCGCCTGCCTCTTTAATAATGTCATGCCCAGGGCGTAACCAAAGGTGGTATGTATTGCTTAATATAATTTGAGCATTCATGTCATATAAATCTTCAGGACTCATTGTTTTTACTGTAGCTAAAGTTCCTACTGGCATAAAGATCGGTGTTTCTATTGTACCATGAGGTGTATGAACTTTACCAAGACGAGCTCCTGATTGTTTGCATGTTTTTATTAATTCATAGGTGACAGCTGCCATCTAAGTAAATCCTCCTTCAAAAACCTTCTTATTATTTTTCTCGATTCCGGTCAGTAATGAGCATCGCATCGCCAAAACTAAAAAATCTGTACTGAGCTGAAATGGCGTGATGATAGGCATGTAATACATTTTCCCGACCCGCAAGGGCACTCACTAACATAACTAATGTTGACTTGGGTAAGTGGAAATTGGTTAATAAAGCATCTAACCCTTTGAATTGAAACCCCGGGTAAATAAAGATAGAGGTCCATCCTGATGCCTCACAAAAACGACCGTGCTCTTGCATAATGGTTTCAAGTGTTCTTGCAGAGGTTGTCCCTACTGCTATAATTTTACCGCCATTTTTTTGTGTTGCTGTTAAGATTCCAGCCGTTTCTTTACTCATTTCATAAAATTCTGCATGCATAGCATGGTCAGTTAAAGAATCCACACTCACTGGTCTAAAAGTACCTAAACCAACATGTAACGTAATTTTAGCGATTTGAATTCCCATCTTTTTTACTTCTGCTAGTAAATCTTCCGTCCAGTGTAACCCAGCAGTCGGGGCCGCTGCAGAACCCCTCTTTTCAGCAAACACGGTTTGATAACGTTCGCGGTCATCAAGTTGTTCACGAATATACGGTGGTAGCGGCATTTCTCCAAGCTTATCTAACACTTCATGCAAAATGCCTTCAAAATGCAACTCCATCACACGGCCACCATGTTCTAACTCTTCCGTACATCGAGCTTTTAACATGCCTTCACCAAAGTCAAGCTCTGTTCCAACCTTCACCCGTTTAGCGGGCTTTACTAATGTTTCCCAACTATTACCTTCTACTTGCTTTAGTAATAAAACCTCAACCTTAGCACCGGTCTCGGCTTTTACACCAAATAACCTTGCTGGTAAAACGCGGGTATCGTTTAATACCAAACAATCTCCAGGTTGAAGATAAGCTAAAACATCAGGAAAATGATCGTCCTGAATCTCTCCAGTTTGTTTATTTAAGACAAGCAAACGAGACGCCGTTCGGTCTTGTAGCGGCGTCTGTGCGATTAAATGTTCAGGTAAATGAAAATCAAAATCTTCTACGTGCATTCGTAAGGTCACCTTTTCTATCCGTTCAAAATTGGGCATCTTAATAATTTTATCGAAACTTTAACAATTAATCAAGAGTTTAGCGAAAGCGACCAATCAAAATAAAAATAAGTGACAGTACCACACTTATAAGTAGACATGTAACAACAGGAAAATAAAAGCTTGTATTCTCTCCTTTAATGACAATATCACCTGGTAGCTTGCCAAGTGGGATAAAACGTCCAAATAGTTGCCACAAAATGCCGACTACAATCAAAACGACTCCAATCGTAATAATGAACTTAGGGATGGTATTCATTTCGATGGTTCCTCCCGTTGAAAATGCTGATAACATAACGGCGTCAGAATTCGTCCACGTGGTGTTCTTTGAATAAATCCAATCTGTAAAAGATATGGTTCATAGACATCTTCAATCGTATCAGCCTCTTCCCCAATGGTCGAAGAAATCGTTTCAATACCAACTGGACCACCATTAAATCGGTCCATCATCGCAAATAAAAGTTTATGATCGATATGATCGAGTCCTAATTCATCAACTTGAAGTTTTTGCAAAGCATGACTGGCAATTTCATAGGAAACAGCCCCATCTGCCTGCACTTGGGCAAAGTCCCTCACCCTCCGTAAAAGGCGATTGGCAATCCTTGGTGTGCCACGCGATCTACTTGCCATTTCTATTGCCGCTTCGTGGTCCATTTCAATATCTAATACGTCTGCCGTCCGCTTGACAATTTGTGTTAATTCATCCACGTTATAAAACTCAAGTCGGGCTAAAACCCCAAAACGATCGCGTAAAGGAGCTGAGAGCATACCAGCCCTCGTTGTAGCACCGACTAACGTAAAAGGAGGTAAATCTAACCGCACTGAACGTGCTGTAGGTCCTTTACCAATCACAATATCGAGACAGAAATCCTCCATTGCCGGGTATAATACCTCTTCGACGATCCGATTTAATCGATGAATTTCATCTATAAAAAGTACATCACCTGGTTCTAGAGCCGTTAAAATGGCTGCTAAATCACCCGGTCTCTCAATAGCCGGGCCAGACGTCGTTCGAATTTGTACATCCATTTCATTTGCAATAATCGTTGATAACGTTGTTTTTCCAAGCCCAGGAGGACCGTACAATAAGACATGATCGAGGCTTTCCTCTCTCATTTTAGCAGCCTCTATAAATACTTCTAAATTTTTCTTAACATCCTCTTGACCAATATAATCTAATAAGCGTAATGGTCTCACTGATTGTTCAGCGGTTTGATCCTCCCACTGCTGACTGGCCGAAACCATTCTCTCTTCCATGACTTTACCTCCTTTTACGCTTTAAGCATAAGCTGTAACGCTTTTCTTATATAGGCATCTGTTGAGAGGGTTTCCTCTGATAATGTTGGTCGCACCTTTTTGAGTTCCTTTTCTACGTAACCTAAAGCACGCAACGCTTCAAATGCTTCTTCCAAAGCCTCATTATTTGCTGTGACTTTCGCCGTTCTTTTTACGTCAGCAGCAGGCGTTAATAATGTAATCGTAAATTCTTCTAATTTACCTTTTAAATCAAGGATAATTTGCCTTGCTGTTTTTTTACCAACACCAGGGAACTTGACTAAAAAAGCTTCATCTTCTGATTCAATGGCTGAGACGACTTGATCAGGCTGTCCTGAAGCCAAAATGGCTAAGGCACCTTTTGGTCCAATACCTGATACATTTAAGAGCTTCTCAAACAAGTCTCGTTCTGACTTTGACTGAAATCCAAACAAACGGATTAAATCTTCCTTCACATAATGATAGGTATAAACTTGAATGTGCTCATTCATACTCTTCTCAAATACAAATGGATTCGCACAAAAAACTTGATAACCCAATCCGTGATGGTCAATAACGATATATGGCGTTTCTACACTCACTAATTTTCCTGATACATATTCTATCAATTGATAAACTCTCCTCTAAATACGAACATTTATTTCTATTTTAGCATATCCCCCATCTCCCGAATAGCTTTTTACACACATACAAAACGCTTATGGTGAAGTGAAGTCCTATTTATTCACTTCACCACCAACAAATATGAAAGTAGTGTTTTTTCTTTACTAAACGGATTTTGATAACTTTTTATTTATTTTGTATGAAAGTTGACTAACGCTGAAATGTGGAGCACTAATTGCCGCTACCGAAAATCATGCTCCGCGTCCTATGGGGTGGCGCCGAACTAACTAGCTTCGCTAGTGGATTTCAGCTCTGCCACTACCCCCCATGGGAGTCTCCGCATGTTTTCGTCCGCTAGGTGACTGCTCATTCTCAAATACAAATAACTTTCATTAAAGTAAATAACAACAAAAACAAAGTGAATGAGGAGCCACCGAGCCAATAACAATATCCAACTTTCGTTTTTGTGGTGATGAGTTGCTTAGCAAGTTATCATGCAAGTTTTATATGAGAGAAACTCACTAACCAAGAAGCCTGCACGAACCCTAGCGGAGGGATTGGGGCCAACTCCTGCAGGAGGAAAGGGCACCGATTTTCGAAGAAGTGCCCATCACCTTTAGGGTAACTTTCATACAAAACTCACATGGTGAAGCACAGATTCACTTACGCCACCAACAAATATGAAAGTGTGATTTTGTTCTTTAACTGGTGGTTTTTCATTCATAACGGTTTTGAGGATTCTCACATTTTGCCGTAACCCCGCCGCTTTTTAGAAAGGAGCTCGCAAGAGCTTTCCTAAAAAGATTCAGCGCACTGACAAACAGCCACCACCAACAAAAAAAAAGAGAGAGTAATAACTCATCAGGATTAGCATCTAAAATCCAAGTGTTTTTGGACCGTTAGCCAAGCTTGCTTGGCTACTTCACGCGACTGCGTGAAGTTTTGAAAATAGAAATGAACCTTCAGACGAATTCATTCGTCTGTGAGGTCATTTCTATTTTCAAAAACGGACCAAAAACAAAGACCGAAATGTCAAGTTATCTCGAGAAATGAGTACTAACTTTCATACAAAAAAGCACAAATCACCTTATACGTGTCTTTGTGCTTTAGAAAAGTTATTCGTTCCTCTTGCCTCGAGCTATAACCATACAATTAGCTTTCTTCTTTTTGCATAGCCCTTAACATATCAATAACCTTTTGAAAATGAGCTTTATCTTGAATCCGAACCCCTTCTTTTAATTGCTGATACTGTTTCGTTTCAAGTTTTTCGGTATCAATCTGAAAAAACGAATGAATAATTTGGTCTTCTTCTGGTATACCTTCATAAATGTGTAAATAATTATCGTCTGTTAAACCAAAAAAGCCATTAATTTTAACAATGGGAGAAACATCATCTACTTCTGTTTGAAAAACCATTTCATCTTGATTCTGGTCAATTAGATCCCAACCCTCATACTGGGCCCAAAAGTCTTCCATGGACCAAATCGTTTCCTCAATGACTTCCTTCTGCACATTTCCATCTAAATAAAGCCGTTCTAAGACAACCTTCATTGTCAACGGAGCATAGGCTCCAACGGTTTTCTCTTCTCGAACATCTAAAGTACTATGATCACTTGGTTCGACTACATCTTCTTGATCCAATAATAAAAACCAACTTAGCCCTATAAAAAACAACAAGCCAAGGATAATAGGATATTCTTTTTTGTTGATTAAAAATTTAATGATTTTCATTTGTCTCCACCTATCCTTTTATAAAAAAAATGAACCATTTATGGGTTCAGCGTTCCCATAAATGGCCTTGTTCATTCATTTTAGAAAGGTTGAAATCAAATGTTCAAATTATCGTGTACGTTCAAAAGGTCGTTGGACGGCACGTCCAATATCTTTTAACATGGCTTCAAACGTTGAGCCGATTTCATCAACAGCTTCACCGGTGCCTTGACGAAGTTGGTTATTCAAACCTTGAACTCGACCATACATGTCTTTATCTGTCACCACATGTATATCACGGTCTCCGTTTGTTAACCCTCGTACTGTTCGTTTGATTTTATCTTCTGTACCTTGAACGTTACCATCAACTGCAACCACAATATCATTACCATGAATAATAACATGGGATTCATTTACACCATCAATAGCTTCTACATGCTTAGCAATTTTAGATGCGGCTTGACCACGATGTGTTTGAGTTGCTCTTAATCCAGTGTTGTGATCACGACCAATTGAATGGTTACCGCGGAAATTCTCAACATTCATACCATTATGATGAGAATTACGGACACCAAAGTTGCGATGATTGGCACGCTTATTGACAACACCATTCTCATCAACCATACGAGCACGGTCATTACCGGTTACACCATTCGTCCAAAAACCACTACGCTTATCATGATGACCAATTTGATTATTGTTCATACGATAAGGACTGTGCCCAAAACCTTTTGGTCCATAAGTGTTTTGATTGTCTTGACTCGGTGCTTGAGTTGATCCAAATTCTGAACCACCATAATACCCTTTATTAGAAAAAGTATTCGTACGGTGGCCATTCATTTCATGACGCGTCTCACTCATTTCCATCCCTGTAATGGAATGATTTCGTACACCCGCTTGATCCGTATTATTACAAGCGACTAAACTACTTGCTAGCACCATAACAGATGCAATTGACAAAGCAAATTTTCTCATATTTGAAAGCCCCCTTTCACTAATATGGTGGCTTTCCAAACTACATTTTAGTCTGTTACATCTTACGTACCATGGAGTTTATTGGGTTTTGCATTAAATTTTTAACAGGAATAAAAAAGTTTTCATCTTCGCAACATTTTCTTAAGTAATAAAAAAAGCAGCTCATGAGGCTGCTCTTTTAATCTTCATAATCGTCTTCTTCACTATAATGCTTCATATTCGCCTTTGGCTCCTGATGTCTTGGCATAAATTGATCTTGAATACTGTGGAACATTCCAGCTTGGTTACCAGGCATTGGCATCATTCCATTTTGGCCTGGGAATGGCATCATTCCATTTCCGTTTTGACCTGGCATCGGCATCATTCCATTTCCGTTTTGGCCTGGGAATGGCATCATTCCGTTTCCGTTTTGGCCTGGGAATGGCATCATTCCATTTCCGTTTTGACCCGGCATTGGCATCATTCCGTTTCCGTTTTGACCCGGCATTGGCATCATTCCGTTCCCATGATGGTCTGGTTGGTAATGATGGTTAAACGATGGAAATGTTTGGGCCGGCGGATGATGGTGAACAGGTTCCACCACACATTCCTCTTTTGATTGATGCATCTGAGTACCACCCATATTCCCATAATGATGATGCCCTTGATGATGCATTGGTGGTGGAGCAAACCAATGACCTTTTTGACCATAAGGCATAGGCTGAACAGGGTGCCCACAATTAGCACAACCTGGCATCATAGGACTAATTGGAACCATATTCATCGGTGGACATGGTTGCGGCATAACTGGCTCACAATATTCTGGTGCTTCCATTTGTGGTTGCACAGGCATCTGTGGCATTTGTTGTACTTGAGGTTGCGGTTTTGGCGGCTTAGCGATCGGCTTTTCTTTTATTGGTTTGGGTGCCACCGGCTTTTCCTTCGCTTGAATAACTGGTTGCTCTTTTTTGGCTGGCATTACTTTTTTAGGCTGTGGGTTATATAGAAATACATTCATATTAGCCTCATAATTAGGCGAAGCTGGCTGTTGCTGTATAGGCATTTGTTGAATTGGAGCAATCGGTTGCTCTTTTTTCATAATAGGATGCTCCTTTACAGCTGGAGCAACAGGTTGCTCTTTTATTAAAGTTTGAGGCGATATCGGTGCTTCTTTTTTTACAGGTACACTGCCAGTTGGAATTTTCACCTTCATGCCAGGCATTAAAACATCTGGGTTACTTAGTTGTGTGTTCACATTTTTTAATTCTTCAAAATTAACTCCATGCTTTTGAGCTATTTTCCAAAGAGATTCTCCTTTTTGGACAATATGAATTTTCACGATCATGCTCCCTCCTCTTACATTCATTACATTGTATGAGATTATAGGCAAGTTGACACTGTAAAAGTGCCCAAATTATAGATTACGTCTAGAATGAAATTATACTTATTCGCAAATGTATGTGAGATTTAACTGTTTTATACCAGTGGACAGGGCTACGAATTGTCATGAACGAAAAAAAGCCTATTGTTTCATGAACAATAAGCTCTTATGTGTAAGATTTAAGATTGTTTTAACATTCGTTCAAGTGCTAAGTTAGCAAATGCCGTTGTCCTTTCATCAACCGTAATCACATTTCTCAAATTTCCTTTTTCCAAATCTTCTAGTGTCCAAAGTAAATGATCGATATCGATTCGGTTCATTGTTAGGCAGGCACACATTGTAGCATTTAAAGAAATAATCTCTACCTCTTTAAAAGTCTTGGCTAACCTAGAGACAAGATTCATCTCCGTACCAATCGCCCAGGCACTACCTTTTGGGGCTTTTTTTATCGTTTCAATAATAAAATGGGTAGAACCATTTAAATCGGCTTTTTGCACAACTTCATATGTACATTCTGGATGAACGAGTATATTCATTTCAGGACGATGTTTTCGTAAATCCTCAATTTGGCCGACTGTAAATTTCTCATGGACTGAGCAATGTCCTTTCCAAAGTATTACTTTTACGTCTTGTAGAGGTGTTTGATATTCATTAACGATTACTTCTTCTAACGGGTCCCAAACGACCATTTCGTGAAGTGAAATGCCTAAATCATAGGCTGTATTTCTCCCTAGATGTTGATCTGGTAAAAATAACAACCTTTGCTTTTGAGTAAAGGCCCATTCTACCATTTTTTTGGCGTTGGACGACGTAACGGTTGCTCCTCCATGTTCTCCACAAAAAGCTTTAATCGCAGCTGTACTGTTAACATATGTAATAGGTAAGATCGTTTCATCAAACAAATTGATGAGCTTTTCCCAAGCCTTTTCAGTTTGAGTAATCGTTGCCATATCAGCCATAGAACAGCCTGCACGTAAGTCAGGTAGGATGACTTTTTGTTTATGATTGGTTAACATATCGGCGGTTTCCGCCATGAAATGAACACCGCAAAATACGATAAATTCAGCTGATTGATTTTGCTGAGCTACTTGAGCTAGCTGAAGTGAGTCACCTGTTACATCAGCGAATTGAATGACTTCATCTCGTTGGTAATGATGACCCGGTATCAATAGTTTGTCTCCGAACTTTTGTTTGATTTCCTTGATTCTTTGTTCTTTTTCTGACATTGTCATCTTCAAATATTCCTTCGGTAACCTTTCTACTCTCTTTAATTCCTCCAAAATACTCATTCTAGCCCTCCTTTTTCATCATGAAAAATTATTTTAGTAAGAAGCTATAATCAATGGCCTTGTATGAATGGGTTAGGAAACCTAAAGATATATAGTTAACCCCACATCCAGCGAATTCACGAATAGTTTTCAGTGATATTCCACCCGAAACCTCTGTAACAATATTTGAGGGTACTAAAGGCTGTTGTTCTTTTACTTGTTGTGATGAATAATTATCAAACATGATCACATCCACTTCGGCTTCGATTACGTCAATTAATTCTTGCTTATTCGTAATTTCAACCTCAATTTTTGTCATATGACCTAACGTTTCTTTCACACGAGAAACAGCTTGACGAATTCCCCCATACGCTGCAAGATGATTTTCTTTTAATAAAACAGCTTGATCTAAACCTCTTCTATGATTAAATCCTCCTCCACATCGAACCGCATATTTCTCTAACATCCTTAAGCCTGGAGTTGTTTTTCTTGTATCACACACTCTTATCGTCGGGTCATTTAATGCCTCAATGGACTTCTTCGTTAATGTGGCAATACCTGATAACCTCTGAATTAGATTTAAAAAAACACGCTCACCTAATAAAAGTTGATCAACAGCACCTGTTACTTCTGCAACTGTTTCTCCTTTTTCCACAAATTGACCATCTGCTTTCATCAACCTTACGTTTATATGACGGTTTATGATCGAGTATCCAACCTTTAAGATGGATGCACCAACAAAAACGCCATCCTCCTTTGCAAAAATATAAGCCGTTTTCTTTAACCCTTGTGGCAACGCTTGACTTGTTATATCTCCATCACCTATATCTTCTTCTAAAAAATCCCGTAATTGCTGTTCAAGCTTAATCTGATTCATTCTTCCTACCCCCTATATGTACGTTGTCAATTTTGTTCGATTTTTTGATAAGCCCCATTGTAAGGTTTTCTGATTCCAATCTGATTCTGTCTCCGGGAAGTCAAGTCGATGATGGCCACCGCGTGACTCTTTTCGTCCCAATGCAGCACTCGTAACCAAATATGCTAATAAATATTGATTGGCTTCCTCTCTTTGTGTAGAATCAATTTTTTCTTCATCCATAAACCAATTTTTATAAACCTCTAACCAATTTAGAAACTCCACTAATGAACGAGACTCACGATGTATTCCAACAGCATGAAACATGCGTTTTCGCAATTCATCTATACTCGGTATCAGGAAAAGAGATGATTTTATCGAGTCCATTTTGCCTGTTTCATTGATCCATTTCAATCCTATCTCATTGCCAGTTACTGCTCTGTTCAACATATCAGTGGCCGCTTTTTCCGCAAAAAAGAGAGCTTCTAGTAATGAGTTACTTGCTAAGCGATTTGCACCATGAACTTTCGTACAAGCGACTTCACCAACCGCATATAGATTTGACAGAGAGGTTCTAGCTGAAGAATCTGTTTGAACTCCACCATTGGTAAAGTGAGCACCTGGAGCTACTTCTACGATTCCTTTTTTTGTATTGATGTTATTTCTTTGACAGATTCGCTCGATTTGCGGAAAGCGTGTAGCAAAATGGTTGACCAAACTAATATCCAAATACACTTTTCTTCCAGCAGCAAGCTGTTTTTCAATCTCCCGACTTACAATATCTCTAGCTTCTAAATCCTTTTGAGGAAAGCTATTCATAAATGCCTTGCCTTCGTCATTAATGAGATAAGCTCCTTCTCCACGTAAAGCTTCACTCGCTAAGCCAATCGCTTTTCCCCCTTGTATGATGACCGTTGGATGAAATTGAATAAATTCCAAATCAATTAGTTTTGCACCTGCACGATAGGCTAAAGTCACGCCATCTCCTGTAGCACTTATTGAATTGGATGTATATGTGTAAAGCTGTCCGAATCCACCCGTTGCCAACACGGTATAATCTGCGTATAACTTACAATTATTTGTTTGAACACCGACAACTTGTTCATCATCCACCAAAAGTCGTTCCACTCTTGAGTTTTCCATGATTTCAACTCGATTTTTTAGCTGTCCTAACAAACAATCTATAAATGCTGCCCCGGTTCCATCACCATGTACATGAGCAATTCTCCTTACTCGGTGAGCCGCTTCTTTGCCTAGTCTGATTTGTTTATGTAAGTCACGGTCAAAAGGTACACCCAACTTTATTAAGGAATCAATGATCCTGGGTGCATGCCGAACCATTTCCTCCACATGTTTTTCATGATGATGGTCATAACCTGCCGTAACTGTATCTTCATAATGTTTACTCCAATCATCATCTTTACCTATAGCTGCAGCAATTCCACCTTGAGCTAAATAGGAATTCGACGTAGTTAATGAATGTTTTGTGAGAATAATCACATGAAATTGATCAGCTAATAAATGTGCTGTCATTAACCCTGCAATGCCACTACCTATCACTATTACACCGGCTTTTGACACCTACTCACACCCTTTTTTTAAAATTACAGTTGTCTTGTCACCTATCTTTACATAAAATAAAGATACTGACAAGAATTTTTTTAGAGGTGATTAAAGATGCTTTATTTTGACTATAGTGCGACAACACCTATGAGCGAAACCGCCCTAAAAGCTTACATACACGCAGCCAGACATTATTACGGAAATAGCCAAAGTCTACACCATGATGGCGAGGAGGCTGACAACGTGTTACAGTTGTGCCGAAATTCACTCATGCAATTACTAAATGTTCCACACCACTCTATTTATTTTACCGGCTCTGGTAGTGAGGCAAATTTTTTAACGATTGTTTCTATTGCCCTAGCTTCCATACATAAGGGTAAACATATCATCTATTTAGAAACTGAACATCATTCCGTCAAACAAGCACTGCACTATCTAAAGAGGTTCGGTTTTACCTCTACAGCAATCCCTTTAAATTCCGTGGGCAAGGTGGTAAAGAGCCAGCTTGAGAAATCGATAAAGCATGATACAAGTATGGCGATTATTGGGCATGCAAGTAGTGAATTAGGTACGATTCAAGATTTGGGACATCTTTCGTGGCTTTTAAAAAAACATGATATACTCTTAGTGAGTGACTGTGTGCAAAGCTTTGGTAAAACCGAAATTCCCTTTGAGTCCCTTGATGCGTTCACTCTGTCAAGTCACAAAATTTATGGCCCAAAAGGATTAGGAGTCGCTATATTAAGAAACACCGTACAATGGCAACCTTTTTTAACCGGAACTTCGCACGAATTTGGATTTAGAGCTGGCACCGTCGATATACCAGCGATCGTTGCTTTTACAGAGGCTGCTGAAGAAATTACAGCGAATCAAGTCAAAGAAGAAAAAAGACTTAAGCAACTACAAGCCTTATTAATATCGTTGGTTCTTACACAAGATAAGCTTTTTGTCTTAGAGGGCGATCGACTCAATCGATTACCTTTTCACATCGCTTTAAGAAGAATAGGTATGGAGGGACAACTTTTAATGTTAGAGTGTAAACGGAAAGGGATAGCGATATCTACGAGCTCTGCATGCCGAGCCCACTTTTCCGAACCACCAGCCTCATTACTCGCAATCGGACGAAGTATCACCGAGGCACACGAATTCATTCGTATTACTTTCGGTCAGCAAACAACAGAAGAAGATATACATACATTAAGCCAAGCATTATTAGAAATATCAGCAACCTATAAGGAGGATTTACATGGAGAAATCAAAGAAATTGTTGGGAGAAGAACGCCGTAATCAAATTATCCAATGGCTACGCTCAGAAAATAAACCTTTAACAGGAACGGAACTTTCAAACCGTACACATGTGAGTAGGCAAGTCATTGTTCAGGATATCTCCATTCTCAAAGCAAAGAACGAACCGATCCTTGCGACTTCTCAGGGCTATATATATCAACAACCATATACATGGCCGCGTTTCACTAAAATAGTCGCTTGCTATCATACCCCTGAACAGACCATGGACGAATTAAATCTTCTTGTCGACCATGGCGTAACAATTAAAGATGTCATTATTGAACACCCTATTTATGGTGAAATTACTGCGTCTTTACAAATTTCTAATCGTCAAGAAGTTAAAGCCTTTTGTGATAAAATAGCTCATACAAATGCTACTCTTCTTTCTCTTCTTACAGATGGCGTACATTTGCATACACTTGAAGCACAAACAGAAGCAGATATCGAAAGAGCAACCATCGCGTTATCAGAACATGGATTTATTTTAAATGAAAATAGCTAATCTGCTCCCGATCCTAACAAAAAAACCATGAAGTTCATTTATAGAACTTCATGGGATACATTTTCTTGGATAGCTGTTACAGAAAAGCTCTCATAACTACCTAGTATATCTACTCCGCAGCCTAATGTTTCCAGCTCAGCGACAACACCAGGTATAAGGATATCGTCGAGACGATAGTCAACATCAATCAAAAAGAAATAATTACCAAGACCTGTTTTAGTTGGCCTTGACTCAATTTTAGATAAATTCAGCTTTCTCCAAGCAAATGCCGATAATACTTGATGAAGTGCCCCCGAATAATCAGATGGCAAAGTAATCATAAGTGTCGTCTTATCACCTAACTTAAATGGTCCACTCACTCGGTATACATCCTTATTTTTTGCTAATACAAAAAAACGGGTACGATTATTATCGAAGTCATGAATATTATACTCTAAAATATCTAGACCATATTCAGCAGCTGCGAGTTCATTTCCGATTCCAATTACATGTTCTTTCGGGTTATCAGCAATCCATTTAGCTGCTTGTGCTGTTGAATTCGTATACTCAAATTCTATATTTGGGTAACGCATTTGCAGATAATCATGACATTGAGCAATGGCATGTGGATGTGATAACACTTTAACTGGTTCTTCCTTTGTTTCCTTTTGCCAATTACTTCTAAATAAATGCTGAGCTACCGGTACCGTCATACTCCCTATAATCGGTAATCTTTTTTTGTGAATTAAATAGTCTAATGTTAAGTTTACAGAGCCTTCTATTGCATTTTCAATAGGAACAATTGCTAATTCAGCTTCGCCGTCACTGACAGCATCAATACAAGCTGGAATCGTTTGAAATGGCTTATGCGAGTAATCAGGAAAAGCTGCACGTGCTGCTATTTCTGTAAAAGTTCCTTTTGGACCTAAATATGCTACTTGTGTCAATGGTTTCTCCCTCTCTTTTTAGGAGCCAGATCCGACTAACTCCACTTTCTCCACTGCTTCTAGTTCTTCTATCTTTATTTTTAAACTAGATAAATCCATTTTCATTGAAGAGGTATTGATCGAAAGTGTAATATGTGCCCTACCTTGTAAGGGAATTGATTGATTAATCGTTAAAATGTTTGCACCTGATTCTGCGATCAAGGTTAATAGTTGTGAAAGTGTTCCCGAGCGATCGACTAAATTCAAAGATAGTGTAATTATTTTTTCTTTCATCATTGTATGAAAAGGAAAAATACCATCTTTATATTTATAAAAAGCACTTCGACTTAAGCCCACACGGTGAACTGCTTCATTTATTTTTTTAACTTTCCCAGACTCTAATAGGGACTTTACTTCTAATGTTTTTTCCATCGCGTCTGTTAGGATATCCTCACGTACGAGATAAAATTGTTTTTGTGATTCTGACATATTATATCCCTCTCTATGTGTGCCAATCGTTATTAAATGATTAACACTTTTTATGAGCTTCTTTCTATTATAGAATTGACGAAACTTTTTGACAACCACTTTAAACGAAAATGTATATATTGGATAGACATTTGTCCTGCTGATTGTATAGAGGTATTGACTCTACCATTTTGGTTTTGTAAATGTGATGTTTATTGTTAAGTTACTGTACTGGTTCTCTCCAGTATCTACACATTAACTGCCTCTTTGTGCAGATACCGGCTACTTACTCTTCCTTATCTGCACATTAACCGACTCTTTGTGCAGATACCGGCTCTTTACTCTTCCTTATCTGCACATAAACAGACTCTTCGTGCAGATACCGACTACTTCCTCTCCCGTATCTGTACATAAACCGGCTCTTCGTGCAGATACTGGCTACTTACTCTTCCTTATCTGCACATAAACCGACTCTTTGTGCAGATACTGGCTACTTACTCTCCCGTATCTGTACATAAACCGGCTCTTTGTGCAGATACCGACTACTTCCTCTCCCGTATCTGCACATTAACTGCCTCTCTTTGAAATACGCTCCACACCAGCTTCCATATTTGCACATTATGGCCTTGCCTGTTACTAACCAAACCGATAGGCGCTTCTCTTTTCGCAAAAAAAGCCCATGCTACTTGGTCATGGGCATTAGTGTAGGTAGTTGTTTACTTACATCTATTCGATAAACTCAAATTCAAACTTCATGATACGGACAAGGTCGCCGTCTTTTGCTCCTTTTGTACGAAGCGCTTGATCAACGCCCATTCCGCGCATCTGTCTCGCAAAGCGTTTGACGGATTCGTCTCTTGAAAAGTCAGTCATTTTAAAGAGTCGTTCTAACTCCGCTCCAGCTAATTCAAAAACCCCATCATCTGCACGCGTAATGATAAATGGCTCCTCTTTCTTCTCATGCTTATAAACAACGCGCGCCTCCTCTGTCTCTTCGTACAGTGGGAATTCAGGCGTTTCCTCAATTTTATCAGCAACAGCGAGCAACAATTCTCGTACACCTTGTTTTGTGAAGGCTGAAATAGGGAAAATGGGTGCGTCATCTGTTAATTTCCCTTTAAAAATACGAAGGTTTTCCTCAGCTTCAGGCATGTCCATTTTATTAGCGACAATGAGTTGTGGACGTTCAAGTAACCTTAAATTATATTGTTTAAGTTCGTCGTTAATCTTTACATAATCCTCGTAAGGATCTCTCCCCTCTAAGGCAGACATATCGATAACGTGAACAATTACCCTTGTCCGTTCAATATGTCTCAAAAATTGATGACCTAGACCTATTCCTTCATGTGCTCCCTCAATTAAACCAGGTAAATCTGCCATAACAAAACTGCGTTGATCATCTGTTTCAACAACCCCTAAATTTGGCGTAATCGTTGTAAAATGATAATCAGCGATTTTTGGCTTTGCAGCAGATACGACCGATAATAACGTTGACTTTCCTACACTTGGAAATCCTACCAAACCAACATCAGCAAGTACTTTTAGCTCTACTGTAACTTCTCGCTCAATTCCCGGCTCTCCATTTTCAGCAATTTCTGGTGCTGGGTTTGCCGGTGTCGCAAATCGAATATTACCGCGGCCACCGCGACCACCTTTTGCTATTGTTGCTTTTTGACCATGTTCAGTTAAATCAGCAAGTACTTGTCCTGTTTTATCATCAATAACTGTCGTACCTGGTGGAACCTTTACAATCATATCTTGTGCATTCTTTCCGTGCATACTTTTAGAACGCCCATTCTCTCCTTTAGATGCTTTAAAATGGCGGTTATAACGAAAATCCATTAACGTACGTAGACCTTCCTCCACTTCAAAAACAACACTCGCACCACGGCCACCATCTCCACCAGCCGGGCCACCATCTGGAACATATTTTTCTCGGCGATAAGCAACCATACCGTTACCACCGTCTCCACCTTTTACATATACCTTTACCTTATCTACAAACATTTCATTCACCTCTATTAATGGGCAGCTGCACCCTTAATAAGCATGTATCACGCTGCCATTCCACTATCTCTATTTTAAACTCATTTCCATGATCAAATACGAAGAGATTCTCTGAACTTACTTGAAGGTCACCTTCGTACTGAAAAAGTAATTCACAACAGCTCTCATTCAAAACAAACGTAATTAATAAATGATTTTCTGTCCGCCAATCACTATATTTAGAAAATGATGAAAGTAACTCTGTTACAAGCCCATCTATCAAGTCTTCACGTTTATTTAGATTTGCTTCATTACCAGCAACATTCACTTCGACATGTAAAGAACTCTCTTTTCCATATAACCAATTATACGTCAACAATTTTGTTGCAACTTTAGGAATTCCTAAACTTGAAAGCTTTGATTCATTGACACATGTTTGTACCGTCTGTTGTATTAATTCCTCAATCCTTTCGTAATTTCCTAAAGCTAAATTGGTTTTAACTAGTTGCATCACATTTAACCAATCATGACGATTATGACGAAGTGCTTCTATTACATTTATTTCTTTCGTCATATTCATAACCCCTTATCTTTATAAAAATACATTGTATCCATCATAACACAAAGTGCTTAAGGAAAGACACCGTTTGTGCAAAACAAACACGAGAGAAAACACCCGCAATTCTCCATCCTTTAATAACCAACCTATAGCCATAAAGTAAGGATAGGATATCGTTTGCACGATTACCCTATCCTAAAAAGATTTTCTCAGATACGTAGAATGCCTATCCTGCATGACAGACCTATCAGGCTCATGATTAATTAGTGATACTTCAAAAGAATATCTTTAACCGCCGCTTCTCCTTGATCAATACAATCTGGAAGACCTACACCTGCTATTGCTGCACCCGCAACATATAAACCACTAAACTTTTTATGTAAATCTTCCTTCAGCTTTTCAATTTTATAAGGATGACCGACTTGATATTGTGGCATAGCCTCATGCCATCTTGTAACTTTAAAGAATAGAGGCTCTGCTTTCATATTCATGACAAGCTCTAAATCAGCTAGCACACTCTTGACAATGTCTCCATCCGAGCGGTGAACTATCTCTGAATCACCGTAACGACCGACATAACACCTCAAAAGAGTATAACCTTCTGGCGTTGTATGTGGCCACTTTTTATCAGTCCATGTACAAGCCGTAATGGATACATCATTTTTTTTCGAAACGACAAACCCTGTACCATCAAAAGGATTACTCACATCTTCTTTCCGATAGGCAAGTGCAACAGTTGCGGTAGTTGAGAGCTCCATTTCACGTAAATAATCAAACTCCTTATAACCTTGGAGCAACTGTCCAGTTTGGTGTGGCGGTGTTGTAACAATCACATTATCGTAGTCTAGCTTACGACCATTTTCAAAAGTTAATTGATAACCATCTTTCTTCTTAACAATCGACGTAAGTGGACGATTCACATGTAACTTTTCGGCAGGCAAGTGGCTGACAATCGCTGAAACAAACGATTCTAATCCATGACGAAACGTTAAAAAGTTTCCTTTCTTTTTACCTTGCTGATCCGCTAGTTTAACCTTTGCTTTCTCTTGGTTAATCTTCGTTCCTTTCATAAGGCTACGATGACTTTTTTCAAGTTGTTGAAACTGCGGAAAGGTAGCCTTTAAGCTTAACCGATTCATATCACCCGCATAAATACCTGATAAGAGTGGCTCGATTAAATAATCAACAGCTTCATTCCCAAGTCTCTTTCTAAAAAAATAACCAGCTGAGACATCTTCATCTTCTGAAGTTGTCTTCGGTAAAAAATAATCAGCAAGTACTCTCGCTTTACCTAAAGGACTAAGAAGTTTTGATTCAACAAATGGACCAAATTTTGTGGGAATCCCCATCACAGCTCCCTTTGGAATGGGCTCCAATTTCCTTCCCTTGAGTATAAAAGCTTGACCTGTTTCATTGTAAATGAGGTCATCAGCCAAACCAACAGCTTCGGCTAAACTCGTCATACTCGTTTTTCTAGCTAAATACGAATCAGGACCACGTTCGATCACAAAGCCATTCTCCGTAAAGGTTTGAATTTTGCCTCCAAACTGATCAGATGCTTCAAAAACATCATAGTCCAATGATAACTCTTGTTGATTTAATGCGGATTGTAAACAATGTGCCGCTGCTAGTCCGGTTATGCCGCCGCCAATAATTGCTACTTTTTTACTCGTAGCACTCATTACGCTTGCTCCGCTAATTTTTTTTCAATAACAGTAGCGAGACAATCAATAAATTCTGGCTTGGCATTCGGCATTTCAGGTCGATAATAATCAATGCCTAGCTCATCTGTTACAACCTTACATTCATAGT
Source organism: Alkalihalobacillus pseudalcaliphilus (assembly GCF_028610675.1). Lineage (NCBI taxonomy): Bacteria > Bacillati > Bacillota > Bacilli > Caryophanales > Bacillaceae > Alkalihalobacillus > Alkalihalobacillus pseudalcaliphilus. The sequence goes on from NZ_JAQQWS010000001.1 coordinate 1,194,346, forward strand.
CATTATCATAAAGCACTTCCAGATGATCCGCTACAAACCCTACTGGGCAATAAACCATTGCAGAATATCCATGCTTTTCATATAAATCTTTTGTTAAATCCTGCACGTCAGGTCCTAACCAAGGTTCTGGTGTATTCCCTTCACTTTGCCAACCAACTGCATAATTCGTAATACCTGATTCTTTTGCAATTAAGTCTGCCGTCTCTTGCAACTGTTCCGGGTAAGGATCTCCTTGTTGAATAATTTTTTCAGGTAAGCTATGGGCAGAGAAAATAACACATGTATTATCTTTCTTTGATACTTTTTCCATCGTTTGCTTCACTTGATCAGACCAGTATTGAATAAACTTTGGCTCTTTGTACCAACTTTCGACACTATGAATCACAGGACCATTCATTTTCTCTGATTCTTCTTTTGCTCTACCATTATAGGATTTCACACTAAATGTTGAAAAATGAGGAGCCAATACAATACTTACCGCTTCTTCAATACCATCTGCTTTCATACTTGCAACAGCATCTTCAATAAAAGGATCGATATGTTTAAGACCTAAATAAGCTTTAAATTCACGGTCTTCAAAGATTTCATTTAAATGTTGTTCAAGGTTAGACGCTTGCTCTTCCGTAATTTTTGCAAGCGGACTTGTGCCACCAATCGCCTCATAACGATCCGTTAAGTCTTGAAGTGCTTCTTCTGAAGGCTTGCGTCCGTGACGAATATGGGTATAATACGGTTCAATTTCCTCTTTTTTTCGAGGTGTTCCGTATGCCATAACTAATAAACCTGTTTTCTTCTTCATGATGAAACTCATCTCCTTCAATAGGTAACTCTCTTATTATTTTGGGAATAATCATGAACAAATGCTGTTAATTTCTTAAGCGTGTCCGGACTAATTTCCGGGGTAACTCCGTGTCCTAAGTTAAAAATAAAGTTAGGCGTTTTCATCCCTTGGTCTAAGATCTCTTTTGTTTTCGCTTCAATCACTGACCAATTTGATAATAAAATAGCTGGATCTAAATTTCCTTGCACCGTTTTTTTGATACCGCGCTGTCTTGCTTCATCAATCGATAATCTCCAGTCAAGTCCAACGACATCAACCGGTAAATCATTCCACTCATTAGCTAAATGACTTGCACCAACACCAAATGTAATTAAAGGCACATTCTCTTCCCTCAACTCACGGAAAATACGTTCCATCACGGGCTTCACATATTTCCGATAATCCGCAACATTTAGAGTTCCTACCCATGAATCAAAAATTTGAATCGCCTGTGCTCCAGCCTTAATTTGAGCCTTCACATATGTAATTGTGGTATCTGCTAATTTGTCCATCAATAAAAACCAAGCATCTGGTTGTCCATACATAAAAGCTTTCATTTTATGGTAGTTTTTCGATGGGCCTCCTTCAATCATATAACTTGCTGTTGTAAAAGGTGCACCTGCAAAGCTAATTAAAGGAACCGTTAATTGTTCACGGAGAAGCTTAATCGTCTCAAGAACATAAGGTACATCCTGCTCAGGTGAAATTTCTCCAAGTCGCTCTACATCAGCCTTAGAAGTAATTGGATTATAAATAACTGGACCAACTCCAGCTTTGATTTCCACATCAACACCTATTGCTGGTAATGGCGTCATGATATCTTTATAAAGAATCGCCGCGTCATTATCATATTGATCAACAGGTAGCTTTGTCACGTACGCACAAAGCTCAGGATCATGAGTAATATCAAAAAGTGAATGCGTCTCTTTAATTTTGCGATATTCTGGCTGTGAGCGCCCTGCTTGTCTCATATACCATACAGGTACACGGTCATGTTCTTGACCTAAACAGGCTTTTAAAAATGAATCATTAAACGTTTTCTCCAAAACAAACACCATCCCTTAATCATTTGCAGCACTATGTACAATTTACTATGTTCGAACGACTATCATTCGTTCGTAACCGACAAAAAACTTTCAACATGTACTACTATAAAGTTCTAAGCCAAGCTTGTATAGTCTTTTCGCGAACTGTCATAAATTGTTCCGTTTTTACTCATTCTTTATTAATAATGATTATTCTATTTTAGACGATTAAAAGAAGTTTGTGAATTGATATGCAAAGTCCTCCTATAAAAAGGAAATATTCGCTCGTAATTTTTTCCAACTCTATTATTTTATCCAAAAAAAGAAAATAAAAACATCCAATCAAAAGCCATAAAAGCACCGCTATAACAAACGATACCCTACTTACACATGAATGACCCCTTTGTGCAGATACTCCATGATTTGGGCTCCGTATCTACACATTAACCGCCCCTTTGTGCAGATACTCCTTGGGTTGGACTCCTTATCTACACATTAACCACCCCTTTGTGCAGATACTCCAAGGTTTTGCCTCAGTATCTGCACATTAACCACTCCTTTGTGCAGATACTCCATGATTTGGACTTCTTATCTACACATTAACCACCCCTTTGTGCAGATACTCCAAGGTTTTGCCTCAGTATCTGCACATTAACCACCCCTTTGTGCAGATACTCTAAGGTTTTGCCTCAGTATCTGCACATTAACCACCTCTTTGTGCAGATACTCCATGATTCGGGCTCCTTATCTGCACATTAACCCTCTCTTTGTGCAGATACTCCATGATTCGGGCTCCTTATCTGCACATTAACCCTCTCTTTGTGCGCAGATACTCCTTGGGTTGGACTCCTTATCTGCACATTAACCACCTCTTTGTGCAGATACTCCAAGGTTTTGCCTCCTTATCTGCACATTAACCACCTCTTTGTGCAGATACTCCTTGGGTTGGACTCCTTATCTACACATTAACCACCTCTTTGTGCAGATACTCCATGATTCGGGCTCCGTATCTGCACATTAACCTTCTCTTTGTGTAGATACTCCGTCATCCCGACCCAGCATCTACACAAACATTATGGAACGTTGAGATGGTGATAGATGACTTTCATCTTTGTTGGTGGCGTAGGGAATGGGGTGGCCGACTCACGCAGCGATCATGGAAGATGCATATATTATCTTTAGTACACCTACATACAAAACAGGTATGAGCCCCGACTCATACCTGTTTCTTCTTAATGAAATCCAAACTTAAACTCGGATGCAGCTATATTAGAACGGGTTCCTTCCTGATGTGTGAGGGAATCATAAGGAACAACCTCATAGTGACTTGTCGAAAAAATATTCAACTTTGGTTGATAATAGAAATTGCCACCGACAACCGTAGACAATAACGTTCTTTCCTCGCCGTTCACCTCATACACGCGATATTGAACGCGACTATCTTCTGAAGCACTCCACGATAATGCCACACTCACTAGCCCTTCACCACCAAAAGATTGAATTGCCACTAAATCATTTACCTCTGGTAGTTTTACAGGAGGTTCAAGATCGTCAACGGTACTAGGTACCCTCCAAGCAACCTGCTGAAAATGACTAGGAGATTCATTAAGGATTTCCTTAAACATTTTAGTCGGATAAGAACTCCCGCCTGTTAAATACGAGTCCTCTGTTGTTCGGTCATATCCCAGCCACATCGCTCCAACAACCTCTTGATTATAACCGACAAACCAAGCATCTCTCGTTCCACCACTCACACCTTCAAAAGAAGTCGTCCCAGTTTTCCCCGCTAATGAGTTCTGAGAGAAGCCAGCTGTTCCTGTTCCTTGCTCCACGACCGATTCAAGCATACGAGTCATATCCCAAGCCGTCTGTTCACTTATGACTTCCTTTTCTTCAGATTTATTCTCCGCAATCAAATGTCCACCTGAGTCATAAATTTTTTCGATAAAATAAGGTTCAATGATTTTACCTTCAGCAGCAAATGCTCGATAAGCCTTTGTTAACTCGAATGGAGTAACTCCTTCATTCAAACCTCCTAAAGCAATGCCTAATTGACGTTCATCGATATGAAAACCAAATTTCTGTAAATAATCCAATGACGTATCAATTCCCATATCATTTAACAACCAAACTGCTGGTACATTACTTGAGTGTGTTAAAGCCTCATAGACCGTAATTTCTCCTCGGTATATACCACCTGCATTTTTCGGCGCATACCCTCCTGCAAATGTCATTTCTTCATCATTGACGAGAGAATATGGATGGTAATCCCCTTTTTCCATAACGGGTGCGTATACAGATAAGGGCTTTAAAGTAGAACCAGGTTGCCTCTTTACGTTAACCCTGTTCAAGCCAAGGCGTACATATTCCTTACCACCTTGAACAGCCAGTACCCCACCCGTTTCAGTATCCATCAAGACAAAAGCACTTTCTGCGTCCGTGCTTCCTTCTGGGTAGTACCTTTCATCTTGGATGACTTGATACGCTTGTTTTTGAAGAGTTTGATCAATCGGTGCAACAATCTGATAACCATTTGTGAGTAATTCCTCACTAGTAATATTATATTTTTCACTGGCTTCAGCAATAACCATATCGAGGTACGTATAATAAGCTTGTTGTTCTTCGCTTTCCTGAATATCCAAACGAATCTCAGCAGCCTGATGTTTCTCTTTTTCTTTGTCAGAAATAAACCCGTGCTGGGCCATTAAAGCTAATACCAGGTTTCTTCGCTCCCCACTTTTTTCTTTGTCTACTACAGGCGAATAATGGTAAGGTGCCTTAGGAATAGAGGCAAGTAACGCCCCTTCTTCTACAGTTAATTCGTTCACATCTTTATTAAAAAAGTATTGAGAAGCTGTTTGGATCCCATAATTACCGTGACCAAAATAAATACTATTTAAATACATCGTCAATATCTCATCTTTGCTATATCTTCTTTCCACATTAATGGCAATTAAAACTTCTTTCGTTTTTCTAAGCCACGACTTTTCATTAGAGAGATAGACATTTTTCACAAGTTGCTGTGTTAACGTACTACCTCCTTCAACCTTTGCACCCGCTAAAATATCGCGATACAGCGCACGACCAATAGCTCGTAAGTCAAAGCCATGATGTTCATAAAAGCGCACATCCTCTACAGCTACAAATGCATGCTTAATATGTTCAGGAATCTGTTCAATGGTTACAACGTCTCGATTCTCTATAAATAATTTACTGATAGTCTCTCCGGATTGATCAACAATAACACTAGTTTCATTAAATTGTAGCTGTTCCTCATCAATCGCATAATTTCCAAATAATATAATAAATAAATAGCTTATAAAGGCAATCATTAATGTAAGCATGACTAAAGAACCCACTAGGAATAGTTTACGTTTCATAACACCCCTCCTCACAAACCTCACTCTTTAGTATATGTATATACGACAAATCTATCAAAATGTTTCACTTATTTTTAATCAAACGACGACAATAACAAAAAGCAGAATCACTCCGGTCTCGGAATCATTCTGCTTAATAAAAGGAAGGCTTATTCATAATCATCCATTCACCTTTAGTTCGACCCATCATTGAACTAAGCCTTGACGATGGGCATAAATCGCAATTTGCGTGCGATCATCTAAATGTAACTTATCTAATATGTGACTCACATGAGTTTTGACCGTTTTAATGCCTATGTACAACATATCGGCAATTTCTTGATTGGTTTTTCCGTCACCAATTAACCGTAAAACGTCTAATTCCCTTGGTGTTAATTGTTCGTGTAATTTCTCTTCCTTTGCCTGCCGCATTCTTGTCATCATTTTATTGGTCACTTTCGCCTCGACCACAGCCTCACCTTTTGCAGCCGCCCTAATCGCACTCGCTATTTCTGGAGCATTAGATGTTTTTAATAAATAGCTAAAAGCACCCGCTTCAATAACTGGATATACTTTTTCGTCATCAATAAAACTTGTTAGTACAATAATTTTTGCTGTGGGTAATTTTTTTGTAATAGCAGCTGTAGCCGCTATTCCGTCCATTTTCTCCATAACTAAATCCATTAATATGACATCAGGTTTTAACTGAAGTGCCTTTTTTACCCCTTCTTCCCCATTCGGTGCCTCACCAACAACTTCTAAATCAGATTGAGTTGATAAAAAAGCACTTAACCCCATTCTAACCATCTCATGATCATCGACTAATAAAACACGAATCATATTTACTCTCCCCTCCAAGCGATTGGAATCTTTACTTCAATTTGGGTACCTTTTTCTGGAACCGTTATAATATGTAAGGTACCACCGATTTCATTCATCCTTTCCTTCATCGTCTGTAAGCCATACGATCCTTGATTCACCTCAGAAAGATTAAAACCAATTCCATTATCAATAATTTTCACTTTTAATTCTTGGTTCACTTCCCGTATATGAAACTCGATTTTATCTGCTTGTGCGTGACGTAATATATTGGACAATGCTTCCTGTGTCAACCTAAATAATTGTTCTTCAATCGCTTTTGGTAGCTTATCCACTAAACGAATTTCACTTATAACCTCAAGCTTTTGCTTTTGTTTAAGCTCAATAAATAATTGTTCAAGACCTTCCTTTAAATCCTTACCCTCAAGATGTGCTGGACGTAAATGTAATAATAATGCCCGCATCTCCGCTTGAGCCGCATTGGCCATTGATTCAACTAACTGAACTTGCTTCTGTAAAGATTCATCTAGATGTATAGTACTTTGTTTGATCGCTGCCATCATCATTGAAATGGCAAATAGCTGCTGACTCACGGCATCATGTAAATCTCGCGCTAACCGTTGCCTTTCCTCCGTTACAGCTGTTTTCTTAATCGTATCTTGAAGCTGAACTCGCTCTTGCGACAATCGTTGTAGGGAGGCGACCTGTTCTTCAATATGACTTGCCATATCATTCATCTGTTCTGTTAATTCAGATATTTCATCATCACCTTGAACATCCATTCGATGACTAAAGGAGCCCCTAGCATAACGAACAGCTCCATCTAATAATAGATCAATACGCTTCTTGATTCCATCAGCCTGAATAAAACCACCTATTCCTCCTACAATGATAAACAATACAAGAAACCAGAAAAAAATCGGGATCTCTAATAGCTTCCGATCAAAAACAACGAGTAATCCCCTAGATTCTTCATAGGTAAAGATAATAAGGGTGAGTAAAACGGTCAACAAGCTAATAAGAATATGAAAGCGAATAAATTGCCATCGCATTCTTGCTAAGCGCTTTTTCATATCGACCTCACCCTAACTTCACCAATTAATGTATTCAAAATTAATTTAACCCTTCTTGGTGACTGTTTATAACTCGGATCTGCAACGTGAATCTGCTTATTAAAGCCACTATGTTTTTCATGAAAGATGGCCACGTCACCGATAAGAGAATAAGCTTGAATCGCCACTTGTAAATCCTCAGGTATATATATATCTATTTGGCCGACTATCACTTGAATGATAATAATATGCTCACCTTCAGGTATAATTGCTCGTGATAAATCAACTTTCACATCACCAATACCATTCCAAATAGTCATATCCTTTAATTCAAACTCTCGACGCTTATAGCGAATATCACCTAAAATATGCCGCTTAATAATCGGATCATAGCTGGATTGAAAGTGATTTCGATCAGACGTATCGTTTTGTCTGAACGTTTCGTCCTTATGATTGAAATGATTTTCCTCATGTGCCATTCTCTTTCTTCTTACGTTTCTCCTTTTATCACGTTCTGTATCCTCATCACCCCATGGTGACTCTTCAATTTGCTCTTCATAGAAATCAAGCTCATCCGTCAAACTCTCTATTTCATCCTCTAAAGCCGCTAGGTCTTCATCCAATTCATCATACCAAGTTGCCTCTACGTCATCCTTACTCGACTTTTCTTTATCTCTTTCAGATGTATATGTGGTTTGATACGGGTTCTCTTGTCGTGTCTTGCTTCTCTTTCTTTTACTTTTGTTCTGTTTATGCTTAGGAGCACCGTTAAGTAACTGCCAACCATAGTAGATAAATAACCCAGCAAATAATAAAGCTAAAAAATTTAAATCAAAAAATTCATCAAAGATTAAAATACCACTTAAAATAAAAAAGAGGGAGCTTAAAAATCGATGCCCTTTTTGATAAAAATAATATCCGATGACAATAAAGAGTAGCGGAGCCAATAAAGAGCCGGTAAATGCAAAAAAGATATTAAGTAGCATGATCGCACCAATGATGATGATGATTAATCCAAACAGCGATTTTTTCGACATTTCTCCGCCTCCTCTCTTGTTGTTTCTATTTTAACGTATTTCTATACCACCAGATGTCGTTCGTAATTGAACGAAGTAATCACCCGTTCCTATTTTACCAGAAATATCACGATTAGATGTACTATGATCATGTAAGTCATGAGAAACAACTAAGTTTCCGGATGTCGTACGCATTTCGAATTCCATATTTGGTTGCTCTACATGGACAATAATACCTCCTGATGTCGAGCCGATATCTAGACCTTGATTTTCACCCAAAAACTGTACGGAAACATTTCCAGAAACCGTTTTACCTGCTAATTCACCAGTTACATCATTCATTTCAATATCACCAGATGTCGATTTAAAATCCAGTGACTCACCATTAAAATGGCTAAGTTGTACATTACCAGAAACAGTAACCACTTCAAGTTCTTTCGCATTCAGTTGATTCTTACTTTCAATCGTTCCAGAAACTGTTTTCATAAAAGCTGTACGTAATTGTAAAGAATCGATGAGTTGAATGTCACCTGAAACCGTAATTAAATCCAATTCTGCATCCAAATCACTTGGTAAATAAACAATGAGTTCGGTATCATCTTTAGAAAAGTTAAAAAATTGAAATCTTGTTCTTTCTTTCGTCTCAATCGTTAAATCATCACGACTTTCATTCACTTCTAAATGCTGATTTTTTTTAGGATTAACTAATTCAACGTAAATCTCGTTTCCATTAGACTCACGCACTTCAAGGTCAATAGAAGTTGATTTGATTGAAATCGTTTGAAAATCATTTCCACTGACTTCAACAGAATCAAGTTCGGCAGTTTGATTAAAAAAAGGTATACCAATAACCGCCATAATTATGACACAACCTACTAAAATAAATATAAATCCAAAAACCTTTTTCACAAGCGCCCCTCCAAATAAGCAAGTATGAAGTGGTAGAAACAAGTTCTACCACTTCTCCATATTACACCTCTTGACGATTTTTTGCCTCTATTAATTGCTTATATTCGTGCTCAATTTCCTCATCAAAGTGAGTAGGTCCATCCATTTGTTCTTGTTTACTTCTCCACTTCCACTCATTTTCATCAAGCTCATCTTCTAAATGATGAAAACTTCTCTCAAGGTTACGATAAGAATGGCGTTGCATCGATTTCTTCAGCTCATGATTAGCTAAAGTAGCTTCTTTCCTTAACTCAAGCTCCATTCTTTTATCTCGTAATTGTTGATACTTCTTTTGTAAAAGCTCAATTCCTTTTTTGAGCTCTACGATATGTTCAGAGCTTGCCTCTAGCAATTCTTGATAACGAATGACTTCCTCATAGGCTTCACGTTTGCTTAATAAAGCCTTTTTGGCTAAGCCTTCTTCGTTCGCATCAATGGCTTGTTTAGCTTGATGGTCGCGCTTTTCAACAATGGCTTCTGCCTCACGCTTATCTCGCTCCAAAGTATATTGCATGTGCTCTTGCTTATCAATTGCTTTTTCCTTTTTTTGAATTTCTTCCTTTAATTCACGTAAATATTGCTTCACCATAATAACTGGGTCCTCCACTTTATCTAAACCTTCATGAATGGTTGCAAAAAGATATCTCTTAATACGTGTAAATGCCATTTGTAAAACCTCCATTTTTTTATTTTATTCATGTTTTATTTATTCATTAAACGATCAAACTCATCATCAAATGAATCATATTTTCGTTTCGACTTAAAGCTACTTTCTTCTTTAAAGTCTGATTCAAATACATCTGGATTGGTTTTTTTAGAAACAATTAAGCGATAACCACCATAAAGGAATAGCGCTCCGAGTAATAAGCTGAATAATCCCCCAATCCCACCAAATAAGATGAGTGCTCCGAGTGCGATAATGACAATGGTACTAAAGCTCCACTGCCCGGTTTCTTCCCACCGTGAGTAACCCCAGTAGAGAAGGGCTGCACCAATTATCACTCCTAGAAGTCCTCCTAAATGAATGCCCAGTAAACCTAAAATTACGGATAGACCAATAAAAATGAGAAATCCGCCACCAACGATTTTGATTGCTTTATTCATGTAACTCCCCTCCTTTTCTTAACTTACTCTTATTTTAAGCAAGAATAGAATATTTGAAGCCGAGCTCGAGCATGTTTTTCACTCAGCCTTAGGGCTGATCTTTCTCTCAGACTTCTGTGATCTTTTCGTGAATGTTTACAGTTTACTTTGGTTTTATTAACTCTGTCGGCTATAATAGAACCGAACCATGTCTACAAAATGGATGACCTACATATTAATAATTTGTAAATATATATTTAGGAGGAACTTGAATGATTGAAGTAACGGTCGGTTTAGCTTTTTTAGCAGGACTTGCTTCCTTTTTTTCACCTTGTATTTTCCCATTAATCCCTGCTTATTTAGCTCAATTAACTGGGGCATCGATTAGTGATAATAAAATTCATGCATCAACCAAATTAATTGTGACGAGAAGTTTAGGTTTTATCGCCGGCTTTACGGTGATTTTTTTACTTATGGGGGCTTCCTCTACATTTATCGGAAATTTATTCTTAGAATATCGTCAATTATTTGAACGAGTCGGTGGTATCATTATCATTGTTTTTGGATTACAAATGATTGGGATTATTTCATTACAAATGCTATTAAGCGAAAAAAGAATCGCCAAGAAACCTAAGCAAGGATCAAGCTTTACAGGCTCATTATTATTAGGGTTATTATTTGCTGCGGCATGGACTCCTTGTATCGGCTTAATTTTATCGGCGATTCTTTATATGGCTTCCATGGCGGAAGTGAGTCAGGCCATGTTTTATTTATTCATTTATTCAATGGGACTTGGTTTACCATTCCTACTTGTTGGTTTGTTATATTCTAAGTCGATTGATAAGCTTCGTAAGTTTCACAAATGGTTACCACGCATCCAAAAAGCTAGTGGTGTAATTATGATTGTATTAGGTTTATTACTCGTTAGTGGGCAATTTTATCGCTTATCGATGTTCTTATCACAATTCACGCCATTTAAAATTTAATAACGACGAAAAAGCTACCTACACAGGTGGTTTTTTTATGATAGTTAGTGCGATCATGGAGCGCTACTCGTCGCTACCAAAATTATGTTCCTCTGGCTTACTATTAATCCTAAAGCTCAGAAACATTCTTACACGATTCATTTAAAATGAAAGAAGAGCCAACAATCAAAAAAACAAATTCATAAAAAAAAAGGAATAGACAAGTTTGTCCATTCCTTTAAACCACTCTTTTTTCATCTATTCGCTGACGTAATACTAGTGCTGAGACAGCGACTATAACAAAAGCTAATGCTAATACAGCCGTACCCATCTTCGACATATTTCCTATCGGCGGTAAACAACTGAACGACATACGCCATTAAAACACTACCAATTAAACCGGTTCCTAAAATCAAGATCGCCAAAATTTTGTGCATCAAATCACCTATTCAATATTTAAAATTGATTCGTACACTTTACCGCATTATTCATAGCACCACTACCAATAACAGCCTATGCAGCACATATCACAGCAGCCGCTGATGGAAAGGTGTTTTAGCGGGTTATGGATAGATTTTAGCCTTCAAATCTTCTAATCCTATAGCAATTCATCGCGACTTCCCCTAATAGGTCTAGAAAATGGTAGTTAATCGTTGCTCCCACAATCGCACCAAAGCCTGGGATAAGCTGTAACATTTTCGGGATGTCAATATAGTCACGATAGGATAGTTGAAACTCTTTCCAATCAATATGTTCAACATACTTATCCTCATCCGGTAATAGAAGGCGATCTTTTTCCCACGTCTCCACCTTCGTTAACATCGCTTGTCGTTTTTCACCACTCGAAAAAGTTAATTGAAAAATCATTAATAAAAACAATCTTTCCCGATAATCACGAACATCATAGCCATATACGGTGGCCATGTCATGAAGGAATTTCATTTTAATGCTTAACAGCAAAGGGAAATCGGCCATACCTAACAAGATTCCACCAAATCCCGTACCCGCTCCTTCTAAAGCGGCGGTTTTTTTATAGCGTTCAATTAAAGCCTTTGCTTTTTCTTCCTGTTCTTGAAATGTGAGAGCTTCAAGAGGTTGATGCTTACTTGTTACTTCTGTTCCATAAATCGTTGCTTGCACCATATTTTTAATACTAGTCGTCACAACTGTATGGACTTTTTCAGGGATTATCCCATTGAATTTATTTTGCCACTGCTTTGTCAACTTACTTGTCATGGAAGGATTTTTTCTAACCTTCCTTCTCCAACGTGCCAGTTCTTCACTCGCTACATCATCGTATACCATAACTCACCTTCCCTTACACTTTTCTACGCTTGCGACGGTGAATAATATAATGACTACCTACATAGCTAAAAACTAAACCAATTAGTAGCAATAATACAGCTACCAAAACCTCTGCCGCCACAAGTAAGACCGCAAATAGAAAGAACGTCATTAATAACATTAACCGAAAACTAATTTGTGTTAAAGCTGCTTTTTTCTCTTCATCCTTTAAAGGATATAAATCAACCCACATATTCGTATCATAATGAAACCATAGTGTTGATAGTTGCATCATCACCATATGCATAAATAATAAAAGTAGAACAGCTTGCACCCAATTGATTTGGAAACCGTATATAAACAAGGTCGCAATTAGAACGAGTCTAATGTAAATACCTAAGTAATCATTCGCACGAATAAACGAACGGGCAAATAAATACGTATACACGGTTCGATTTCTCCCCACTAAATAGGTGATGATTGAGTTCAAATAACGTCTTTCCTTCACCTTGTCTCGCAGCTTCGGAACATCAGCGAACGCATTTGCAATTCGATAAAAGGTCATCACCATTCTTTCATCTAAATCAATTAAGTGGTCCCACTTTAAGGTTAGTTTTTTCTCTAACCCTTGATAATAGAAGAACCAGATAACTGCCATTAAAACAAATAAACCGAGCATGTAAGCAAGTGGTGCTCCTGAAAAAACAAGGTATGTAAATACTAAATTAATGCATAAGCGCAAGAAGGCATGGCTCCATCTCTCTCCTGCTGTTGCAAGACGCTGTTCAGACCAAAAGCCTTGTATATTCCAAAATTTACTTACTATCAAAAGGAAGAACACATAAAAGAATGCTCCTGCTTCCTCCCCTAACCTCAATTGAAAAAGTGGTGAAAGGACAACAAAAACAGCAAATATATAGAACACATGCCAAGCAAAAGAATAAAGCCGTGAAGCTCTAAAATAGCGGTCTAGTTTTGATTCATATGGTAAAAGAAAGACAATATCAGGATATTTAAGAAAAGTCCTCACACGGCTTCTTGTTAATAATAATGAAAAAACCACAACAAATATCGTTAATGTCGGAAAGTTTTCCGGTAACTGCTGTAAGACTTGGCTATAATAAGAGCTTCCAATTAAAAGTAAGATATAAATTGTAAAAAGGAAACCACTGTTAGCTATTAGCCGAATATAGCGCATGGCTTCAGTCCAAAAGCCTTGTACTCTGCCTTTCCATAAGCTCATTCCATCTCTCATGACTGTTCATCCTTTGTCATTTCAAGATATATTTCATCTAACGTTGCTTGAGGTTTGCCAAGTTCACTTCTCATTTCTTCTAAGGTTCCCGTCAACACGACCTCTCCCTGATGTAAAACAACAAAGCGATCACAGTAACGCTCAGCAGTGGCAAGAATATGTGTGGACATTAATACTGCAGCTCCCTGATTTTTGGCACTAGAAATTAAATCTAAGAAGGATTGAATTCCTACAGGATCTAAGCCAACAATAGGCTCGTCCACGATATAAACAGGAGGGTCTGTCAAAAAAGCACTCATAATCATTACTTTTTGCCTCATCCCTTTAGAAAAATGACTTGGGAACCATTTTTTCATTTTCGTCATTCTAAATTCTTTTAACAGCTTTTCAGCACGTTCTTTAAAAACATTCCCCTCAATTCCATAAGCTAATGAAGTTAATTCAAGATGTTCCCATAAAGTAAGCTCATCATATAAAATGGGTGTTTCAGGAATATATGCGTAGGATTGTCTATAATCATTTTTATTCGCTTGAAAAGATAATTCATTGATAGTCACCGATCCACTCGTTGCATCTAGTAGACCTAAAATATGCTTAATCGTCGTACTCTTGCCCGCACCATTTAATCCAATTAAGGCAACAATTTCCCCTTTATTCACTTCAAAGTTCACATTATGAAGCACCGGTCTTTTTGGGTGATATCCCCCTGTTAATTGTTGTATCTTCAAAACTTCGCTCATGATTTACCCCCTAGTCATTGATGAACAAATATGCCATATAAGTAATTCTCTGATATCATGTGATTGACCTTCAAATCTTCAACCATTTCTTAATCAATAGTTTAGCACTTCTACATATTTTATCCAATTAACTTTAACTTTTATATGAAAGTTGCTTAATGCTGGTATGTGGAGTTCTACTCATCGCTAAAGAAAATCAGGCTCCATGTCCTGCGGGGTGGTGCAGAACTAACTGACTTTGCCAGTGGATTTCAGCCCTCCACTACGTCCCGCGAGAGCCTCCGGATGACTCGCCCGCTGGGTTACTGCTAATTATCAAGTTCACAACACAATCTAACACCATTCTTTTAAAATGAAAAAGAACAAAATCAAATTAATCAAAAAAACAACTGTCATGTTTGGGCCTTTTCGTGACTTTACTCTTCCTCTGGCCACGAGTAACTGTCACGTTCTGGCCTTTTCACGACTTTACTCTTCCTCTTCCTTTGAATAATGGACACGTTGGGTTCTTATCGTGACGTTACTCACCCACTTCTCTTATTAATTGAAATACCACAGTCAAAGAGCTAAAAACCACTTTCATTTTTGTTGATGGCGAAGTGAAGCAGGCGTCATCTTAGGAGTTTTATATAAAATTTACTGCTGATGCCCATATGCGGAGCTTTGCTTACTGCTATCGAAAATCATGCTCCGCTGGGTTATTGCTCATTCTCAAGTTCACAAACCAATCTTACATTTTTTTAATTGAAAAAGAACGAAACCAAATTGAACGAAATGCCAACAGTTAAAAAGTAAACTAAATGAACATTATTGAAGTCAAAAGCTAAAATCAGGATGGATAAATGTCCGTGTTGAATACGGGCTTTTTTGATATCAAATTGACTCTCTTATTCACTTACGCCGTATTGTTGGCTCTTTTTTGACTTCATTGCTGCGTATTTTCATTTGCTCCGCATTGGCATCTCCATTTGCTCCACATCGGTCCCCTTTCCACTCCATAACTAAATCACATACATAATCTAGCATTACCTACATGAACGTTTATTCAACTTCTCTGATTACTTGCAAACAATCAAAAAACTCGTTTATAGTTAATATATAAAACTGTAAGTATAGAAAGGAAGGATAGTATGGCACATGATCCAAATTGTATTTTCTGTAAAATTATAAACAAAGAAATTCCTTCTGCAACGGTTTACGAAGATGAGGATGTTTTAGCTTTTATTGATATTAGCCAAGTAACAGAAGGTCACACCTTAGTAATCCCAAAAGCTCACCAAAAGGATGTTTTCGAACTTACGCCCGATGTTTCTAGTAAGCTGTTTCAAACAGTACCTAAAATCGCAAATGCCCTTAAGAAAACATTTAAACTAGAGGGTCTCAATATTGTTAATAATAATGGAGATTTAGCTGGTCAAACCGTTTTCCATTATCACCTTCACCTCTTACCTCGTTACGGTAAAGGCGACGGATTCGGAGCCGTTTGGAAAGAGCACGGTTCGGAATATAGCAGTGAGGATTTGAAAAAAATGTCCGATGCCATTGCCTCTTATATGTAAATGTCAAAAAAGCTAAGCCCCCTATTGTTAGGCTTAGCTTTTTTCCATCTAATCTAACATTGTTCCTTTAGCGTATACTTTAATAGAGCCACCACCTACACCAAAAGCTTTACCGATATTTTCCCAACCATCCTTTTCATAATAACCGTCCAAATCAGTGGTTAAAAAAAGTGTTTCATGGCCCAATTGCCCAGCAACACGGCGTGCATAGTCCAGGAGCTGAAACCCCACTCGACTGCCGCGATAATTCTCATCGACATATAAACAAGCAAGCCAAGGGAATAGATCCTGTCTACTATTGAGGTCATTTCGAATCAAAGCAAATGTGGCAACAATTTGACCTTGATCAGTTCCTATATAAAAGCTCGGAATTCCATCTTTTGTTTCATGAGAGTGCTTCATACAGTCTTCGTAAAAGGTATAGTTATCTTCGTCACCCCATACCTGCCAATATTTCTTGACCGCATCCCGAAAGTGAGCAGCCTCTTTATCCACCTTAATAATTTCCATTACCCTTTCTCCCTTCACAACACTACCAGTTACTCCCATTATATCAAGTGAATTAAATTCTGAAAATAACAAAAAAACACAATTATTTTCAAAAGAAGTATGGTACGATATGCGTAATCTAATAGTATTCCCTCTTATACAAACAGAAGAGGAGTTATTTTAACAAGGGAGTGGAGAGGATGAACCAAATTTATAACTTTAATGCAGGTCCATCTGCATTACCAAAGACCGCCTTAGAAAGAGCACAATCAGAACTAATTAATTTTCAAAAAACAGGTATGTCTGTCATGGAAATCAGTCACAGAAGTAAACCTTACGAGGAAGTTCATTATCAAGCGATACAGCTCCTCAAAGAGCTGCTCCAAATTCCTGATCAATATGAAGTCTTATTTCTGCAAGGTGGGGCGAGCCTGCAATTTACTATGCTTGCGATGAATCTCCTAGAAGAGGAGAAAGTCGGAAATTATCTATTAACAGGTTCTTGGTCAGAAAAAGCCTATAAAGAAGCCAGTCTCATTGGTAAAACAAAAATCGTTGCATCTAGCAAAGAGGAAGGATATCGCTCAATCCCAACCATACCTTCTTTTGCGACAAATGAAAAGGATGCCTATTTTCACATTACATCCAATAATACAATCTATGGCACTCAATATCAGCAATTTCCCACCATCACACATGCTCCATTAATTGCAGATATGTCGAGTGATATTCTTTCCAAACCAATTGATATAACCAAATTCGGTCTCATTTATGCAGGTGCTCAGAAAAACTTAGGCCCTTCTGGAGTCACAGTCGTTATTATAAAAAAAGACATCCTTCAGAAAGATGTTTCAAAAATACCAACTATACTTCAGTATCAAACTCATATTCAAGCAAGTTCTTTATACAATACACCACCAACCTTTTCTATCTACATGTTAAATCAAGTTTTAACCTGGGTAAAAGAATGTGGCGGTACTTCATCAATAGCACAAAGAAACGAAGAGAAGGCTCAAATCATTTATGAAGTAATAGATGAAAGTGATGGTTTCTATTTAGGACATGCAACAAATGATAGCCGCTCTTTAATGAATATTACCTTCAATTTGCAAACGGAGGAACTGAACAAGCAGTTTCTCCAGGTTGCCGAGGAACAAGGTTTTATCGGATTGCAAGGTCATCGTTCTGTAGGTGGTTGTCGTGCTTCCATTTACAATGCTGTTCCACTCGAAGCGTGTATCGCCTTACGAGATTTGATGATTCGTTTTAAAAAAGAGGCACGTACATCTACAAGCCTTTAAAAAAATAAAAAATGATTAACCATATCGTCAAGATAGCTGCAATAATTGTGATAGCTAACATAAGATATATAGAACGCGTCCACCTTACCTGCTTATCTGTAAACTCCTGTTTCTTTAGCTGAGCCACCATAAAAATTGTACTATATAATGAAAGTAAACAAACAGCAAGAGTTAATAAGATTAATGCATCCATACAATCCCTCCTTAATCATGTATATGTGAAGTCGGATTCGTTCATGAATTTATCTATAAATGAAAGGTGGTCACAATGAAAGCTAAATCATATCTCTTTGGACTAATTACTGGGGTCAGTGTTGGCGCTTTATGTAGTCTACTGACTGCCCCCTATTCTGGAAAAGTGCTTAGAAGTAAACTACATGACCAATTAGTCAATACGAACGGCCTAAGTACGACATCTTCCAATCACCAAGATACATCTTGCCCATTAATAAGTGACACAAGTCATAAATTAATTCACGCTGCTGAGAATTGGAAAAACCAAATCCTTTCTGGAGAAATTCTCAATCAAACAATTGAGAATAAACGAAAGGAAAATTTTGACAAACAACAAGGTTAACCAAATATTTACTTTTCATTTAATTATACTTCAATAAATATTTAAATTTTCAAAAAAGTTTGTTTAAACACTTGTTTTGCTCTTTCTTTTTTCTTCATTTCTTGTCATAATAAGAAGTGAAAATATTCAGCTATAATTTTATATGTAAAAGACACAGAAAAAGTGAACTTTTTGGATGGGAGGAGAAAAATGGAGCATCACCAATCCAGTACATTATTACAATCCTTACTTTTTAGCCATAAGGTTGCTCAGCTTAGCAAAGCGTTATGGAAATCAGTAGAAAAGGATTGGCAGAAATGGATTAAACCTTTTGACCTTAATATTAATGAGCATCATATTTTATGGCTTGCCTATCAGTTGGATGGCGCCGCCATTTCTGACATTGCTAAATTTGGTGTTATGCATGTATCTACAGCCTTTAATTTTTCCAAAAAATTAGAAGCGAAAGGTTATTTAACCTTTTCAAAAAAAGATACTGATAAGCGTAATACATACGTATGCTTAACAGAAGAAGGCCGCGATTTGTTTGTAAAAACAATGGAGGCTTATGAGTTAAATACGTATAGCATCTTTGAAGGGGCGTTACCAATTAAGGAATTATACGGGAAGTTCCCTGAATTCTCAGAAATAATAAGTATTGTGAGGCATTTATATGGCTCAGAATTCGTCGATACATTCGAACAATCCTTAATGAAACTAGAACATGATTTCATAGATAACGACGGTCAATTAAAAAAGCCGGAGCCACACGAAACTGTCGCTCAACTCCTAGAAGCAACAAAATAAGCCAAAAAGAAAGAAGTCGTTCATGTCCACGACTTCTTTTTTGTTTGAAAGTTAGTGCGAACATAGAGCGTTGCTCGTCGCTACCAAAATTATGATCCGCGTCCTGCTGGGTGGCACTCCGCGAGAATCTCCACATATTTTTTTCCGCTAGGTTAACCTACATTCTCTAGTTCAAAAACAATTAAAACATTCCTTTAATTGATTGACAACAAAAAACAAAGTGAATGAACAGCCTCAAGTTAAGGGCAAAATCCTGGTTTCGTATTTGTTGATGGCGAACTGAATCGGACTTCGCCATGTGCGTTTTGTAAATCATACTGTGGTCTAATGTTGCACTGAGGTAACCTGTGCCCACAATGGCTCTCATTTCTGCCAGGTTGCCCCTTTTTTTCTTCCTTTCATAGTCAAATAGAATTCCACTACCATTCGTGAAAATGAAAGATTAAAAATTGATTAAAACAATATGTTAAACATCTCTACGATAGTTCAAAACAAAGTTAACCACGTGGCATCTTCTTAGTAAACCTCGTAAACAGCAGTCACTCACAAAAGTGGTGATAAAAACGTACAAGAAGTTGGGTGTTCTTTTATTTATGGTATTTTTTGTTCTTTGATTTCTATTTTAATATAATACTGTTTATTACCTATTTTGCTACTAGCTCCATTTGTATTTGGTCCTCCGCGAGATTGAATTCCTTAAGTCGTAAGAAATAGGATTCCCCTAATTCTATCTCTGTAATTTGGACTAGTATCCTCTCATTTCCCGGATCGGAAATTACCCAATCAGGAAAATCAGCGGCACTTCCTAAGCCAGATAATATCATACTCACTGGCACATCAAAGAAGCCCACTTGTACTTGTTCCACATAAAGGGAAAGATTACCATACTCTGAAACTTCTGGCGTCAAAAAAATCGAATAGCCAATTTGCTGACCTAGGATTGCGATCGTTGAATCGTACCTAACTCGTTCTCCTTCAAAATCGACCTCAAATTCATAATCCGCATCGATGTCAGCAGTATGTATAAGATGGAGCAATCGTTCTTTATTACTGCTTACTTCTAATAATGTCTCTCCTTCTATAGGCTGCTCCGTGTAGGATGCAAAATCTCCATCTACACTCAAACTTCTTACAAATAGAAAAAGGCTTATACCAACAATGATATTAAAAATGAACAAGACCGAAAAAGCTAATTTCCACCTATTTTTCATCCAACTGCCCCCTTTTACACCAATTAAAGTCCTATACCCCAATTTGTAATGAGATATGTTTGTTTAAACAATTTCTATGATTCTAGAGATTACCATAGGATAATATAAGAAATCATAGCATATCTCTATCTTTTTTTGACTATTTTTGATAAAGTTTAACTATCAATGGCTAGACTGGAGGCAGACGAATGGTCTTCTTTATCATTCTATTTGCGGTCTTTATTTTGTATTCAATGAACTCAATGACCGATGCATTATGTGAACGTCGAGAAATTCCTGCCGAAAAACAACCCCAGGTATTTCGAACGATTAATATTCTAATGACTATTTTATTAACATCGACGTATGTCAAAATATTTTTTACGTAAGTCAATGCTAGTTCGGAAAGAAAAAAGAAAAAGAGTGATGCCGCATTTTTGGGCTCACTCTTTTTCTTTAAGATTCATCTATTAGAAAACCCAAGAAGCACCGATGATAACTAATAAGATGAAAAGTACAACGATTAACGCGAATCCACTATTTCCGTATGCATAACCCATAGTAAAATCCTCCTTAGTGTATTTTAATTAGTTTAGTTGAAGCTATGTGATTGATTACTCCAAAAAAAAGAGATGTCGTCGCCAGCTTACAACCAAGCTGCACCTACAATGACTAATAAGATGAACAATACAACGATCAACGCAAATCCACCTTGGTATGCGTGAGACATAATAACACCTCCTCTGTGCTTTGTTAGGATATCTTATGCAAATGCCTTCTTTATGTACTGGGCGAATGACCCAAATTAAGGCGAAAATCCAGATTCTTTTCAGCTTTTGTCCATACGTTTAGCATTCATCTCCATGGATTTTCTAATTCTTCATGAAATACTTTTTATAATTTAACTATTTATGGTATAGTTAATGCTGTGATTACATTTATGGAGTCGACCTAAATATAGGGGAGTGAAATTAATGAAGAAATACATATTATCAGCCGTTGGACTAGCTGCTTTCGCCATGCTTGCCGCCTGTACAAATGATGATACAGCCAATGATGATACAGTCGTTGTTGTCGTAAATGGAACGGAAATTACAGAAGGAGAGTTTGTAGAACTCTTAAAAGAACGTTACGGTGAGATGACATTAACAGAGCTTGTTCAGTTAAAAGCAATTCACGATCAACGTGAGAACTCTGGTATTACTCAAGAAGAAATTGATGAAGAACTCGAGTATTTAAAAACAAATTTTCAAGCTGAATCAGATGAAGAGTTACTTGAATTAGTTGCTGCACAAAATGGTATCGCTGTTGATACCATTGAGGAATTCGTCGACGGTTATATCATTCCTCCACTTATTATTGACGCATTAGCCAAAAAGGACGTAGAAGTTACGGAGGAAGACAAACAAGCCTATTATGAAGAGAACCAAAATCTTTATGGTGAGCAAATTGAAGCAAGTCATATCCTAGTCACTGAAGAAGAGGAAGCTGAAGAAGTATTACAACTATTAAATGACGGTGGGGATTTTGCTGAATTAGCACAAGAATATTCTATCGACGGCTCAGCTTCAAGAGGTGGAGAATTAGGTTATTTCGCTTATGAACGTATGGTACCTGAATTTTCTGAAGCTGCATTTGCTTTAGAAGTTGGTGAAACAAGTGGTTTAGTGGAATCTGAGTATGGCTTCCATATCATTAAAGTAACGGGTAAGAAAACATCTTACGAAGACTTTGAGGAAGAGATTCAAAATACTTTAGAAGCTCAACAAGCTAGGTCTGGTCCGGAAGTATTACAAGAAATTTTAGCTGATGCTGATATCGATGTAAAGGATTCAAGGTTTACTGATTTGTTTACAGAAGAAGAGAGCACTGAGGAAGCTTCCGAAGAATAAAATAGCTTTTGTCTATAGAAAAATCCTAACGTTGAAACGTTAGGATTTTTCGGCGTTTCTTTTGGCACGTTCTTCTTCCATTCTTTCTATAAAAATATGACCCTCTTTTTCTATATATTCATGTTCAACATGTTTGTCATCTAGTGAATGCTTCATACTCATATAGCCACTAAAGATGATGCCTGCAATAACAAGATAAATCCACCAAGGGCTAGAAAGTAAAATAGTGCCTGCACTTGTTTGAGTAAATAGGAAAACGACAATTAAGCTAATGAGTAATAGTAAGGCAATTCGTTGACTTAATTTATTTGTATTCATCCTTTGCTCCCCCTTTAATACTTGTCCGATACTTTTATATATGCTCGTTGTACTGTGGTTAGAACTTTTAAATGAAAGTTACTTTACTTAGGAGCGATGGGTTGTGCCTTGAAGTTAGCTGGTCCTCGGTTCCCTTGAGTAAAGGACACATTCGGTTCTTCTTGGCCTTTTTGGCTCATGATCATGTCGACCAGCCTCCTTCATCGACAGGTTCTTGGCCTTTTTTACTCATGTTCATGTCGACCAGCCTCCTTCATCGACAGGTTCTTGGCCTTTTTTACTCATGTTCATGTCGACCAGCTTCCTTCATCGACAGGTTCTTGGCCTTTTTTACTCATGATCATGTCGACCAGCTTCCTTCATCGACATATCGTGGCGTTACTCACACTAATACTCATCCCTATTCATACAGGTCCTTTGGTTCGTGTGCTTCTCATTCAAAAACCAAATTGAATGAAGTTCCACCAGTTAAAGTGCCAAACACTGCTTTCATTCTTGTTGGTGTAGTAGGTAAATATTTGTCACACCAAAAAGAAGCTATATGACTCGTTCATATAGCTTCTAGGGTGTTAGTTATAAGTCTATTGGTGGTTCGTGGAAGCTTGGTTTGTAGAAACTGCGATTGTCTAAAGCCATTACACGCTCTGAGAAAGTTCCAGGTTGAATTCGCTCTAAAGCTCTATCGAGCATATTCATTTTAGCATCAATATTATCAATCATATGTAATATTTCAGCTTCTTTTATAAGTGGTGGCTTAGGACTGCCCCACTCTCCTTTTCCATGGTGGCTCAGCACAAGATGTTTTAGAATGAGCACTTCTTCGCCTTCGATACTTAGTTCTTTGGCAGCTTCATCGATTTCATTAACAATAATGGTAATGTGACCTAGTAAATTCCCTTCTAACGTATAGACCGTATCTATTGGGCCTGATAATTCACGTACCTTACCTAAATCATGTAAGATGACGCCTGAATAGAGTAGGTCTGTATCGAGGGATGGGTAGAGTTCGGCTAGGCTTTTAGCAATATGTAGCATTGAGACAACATGGTAAGCCAACCCCGAATGGAACTCATGATGATTTTTTGTCGCAGCAGGCGATTCTAAGAAATCTGACTGATGCTTTTTTAATAAATGTCTTGTAATTCTTTGGATACTTGAGTTTTTCATTTCAAAAATGTATTGTGTTATTTGCTCTAACATATCTTCTGGAGATATAGGGGCGGAACGAACGAAGTCTGTCACTTTCACATCATCCATCGCTGTAGTCGGACGAATACTCTGCAGTTTTAACTGATTACGACCACGATATTCACCTAACTCACCCGTAAGATGTACAATCGACTTACTAATAAACGTTTTTTCATCCTCTGGTGAGCATCCCCACAATTTAGCATCAATTTCACCAGTGTGATCTCCTAGAATTAATGTCAAAAATGGTTTTCCATTACTTGCGATTCCTCGTGTCGCCGTTTTTATAAGAAAATAGCTATCAATTTTATCACCAACTTGATAATATCTAATTCCTTTAGTCATTCTGATCACCTCGGCACATAATTTGTTTATAGTATAACATAGATTACTTTCATGACGGATACCTCTACGTGCATTCATATTTATAATAAAAAAACTAACAACTTTATAACATAGAAAACGAGCAGCTCATTGTCCTTCCAGCTACTCGTTTTAAATTTAATTCACTATCTTTGCTTTTTCTTATTTTTACTTGTACCGTTAGACTTCTTATCGTCAATTGCCGGTAAATAAACTTTCATTTTAACACCTTTATCTGTATTCTCAATTTCAGGATATCCATGATGGAGCTCTGCAATTCTTTTGACAATCGCTAATCCTAAACCAAATTTCCCATTATTCCCTTTATAAAAAGGATTAAACAGTTTTGGTATGTCATCTTCTGGAATCGTCTCTCCGTCATTTTCAACCGAAATCCTAATCAACTTATCTACCTTCTCAGCATTGATCCAAATCCCACTAATCGCATATCTTAATGCGTTTTCTACCAGGTTTTCAATCAGTACCTCTAATTGTTCTTCATCACCTTTAATTTTAACGTCTGAATTTAATACATGAATGGATACATCTTCTCGTTGCATGCGAAAACGTTCTTCAATTTTGAAAGCTAGCTGACCAAAATAAAACTCCGTTTGATTTAATGAATCCTCTTTGTAAGAATCTAACTTTGTATAATAGAGCATATCTATGACACGACGTTCCATTCGATTACTTTCCTCGATGATGACATCCATTGTCCGTTCCAAGTTTTGTTTGGGTAGAATTCCATCTTTCACTGATTGAGCATAGCTTTTAATCACCATAATAGGTGTCTTTAATTCATGAGAAGCGTGTTGAATAAACGTTTTTTGAGCACTATCATACATATTTAAGTTCTGTCTCATTTTTTCAAACTGGTCAGACAAGCGTTGAAAATCTTCATCGCCTTTCCATTTCAATGGCTCTTTCCAGTCCCTGTTTGCAATTTGCTCTAAATGATTCCCTAATATAATAAGTGGTTGACGTAAATAGTGCTTCAGCCAAATAGCAGGTAATAAACTCAATACGCTTGTTAGTAAAAATAAATAAAGCAATCTTTCCCACAATTTGTTAACCATTTCATCACGGTATGTATCCCACATATAAGCAATATGATAGGCTTTTTGGTCCAATATGACCTCTTTTACCACATAAAAAACCGTTTGTCCCCCGTATTGTAGCTCATAACGACCTGTTAATGACTCCTGAGCAAAAGCTTTAATCGCCATTTCCCGAATGACCTCAGCAGGTGGAATATGGTCACCGTGTGGGGGCATTCCTAATGTATCATATAAAACAAAGTGAAACACTTCTCCTGCCTCACTTTGTTCGAAGAAACCACTCCCATCCTGTGGAGGGTTTAGAAAATCAAATAAACCATTGGTCGCTCGTTCCTGCTCCCTTTCTATTAACCAATACGATTCCTCCGTTAACGTATCCTTAATCGAAATCGGAAAAATAATAATAACGGATAGACCAACTAAAACAATAAGCGAAATAAACGCTAGCCAAATTCGCTGCGTCAAATTTATTTTAATCATGACGATAAAATGCGATAGCCATACCCGTATAAGGTTTCAAGATGTACACGAGGCATTTTTTTACGAACGCGACGAACAACATCATCAACGGCACGCTCGGAGCCATAATAATTTTCTCCCCATACATGCTCAATAATTTTATCGCGTGAAAATGCCTTTCCAATATCACCTGTCAATAATAGAACAAGATCCATCTCTTTTGTTGTTAAGTCTACAAGTGCATCTTCTCCTTCTTCCATATCAACGACAGTTCGGCCAATCGGATCAACAACATATTGATTAATTTCAATC
Source organism: Alkalihalobacillus pseudalcaliphilus (assembly GCF_028610675.1). Classification (NCBI taxonomy): domain Bacteria; kingdom Bacillati; phylum Bacillota; class Bacilli; order Caryophanales; family Bacillaceae; genus Alkalihalobacillus; species Alkalihalobacillus pseudalcaliphilus. The sequence continues at coordinate 1,220,204 of NZ_JAQQWS010000001.1, forward strand.
TTTTTCTGCTCTTGTCCTGAACTTCCATAAACACGATTAATAATCTTTTTGGCTCGGATAATTAATTCCTGTGGTAAAAAGGGCTTGGCTAAATAATCGTCACTTCCCATCTCAAGACCTAAAACCCGATCCAAGTCCTGATCTCTTGCCGAGATAAAAATAACAGGTGTGTCTTCATGTTGCTTAATGGTTTTAAGCAATTGATATCCATCCATACCAGGAAGCATAATATCTAAAATCCATAAATGCGGTTTATCTTCTACTGCGTCTGCCGCATCTTGTCCATTTTCAAACACTCTTACTTCCCAATTTTCTTTTTCTAAATAAGCTTTTAATACTTCTGATAAATTTTCTTCATCTTCTACTAGATAAACGAGATAACTACTCAACTCGCATCCTCCTTAATAAAAAACATATATTTTAATGAATAATTGCATATAAATTATCTATTTAGTATTCCACCAAAATGTGGATCTGAAACCTCATTTGATCCTATCATACCTTTTCTTTAGTTATTGTGCACTATTTTAGATAAGTTCACACTATTTTTTACATCAGAACATAACCAATTCGTCAATGTTACGAATTTTATAGCTGTATGATCACTAAAAAGGATGCTGATTATTTTATATACATAAAAATAGTCATATCAGCTTCCTATAAGAAACAGATACGACTATTTTAAACCTTACAAAATCGCGGCAACAGCAGTTAAAGCTGCTAACGGTAAAACAAGACGATTCCAATTTACTGGCCTAGGACCCCAATATGGATATGGCATATAAGCAGGTGCACCATAGGGTCCCATGTAAGGATTTCTTGTGTATCCATCAACACGGTTTTGCCTATGAGCTTCCTCTTGCTGTTGATTCAGTAGACTATGATAATCAATATACTGACCCTGGTCGTCAACAGCCACTAATAAATAGACATGTTCATCATCAACATGCTCAATAACACCACTTATCGGATGACCTTGAAATTGAATAGATACTGGTTGATTCACCAATTCCTCACAGTGCCCTTTTATCATTTCCGCCTGACTCATCCAAAACACCTCTTCATTTTATTAACGTTACTACACGCTATTCAGATGCCCAGAAAAGGTGACGTATTATTTTAATTGATGAATTCAATAAAAAACGTAACAAAAGAATACTCATTCTTTCATTACGTTCCTTTTATCTAATTAAACCTTGGAAACTTCTTGTTGCTGTGCGGCCTTCCTTGGAAGAACAATCACAAAATAGGTTTGGAATATCGTAAAAATATTTCCGATTACCCAATACATTGACAAAGCTGATGGTAACGACAATCCAGCGACAATAATCATGATAGGCATAATATACATAATAACCTTCATTTGCTGTGGCATCTCTGCTGAGGTCATCCTCAGCTGAATAAGAGTTGTTAATCCAGCTACAAAAGGTAAGATCAGATCAGGTTGTCCAAGATTAAACCATAAAAATGAGGTGGCTGAAATGGCTTCTGTCCGCATAATAGCAAAGTAAAACGCCATGAGGATAGGCATTTGCACAAACATAGGTAAACAGCCCGCTACTGGATTAACCCCATTCCTTTGATAAAGTGTCATCATTTCCTTTTGAAGCTCCTGTTGCTTTTTAGGATCTGGCTTATCTGTCTTATATTTTTTTTGTAGTTCATCTAATTCCGGCTTCATTGCCTGCATCGCTCTTGAACTTTTTTGCTGCTTTAATACTAAAGGTAACAACATGAAGCGAATAACAACGGTAACTAATATAATCGCTAAGCCAAAATTCCCTTTAAATAGAGCTGCTGTTTGAATAATGACCCAAGACAATGGATACACAAAAAAGTGATTCCAAATACCTGTTGATTCTGCATTGATTGGTTGGTCCGTTCCACAGCTTGTTAGCACGAGTACTAAGCCAAGGATAACCATTAATAACATCCATTTATTTTTCACGTAAATCCTCCTTATTTATTTCGTCATTAACGAGAATAAATAAATGGAGAATCTTCATCATCATTTTGGTCAAAGGAGTTTGGAATTTTTGGGCGATAAAATATCGTCATCGGTCTACACGTTAAGCGTAAATAAATCTGCCCCGGTGTAATTTGAACCTGATTGGAATGAAGCATCGCCTGATACGTAAATTCAAACCTAAACAACTCAGCTCTTGTATAAGCCGATACTAACCAGATTGTTAAAACCACGCTACTCCAAAAAGCCCACGTATCAACAATAATCTCCAACACTTTGTTCGCCCCCTTCCATTTTCTATAATCACTAACATTATAAGATAAAACTTTCCAAAAGAAAACAAACAAACAATTCAATTAATAATCCGAAAAATTTTTATTCAAAAAAAAGAAACCTTTGAGTAGTCTCAAAGGTAAATGCCTCATTATATCTCTACTTTTAATTGCTTACGAAACACTTCACGAACCATGTAAGCAAACCCTTGATCATCTTTACTTCTTGTTAACCATTTTGCATGAGATTTTATTCGGCTAGGAGCGTTACCCATCGCAACACCTAGACCAGATTCTATCATCATTTCATAATCACTTTCAGAAGCACAAACCGTCACAACTTCCTCCATACTAATCCCGTAGGAATGAACTAGATACCTCAAAGCTTTTCCTCTAGATACGCCTTTTTGTAAAAGTTCAATTTTAGAATCTTGGCTTTGCCTAATAGTAAAGGGCTGTTCCATATTTTCAATTTGCCTCACTGCTTTTTTTAAATCTTCTTTATTAGCGAATTGGGCTTGAATCTTTAGTGGAGAAATGGGATAGTCGACAACGTGATCGTAAACAGAATCAACAAAATTTAATGGATAAAAGCGTGGTTCATCTAGATTTATCGAAAGCTTCGCTACCATTTGCCCTTTATTTTTGACCTTATTTCCAAGGGAATATTGTTCATTAAAAACGCGAATGTGGCAATCAAAACGCTCTAAAATATCAATGATTTCCTCACATTGCACTTCTGTTATGCGATTTGCTAGTAAAATATCCTCATTACTTTTAGCCATATAAGCTCCATCACTACAAATTAAATAGTCATTTATTTTAAGTGCTTTCGCTACTTTGTGAGCAGACAAATATGGTTTAGAGGTAATTAAAACTATTTTCACCCCTTTGTTTTTCACATATTCGATTGCTGCTTTCGTCTGTTTACTCATTTTTGTGTCAGATTCTAATAAAGCACCATCCATATTTATGGCCAACAATCGATAGGTCATCGCATATCCTCCTCTTGATGTCTATTCCACCTTATTTGCTTGGATACTAACGATCATATGAATCTAAATGCCCCTTAGAACTACAAAAAGAATAAATAACAAAATCATGCAAAATAACCTACTGCTCAAAATTCCGAATCAGTACTAACACCGGGTTACAGAAACGAAAGTAGAGACAATGAAAAGTCACTGGAAAGAGCCAGATAAGAAGCTGTTTAGCTTACTCCTGTCAAATTCCCATAGCGATCTCTTAAGGGGAAAACTAATACCATTAGAACAACATTTATATAATAATGTGCGGCAGAGTACTTCGCCGCCAACAAAGACAAAAGTAGTGGCGACCTTTTAAACATTTGGCACGTTTCCACTCGATCACCATTAGGAGTCGACTGAACAAAAAGGGTGCACTGTCCTGCTAAGGTCATTTATCGTAAGATGGATGACCAGCTAACTTCAAGGCACAACCCATCGCCCCAAGGTAACTTTCATACAAAAAAACAGCTTAGCCATGTGTATGCTATGCTGCCTTTTTATCAATTAATTGTTTTGTTGTTCATCTGGGTTGCCATAAATTTCTTCAAGAGGTTCAGTAATAATCTTATTAACATCCCCAATAACAACACTTAAACGTTGCTCAGCTTCCATTAACTTAGAAATTAACTCATGTTGCTGAACAAGTTCAAATTGCTGCTGTGCTTTTTGTACTTCTTCTTCAGTAATTTGCTCACCGCTCATTTGTTTGCTTTGAAGATCTAACTGAAGTTGACGGAAATTATCAAGCATTTTCTTCGCAATTTCATCTTGATTAATTTGCTCATGTAATGTCTTTAAAGTTGTAAAATCTTCACTTTCAGCGATCGCTTGCTTTAACTGATTGGCTACATCATATACGTTTGACATGTGTAATCGCCTCCTCATTAATTAGTTCCTAACGACTATAACATGTTCATTCAAATAAATCGAATCATATCCTTACATTCGAAAGATTCTAAAATAAAAAAATAACCATTAAACCTTGAAATAGCCCAATGAGCGCACCTAAGAACCCACCTAATAAGGTAATCATCGTCAGTTCTCTTTTTGCTATAGAAATAATAAGTTCCTCTAATTGCTCTAATGGAAAACGTTCAATCTGTTTTTGAACAATTTCTTCTATATTTAATCTTTTTACAATCATCGGTATATATTGGTCTAAGTGTTTAATAAGGAAATCAACGATTTTTGGAATCGTGACTAGTTTTAATGAATCTGTATAAGGTCTTATGATCACACTGACAGGTTTGTCGAGCCAATTAATGATCGGCACCTTTCTCTCTAGAATTGGCGGCAATTCTGAAATTATTTGCTCTTTTGAGATAAAGCTTTGTAATTCCGTCATTGATTTTTTCTGAAGTTTGATCCATTCCTTTCTTAGTACCCCTTCTATTAATACCGTTGTTTGCTTATCCTGCAATATTTTACTTAATTGAGGCTGAAGCTTGTCTACTATTCTTTCATGCCCTACAAATCGTTGCAGCACATTACCTAAGGTTCCTTTACGCATTAAATAATGTTCAAAGGTCTCATTTAATTGTTCTCTTCCTTCTTTACTGCTTAATCGTTTGTCGAGACTTTCTTGAATCCATAAAGTCAAACGTGGAATCGAATTCTCAATATATGCATGCATTTGATCTGGAATTACTTTTCCTAAATCATCGGTTGTCCTTTTCTCAAAAAACAAATCATATTCTTTTTCCACTTGAATTTTAAGTTTTTGTTGAAGAATTTCTTTTGGATTCTGTAATAAAAAGTGTTTTTCTATTAGTTGAGCTAATGTTTCTTCATTGGTGGTGAGTTTATCAACTTCCTCCTCTAGCCAAGTGGTTATGCCTTCAGAGAATGACTCACTTCGTACCTTTTCTTGTATACCTTCACTTGTAAGTAAATAATTAGATACCGTTTTACCTAACTGCTTAGATATTTCATCTTGTCTTTTTGGAATTAAACCTGGTGTGAATGGCATAGTTACTTTTCCCACTTTTATTTCCTTGTATGGTCTAAATAGCATTCGAATCGCTAATAAATTGGTAAGCCCACCTATAAGTGCCCCAATAATAACCATAATAAAAATCGTTACCACTGAATTCATGACTCATCAGCTCCCTATGTCGCCGTTACCTTTTGCTGTAATTATAAACATTATTCATTTTCAACTTTAAGCTTTATTATACGTTAATCTTTATACGATCACTAATAGCTTTTGGTTTCTTTCCTATTTTACTACTTGCATATTTTTTGAGGTGTAACAAAACATAAAGATAAGGAGGCGGTACAATTGTCGAAGGAAAAAAAGAATGAAGCTCATACTGAAGGGCGAGAAGAGTTCTTTATGGATGTGGATCGAATGATTAATGAAGGGCTCGGTGGAGGAATGGTTAGTGATGATCAGACTGGTATCATAGAAGAAGCCCGTAAGTTAGAAAAGGAAGACCCCATCAAGCCTACCTCAAAAGAGCAATAAACGTTCAGAACACTGCTATCTAATGAAGCTCTTTTTGCTTTGTTAGATAGCTTTTGTATGAAAGTTGCTTAAAACTTATATGCGGAGCTATACTCATCGCTCCCGAAAATCATGCTCCGCGTCCTGTTGGGTGGTGCTGAGCTAATTGGCTATGCTGCTGGATCTAAGCTCTACCACTACTTCCCACACTTCGCATGAATGACCTCTTTGTGCAGTTACTCCAAGATTTTGCCTCCGTATCTTCACATTAACCCTATCTTTGTGCAGTTACTCCAAGGCTTGGCTCCAGTATCTTTACATTAACCCTCTCTTTATACAGATACTTCGAGATTTTACCTCAGTCGTTTATCGCACCTTTTAATTGTTGGGTTGTTTGTTGTGATTTGATATAATCTTTTATAAGTTTACATAAAGGAGTTCGTTATGCATAAGGACAAGTTATTACGATTGTTTGGACAAGTCATTGTTCAAGATTATTCAAAATCAGATGATTCTTATTTATGGCTCAATGTCGAGGGGACACCTATTGGTTTTGAGCGTTCCAAATTAACTGAAAAAGAAATGCTCTTACTAAATGAACTGTATCCAAAGTATGTACATATTCCTTTACCCAAAACGATCGAGGAGAACTCGTGGAAGCAATGGCTTGATGGAAGTACAGCGGCTCCTAATAAAGGACCTATACGTTTTATTCACTTTAGTTTAGAACAGCCCATTGAGGATTTTATTGCCTTCCAAGACATATGGGAGCATATGCTTGAGCGACCTAGTCCAATTATTTGGTTCACTCCTTATTTAGGTGTCATCATTAATGTTGAATTGTTCCACGCGGAAGAAACGGATTTCACTGGCTTAATTGATGCGGTTTCATCAGATTTTTATGTGGACATGAGTATTCTCATTGGCCACACTTCTTCTCATCCTAACCTTCAACGCTTTCAACTTGAACAAAATGGGTTACTACGTGCTCATCAAATGAATCCGAAAAAGAAAGTATTTGTTGAACATGAAATTAATCAGTATCATATTCTTTCCTTTATGCCTGTACAAGAAAGAACAAAAATGCTTCAACTATTTTTACCCGAAGAAATTATCGATGATCATGAATTAATACAAAGTATCACCGTTTTCTTTGAGACCAATTTGAATCTCTCATTAGCAGCAAAAAAATTACATATGCACCGAAATAGCCTACAATATCGCTTAGACAAATTCATTGATAAAACTGGTTTTGACATTAAGCAGTTTTCAGAGGCGGCATTTGTACAGTTTCTCTTACTACTACTTCCGATAAAAAATCATACCTAAGTCACCAAACCATGAATCAAAATGGTAACGTATACAAATTGCACAAAAAATTTATAAATCTTTGTGCAAGCTCCCTATAGTGAATAATTCCGAAAAATTCTACAATGAATGTAACATATAAGGGGAGGTACATAACATGGCAAGTATTCAATTAAAAAATATTTATAAAATTTACGATGGTGATGTACAAGCGGTAACGGACTTTAACTTAGATATTCAAGATAAAGAGTTTGTCGTATTTGTTGGTCCATCAGGTTGTGGTAAATCAACGACATTACGTATGATTGCTGGACTTGAGGATATTTCTAAGGGTGACTTAATGATTGATGATAAACGAATGAATGATGTAGCACCTAAAGACCGTGATATCGCGATGGTTTTCCAAAACTATGCCCTTTATCCACATATGAATGTATATGATAATATGGCTTTTGGATTAAAGCTTCGTAAATTCAAAAAAGACGAGATTGATCGTCGTGTAAAAGAAGCGGCGAAAATCTTAGGTTTAGAGGAAATGTTAGACCGTAAACCAAAAGCAATGTCAGGTGGTCAGCGTCAACGTGTTGCATTAGGGCGTGCTATTGTTCGTGACCCTAAAGTATTCTTAATGGATGAGCCATTATCAAACCTTGATGCTAAGTTACGTGTTCAAATGCGTGCAGAGATTACTAAATTACACAAGCGTTTACAAACAACGACGATTTATGTAACGCATGACCAAACTGAAGCGATGACGATGGCAACACGAATCGTTATTATGAAGGATGGATATATTCAACAAGTAGGTTCACCAAAAGAAGTATATGATAACCCTGAGAATGTATTCGTTGGTGGTTTCATTGGATCACCTTCTATGAACTTCTTAGCTGGACAATTAGAAGGCGATACTTTTAAAGTTGGTAAATTCAATTTAAAAGTTCCTGAAGGCAAATTATCAATCCTTCGTGAAAGAGGATATGCGGATAAAGAATTAATTCTTGGAATCCGTCCTGAGGATATTCATGATGAATTAGTATTTATCGAATCATCACCAGATACGAATTTAAAAGCGAACATTGATGTTGCTGAATTATTAGGTGCTGAAACGATTCTTTATTCTACAGTAGAAGGTCAAGACTTTGTTGCACGTGTAGATTCACGTACCGACATTCAAAATGGACAAATCATTGACCTTGCTTTTAACATGAATAAAGCTCATTTCTTTGATAAAGATACTGAATTACGTATTCGTTAATTCACCTTACCCCATTATTCTTGTGAGTAATGGGGTTTTACTTTTCTTTCAACAAAATAATCTCCGTTTCTTGACATGTTTTACAATATAAATAATGGGTACAAAGTTGATTCGTATGGTCATGACTAATTTGGTTATCTAAGTTAATAATATCTATCTCCTCATAAGCACTATATTTATCGATATAATCGTTAACACGGCCAAAATCGATCAATAAATGATGACAGCTCGAACATTGTTTCTTAATGACTGAGAATCCATTACATACTGGACATAAACTCACAGACAACCTCTCCTCTTAACAATTAAGAAGAGGTGAGCATCAACTCACCTCTTAATCCACACTTATTATTTTTGGTAACCACCAAATTGTTGCTCAGCCATTTGAACTAAACGCTTTGTGATTTCACCACCAACTGAACCGTTAGCACGCGCTGTAGCGTCTGGTCCAAGTTGTACACCAAATTCAGAAGCGATTTCATATTTCATTGAATCTAAAGCTTGTTGTACGCCTGGTACTACAAGTTGATTTGAACTGTTGTTTGCCATGTTTGTCTCACCTCCTTGTGTAATCATAGTTTGGATTTTTTCTTAAATCTTATGTAGAAAATTAATTAGCAATAAACGGAAAATGAACACGGAAAACTAAAATTTGGGTTTTGATCATTCGGAAAAGATTGTCTTTGCCATCGATCGACAAATATCAATTTCCATAAAAAGGTCAAATCTCATATTTAAAGAAATTTTAGCTCGTGTTATGCTTTAGAAATGAAACATTTTTGTTTTACATAACGTATATAAAATGAAGATCGGAAAGGAGTTATGTTTATGGGTTTTTATATCGGCGGAGGTATTATTGTTCTATTCATCATCATTTGGATTGTCTGCTATAATTCGTTAGTTAAATATCAAAATTGGGTTGAGGAATCATGGTATCAAATTAAAAATCAACTTAAACGACGCTATGATCTAGTTCCAAACCTAGTCTCAACGGTTAAAGGTTATACAAAACATGAGCAAGAAACATTAGAACGTGTTATTCAACTTAGAAACCAAGGGGCAACCTCCGAGCAATCAAGGTCCGAGGAAATGGAAACAAATAATCAACTTTCTCAAGGAATTAGGCAGCTTTTTGCCTTACGTGAGGATTATCCTGAGCTAAAAGCGAATCAGAACTTCTTAATGTTACAAGAGGAGTTAACAGGTACAGAAAATAAGATTGCTTACTCACGACAACTTTATAATAAAACCGTTCGTGAATATAATACAAAGATTGATTCGTTTCCATCTAATATCGTTGCTTCATTACACAATTTCCAAAAAGCAGATATGTTTAGAGTCCCTCCACAAGAACAGGAGAATGTAAAAGTTGAATTTTAATTGATTCGGGGGAATTAGGTTGGTCTTATATAAGCAGATAGAACGGAATAAACGACAGACTGTCTTTATCGTTACAGGTTTTATCCTATTCGTATTAGCAGTAGGTGCTGCATTTACCTACATACAAATGGGCGATTATATTAGTGGTATGGTAATTGCTGGCCTATTAGGTGGCGGCTATACATTCATTATGCTTTTATCTAGCACAAATGTTGTAATGAAAATGAATCATGCCAAGGAGATCAAGCAAGCTCAAGATCACCCTTTTTTGTGGCATACCGTAGAAGCATTGGCTCTTGCTGCAAGAATCCCCACTCCGAAAGTTTACATCATCAAGGATCCAAGCCCAAACGCCTTTGCAACTGGCACATCACCTAAAAAAGGAGCCGTTGCTGTTACAACCGGTCTCCTAGATACATTAAATCGAGAAGAGCTAGAGGGTGTCATCGCACATGAGATTGCCCATATTCGAAATTATGATATTCGCTTAGCCACCATTGCCATCGCACTCGTTTCAGTCGTAGCCATTTTAAGTGATCTAGGCTCACGTATTCTTTATTACTCTGGGCGAAGAAGAAACCATGGAAATAATAACAATAATCAATCGGCTATCATTTTTGTTGTTGCTTTCGTCTTAATTATTTTCGCTCCCATTGTCGCAACATTAATTCGATTAGCGATATCTAGGAATCGTGAATTCCTTGCAGATGCTTCGGCAGCTGAATTAACTCGTAACCCTGGTGCTCTTGCTTCTGCATTAAGCAAAATAACAAGTGTCAATACGCCAGTTAAAGAGGCATCCACAACTTCAGCACCGTTATATTTCTCAGATCCACTCAAGAAAAAAGCACGCAACTTGTTTTCAACACATCCTCGCCCCGAAGAAAGAATTCGAAGGCTCGATCAAATGTAAAGAAAAAGGCTTTCTCCTTAAAAGGATAAAAGCCTTTTTTGCTGTAAGAAAACCTGACCGATACGAGCAGATTTTACGTGAATTTGACCGAAAAAACATGCTAGATTTTTATCTTTGATAGCGGCGGAGTGAAGCGGGCTTTTCCATGAAAATTTCTAAATTCTACTCTACTTTCTGTGAACCTTAGACGAAAAAATGTTCTTGATGTTCCACTTTTTTTGAGAGGACTTCCACCAAAAGATTAATCCCTTTTTCAATTCGTTCTGGTGTGGCATGTGTAAAATTCAGACGCATCGTATTTTTCTTTGCAAGCCCCGCGTAGAACGGTTCTCCAGGAACATAAGCCACACCATTTCTTACCGCTTCATTTAATAAAATTGTGGTGTTCAAGCGCTCGCTCAGTTCTACCCACAAGAACATACCGCCTCTTGGCTTAACAAAGGATAATTCCGGTAAATCAGCTTTTTGTAAACAGTCCACCATAACTTCCATTCTTGAACGATAAACAGAAATCAATTGCTCAATATGTCCATCTAAATTAAAGTTCGTACATAATTGATACAAAGCCTGCTGGGAAAGTGAATTAGTGTGTAGGTCATTGGCCTGCTTTGCTTGTGACATCATACGAATAATTTGATAGGGACCCATAACCCAACCTGTTCGTAAGGCAGGGACGGCAATCTTTGAGAAAGTACTTGTATATAAAACATGTGTGCCATCATCTAATGCTGCTAACGGTGTATACTGTTCATTATCCAAAAACTGCAATTCACCATATGGATCATCTTCAAATATGACTACATTATATTTATGTGCAAGCTGGATTAAAGCTTTCCTTCGCTCAAGCGACCAGACCCTACCTGCTGGATTTGAAAAAGTAGGAACTACATAAACAGCTTTAGGTTTGTATTGTTTCATCTTTTGTTCTAAATCGTCTGGAAACATGCCATCATCATCTGAATCGACGGCTAAGACATTAGCTTCATAGGAATGGAATACTTGCAGAGCAGCTAAGTAAGTAGGATCCTCGGTTAATACATAATCTTCTGGTCCTAGCATAATCCTTGAAAATAAATCAATGGCTTGCTGTGAACCAGTGGTTACTAAAACTTCATCAGAAGAATAATTCATTATGCCCTTTTTTTCATTCATTCTTTTAATAATCTCTTCTCTTAATGGCCGATAACCTTCTGTTTCTGCATATTGTAAAGCTGAGCCTTTTCCCGTTGCAAACACTCGTGCAAATGCATCTTCTATCCCCTTCATTGGAAAGAGCTCATCATCAGGTAGCCCTCCTGCAAAAGAAATAACATCCCCTTGCCCCACAACTTTTAAAATATCTCTTACAGCAGAAGACTGAAGATGGCGAACACGCTTTGCAAACGCATATTTCATAATAAGACACCTCTATTTTTTCACAATTTTGATTTTTGAATATTATAACCATACTACCTTATTCAACACATATGTCAATAAGATCTTCAGTTATTTTTAGATTATTCAAACTCCTTTAATCCTTTTTTGCTTTTTGGTGATAATGTATAAATATCTTGTTTATCGTTCAACGTTTTTCCCCTATGCATCTTGTACAAAAATAAGTTAAACTAATAGTATTATTTTCTAGAGGAGTGTTAGAAGTGAGACCTTTACAAATCTCAGCGGAAACCGCACAAAAATTGTCAAAGTCATTAAATTTACCGATTGAGCAGATTATGCATATGCCTCAGCATATTCTCATAGCGAAATTAGCTGAACTTGAAAAACAGGAAAACAATGGAGAAAGCGAATAGTTACTGTGGCGACCACCACAGCTCATAACCGAGATTCGGCGTTTGCTCGGGCTTTCTCCCTCTTTTTCCGCCCACAATCCCGAGATTCACCGTTTGCTCGGGCTTTCTCTCGCTTTTTCCGCCCGCAACCCCGAGATTCACCGTTTGCTCGGGCTTTCTCTCGCTTTTTCCGCCCGCAATCCCGAGATTCACCGTTTGCTCGGGCTTTCTCTCGCTTTTTCCGCCCGCAATCCCGAGATTCGGCGTTTGCTCGGGCTTTCTCTCGCTTTTTCCGCCCGCAACCCCGCGATTCAGCGTTTACTCGGGCTTTCTCTCGCTTTTTCCGCCCGCAATCCCGAGATTCACCGTTTGCTCGGGCTTTCTCCCTCTTTTCCCGCCCGCAACCCCGAAATTCATCGTTTGCTCTTGATTCACTTCACATCATTCATTATCGATTTTCCTCATACAAGCGCTAAAGCAAAATATATATAATAATAACTACGCACTTTGTAAGGAGGAGAATATGTACCGTCGTCGAACCAACCCTATATTGATCCTCATCACCATTTTTTTCACCTTTTTTATCGTCATTTTTCTTTTAATTCCTAGCGGGAGCAACCACGCAGAGAAAACGGTTCACTCATTTTACCAATACGAACAAGAAGGTAATTTCTCATCTTCGTGGCAATTATTACACCCAACTATTCAGGAACGTTTTCCTATAAGCAGTTATATACAAGATCGTGCCCATGTATTTATGGGGCATTTTGGAACAGATAGCTTTGAATACACATTAGAAAATCCCAACAAAGTCTCCAATTTTCAAATGAACGACGAAAAAACCATAGATGGTTACTCGATAAAAGTTCATCAATATTACGATTCAAAATACGGACAACTAACTCTCACACAAAATGTAATCGTATCAAAAGTAGAAAAGGAATGGCTTATCTTCTGGGAGTGAGCATTCTAAAAAATTATTTGAAACCTTTTAGAATCTCATCCGTAAATAAAGTATCGAACACATTAATCGTTGACAATGTGCTAAAATAGAAGATATTAACTTTTATGGAGGGATGACCATGTTTCGTTTTTTTAATCGCGTACGAACAATCGTTTCATCAGAATTAAACTCACTTTTAAGCAAAGCTGAGGACCCTGTAAAAATGGTCGATCAATTTGTTATTGACATGGAAAATGATATTGCAGATGTCCAATCAGCAGTTGCCAAACAAATTGCTAACGAGAAATTACTAGAGAAGCAATATAAAGAAGCTGCAGCATTAGTCACAAAACGCGAAGAGCAAGCTATGACTGCGTTAGAAACAGGTGACGAAGACCTAGCGAGACGTGTTTTAGAAGATAAAAACAAACACCAATCTCATGCTGATTCTTTAAGTACATCTTGGCAAGAGGCTAAAAAACTTTCAGGCGAATTAAAAGACAAGTTAAAAGAAATGAATGATGAGTTAAGAGAAATGAAGATGAAAAAAGATTCTCTTAAAGCACGTTCTGAAAGTGCCAAAGCACGTACAAAAGTTAACAATTCCTTAAGTGGGATTGGTGGAGCTAAATCTGGCTTCGATCGAATGGAAGAAAAGGTCATGCGTAACGAAGCAGAAGCCGCTAGCTCTGAGGAGCTTAGAAGTGCTAACCGCTCTTTAGATGATGAATTGGCCGCATTAACGACCAATTCAAGTGTAGATTCAGAACTTGCTGCTTTGAAGGCAAAGTTAGCAACGAAAAACGAAGAGCCTGCTGAATAATATCAATTCGTTCAACATAATGATAAAGAGAAAAAAGAGTTGGTCAAATTTGACCAACTCTTTCTTCATATTAACGCTTAGCGCTTTTTGAAACTACCACCTGCTCCACGAGATCCACCTCTGGAGCCACCAAAGCTTCCTCCAGCTCCTCTCGACCCAGAGTTACGCGAACCGAAGCCCCCACTTGCGCCTCTTGAGCCAGAATTACTAGGAAAACGATGATTACGATTCCGATCACTCATTGATTTCCCAACTTGGGTACCTACTATAAAAGAGGCAGCATTTCTAGTTGATTGATTGCGATTACGTTGATGTAGTCGGTGCTGGTCATAATCTCTTTTCATATTTCTCGTCATGGAAGAAAGCTGAGAAATCTTTCCTCGAGCTTGTTCATAGTCCCCATTAGAAATAAGCCCCTGTACGTCTGAACGTATACCTTGATATTGACTGTCATAAGACCGTGTTGATATCCCTCTTCCATACCTATGCTGTGCCTGAGAGTAAGCTCGTTCTTTTTCCTGCCATTCTCTTTCTACATCACGTTTTTGCCTAATCGTATGCTGGACATATTTTTCGAGCTCTTTAAACTTCCGCTCCAATTCTTCTATACTACTTTGAATTCGCTCTAGGTCTATTGGAGTTTGACGGGACTCCTTCGTCCTAAATCGAATCTCATCTCCTAGGGAATGTAGCTCTTCTATATAAACGGAAAGCCCTTCTTTATTAATCAGAGCGGATAATCTTGATACATCACTTTCTAACTGGTTTATTCTAAATTGCAGCTTTTTATGAGTATATTGAAGCGACTCATAGCGTTTAAAGCAATCATTGTACTTACTTTGTAAGTCAATCACATGTTTCTGTATCCTTAAAGCTAACTCAAAAGCTTGGTTATAATCCTGAACCTCCACTTGTAATAAATAGTGGACATTAGGCAAATCGGCTTTTAATTCAGCTACTTCACGTTGTATGCTCTGATAAAGGCTCGGAATATCGGACCAATGATTTTCAAGGAAATCCGATTGTAAACGGGTTAACTCTAATTGATATTTAGACTCCAAATCTGAATCATTTTTTATATCCGCTTCAACTTTACTTACTATTCTTTTAGAATCATCCCTTTTTTTAATAAGGTCTTGAACAAACTGTTCCGACTCGGTTAAAACATCTAACATCTTTTTATGGGTATCTGCAGCTTTTTTAACATTTCCCAGTTTAATACTATCCTTAAGTTGTTGAAAGGCCTGGCTAGCTGATTCAAAAAAAGTATCAATATCTTGTGAAATTCCTATTAATTTTTCTTTGTTCATTTTGCCCAATAACCGATCTTTTCTTTGCCTCATTTCCTTATCTAAATGCTGGCTTTCCTCCATGAATTTATCAAGTAACTCTAAGTTATTTTTAAACTGAGTATTCTCTTCTACTGATAGATTTAATAACCTTGCAGCACCAATAAAGTCAAAGTCTTTCTCTAGCTGACTTGCTTTTTCACCTGATTTTAACAAGTTCTTAAGGTCATTTTCTAAAGAAGGAAAATGTTCATCATATTTCTTTTGCGTACTTTTAAAAACTTCTATCGTTTGTTCTTGTACCGTCACATGTTCTTTAATTCGTTCTGTCATGTTCATTTCTTCTTGAAATAACTGGTTGACTTCTACAATTAATTTCTCGAGCTGATACTCATCTGCTTCAGATACTTCTTCAAGTGGTTTCATTGCCTTCATAAATGGCTCCCACTTTTTCATATTAATCTTATTAATAGCATGCTCACGCTCTTTCGCTTGTGTCAAAATAGCAAAAAGTTGATCAGACAAATCTTTTAACACTTTTTCTGTTTCACCTTTTGCCAATCGAAGGCGATCACTCGTTTGATTATAAGGTTTCAATACTCGAGATAATATCCGGTTTTGCCAATCAATGATTTCTTTTTTGAAGATTTCCATTTTCTTTTTACGACGACTTTTGAAGAATAGAACAACAGCAACAACAAAAATACTAACCAAAATAAGTGAAATGAACAAATCGAATCCCGAAACGGAAGAAGAATTGTTTTCACTAGAGTCTGTTGGAGGAATAATTTCCGGAGCTGGTGAAGTTGACTCTGTCTGCTCATCAAAATAAAGCACAGCTCTTTCTTCAACCTCCGTAATTAAGAGCTCTACACCCTCTTGCATTTGGTCATCCATAGCTGATGTTAGAAAAGTTGTTTCTAATAAGTTTTGAAGTGCATTTGTCCCAAAGCCCTCGGTAATAGCTACCTCGGCGTCAGTTCCTACACCTACTTGTAACTGTGCCTCATATTCTGCATTTAAAAGTAAAAGAACATCTGCTTGCCCTTCTTCAAACAAACGCTCTGCCTCAGCTTCAATCGTGTTCAATTCCATCTCATGAACAGACATGATTAAGTAATCAAATCGTGTATCTGCATATTCATTCTCGATTTGTTCTTGTTCTGCATTTGTAAAAAATGAAACTTCATCAAACATGGTCACATCTGCTTTAGCATACATAGGAGCTAAAAATAATATGACTACAATAGCTAAACTAAAAAGTGAAACGATACGTTTCATCCCTACGCCCCCCTATTTCCTTCTCACATTCATTATAATATAGAATCATTTTTTACTTAAGTGAATTCATACGAACTACCTATATAATCTTCATTATATCTTTTACGAATTAATCAAACAAAAGTTTCGTTTCAAACGCCTATTCCTCTGCTTTCAACAAAATTGAAAGGATGATTCTTCATTGTGTTTGTATGAAAGTGTACTAAAGATGATATGCACATCTTCGATGATCACTCCGGGAATGGGGGGCACGCTTTTACGCAGGCCTTGCTTGAGCCTCCGCGCTTCGCTTGCGGGGTCTCAAGGCTCAGGCTATTCCTGCAGGAGTCGGCCACCCTATTCCCTCCGCTTGGGTTGGTGCAGGCTTCATGGTTAGTGAACTTCTCATACAAAATAAATAAATAAATAAATAAATGAATGAAGAGCCACCAATAAATCAAAACCACATTTTCATATCTGTTAGTGGCTTATGTTGTTACTTCCTCGCTTTTCCTACAGGCTGGCGCTGAGCTAATTGAAAAAGGTCACCTAAGTCTCTTCGACTAGAGGTAACCTTTCTCTACATTCATTTAATCAGCGTGTATCGCGGAATATTGTGATTTCACAAGATTATAATAGATACCTTTCGCATCCATCAGTTCATTATGAGTCCCTTGCTCCATCATATTACCATGATCTAAAACAATAATTTTATCCGAATCACGAATTGTTGATAAGCGGTGGGCAATCATCACGGCAGTTCGATTATGAAGAAGCTTCTTAAGACCTTCTTGAATCTTCAGCTCCGTTTCTGTATCTATACTTGCTGTCGCTTCATCTAGAATTAGTATTTTCGGGTCTGCTAGGAGAGCACGAGCAAATGATAATAGCTGTCTTTCCCCCACCGATAGAACGCTACCTTTTTCTTCTACTTCCGTATCATAACCTTTATCCAACCGTTCAATAAAAGTATGTGCCCCAATAGCTTTAGCAGCAGCTTTGACTTCTTCGTCGGTTGCACCAGGTTTTCCGAAACGGATGTTGTCTAAGATCGTGCCCGCAAAAATAAATGTATCCTGAAGAACATAACTTACATTGGTTCTTAGCTCATGTAATTTCAGGTCACGTAAATCTTTGCCATCTAGTAATACTCGACCCGCAGTCGGGTCATAGAATCGACTCATAAGGTTAACAATCGTTGACTTACCTGACCCTGTATGACCTACTAAAGCAATTGTATCCCCTGCATTAAAATGTAAGTTTACTCCTTTTAAAGCTTTACGCTTATCATCATAAGAAAACTCTACATTTTCAAAGACCATTTCACCTTTCACATCGCCAATGGATAAAGCATTTTCCTTTTCCGGAACAGATGGTTTCTCATCTAAAAATTCGAAGATTCTTTCAGAAGAAGCCATCCCCACTAAAAGCTGGTTATAAACTTGACCTAACCGTGAAATAGGCTCCCAGAACATTCCTAAGTAAAAAGCAAAAGATACGAATACCCCGACCTCTAAACCACCTTGAATTAATGTGGAACCGTACCAAATTAATACAATTGCTCCAATGACACTAGCCATTTCAACGAATGGACGGAACAGAGCATTTTGTTTTGTCGCATTTCTCCAGCTTTTAAAGTTTTCATGGTTCACATTCTCAAAGAACTCCATATTTTCTTTTTCTTGAGCATAGGCTTGTGTGACACGAATACCTTGGATACTTTCATTTAAGTGCGAGTTTAAAATAGATTGTCTCACACGTACAAATTGCCATGCACGACGAATTTTTCTACGTAGCTTTGTAGAGATAAAAAACATGATAGGAACAACAATTAATACAAAAATCGCTAACTCAGGGCTTAAATAGAACAAGATGAAAACAATCCCTAGTAGCATAACGATATCCATAATTAAATTGATGACCCCATTAGTAAATAAATCTTGCAATGAATTTACATCATTAATGACTCGGACAAGAATCGATCCAGCGGAACGCTGGTCAAAAAAACGATGTGATAACTTTTGAATATGTTTAAATAGCGATTCTCGAATATCAAAGATGATATGCTGCCCAAGTTCATTCATCCAACGGATTCGGAACATATTCGCAAAGTAAGATAAGACATATAAAGCAAAAGCTGCTATCGCTAAATAGCTTAGCATCGTAAAATCCTCTGGAATAATCGCATGCTCAATGACCATATATCCGACGATAAATGGAATCGCTAAACGAATGGCAGTTGCGATTAACATCATGACGATTGTCTTAGGTAAAATCGATTTTGCATAAGGTTTCATATATTGTAAAAGTCTTGTCATTTGCTTCCAGTTAAATGGCTTCTCAATGATATTTTCGACTGTATAATGAAACCGTGCATTTTTCCCCTTTACAGCACGTTCACTCATTTAACTAACACTCCCTTAAGCCTGTTGAAGCACATATTGTTGATCTTGATTCTGAATATCGTAAATGCGACGATACATACCTGATTCATTTTGTAGTAATTGCTCGTGAGTACCACGTTCAACCACTTCACCTTGATCCAAAACAAGAATTTGATCGGCATGTTTAACTGAAGAAATTCGGTGAGCGATAATAAAGGTTGTTCTTCCTTCCATTACCTCTCTAAATGCTTTTTGAATTTTCACTTCCGTTTGCATATCAACGGCACTTGTTGCATCATCCATGATTAAAATCGCAGGATCCATAAGGATCGCTCTTGCAATCGCAATCCTTTGCTTTTGCCCACCTGATAAACCGAGCCCACGCTCTCCTAACACGGTATCATACCCTTCTGGCAGTTCGGAGATAAACTCATGGGCATCTGCTCGTTTAGCAGCAGCAATAATCTCCTCCATTGATGCATTCGCAACACCATAAGAAATATTATCCTTAATCGTCGAGGAAAACAAGAAGGTTTCTTGTAAAACTACCCCAATATTGCTACGAATTTGTTTCATTGAATATTCCTCAATCGGTTTACCATCAAGATAGATCTCTCCATCTGTTTTTTGGTAAAAACGGGTTAATAACTGAATAACACTTGATTTTCCTGAACCTGTAGCACCGACCAATCCTATCGTCTGACCTTTTTGAGCATGGAAGGAAATATCTTTCAAGGCTGTGGAGGACTCAGAATTATAGGCTAAATCAACATGTTCATATTGTACTTCACCAAGTAAACGGACTTTTTCTTTGTCAAAACGTTGTTCGTCAACACGTTCCTCAGCGTCTAAGATTTCCAGCAAACGCTCCCCAGAGGCTTTGGACTGAGAGAAAGTATTCATAATGAATCCTAGCTGCATAATCGGACCAATAATAAAACCGATTAAACTAAAAAAGGCAACAAACTCACCTGGTGACATACCTCCCGAAATAGCTAGATATCCCCCAAAACCAATTAAAATAACAGAAGACATATTCCCGATTGTCTCCATAAGTGGAAAATATTTACCCCACACTTTCGCAATATCAATATGTTTCATGCGATAATCTTCATTTTTTGAGTCAAATCGTTTTGACTCTTCATCTTCCTGCGACAATGCTTTTACCGTTTGCACTCCACTTACATTCTCTTGAACCTTTGTATTTAATGCTGCAAGTGAAACACGAATCCCACGGAATCGCGGATGAACTCGTTTATCAAACATATAGACGGCTACACATAAAAAAGGTAATGTAACAATCGTCATCAACGTCAATGGTACAGAGTAAAAAAACATAACTGAAAAACTAAATACCATTAATAAAATTAAGTTCACAAGTTGTGCGAATCCAAATGATAGGAAAAAGCGAAAGCCTTCAACATCTGCTGTTAATCGTGACATTAAATCCCCTGTTTTGGCATTATCATAATACTTGAATGGAAGGAATTGTAGCTTTTTATATAAAGCTTTACGAAGTTGGTAAACGGAGGATATTCCGAATAAATCTCCATAGTATTGGTTAATAAATGCTGTAACACTTTTAATTAATGTGGCAACTAATAAAGCTAAAACTAATATTGGAATGATGTCGTATTCTCCCGCCCGCACGGAATCAATGGCTATCTGCAATATAATTGGATACACAACCGTCATACCGGTAACACCTAACAAAGAAATTAACGACCAGAAGAAGTATTTCTTATAAGGCAAATAAAACTCCTTCAGACGTTTAAAAGTAATCATCTCTCCACCGCCTTCAAATCTTACATTGTAATCATATTATCATTATTCTAGCTTCCATATTTGAAGATTCACAGATTCTTTTTTGGTCTCCCCCACCTTTATAAAGAATTTAGTAACTCGAAATAAATATGAATAGCAAGAATAATCATACTCGTTTTTGCTACTAATAGTCAATCTTTTTTTGTAAATTTTCTGATTTCAACTCGTACAAATTTTACCACATAAAATAACGACACATCCAATGATATGCCGTCTCATTTAGAATCATTCTTTTAATATGACATTATGGAGTGCGTAAAAGAGACCAACCTTGCAACTGTCACACTCTTTCAGTTCCTTACACATCATTTTAATAACGGAGAAAATGTCTTTATAAGTATTTTCGATGTGTTTTTTTTCCATCATAAATAAAGACAATATCTTTTTCATTAATCATCGTTTGTAAATGGACAGGTCTGCCCCAAAGCTGATAAATATAAGGTAATACTTTTTCTAAATAAGAAACATCTAGCTCCTTGTCTTCAAATGAGTGCGTTACATATAATTCCCCACTTTTTAAATAATCTCCGTCCGTCACTGTCAAATAAGGAAAACCACCATTTACTCGTGAATTCGCCAGAGTATCACGAACTTGCTCCCACTCCTTATCTATAACTTTATAGTCGCTTCCTTGCTTTTGGAACAAATACATATCCTCACGCATGATCAAGTCCTTCGTTAAGTAATTACGAATAAAGGAAATATCCGACTCTATCTCCCTAACTTCATACATCTTTTCACGTCCACTACCTTTTGTAGCCCCTTGCCTCTCGATCATTTCTTTCGTCGGATTATTATAACGTTCTTCTATATCCTCAAATATTTTTAATCCGAGATAATAAGGGTTAATAGATGTTTTAGAAGGTTGCACAACTCCTGCATTAAGTTTAGCAAATTCTATCGTTTCATCACTCGTTAAATCCATTTCTCTCAAAATACGTGAATGCCAAAAGGAGGCCCAGCCTTCATTCATGATTTTTGTTTCTAATTGTGGCCAAAAATAGAGCATTTCCTCTCGCATCATCGTCAGTATATCTCTTTGCCATGGCTCAAGTTCTCGACTATATTGTTCAATAAATAATAAAAGATCCTTTTCAGGCTGCGGAGGAAACTTCTTTTTTGACTTGGTATTTGGTGCTTGTTGAGCTTTTTTATCCAAATCCCACAGGTCATCAAATTCGCCACGTTTCCGAGTGAGCGGCACCTCCAACTCATCTTTGCTCCAGTCAAGCTTTGGCCTTAATAAACTCGGGTCAATATGTTCCTGAATGGCCAGGACAGCATCGAGAAAATCCTCTACTTCCTTTTTTCCATGAATATGTTCATAGTGGGCAATTCGGTCAGCTGTTGCAGCCATCGATTCGACCATGTCTCTTCTCGTATTAGAAAACCTCACATTATTTTTAAAGAAGTCGCAATGTGCCAAAACGTGTGCGACGATTAACTTGTTTTGGATTAATGTATTACTATCTAATAAAAAGGCATAACAAGGATCCGAGTTAATGACAAGTTCATAAATCTTACTCAAACCTAAATCATATTGAAGTTTCATTTTATAGAATTGTTTACCAAAGCTCCAGTGTGAATACCTCGTCGGCATGCCGTACGCTCCAAATGTATAAATGATTTCTGCTGGACATATTTCATAACGCATTTCATAAAAATCGAGACCAAACCCAGAAGCAATTTCTGTTATTTCCGCGATGGCATATTCTAACTCTTTCCAATCATCCACTTTCATGAAGACCCTCCTCCATCCGCTTTTTACAATCTATGTTCAAGGTGTCGAAAAGATGAAAGAAAGAAATAGACGAAGCGGGTATCGTAGTCATATTGTGCGTAAAAAAACAAGCACAGGGTCCAACCCCGCACTTGTCATTTCTACATACTATCTAGCTACTTATGCCATTTTCTGAGTAACAATGTCCATTACAGCTGTTTTTAGTTGCTGTAAATGGGACTGTGCTTCTGGTAAGCTCTCTTTTCGAACACCAAAGTAAAATTTCACCTTTGGTTCTGTTCCTGATGGGCGAATACAGAACCATGAACCGTCAGCTAATTTATATTTCAAAACATTAGATTTTGGTAAAGCAATGTCTTGGCGTTCATTTGACTCGACGCTTCTCGCCTCACTCAATTGATAATCTTCAATGCTCGAGACCGCACTTCCTGACACTTCTTGAGGAGGGAATTCACGGAAAGAAGCCAAAATTTGATTTATCTTTTCAATGCCACTTTTCCCTTTGAGTGTAAGAGAATGAAGATCTTCTAGATAGAAGCCGTATTTCTGGTATACGTCTAGTAGTCCTTCATATATCGTTTTGCCTTTTGATTTATAATAGGCAGCTAATTCGGCTCCTATTAGACAAGCTTGAACAGCATCCTTATCACGAACAAAGTCTCCAATTAAATAACCGTAACTTTCTTCATATCCGAACAAGAATGTATGCTCACCTGTCTGTTCGAATTCGGCTATTTTTTCACCGATAAATTTAAAGCCGGTCAATGTATCTTCGGCAGTTAATTCATAAGCCTCCGCAATGGCACGCCCAATTTCAGAGGTAACAATGGTTTTCATCACAATTCCATTTTCGGGTAATTCCCCTGTAGCTGCTTTTTGAGACAATAAATAATCAAGCATTAACGCACCTGTTTGGTTGCCTGTCAAAACTACAAAATCACCGTCATTATTTTTCACAGCAAAACCGACACGGTCTGCATCTGGGTCTGTACCTATTAATAAGTCAGCTTCACTTCTTTCTCCATATTGAATGGCCAGCTCAAAGGCAGCATGTTCTTCAGGGTTTGGTGAAGAAACCGTTGAAAAGTTGGGATCTGGTAACTCCTGTTCAGCAACAACTTGTACATGGGAAAATCCACTATCTTCTAAGATTCGACGAACCGGGATATTAGCAGTGCCGTGAAGTGGCGTAAAGACAATTTGTACCTTGTCGCCGTATTCTTTTACTAAGGAAGGGTTCACAACTACTGTTTTTAACTTATCGTTATAGGCCTCATCAATTTCTTCAGAGATAATTTGTATGAGTCGTTCTGCTTTTAACTGTCGCTCATCACCAACCTCAATTTTTAACTCATTTTTAACCGATTGCACATAGGAAACGAGTTCATCTGCAGGACCAGGGGGCAACTGTCCACCATCTGGACCATACACCTTAAAGCCATTATATTCTGGAGGATTATGACTTGCTGTGATTACAATACCTGAATATGTATTCAAATATCTAACGGCAAACGATAACTCCGGTGTCGGCCTTAAATCACGAAATACATAAGTGGTAATACCATGATTCCCCAATGTAAGAGCCGCTTGCATCGCAAACTCAGGTGATTTATGGCGACAGTCATATGCAATGACCACACCTCGTTTTACTGCATCAATTCCTTTAGATTTAATATAGAGTGCTAACCCTTCTGCAGCCTTCCTAACTGTATATGTATTCATCCGATTTGGGCCGGGTCCAATTTCTCCTCGCATACCACCCGTGCCAAATTCTAAATCCTTATAAAAACAATCTTCTAATAATTCCTCCCTTATTTTTAATGGTTCCAACTGTTCCTTTAACTCTGCATCAAATTCACTATGTAAGTGCCATTTTTTATATTCATTTTTCCAATCCATTTAATCTCCTCCAACTCACATCTAGGTCTTTCTTATTATAGCATGTTTAGGTAATCATACATGACTGATTTCATCAGATGATGAACTTAGATCTAATCGTTGACGAAACTCATCTAAATATTGCTGTAATTGTTCAGTTGTCCAATGGCAATGTTCGGCAAAATAAATAAAAATCTGTTCATAATACTGACGAACATTTTCGTAATCAAAATATATTGCCCCTGTACGTCGAATAAAGAAATCCCTAGGGTTCATGACCATTTCCTCTTCCATACTATACCTTAGTTGAGCGTACAATTCCGGTGGTAGCCCCCACTTTTGTGCAAAACGGCTTTTCGTTTTAATTTTAGCATAAATGTTACCAATATTAGAGCCATATAAATCAACTAACATGGATGCCTTTTTCTCACTTAAGCCTAACTGCTTACCTTCTTCGACCTTTTGCTTTTTAAAAGAACCATACATATCAGCTCCACCTACATAACCACCCGTTAATGTAATGGATTCAGTAACAGAGCGTACATGAATACCCAAGTCCTGACACAAATGATCGACGACTTGTTCTGCTAATAAGCGGTATCCAGTTAAGGTATCCAACAAAACAGAAATAACTCCCGATTCTGAAATATGGATATCTTGATAGACATCGACCGTTTTCGATTTTTTTGTTTGCATCATATAAGGAGCAACACCACTCCAGCTAGAAATAACATCTTCTTGACCTATCGAAATTCCTGGCAAAAGCTGCTGCAATTCATCTAAAATGAACTGAGACTCTTCGTTTGTACAAGTAATCGCCCCCCGTTCATCACTCCACTCGGATTCAGCCATACCAATATAGACTTCATTCTCCTGTGGGATTGCAAAAATCGCTTTATTCCCCTCCTTCTTCCGATAAAAAATACCGGTTTGCAAAGGCAGTTTATTTCTCCTGATCACAATATGTGAACCTTTCTGATAATGTATACCGTTTTCAATAGGTGTTCGGTCTTGCTCCCTTAATTGGTTTGTCCATGCACCGGTGGCATTAACAATTTTTTTAGCGTTGATTTTTATAGCTTCGCCACTTAGTTGATCAACCGCAATTACGCCGCACGCTTTACCTTCTTCATATAAGAAAGATTCTACCTGCATGTAATTAAGGGCCTTTGCTCCACGATTAATGGCTTCTTTAAGAACTTCAATCGTTAACCTTGCATCATTGATTTGATATTCTATATAAGAGCCACTTCCTTTTAAGCGCTCATGATGTAACATCGGCTCAAGTTTTAACGTTTGCTTTTTTGATAACAGTTCTACTCGCTCCGTCTTTTTGACTTCCCCGACATGGTCAAAGAGCTTCAAGTGAACTGAAGCTTTCAAACGATCAACTAGACTTTCTTTATATAAAGGTATAAGCATTTTCTTTTTTTTTGTAACATGTGGTGCATTTTCTCTTAATATTGAACGTTCTCTTGTCAATACCTGATACTTTTTCATATCAAAATCATGGAAATAACTCATGCCTCCATGAAATAGTTTACTAGAACGTCCAGATGCTCCATCAGCAAAATCTTTTCTTTCTAAAAGAATCGTTTCTAATCCACGTAATGAGGCGTCTAATGCAATTCCTGCACCACTTAACCCTCCACCAACCACTAATAAATCAACCGTATGATTTTTTAATTCCGCCATCCATGTTTGTCGATTGGCACTAGAAAAAGAAACACGCATTTTTTTACCCCTTCCATAATCGTACATGATGTTCTTCACTTGTTGTCATATACCACTTATTGTACCTTACTTTATGTATAAAAAAAATGAATTTCATCTGAATGTAAAGTAAAATAATCGTGAAGGATATTCCTTTTATTTTTATCATGAAATGCCTTCCACTTTGTAAAAAATATAAAAATAACCGTTTCAAGGAGAAGAACTCACTGAAACGGCTTTTTATTGATGATACGTATACACGTGCACCAACCAATTTTCTGTCCTATACATTTGAGAGTCTTCGATGACGGCATTAATTTCCCAACTTCCTGAAAAAGGAATCATGATGTCGGTTGCATATAAGCCACCTTCAACATGATGTAGCACATACTCTTTTTGATAAGATTGACTATTTTCTATCATGATTACTTCAACATTCTTATCAGTTAATGGCATCCCGCTTTTATCTTGTACAAGCACTTGCAAATGCTCTGTCATACCAATAGCCAACTGATCACGATGTATAAGCTCAACATGCCAATTCGTTGCCTCCTCTTTTGATATGAATAGTTGACTAGTTGAATAAATAGCCCCTCCAATCAAAACAAAAACAAGTACAAGACCGATCTGAATAGGAATAGGTAATCTTTGTACCTTCTCGACTTGCATCTAAATGTCACTCCTTCCACCTAACATTGTTGCCAATGTCTAGTACGAGTAAACATTTACCCACGCTTGCTCAAAGAGAAAAACCCTTAAAGCCCGACCAATTCAAAAAAAAAAACCATTCCGGTTAAGCACTTCGGCTAACGGAAATAGTCTTTTTTATATCATCAAATATGAACCTTACTGTTTGTATGAAATCTCATAAATGTCATGTCTACGATCACGTAATTGGTTCACACTACCTGCTCGGCGATGGCGACGCAAAATCTCCAAATCAACATCTCCCACAACGACTGTTTCGATATTTGGGTTACATTCACCGACTATACCATCTCTGGCAAATGTAAAATCTGAAGGACTAAAAATACCTGATTGTGCATATTGGATGTCCATATTCTCCACATCTGGTAAATTACCAACTGTCCCCGACAATACCGTATAGACTTGATTTTCAATCGCTCTTGCTTGAGAGCAATAGCGTACTCGTAAGTAACCTTGACGATCATCCGTACAGAAAGGAGTGAATATGATATTAGCTCCTTTATCTACAGCAATACGACCAAGCTCAGGGAATTCAATGTCATAACATATTTGAATAGCAATCTTCCCACAATCCGTATCAAACACTTTCACTTCATCACCACCAGTAATACCCCAGAACTTTCGCTCATTTGGTGTTATGTGTAGCTTATACTGCTTTTCAATCGTTCCATCACGCCTAAACAAATAGGCGATATTATAAATCTTCCCTTCTTCCTCTACAAAGTGAGAGCCTCCAATAATATTTACATTATATTTCACCGATAAATTCGTGAATAATTCAATATAATCCTCCGTAAACTCCGTTAATCGGCGTATCGCCAAACTTGGGCTTTTCTCTGGTAAAAAAGATAAAAGCTGCAAGGTAAAAATCTCCGGAAAGACTACAAAGTCAGAGCTATAACTTGCTGCAACATCAGTATAATATTCACACTGAATCGCGAAATCATCAAAGGAATCAATTTTTTTCATTTCATATTGTATACTTGTAATCCGAACCGGAAACGAAGTCTTAAAAGAGCGCTTTGGTGTCGTTGGTTGATAATCAATATTATTCCATTCCATTAAAGTCGCGTATTTTAATGAAGCTTTATCATCATCTAAGTAATTTCGATTAATTCTCTTTAATGAAAAACCATTTAACACTTGGAAAGTTAAGACTGGGTCATAAATATTATGCATGGTAACTTGCTCTACATATTCCCTTGGTGTCATTTCTTTAGAGTGCTGATAATAATTAGGGATTCTCCCCCCAATGATAATACTTTTTAAATTTAGTTGACGTGCGATATCTTTTCTTGCCTCATAGAGCCTACGCCCGATTTTCATTCGACGATAATCTGGGTGGACCATAACTTCAATTCCATATAAATTATAGCCCTCAGAATCGTGATTCGTAATGTATCCATTATCGGTAATTTCATCCCATGTATGCTGGTCATCATATTCATCAAAATTAATAATTAAGCTTGACGAAGAGCCAATAATCTTACCGTCATATTCCACACATATTTGCCCTTCTGGAAATATATGGACATGACTCTCTAAATGAACAATCTCCCAAGGTTCCATTTTTGGGAAACATATTTTTTGCATTTCAATAATCTCTTTAAAATCTTTTTCTTCGATTTGTCGAATAATCATTTTCTTCTCGAATTTTGATACATCGATTTCAGAAGTCATTGCCATCCACCCCTTCTTACTAAAACAACTTTCAGATTCTCCATCATGAGTTTACCCTTTTTTAATCTATTTGAATACTTTTTTTCTACGCAACTACAAAAAAGTAGAAGCTCCCAAACAAAAAAAAGTTCCCCTGGAGGCAACGAAACAAACCCTCCAGTGAAACTCCAAGCTTTTAAGCGCCTTGTCTTACCTCTTGAACACTGATATGTACACCAATATGTCCAAGTGCTGAGTGAAGTGGAATCGATATAAAAGGTGATTCTGAATAGTATTTAGAATCTCCTTCATTAATAATTGGTGGCGTGACATCAATCAAACAACCTTCTTTTGAAAGTTCCGTTGCAGCTGTTCCTGCGACCCAGTTTCCAAACTCTTGTACAGCACTCCATCCTAACTCATCAATATCTTGGACAACCATACCTCCCATCATCGTACTTATAATACTACGAGCTGTTTCTGTAGAGAATGTACAGATGATTTGTCCTCTTAATTGTCCTTTAATCCCTAATATCACTGAAATCTCTTCAGAGGTTAACTTTCCTCTACCAGCCGAAGGCCTTAGAATATCAACACCTACACCAAAATGCGTAGAAATAATTTGTTTCGTCGCTTGACAGATCGCATTAATATGTTTTACCTCCATCTTTTTCCTCCTCCCTATTCCTATCTATAGTTCATTTTATCTAAAAAATAAAGAATCATACGTTAAAACGAGCCCTAATCCACATATATAGTTCTACTATAACACTTTTAGACTAGAAATAAAGTACTATTCAATAAATTTTGATTCGAAAGAAACAAGTTCTCCATGACCTACTTTTTTATATTCTTTTTTTTTCTTGGAATAGTAAACGTTTTCCATTACATAGACATCATTGAAATCATTTGAGATTTATTTTTAGTTCGCTTTTTCAGAAGGGGGTTTATTCATGTCCAGCAATCAAACGAATTGTCTTGCTCTACTTCTTGCAGGTGGAGAAGGAAAAAGACTAGGAGTATTAACAAAGAAAACCGCTAAACCTGCTGTTCATTTCGGTGGAGGTTATCGAATTATCGATTATACATTGAATAATTGTATGCATTCAGGCATCAATCATATTGGTGTCTTAACTCAATATTTACCACTAGAATTACATGCACATCTAGGGAATGGATCCGCATGGAACTTCCCTCAAAATCAAGGTCAATTAACAAGTCTCCCTTCTTATGTACATGATGATGATAACTCAACCTATTTAGGAACGGCTGATGCCATTTATAAAAATATGTCCTATATCGAACACTTGAACCCTACACACCTATTAGTTCTCTCAGGAGACCATATCTATCAAATGGATTACAGGCTACTTTTAGATGCTCATTTCAAAAAACAAGCGGATGCCACGATTTCCGTCATTCATGTGCCATTTATTGAGGCACATCGTTTTGGGGTTATGACAGCTACTAGTGAACAGAAAATCATTGGATTTGAAGAAAAGCCAGTACATCCCAAAAGTAATATGGCATCAATGGGTGTTTATGTATTTAGATGGGCGCTCTTAAAAGAATTCCTCATTTCAGACGCAAACGATCCACAATCAAATCATGACTTTGGCAAAGATATTATTCCTAAAATGTTGGCAGCTCAAAAAAGATTGTTCACTTTCCCTTTTAAAGGATATTGGAAGGATGTTGGCACGATTGAAAGCTACTGGCACGCCCATATGGATATCATCGATTACACTGTAAAAAATCCGAATGCAAAGACATGGAACTTGACGACTAACAAACCTGCTCAAGTTTCATTTATTCCTGACGATCATCACGCTATCCAACATTCGTTTATTGATAACCATGCACAAACCAATGGTTATATTCGTAGATCGTATATTTATCGGGATGTTCGAATAGACTCAAGAGCCACTATCTATCAAGCAATTATTCTTCCAGGTGCTTCTATCGGTGCCAATGTTCACTTAGAAAATGTCATCGTTACTGAGCAAACAATCATACCAGCCAACATGAAAATCACTGGTACACCAGAACGTATCCTGACGGTTAATCACGACTTTATTCATCAACTAATCTCACAAAAACGTGTTAGTAATGCTTAATGACACACGCTAAAGCTGTTTCACATACTAAGCTATATCCGCTTAACAATAGGATTCCAACGAGTATATGTTGATACAGAAAAAGAAAAGGACGGTTTAATATGAATATCGTTTTTGTAGCAAGTGAGTGTTTTCCATTTTTTAAAACTGGTGGTCTCGCCGATGTGATTGGTTCTCTTCCACAAAAGTTAGCTAGTCCCCATAATCAAATAGCCGTTATTCTACCTAAAGCACAAGCACTGCCTGCTGAATATAACAAGCAATTAACGTTTCAAAAAAGCTTCCATGTCCATGTAACTTGGCGGAAGCAAGTGACCCGACTTTATCAATTAAAAAAAGATCAGATTACCTTTTATTTTATAGAAAATGATTATTACTTTGGTCGAGACAGACTTTATGGATATGATGATGACGGGGAGCGTTTCACCTTTTTTACACATGCCGCTCTAGAAGTAATGGAAAGTCTGCGACACCCCATTGATATTCTCCATTGCCATGATTGGCAAACAGGTTTAATTCCTGCTTATGTAAAAATTCAAGGGACAAAACAGGTGAAAAAAACGGTTTTTACGATTCATAATTTACAATATCAAGGTCAATTTCCACTTTCAGTGTTTGATGAATTACTTCATTTCTCAAGTGAACACTTACCTGGTATTACTCATAACCACCTCGTTAATTTTATGAAGGCTGCTATTTTTCACGCAGACCACATTACAACGGTCAGCCCCACTTATGCAGAAGAAATAACAACCGAATTAGGAGGACATGGACTCGCCCCTGTCCTCCGTCAATATCAGTCTAAGCTTTCTGGCATTGTAAATGGCATTAATACCGACGAATTCAATCCACAAACCGATCAAGCTCTCACATACCCTTATAAACAAAACGCTACCATCAAAAGCCAAAATAAATACAAGATTCAAACCGAACTCCAACTATCCATTTCAAAGAATTTACCTTTATTTGCTGTCATATCGAGATTAGTTCAAAGTAAGGGTCTTGATTTATTGTTATCTGTTGCTGATTTATTTTTAGAACACCATCAAGTACAACTGATTATTGTTGGCTCAGGTGAGAAGCTTTTCGAAGAGCGTTTTTTAAAGTTACAAAGTAAATATCCTACTAAAGTTCGTACGATTATTGGTTTTTCAGAAGACTTAGCACGTCAAGTCTATGCAGCCTCCGACTTTCTTATTATGCCTTCGTTATTTGAGCCATGTGGGATTAGCCAAATGATTGCCATTCATTATGAAACGGTACCCATCGTTCGGGAAACCGGTGGTCTCAAAGATACAATCTTATCATTTAATGAACATACATTAGAGGGAAATGGACTAAGCTTCACGAATTATAATGCTAATGACTTCTTGTTTACTCTTAACCGTGCTATTACCTTATTTAGAAATAAAACGCTCTGGAATTTACTTTTACAAAACGTCTATCAATCCAATTTTAACTGGGGTAAATCAGCCGTTCAGTACCAACAATTATATAATCATTTACTAGGAGTGGAAGGGGTGCCAACGTATGAGCTTGAGCCAACAAGAATTCATCGACCTATTTAACGATAAACTAACCACAACATTAGGGATTAGGGTTGAAGAAGCAACGAATAAAGAAGCTTACCAAACCGTCAGTTTATTATTAAAAGACATCATTCTTAGGAAATGGCAATTAACACAAACAAACCAACTGGAAACAGACGAAAAGCAAATGTATTATTTCTCGATGGAATTCTTATTAGGGCGATTGATTGAAAGTAATTTGTTAAATATGGGGTTATTAGAAGTATGTGAAAATGCCTTAAAAGAGCTTGGCTTTGAGCCCGCTCAAGTCTTTACGGAAGAACATGACGCCGGGTTAGGAAATGGGGGATTAGGTCGACTTGCTGCATGTTTCCTTGATTCTTTAGCCTCACTTAACTTACCAGGCCATGGTGTCGGGATACGTTATAAATACGGACTATTCCAACAAAAAATGGTCGATGGTTATCAGGTAGAATTACCTGATTATTGGTTAAACGACGACTATATGTGGGAAACAAAACGTTCGGAAAAGGCTGTCGAAGTTCATTTTGGCGGTCATGTAACACTTGAAAAAAAAGACAACCAGTATACGGTTCACCACCAAAATTATGAACGGGTTTTAGCCGTCCCTTATGATGTACCTATTGTTGGTTATGAAACGGACGCCGTCAATACGTTACGTTTATGGAGTGCAGAATCAATGCCTAACTCCTTTCACTTTCACTCCCCTAAAGGACATGATTATTACCACTACCTAGATTACAAACGCTCCGTCGAACAAATCTCAGAATTTCTTTATCCAGATGATTCTTATTATGAAGGCAAGCTTTTACGTCTAAAACAACAATATTTCCTTGTTTCAGCAGGTTTACAAAGCATTTTAAAAAGATTTAAAAGCAAACATCAAAGCTTTCAATTACTCCCACAAAAAGTCTCTCTACAAATTAACGATACCCATCCTAGTCTCATTATCCCTGAATTAATGCGGATCCTCATGGATGAGGAAAAGTTTGGTTGGGATGATGCTTGGGAGATCACCACGAGCACAGTCGCCTACACCAATCACACCACTTTAGTTGAAGCTCTAGAGAAATGGCCAACCGAAATGGTCAAATCGTTATTACCACGCATTTATATGATCATTGAAGAAATTAATGAGCGTTTTTGCCAGTCTATTTATTTTGACTTTCCTCATTTACGAGAGAAGATTGCCGATATGGCGATTATTTCATATGAACAAATTCATATGGCCCATTTGGCAATTGTCGGTAGCTACTCTGTCAATGGAGTGGCTAAGCTTCATACAGACATTCTAAAAAATAGAGAGATGAAAAACTTCTACACCGTCTTCCCAGAACGATTTAATAATAAAACAAACGGAATTACACACAGGCGCTGGCTACTCAATGTTAACCGAGATTTAGCGAATAAAATTACGGGAGCTATCGGTGAAAACTGGATACAAGAGCCACGCGAACTCATCCAATTAATCAAATACGCAGATGATGCTAGTTTCCAAAAACAAATCGCTGAGGTAAAACATACAAATAAAGAAAAATTAGCTGCTTATATTAAGGAGCACTATCAAATCACGATTAACCCCAACTCTATATTTGATGTGCATATCAAAAGGTTACATGGTTATAAACGACAGTTGCTTAATCTCTTTCATATTTTACACTTGTATCAACTTTGTGTTGATAATCCTAATTATCAAATGGTGCCTCGTACTTTTATCTTCGGAGCGAAGGCAGCACCAGGCTATCATTTTGCTAAACAAGTTATAAAGCTTATAACTGCAACAGCGGAGAAGGTTAATAATAACCCCGCTACAAAAGATAAAATGAAGGTTGTTTTTCTTGAGAACTATAAGGTTTCCTTAGCAGAAAAAATAATCCCCGCAGCCGATTTAAGTGAGCAAATTTCAACCGCAAGTAAAGAGGCATCGGGTACAGGGAATATGAAATTGATGATGAATGGTGCTTTAACGATTGGGACACTTGATGGCGCGAATATAGAAATTAGTGATATGGTTGGCCCTAAAAACATTTTTACATTCGGCTTAACCTCTGACCAAGTATTTGATTATCAAAAAAATGGCCAATACCGAGCACGAGATATTTATAATAGTGATAAACGATTACGAGAAGTGATGGATAAACTGCTTGGTACTTTCTTCTCTCCTGACGATGTAGAATTTAAAAATATTTATTACTCGTTGCTCTACAACAATGATGAATATTTTGTATTAAGGGATTTCGATAGTTACGTAGAGGCCCAACAACATGTGGAGCAAACCTACCGAAATCAGCAGAGTTGGCTGAAAAAAAGTATCACTAATATGGCTCATTCCGGAAAATTCTCAAGCGATCGAACCATTTCTGAATATGCTAATCAAATTTGGGACATCCACCCACAATAGTTCTCAATAACCAAAAAAGCTAGGGTAAGCTTTAGTGCTTATCCTAGCTTTTGTATGAAAGTGGATTTAGGAGCGCTAGGTTGTGCCTTGCAGTTAGCTGGTCATTCATCTTGCGATAAATGACCTTAACAGGACACTGCTCCCTTTTTTGTTCGTGCGACTCCTTATGGTGATGGAGTTGTAAACGAGCCAACTGTTTAAGAAGTCGCCACTACTTTGATCTTTGTCGGTGGCGAAGTGAATTCGCTTCGCCATGAGTGTTTTGTATGAAAGTTGATACTCATATGCGGCGCTATACTTACCGCTACCGAAAATCATGCTCCGCGACAATCACCTGGAGCTGAGTTGTTAAAAACTAAGCATCACTTTCATGTTTGTTGGCTTAGTTATTATTCTCAAGCTCTTTTCTAATTTTAAGGGCTACATCTGGTTTGTCAGTAAAGATTCCAGCGACTCCCCAACTTAAGAACTTACGGATATCTTCTTCGCGGTTTACTGTAAATGGTCGGATAAGAAATTCTGAACGAATTAATTCTTTAGCTTCCTCTTCTAAAAGTGTTGGATGATAGAAATGGTAGGCTTCCACACCAACAGATGTCGCATAATTTTCCGGTCCAAAAATAGCGGCCATCGCTAATACAGCTGATTCAATTTCTGGGGCACGATTCTTTAAGATTTTCATACCACGGTGGTCAAAGGATGAAAATATAACTCTATCTTCTAATTGATAGTCTCGAATTAGTTGAATAACTTGATTAATCGTTTTCTCACGATCCTCAACAAAACCTTTTATCTCAATGTTTAACTTTAATGATAAAGGCTTAATCCACGCCAGAACTTCCTTTAATGTTGGAACAAATTCATTTTTGTACTCCTCTGAAAACCACGCTCCTGCTGATAGACCTGTAACTTCAATAGAAGATGTCTGCCTAACAAAGCCACTACCACTCGTTGTCCGGTCTAAAGTTAAATCATGCATAATAACTAACTCTTCGTCCCTTGTTAACTGAACATCTATTTCGATCCCTTCAATACCAAGCTCAGCTGCTGCACGAAAAGCAACCATTGTATTCTCAGGATATTTACTTGAAAAACCTCGATGGGCAAAAATCTCATTATGAATCATGATGACAACTCCTTCTTTTTTCTTGGCTCTTTCAAATAAATAAAATATGTCGTTACCCTATATGAACTTCATTGATACGATTGCGACCTTTGTGTTTGAAATGAGCCAACAACTTCTTCATCCCATTTTAAAACAAAATGGTCTCCATGCTCAACTGATCCAACCCCTTCTGGTGTACCTGTATATATAAGATCACCTTTTCCAAGTCCAAAACACGTTGAACATTCGTCAATAATCGCTTGAAAATCAAATAACATGTCACGAATTGAACCACACTGAACTTGATTTCCGTTTTGATAAAGAGAAAAAAGCCTATTTCGACAATCTTCTACACCTTTAAATTCCCATAAGTTTGTGAGAATGGCTGAGTTCGGAAAACCTTTAGCTCTTAGCCATGGGTGCCCTTTTTCTTTTAATTTTGATTGTAAATTTCTTAAAGTTAAATCAACACCTAGTCCTATTTTGTCAACGACATCATCGACCTTATCTCCCGGCCTTACAGCTTTACCAATATGCAAAACAATCTCCAGCTCATAATGAATATCTTCCTTGTTATAGTCATACGTATACGTAGAGCCATCTGCTCGTGCAAGAGCATGGGTTGGCTTTGAAAACAAAAGCGGCTGCTTCGGCACTTCATTGCCTAATTCTTTGGCATGATTTACATAATTCCGACCAATACAATAAATATTTGCCACCTTTTATCTCTCCTTCTCACGTCAAATTAATGATTCTTTAAAGCAAAAACTTCTAAGCTTGCGATTCGCTGCATGGCTTCCTCTAACACACTTTCATCTGCCAATAAGCCAATACGTATATAACCTTCACCCGCTTCACCAAAACCAACACCGGGCGCCACTACTACTCGTGCTTTTTCAAGTAGTAAATCGGCAAATTGTTCAGACGTAAAACCACTTGGAACTTTAAACCATGCAAAAAAAGAGCCTTTAGGCGCTGTTACATGCCAGCCCATCTCCTCCGCTTTTTGAACAAGCTTATTTCTACGCCCTTCATATAAATGAACTAACTCTCGGACAGAATCTTGGTTCGAAGTTAATGCATAGGCAGCAGCCTCTTGAATCCCGCCAAATAAGCTACAATAATAATGATCTTGAAGAAGCTCAATTGATTCAATCACACTAGGGTTGCCAACAGCAAAACCTACACGCCATCCTGCCATATTATAGGTCTTTGACAAAGTCATCATTTCAATACCAATATCTTTGGCTCCTGGTATTTGTAAGAAGCTTAATGGTTTATGACCGTCATAACCAATGGCACCATAAGCAAAATCGTGAACGACACAAATTTGATGCTCAGTAGCCACTTCAATCGTTTTTTCAAACAATTCAACCGATGCAATAGCCCCCGTTGGATTATTAGGATAATTCAAAAACATAAGTTTAGCCTTTTCTAAAACATCTTTATCTATTAGATCAAAATCAGGATGGAAGCCGAGCTGTTCAACTAATTCCATCGTCTCTATCGTAGCTCCGGCTAAAGCAATTCCTGACAAGTAATCAGGGTAACCTGGATCAGGTAGTAGGACAACGTCTCCTTCATTCAGTAAACATTGACTAACTTCAACCAATCCTGTTTTCGTCCCATTTAAAACGGCTACCTCTGTCTGAGGATCAATCTCCACCCCATATTCTTTTTTGTAGTATTCAGCTACAGCTTCTTTTAAAAAAGGAAAGCCATCAAATGGTGAATATTTATGATACAGAGGGTTTTCTGAAGCTTGTTGCAACTGTTCGATAATTCCCCTTGGTGTTGGCGTATCTGGATTACCTTGACCTAGGTTAATTACATCATCATGCTCTTTTTTGACTTCTGCGACTTTCTTAACTAGCTTCGCAAAAAATTGTTTCGGCAACCTGTCTAACGCATTTGATTTAGAAAACTCAACCACATCTTCCACTCCCCTATTTCTTTGTAAAAAAGAGACTGCCCCAAAAGGTCATCATCACCTCATAGGACAGACTTCTCCTCATAATCTTTTTTGATTGCATCTATCATACTTAGTTTCCCTATCAACTTGCAAGAGATTTTCAAACTATTAAGAGTTCTTTTTATGATAAGCCGTTAAGAAGCCCTGCCCTTTCACATAATCACCAACATGAGAACGCTTCGGATTGGATGAAAAAGTAGCCATTTGTTTGGACCAAGAATCTGTTTTTAAGCCATTTGTACGCTGACGATAATATTCCTCAGTAACCGCATCATACTCCTTCAAACCTGCCTCCACTTGATCCGTATCATAATTCTCATTAAATACAATAGCACCTTTAGGCAATCTTGGTTTTTGGTCTGGATTTTGATCTGGATAACCAATACAAAGTCCCATAATTGGAAATGTATACTCTGGCAAATTCAAAAGCTTTGCTACTTCTTCTGGATTATTTCGGATACCACCGATCATCACACCACCAAGTCCAAGTGAGCGGCTCGCAACCAACATATTTTCTGCAACTAACGCACAATCTACACTGCCTACAAGCAACTGCTCCACTTCACCAACTTCAAAAGGCTGTTCGTGGATTTCACTCGCTTTTTTCAAACGATAAAAGTCTGCAATTAATACAAAAAAGACCGGGCACTTTGAGATATATGATTGATTTCCAGACAGACGAGCCAGTTCATCCTTCTTTTTTGGGTCCTGAATAACTACAATGCTGTATGCTTGAACATTGTGAGAAGTAGGTGCCCTTCTACCAGCTTCAACAATATCAGTAATCTGTTCTTCCCTTATCTCTTGATCTGTAAAAGCACGAATTGAACGATGACTTTGAATAAGCTTAATAACTTCATTTGACATCAAAAAACCTCCCTCATATCACTACATATTCTAGACTAAAATATAAAAAAATACAAAAGATTCGGTGTTGTTGAACTACAAAACATAAAAGTATTAGCTTTACTCAGCGGCTTTTCATTTTATATGAAAGTTAATTAGGGGCGATAGTTTGTGCCGTGAAGTTAGCTCGTCATCCATCTCGAGATAAATGACCTTAATAGGACAGTGCTCCCTGTTTGTTCAGGCCGACTCCTGATGGTGATCGAGTTGTAAACGTACCCACAGGTTAAGAAGTCGTCACTACATATGATTGACCACTTTGTGCAGATACCCCAAGGTTTTGCCTCAGTATCTTCACATTAACCTCCTCTTTGTGCTGATGCTCCATAGTGTGGCCTTAGTATCTTCACATTAACCCTCTCTTTGTGCAGATACTCCATGGTTTGGCCTCAGTATCTTCACATTAACCCGCTCTTTGTGCAGATACTCCATGGTTTGGCCTCAGTATCTTCACATTAACCCGCTCTTTGTGCAGATACTCCATGGGTTTGCCTTAGTATCTTCACATTAACCCGCTCTTTGTACAGATACTCCATGGGTTTGCCTTAGTATCTTCATATTAACCCGCTCTTTGTACAGATACTCCATGGGTTTGCCTTAGTATCTTCACATTAACCACCTCTTTGAGTAGATACTCCATGGTTTGGCCTTAGTATCTTCACGATTCCTTATGAGCCTTAAGGTGGCGATAGATGACTTTCATCTTTGTTGGTGGTGGATCGGTTCTGGCTCCACGATGTGGGTTCTATATGAACGTTCAATGAGTGATGCACTGATTTTCGTCAATTTCACTTCCAGTGTTTTACAGGTTACGACTAA
The DNA here is from genome assembly GCF_028610675.1 of Alkalihalobacillus pseudalcaliphilus. Classification (NCBI taxonomy): domain Bacteria; kingdom Bacillati; phylum Bacillota; class Bacilli; order Caryophanales; family Bacillaceae; genus Alkalihalobacillus; species Alkalihalobacillus pseudalcaliphilus. The sequence continues at coordinate 1,259,633 of NZ_JAQQWS010000001.1, forward strand.
TCATTAAGCTCAAGAGGTCCTTGTGACTTCATCCCCTTGAGTAACTGTCACGTTCGGCCTTTTTTCACATTAACCGCCTCTTTGTGCTGATGCTCCATAGTGTGGCATCTGTATCTACACACTATCACCCTTAAGTAAACTTTCATACAAAACTATTGAGAATTCACCAGAACTTCAGTACGATAAAAAAGACACATATTGAATTACGAAAGGACGAAAGCTAATTATGAAGCCAACCTTAGCACCCCTTAACCAAGGACGCTTGCAGCCTCTAGATATGATGCGCGGTCTCGCCATCCTCGGAATCTTATTAGTCAACATTATGAACTTTCAATACGGGCTATTATTACTTCCAGATGTACATCAATATTACCCGCTTGGTACAATTGATCAACTAACAGAAAGCATCCTCTATTTATTTATTCGCACAAGTTTTTACACACTTTTTGCTTTCTTATTTGGATACGGTATGGTTATTCTTCAAGATAGATCGACATTAAAAGAAGCAAGCTTTACCGGGATATTTTGGCGAAGAGCTTTCTTTTTATTCATTTTAGGTATATTACATAGAACCTATATTTGGGAAGGCGACATCTTAGTCACCTATGCAATCGCCTCTTTTATACTTTTCTTTTTCTTATTTTTTAAAGCAAAAGGGCTGTTAATCTCAGCGATTATCTTCTTAGGTGTCATGCTTTTATTTATACCTCCACCAGGGTCAGGAGATGTAAGTGAGCTTCAACAGCAAGAAGACACGATGTATCAATACTCTTTAGCAGAGAAGGAAGTATTAGAAAATGGTACTTACTTAGAAGTTCTTGAGTTCCGGATGACATCTGACATCACCGGACTAGGTATATTTGGCGATATTCTTATGGAAATATCGACTGTCATTGCGGTGATGGGGATGTTTTTACTTGGTGCTTATTTCGCTAGGAAAAAGTGGCTGGATGATATAGAGGGCAATCTTTCTTTATTTAAGAAAATTTGGTGGGTTACTCTTTTTGTAGGCTTTGGTACTAAACTGCCTTATGCGATTTCGCCTACTTACTTTTCAGAAGGCTTAATGCTAGCTATTGGTGGACCATTTACTGCTATATTTTACGTCACTTCGGTTATCCTTTTATCAAGGACTGAGAAAGGTGCAAAATTACTTCACCCGCTTACGTATGTTGGGAGATTGTCACTAACGAATTATTTACTTCAGTCCATTGTTTTTACCACCTTATTTTATGGATACGGTATTGGCTTATTTGGCCAGCTTGGATTTTTTGTAGGGACATGTATCGCGATTGTGTTCTTTGTACTACAAGTACTCGTAAGCAAGTGGTGGTTGAGCCGATTTGTAATTGGACCTGTTGAATGGTTTTTCAGAGCAGTCACCTATATGATTATGCCTAAATTCAAGAAGTAATCAATACAATTGAACGAAATTCCAGCAGTCAAAGAGCAAAAACCTACTTCTATATTTGTTCGTGGCGGAGCGACATAAGCTTCGCCATGAGCGTTTTGTATGAAAGTTAGTGCGAACATAGAGCGTTACTCGTCGCCACCGGTAAAGAGCGAAACCACACTTTCATCTTTGTTGGTGGTGAGTTGCTTAGTAAGTTATCCATGTATAATTCAAATCAAAAAAAGCGGGAGTGATGATCATCACTCCCGCTTATTCATATTATTGTTGGACATCCTCTCTATGATAACTATCCATGAACGTTATGTGAAGGTTGTTAGACTGTGACCGAGACTCTGTGAAGATTCCTATATTTCTTCGGTGTAATTCCTTCTTTCCTTCTAAAAGTTGCTACAAAATGGCTGACATCTTTAAAGCCTACCTTTTTTGTTATATCTTTTAGAGAATATCCATTTTCACTTATTAATAGTCTTTTGGATTCTCGAATACGAAGTTGTATTAAATATGAATAAGGGCTCATCCCAAAAGATTCTCTAAATAATAAATTTAAATATTGGGAGCTCATATTCGCATACCTCGCCATATCTGGTAAACGCACATCTTCACCAATTCTTTTCTCCAACCAAGTAACTACAGGTTTAATTTTCTCATAAGATTGGGATAAAGATGGTTGATTATTCATTTGTCCAAATTTCTTAATCATGATTAAGAAATGGTATAAATCTTTGGAATAATCAAGCTGTAAAAAGGTTTCTTCTTTTTCAACAGCCTCAATCATCTTAAAAATGACACTCTGAAAAGACCCTTGATCCGTTTCCATATAAGCAGCGGTACGATTTATTTGTAGTGCTCTTAATATAGATTCAGCCGCACTTCCCCCAAACGTCATACTTATCGTTGACCAGTGATTACTTTTTGGGTAATACTTATGTGGAGTATGCGGAAAAAGCAATACCCCTCTCCCTTTCGATAATGTGATTTCCTCATTGTTAAAGCTAATTCTACCTTCCCCTTCAACGGTTTGAATCCAGTGGTAATAGGGATATCCATTCGGTCTATTCATTTCACTTTCATTTGGGTTAAATCCAATACTTTCAACGAATAGAGGTAGAAATGATTCAGATGTTGAAAAAGAATATCGCTTTTTCGTTTCCATCATAATACGCAGTCCTCCTTAGCTATTTCACTTTTTCATAACTGAACTTCATTAAAAGTATTGACCTTTCATCTTGCTTTGCATTTTACTCCTCTAAGACTAACGAACTAAAATACAATCAATTACTTATACACCCCTATTATAAAGCGCTTTCATTTACATTTATATATAATAAATAACTAATTAATATAAAAATTTGAAAAAATCGCTCTCTTCTTTAAGGAATTTGTCTTAGGAATTCACCTAAAATATCATAGGTTGATTCATATACTTATGTTCTTGTTTTAGAGACCAAAAACCTCCTTTAATAAGATTAATTTATTCATATACATGTAGAAAATAATGAAATGGTTCGATATACAAATAAAGACCTGACCTTGTCTAGTTGGTCAGATCGTTTGGTTTTCACTTATTTGTAACTTAATTCAAAAGTTTCGCCATCCGTTGCAATAATGACTGTACCATGTTCACTTGTTCCATACATGTCGATCCCTAATTGTTCCGTGAGAGCGATAACCTCTCTGTGCGGATGTCCATACTGATTATCTTTACCCGCTGAATAAATAGCCACTTCTGGTGAAATCGCCTGAACAAATTCTTTGGTATTAGAAGTAGATGAACCGTGATGGCCAACCTTATAAATATCTGCAGCTAAGTCCGAACCACTCTCAAGCATTTTCATCTCACTTCTTCGCTCGGCATCACCTGTCGTCAATAACCGCACATCACCATACGTAATCCTCATACTAATTGAATCATCATTAAGATTACCCGTTAATTCAAACGGACTTAATACATCAATAAGTATATCTCCTACTTCATAGCTTTCGCCAGCACGTGGTTCGTTAACAGTCACTTCACTTTCAAGTAAAACATCAATTAACCGTTCAAATGTTCTGCTTGTAGCCTCATTACCATCTATCCAAACTTCATTCGGTTCATATTGTTCAATAACTCGATCTGCATTCCCAATATGATCTGCATGCGGGTGGGTTAATACTAGAAGGTCTATCGAATCTACATTAAATTCTTCTAATCGACTAAAAATTAATTCAGAGTCATGTCTTCCCGTATCAATTAATATCGTTACTTGCTCACTTTGTATTAATGTACTATCACCTTGACCTACGTCAAGAAAAGCAATCATCGCTTCTCCTTCTACGATAGGTGATTGGATTTGTTTTGTTGTCGTTGTCACGATTCTCTCTAATTCTTCTAAGGAACAACCACCCAAAAAAAGAGCCATTACCATGGCTAACCAAACATTCTTATACAATAAATCCTCTCCTCTTCACAGTCGATACGAAAAATAAGTATGATTGTTCCTCATCCGACTGTCAAGCATGATTCTTCTTATTTAAGAATATTTTCCTTTGACATATATGCTTTTATCATTTCACGCTCCACTTTTCTCAAAGACTTCTGATATTTTTTCTCAAAATACTTTAATAAAAGCTCAAGCTTCTGATCCTTCTTCATTCTTACCTCCTAAGGTAGCTCCATACTTCAATAAGAAAATACCCTCTTTTAATAAAATTAAACTCATTCATCTAATATAAAAAATACTTCTCCTTCTTCGATAAAATTTCTTCGCTTTCTACGAAAGAATAGATCAGGACTATGATAAGTCTAGTTACAAAGCATGATTTTTATTTCTAAAACGACCACATAGAGAAACAAAAATACTTAGTATTTACTATTTAAAATTTTCTAAATTATTTATACAATGATTATAACGATAGATTGTTATAATCTATCAACAAAATTTTAAGGAGGTTTTTTATGTTAAAAGTCCTTAGGAAGAAAAGCACTAAAATGGTGGGAACAGCAATAGCAGCCTTTGCATTATTCTCTTTTGTTGGTGTTGAGTCTGCTTCAGCCCACGGTTACCTTGAGAATCCACAGTCACGTGGACTACTATGTAAAGAAGGGGCTAATCAAGATTGTGGTGGTGTCGTTTGGGAACCGCAAAGTTTAGAAGCACCTAAAGGCTTCCCAGGTCCTAGTATCCCTGATGGTCAAATTGCATCAGCAGGTGGGGTCTTCCCTAAGTTAGATGAACAATCCTCCAATCGTTGGGCAAAAGTTAATTTAAATTCAGGTCGTAATACAATGAATTGGCATCTAACAGCTATGCATGCAACAGCTAAGTGGCATTACTATATTACAAAGCCAAATTGGAATCCAAATGCTCCGCTTACTCGTGATCAATTTGAGCTTGTTCCTTTTTATGAAGTGTATGATGGTGGAGCTAGACCTGGTCAAAAAGTCAGTCATGACGTAACCATTCCACAACGTACAGGTTATCACGTTATTTTAGGTGTATGGGATGTTGCTGATACTGTAAACGCTTTCTATAATGTCATTGATGTAAACTTCGGCGGTGGTACGAATCCAGGTCCAGACCCAGGACAACCAGATCCTGATCCAGATCCAAATGAGCCAGATCCAGAGCTACCTAACCTCCCTACTTGGGATCCGAATACAGCTTACGTAGGTGGTAGTCAAGTTATTTATAATGGCAAAGTGTATGAAGCAAGATGGTGGACAATGGGTGAAAATCCAGAGACTGCTTCTTATGTTTGGAGACAACTTTAATCCATACGATTTAATAAAACAAACATAGAAAAAATAGAAAAACGGTGACATCCACTTAGGACTGTCACCGTTTTTTGTTATCTTTGACTGTTACCAAACTACAAACTGCACTAGCAAGTCCCATCCTTGATATCAACTTCAATTAATCCCTTTCATTTAGAAGGCCCTTAAGCTTGTGTGTCGCTTGATTAGTCATTTGAACTAAATCGGCTAACTTCGCTTTATTGACTGTTTGCTCTTGAACCGTAGCGGTTATCTCTTCCAATGATGCAGAAGATTCTGCAATAATGGTTGCAAATTCATTCATAGCTATACTCATCTTTTCTGTATCTTTATCAATTACACTTGAAACTTGGCTAAACGCCTGCACATCTTTTTGGAGCTGATAGATAGATGATTGAATCGAATCAAAGATCTCATGATTCCGCTCGGTTCCTTGACTAGTAACGACCATTTTGTCTGAAACAGCTTTCATTTGCTTTTGTGTCATTTGATTATTATCATACAGTTGATTTAAGGTTGTAGAAATTTCCTCCGCGGTCTGATCAGAAGAATCAGCTAACTTCCTAATTTCCTCCGCTACTACTGAAAACCCCCGCCCAGCTTCTCCGGCTCGTGCTGCCTCGATTGATGCATTTAAAGCAAGTAGATTAGTTTGGGCTGTAATTCCCTGAATGGCCTCAATGGAGTTTAATGATTGTTCAATCTTATCGCTTAATTGATTAAACTCTTTTTCCATTTGAGTAATAAATTCTTGAAACTCATCCATCTGTTTATTTAATTCTTGTGACTGAACTTGCCCTTCATCTATTTTGCTCGTCATCTCATCTGTAAAATAATCGATATGAGTAACCTGATTTTTCATCGACGCCGTTTGTCCACTTGTTCTTTGGATAGACTCCATAAAGTCTTGTATGGAGTCACTTTGAGATTGTGTTCCTTCTGCTATTGCTTGCACGGCGACATTTAATTCCTCTAACGCTAATTGTTCGATCTCTGTTTGGGATGTAACCTTTATCATATTTCCAGCTATAACCATAGAGCTTTCCTCTATTATATCGTTCTGCTTTCTTTGCTTCTCAAGTTTTACTTGAGATTCTTGTTCCATATGTGCTAAATCCCACTCTAACTTGCCCATAATCCTCTGTTGGAAAAATAACACAATAACAGCAAGTGAAAATATTAATAAATACGTGAGGATATCAGCAGAATAAATGTCACCATTGAGATTGAATGCAAAAAATAATAGAGCTACTCCAAGGCCTGTCCCTATAAAATATAAGATTAAATTCATATATAAAGCTGAGCTAACTAGTAAAAAGTAAATAAGTGATAAATTATTCTCAGATGGACTAATTAAAATAATACTTCCTAACACTAACGAAAGCCCTATGATGACCACGTAAGGAAGTTGCTTCGTCAATTTATGGCTATAATGGCAAAAGGCAATAAACCCACAAATTATCCCTCCACCAATAGCGATAGTTAAGATAAGTATGAGAGGCTTCGCTAACACAACCTCAACAGCTACTCCCAATAAGATCGCAATTAAAAACATATACAAAGTGATTAAATTCTTTTTTCTTAAGGTTTGTAGTTGTAACTCTTCGATGCTCATATTTCCATTCCCCTTCAATCATTTTATAGGAATATTGTACTAAAAAAGGGGTAATATGTATACTTTTTTTAATTCTAATTAACTAACCCTTAGGTCACACTAGAACTATATGTTAGAACTTGCCCTTAAAGATAATCACAATGACTTAATTAAAAAAGATACTATCGACGAGTACATCATACCTGTCGATAGTATCTAGATAAATGAATAAGTAAAACCATATTTTAAGCAAACGTTTCTTCATCTTCCTTTTTAAAAAAGGTTTTCATTGCGTGGTAAACGTCACCTTTCTCTTTCAGAATATGATGACGAAAACGCTTATCATCAATCGTTTTATAAGAACTCATTAATGTGCTGTGTCTTGAATATTGATTGACTTCCCCATAGCCAAACATACTTGAAACATCCATTAATTCATTCACAAACTTTAAACATCTTGCATTATCAGAAGTTAAATTATCACCATCAGAAAAATGAAATGGATATATATTATAGCGAACAGGGTCATACTTGTGGTCGATGATTTCTAAAGCTTTTCTGTAAGCAGACGAGCAAATGGTTCCTCCACTCTCCCCTTTAGAAAAGAAATCTTCTTCCGATACGACCTTTGCTTCTGTATGGTGAGCGATAAATTCAATATCTACGGTTTCATATTTCGTTCTTAAAAAACGTGTCATCCAAAAAAAGAAACTACGTGCCATATACTTTTCCCATCTTCCCATCGAGCCACTCGTATCCATCATTGCTAAAACAACCGCTTTAGATTCTGGGCGAGTCACTTCGGTCCATGTCTTAAACCGAAGGTCGTCATTACTAATAGGAACAATACCAGGTCTTCCCTCTAGTGCATTTCTTTTTATAGCAGATAAAATCGTCCTTCTCTTATCAATATTCCCCATCAGTCCTTTTTTGCGAATATCATGGAAAGCAATATCTTCAATAATAATATTAGCATCCTCTTTCTTTTGCAGGTTAGGCAGTTCTAATTCTTTAAAAAGCATTTCCTGAAGCTCCATTATCGATACTTCAGCTTCATAATAATCTTCTCCAGCGTCCTCTCCTGCTCCTTGACCTTTCCCTGGCCCCTTTTGTTGCTGTCCACTTGGATCTCTAGCAACAACATCCCCTACCTTACTTTTTCCGTTACCTTGACCGACATGTTTGTTTTTATCATAATTATAACGAATCTTATATTCGTCTAATGAGCGAATAGGAATTCTAATTACATCGCGCCCATTTGACATGACAATATTTTCTTCACTAACTAAATCAGGCAAGTTTTTTTTGATCGCCTCTTGAACCTTTTCTTGATGCCTTCTTTGATCTTGGTGACCTTTACGATGGAGGGTCCAGTTCTCCTGTGACATGACAAAGTTATGGTTGTTTTCTTTTTTCACACGCTTCCCTCCTATGATATTAACTACACCTATATAAACCGTTCCTTTTCCATACAACTGAAAATAATCAACATACAAACACCAATCATTAGTCATTTGCATACACTATGACGAAACACGTACGCAATAAGTGATTTCACACCTATTTAAAGGCTTACTCTATCCTATGCAATTTAAATCTTTAGTTGCCAATAAATTCTGATAAATGATTGATGGACAAGCCAAAGTTCAAGAGTTAAGCTTTGATTTTCTCTGAATAATTTGGGATTGTTTTTGTGTGGGAGTTGCTTGGATGCGATAGTTATGCCTTGAAGTTAGGTGGTCCTCCATTTTTCGATAGATGACCTAAACAAGACATCACTCCCATCAAAACTCCCAAATTCCACTCTGATGCAACGCTAAACAAAGCGAGCATCTTTTTAGCTGCTCGCTTTGTTTCTTGTGATTCGTATATACTGCTTATTTCATAATCCCTAACTCCGATATCGGCCAAAAGCGTAAATCGACCTTGCCTACAATTTCATCTATTGGAATTGGACCTAACCGTCTACTATCTGTACTGTTTGGTCGGTTATCACCTAACACAAAAACATGATTTTCTGGTATGACGCCATCAAAGTAATAATCTTGTGTATAAATCCCTCGGAAATCTTCTTTTCTTTCATCTAAAAATGGCTCTTCTACAGACTCCCCATTTATAAATAATACGTCATCGATATACATTAAAGATTCCCCAGGTAGGGCAATGACCCTTTTAATATAATCTTCCTCTTCATTCGCATGAAATACAATCATATCAAAGCGCTGAGGTGTTAAAAATTCATAACCAATTTTATTAACAATAAAACGCTCACCATCTTGTGCGGTTGGAAGCATTGATTCACCACGAACTTCATAGCTTGCAAATAAAAATGTTTTAATAATAACAGCTAGTAAAATAGCTAGGATAAATGCCTTACAACCTTCAACCCAATGATTCTCTTCCGAAAACATGTACTTCACCCTTTATGGTTCGTCTTCTTCTATAATTTAACATTTACTTTCGATAGCAACAAGTAAAAGTCTAGTGAATAAAAAAATTAGTGGAAATTTATCATAAGCGATTGGCATCGAAATTCCTTATGATGTCTGAATCAATCATTAGCACGTACGAAAGGCACTCCCATCCTCATGATGAAAGTGCCTTTTTTCTTAACGATTTAATAAGCTGCCGACATATCGAAGTAATTCATTGGCTGAAACCGAATTGTAGCCATGCTCATCAATCAAGCGAGCAATCACTTCATTGATTTTTTTCAATTGTGATTCATCAGGCGTTTTGGTAGAAGTCGTTATCTTAACAATATCTTTTAAATCTGCAAACAATTTTTTCTGAATTGCTTCCCGTAATCTTTCATGGGAGTTATAATCAAACTTCTTCCCTTTTCTCGCATAAGCTGAGATACGAATGAGAATCTCTTCTCGAAAAGCTTTTTTTGCATTTTCTGAAATTCCAATTTGCTCTTCGATCGAACGCATTAATTTTTCATCTGGTGTCATTTCATCACCTGTTAATGGGTCTCGAAGTTTATTTTTGTTACAATATGCTTCAACATTATCTAAGTAATTATCCATAAGCGTAACGGCTGACTCATCATAAGAGTAAACAAAAGCTTTCTGTACTTCACTTTTTGCTAAAGCATCGTATTCTTTTCTTGCCGTTGCAATAAAGTCGCGGTAGCGCTCCCGATCATCTTTTGAAATGGAGGCATGCTGATCTAACCCTTCTTTAATTGAGCGCAAAACATCTAACGCATTAATCGATGTTAGTTGCTTACGAATGATCGCTGAAGAAATTCGATTAATCACGTAACGTGGATCAATGCCACTCATCCCTTCATCAGGGTATTCCTCTTTTAATTCTTGCAAATCTTGAGCATTAAACCCTTCTACATTTTCACCGTCATATAGCCGCATTTTCTTTACGAGATCGACCCCTTGTTTTTTAGGCTCCTTTAATCGGGTCAGGATCGTAAAAATGGCTGCTACTTTTAAGGCATGTGGAGCAATATGAACATGTGATAAATCACTATCCTCAATCATTTTCTTATAAATACGTTCTTCTTCAGTGACCCGTAAATTATAAGGAATTTTCATGACAATAATTCGCGAATGCAAGGCTTCATTTTTTTTATTTGAAATAAATGATTTATATTCCGATTCATTCGTATGTGCCACAATCAGTTCATCTGCGCTAATTAATGCAAATCTACCCGCTTTAAAATTTCCTTCTTGCGTTAGCGATAATAAGTGCCAAAGGAATTTTTCATCACACTTTAACATTTCTTGGAATTCCATCATACCACGATTAGCTTTATTTAATTCCCCATCAAATCGATAAGCTCGCGGATCAGATTCAGAACCAAATTCGGCTATCGTAGAGAAATCGATACTTCCTGTCAAATCAGCAATATCTTGCGACTTCGGGTCAGATGGACTAAAGGTTCCAATTCCAGTCCGTTTATCTTCAGAAAAAAAGATTCTTTCTACAACCACATCTTCAATTCTTCCGCCGTACTCTTCTTCTAACCTCATCATATTTAATGGCGATAGATTGCCTTCAATCTTAATATCATATTCATCCTGAAATTCTTTCCTGAGATGCTGGGGGATAAGATGTAGAGGGTCTTCATGCATTGGACAACCTTTTATGGCATACACTGCTCCTCCATCCGTTCTAGAATATTTCTCTAATCCCCTCTTTAACATTGTAACAAGGGTTGATTTCCCTCCACTAACGGGACCCATTAATAATAAGATTCTTTTTCTAACGTCTAACCGTTTTGCCGCCGAATGGAAATACTCTTCTACAAGTCTTTCAATTGAATCCTCCAGCCCATAAATTTGGTCTTTAAAAAAGGAATATTCCTTTTTGCCATCTTCTTCTTCTACACCAGCATCTTTAATCATATGGTAGACACGTGAATGTGCAGTCTGGGCTATCCAAGGCTTTTCCTTCAACAGTTGTAAATACTCAGCAAAGGTACCTTCCCACTTTAAACGTTCTTCTTCTTCACGATATTTCTCAACTTTTCGTAATATATCCATAATTCGCGTACCTCCATCCTCGTGGTCAAGTGCGAGATTAATAAAACTTATGCAACTGCTAACATGAACATGCATCTGAATTGCAAATGCAGCTTATCCATTTTAATTGGATATTTTTACTATCCGTTGCATTTTTCAGAAAAAGAACTACATACCAACCTCAATGACAATGCTACAATAGTAAAAAAGAAATAGAAAAGAGGGTGTGTCATGAAAGTAGGTACAGGCTGGTTCATGACCATACTAATGTTTATTGGTTTTGTCTTTTTATTAAAAGAAACCTCCATTGAACTCGCTCAAACCACTTCCATTGATTCCTTTATTCAAGAAAGAGTGGACTTGAACGATTATTCGCTTAAAAGAAATAGTTATATTTTAGCTGAGGATGAGACGGTTATTTCTGAAATATTTAAGGATGAAAATCGCAAATACATCCAATATGAGGATATCCCACCGCATTTTATTGATGCTTTTATTTCGACGGAAGACCATCGTTTCTTCGAGCACCAGGGCTATGACCTTCCTGGAATCGTTCGAGCTCTCTCCATTAATATGAAGCGCAATCGCATTGAAGAAGGGGCAAGCACGATAACTCAACAGCTTGTACGTAACCTCTACTTAACTCATGATGTAAGCTATGAACGGAAATTTTCTGAAATCCTTTATGCAACAGAGATAGAAAACCAGTTTTCCAAAGAAGAAATTCTAGAACTTTATTTGAATACCGTCTTTTTTCATAACCGAGTATATGGGATTGAAGCCGCTAGTCAATATTACTTCAATAAAGAAAGTAACGACCTTTCTATTGCTGAAGTTGCCTTATTAACAGCGGTTCCTAATAACCCTTCTTATTACAACCCATTAGAACATATTGAACGTACGCATTTACGTAAAGAATGGGTGATCGATAAAATGTTTGAACATGGGGCTATTAATCAGGAACAACTGGACGCCGCCAAGAGTGAGGAAATCACCTTAGAGGTTAGTGGAAAAACGGATTATTTTCCTGATTACACGACCTTTGTTCATCATGAACTCGAGCAATTAATTGCGGAGAAAGAAGGATACACTCAAAAAATACACCTAGCAACATCTGAAGAGGAACTTTTGCATATACAACAATCATTAAAGGAACGTGTGCAAGCCGTTGTAGATAACGGCGTTTACATACACACAGCTTTGGACCAAAGTAAACAAAACCAAATGATTCAATCCTTTGAGAACCACCTTCAGCATACCGATATTCAAGGTGCCGCTTCATTAATTAATCATCATACGAATGAGTTAGTCGCCATTTCAGGTGGTCGTGGTTTTAAAAAATTTGACTTCCATAGAGGCTATCAAAGCTATCGACAGCCGGGTTCAACTATTAAGCCTTTACTTGTTTTTGCTCCTTATTTAGAAGAAACGCAAGCTCCATTGTCGTCAACTGTCAACGCGAATAATGTTTGTTATGGGCAAGGTAGTCAAGCTTATTGCCCTAATAACTATGGAAATTCTGAGTATGGGTATGTAAGCTTGACGAGAGCATTGCAGCAATCTTATAATACGCCTGCTGTCCGACTCCTCGATCAAACAGGTATACAGACTGCTTTTTCATACTTAGATTCCTTTCAATTTGAAAAAGTGACAGAGGAGGATTACCGCTTACCTGCAGCTATAGGTGGGTTCCAGTATGGTTTTTCACCCTTAGAAATAACGAGAGCGTATTCAAGCTTCCATGATGGCTTTTATCAGCCAGCTAGAGCTATTCAAAAAGTGACCTCTCTTGATGGGAAATTGCTGTACGAATGGAATGAGTCGCCTGTGAAAGTTTGGAATGAAGAAACCGTGGGTAAGGTGCATGAATTGCTATATGCGGCTATCGCAAATGGCACCGGACGAAGGGCTTACTTCCCTAGTGAATATATTGGAGGCAAATCGGGTACTACCAATGAATATCACGATCTCTGGTTTGTCGGATTAACGGAAAACTATACGGCTGGAGTTTGGATAGGTTATGACAAAAAGGCTAGCCTAGCTGCAGTCAATGACCGACAACCACAACTGTTGATTTGGAAAGAAATCATGCAAGCTGATTAAAACCAAAAAGACCAACCCAATAGGTTGGTCTTTTACTGTTGTATTCTCATTGATACCGACTGTTACTAAGGTAGGCTAGCAATAAAGCTGTTATATAATTTGACGGCTGCATATAAGGTTAGAAGCAAAAAGCCTGTCCAAAATATAACATGGAAAAATACCATTCCAAACATTCCAAAAAAACTCATTGAATCGCTCACCTGATATATAAAATACACAAAATAAATGAGGCATGCGACTAAAAATAAAAGCAATAACCAGCGCCATTCCGTGACCAAAAACAATGATAACATGCCACTTATAAAAAACACCCATGAGCCAGTTCGGACTTTTATTAAGTCTTTCCCTTCCTCATCATTACTAAAAAATAAAAGGGATAGCTGAAGCGTTGTATCTGCAATTAGTTTAAGTGCCGAGAATACCATAAAAAAAAGTAATAATAATAAGAATAATAACGTTAATTTAATTCCATTTTCCGAAAAAAATTCTCTCATTCCTTCATATAGCCCAAAACTCATCAATTGTTCAATTAGAAATCCTTGTACAAATAAGGCAAAGGCCAAGCTAAACAACACAATGGAGATGAGTGGGAAATGACTTGTGATATAACGATTGGACACTACTAATTCCTCCACATTTAAAACTTTTTACATACATTTTTATCGACTTGAACAAAATAATATTAATGATTTTGTGAAAAATGAAATCGTTTCGTTTTCTTTTTCGTTATGATCCTTTATAATAGTTCATAGTTAACTTTCCAATGTGCAAACGTGTAAGAGTAAAAAACTTACTTTTTGAACACCCAATGGAATGATGTACATAAAGGGAGGCCTATCATTATGATGAACACACTTTTGATTCTTGGTGTCTGTCTTGTATTTTTAATTTCAATCTTTACTGCTGGATATGAAGACAACCCACACAAAAAGTAATGAAGTAAAGAGAAGCTCGTCTAGTCTATATGACAAGACGAGTTTTCTTTTTTTGTCCTCATTTTTCAATTAGGTTAACCCTTTAAATCCTTGTTGACGTACAGCCTCATAGATAATAATGGCAGCCGTATTGGAGAGATTTAGTGACCTAATTTTATCTGTTTGTGGAATACGAAAACAACGTTCAGGATATTGCTCAGTAATTTCTCGTGGAATCCCGGTTGTTTCTTTTCCAAAAATAAAAAAATGGTCCTTGTTTTCATCGGTATAGTCAAATTCACTATAATTTTTTGTACCAAATGTTTCTATAAAATAAAATTCACCTTCGGGGAATTTTTGAAATAATTCCTCAATGGAATCATAATAATGAATTTTAACATCTGGCCAATAATCGCAACCTGCTCTTTTTAGCATTTTATCCTCTGTTGAAAAGCCTAATGGTCTAATTAGGTGTAAAGATGTATTCGTTCCAACACATGTACGAGCAATATTACCCGTATTGGCTGGTATTTCTGGTTGATATAAGACAACATGTAATCCCAAGCTTAAGCACTCCTATTCTTTCCATTCAGTAAACAACCTTATTATACCTATTAATCGTTGCGAAAAACAATGGGCGATTTCTTTTATATGAAAGTGTACGAAAGATGATATGCTCATCTTCGATGATCGCTTCGGGAGTAGGGGGCACGCTTTCCGCAGGCCTTGCTTGAGCCTCCGCGCTTCGCTTGCGGGGTCTCAAGGCTCAGGCTATTCCTGCAGGAGTCGGCCACCCCATTCCCTCCGCTTGGGTTGGTGCAAGCTTCTTGGTTAGAGAACTTCTCTTACAAAACAAATGAATGACTGACTGAATGAAAAGCCAACTAATAAAAAGCAAATATTAATTGAATGAAGTTCCACCAGTTAAAGAGTGAAACCCTACTTACATGTTTTGGAGAGGACTAGTTGTAAACGTACCCACAGGTTAAGAAGTCGTCACTACACATGAATGACCACTTTGTACAGGTACTCCAAGGTTTTGCGTCCGTATCTTCACATTAACCTCCTCTTTGTGCAGATACTCCGAGGTTTGGCCTCCGTATCTTCACATTAACCCTCTCTTTGTACAGATACTCCGAGGTTTGGCATACGTATCTTCACATTAACCCTCTCTTTGTACAGATACTCCGAGGTTTGGCCTCCGTATCTTCACATTAACCCTCTCTTTGTGCAGATACTCCGAGGTTTGGCCTCCGTATCTTCACATTAACCCTCTCTTTGTGCAGATACTCCGAGGTTTGGCATCCGTATCTTCACATTAACCCTCTCTTTGTGCAGATACTCCGAGGTTTGGCCTCCGTATCTTCACATTAACCCTCTC